>DXLO01000016.1 GCA_019414665.1 Bacteroides sp. | reverse complement strand
TTATATAGTTTACCCTGAAAAAAGTATAGTTATGTCCTTTTCTTCAGATAAATACATCTCGGTAGTCCACCATATTTCAACGCTTGTTTTATATACGTATATCCTAATTTTTCCATGTTACTGCGTGAAAAAGAGTTTTCCGGATGGACCGTACATAACAAATAACGGTATTGGGTTTTGCTCAGGGCTTCTTCTGCCTGACTTATAAGTAAACGTTGTAGTCCGTAACCTCGGAAGTTGGGATGCACTGCTACCGTATCCATGTGTGCTACACTGCACAACTCTGCTTCAGGTAGTCCGATGTCGTAACCTAGGTTCTCGGAATTTTTTCCGGGAAAGACGACAATGAATAATCCGGCAGTCTGTCTTGATACAGTTTCAATGGCTTTCCATATAATACCTGTGTAAGTAGACAATAGCGACTTTATATAATCTTTGTCTTCTTCTGGAGCAAACCATTCCCGGTGTTCCATGTTTTTCCAGATACTTGTTATAAATGATGTCAGTTCGTCTGCATCTGCTATGGTTGCTTGGGTTATGCTGAACTTCATTGGCTACGGACGTGGAATCGATGGTTTATAATTTCCTTAACTCCTGATACAATCGTTGTACCGGAAGCCCCATTACATTGAAATAGGAACCTCTCAGACCGGTTACTCCGATGAAGCCGATCCATTCTTGTACACCATATGAACCTGCTTTGTCCATCGGTCTGTAATGTTCTACATAGAAACGGATATCTTCTTCACTTAACTGGTCGAAGGTTACTTCTGTAACTGAGGCAAAGGATTTTTGGAATTCGGTAGTCGTAAGGCATACTCCGGTTATGACTTGGTGAGAGCGTCCCGATAGTTTATGTAGCATTTGGCAAGCCTCTTCTTCATCTTTAGGCTTTCCTAAGACTTCTCCATCTATGTAGACTATGGTATCGGCAGTGATAATAAGTTCGTCTGCCTGCATGGACGGACGATAGGCGTCTGCCTTTTCGCGGGCAATGTAGATGGGAATTTCTTCACCTTTCAGTGTGTCGGGGTAGGTTTCGTCAATACCGGGCAGAAGCTTTACTTCATAATCTATTCCCAGTCCGGATAACAGTTCCCGGCGACGTGGGGAGTTGGAAGCCAGCTTTATCTTATATTTTTTCAGGTTTTCGAGCATAATTGTTTGTTTTTATATTACCAGCCAAAGGCTTCTTCGTGTGACATCCATTTGCCTTGTGCACGCAAAACTTGTTCTACTACATCACGTCCGCATCCGTAGCCTCCGTTGCGGTGTGAGATATATGTGCAGATGGCTTTTATCTCGGGAGCTGCATCGGCGGGGCAGCAGGGGAGTCCTACAAGACTTAAAACTTCGTAGTCGGGGATATCATCGCCCATATAGAGTACTTCCTCTGGCTTCAGATTGTATTTCTCCATTAATTCGGCATATTCTTTGGTCTTTACGGCTGCTCCCATGTAGATGTCTTTTATGCCAAGGCCCTCGTAACGTTTACGTACAGCTTCTGTCTTTCCTCCGGTGATGATTGCAACATGTAGTCCGCATTTTACGGCGAGTTGCAGGGCATAACCGTCTTTTATGTTGACCGAGCGCATCGGTTCTCCGTTAGGATGCAGGGTAATGGTTTCGGCACTTAACACGCCGTCTACGTCGAATATCAGTGCACGTATTTTAGTAAGATCGTAGTTTATCATAAGGTTTCTTTTTATTGCTAGCGTATTCGTGAATGTTTTTACTGATCTGTTCGTATATCTCTGCCAAATGCGGTTCGCTTTTCAGCATTTCCAGATGGCGGTTGATGACATTTTCATCGTATCGCTGTGCCGGTCCGGTCTGTGCTTTGACGGGAGGCAGTTCGTGTACTTTCCGGGCTGTTTCGTCAATCAGCGGAAGCATGGCTTCGAAGGGAAGACCGTTTGCTGAAAGCAGATGACTGGCAACGGCATACATGTGATTGGCAAAGTTGCAGGCAAATACTGCTGCAATGTGCAGGTATCGCCGTTGCTCGGATGATGCTTCATATACTTTGCTTCCCAGATGGAGGGCGATTTCGTTCAGAAGCTTCAGGTCGGCAGCTGTATGTGCTTCGGTAAAAAATGTAACTTCACGAAAATCTACCTGACGCAGTTTGCTGAATGTCTGCATGGGGTAGAGCACACCGTAACGTTCTGCCAGTCCTTGCCATACGTTCATGGGAACACTGCCCGCTGTGTGTACAAACAGGGCTTGGGGAGCACGTTGTACTAGCTTGGGAAGTATGTCGTTCAGTGCTGAGTCTTTCACGGAAACGATATATAAATCTCCCTCATGGGTGATTTGGCTTAAATCTGTAGTATAGGGACATTTCAGTTTGGCGGCAAGTTCGGAAGCGGAAGCTTCTGTACGGCTGAATACCTGACGGATATTATATCCGGCTTGTGATAAAGCTATGGAAAGATGAGTCGCTACGTTGCCGGCCCCTATCATGATAATGTTTTTTATATTCATGGTGAAAATGATTTTTTTCGTTTGCGGGACTTTTTATCGTGATGACAACCAGTAGAGCAGTATTCCTATCAGCAGTAGGGAAGCGGGAAGCAGGTAGCCTGACATTTGTCCCAGCAGCGTAGTTACCAGACCGATGTTTTGGATGAGCCAGATTCCGGCAAGAATGATGCCTACCGACTTGTCTGCCTTGAACCATAAGAAAGCAACGGCTGCATAAAGTAGCATGGTGTCTTTTTGCATAACCCAGGACAGACCGTGGGAAGAAAAACCTATCAGTCGGTCGGCAAGATAGAGTATTCCCATCAATGCAAGAAAAACTGCGGTAGCACGGTATGTATCTTTATGGTTTGATGCTTTTGCTGCCACGTTTATTCTCCTCCGTATTTATTGATATGTACTTTTTCCCATTGCAGGTGTGACTCGTCGAAAGGTTTACGCTCCATACCTTTGTGGCCGATGGCTACGATGGACAAAACCTGTAACTGAAGAGGTATGCCGAGAATGCCGTGCACATACTCGTCCGATGACATGCCGGTAGCGGTGTATCGTTCGCGTACTTGTATCCAGCAGCTTCCCAGTCCCAGATCTTCGGCTTGTAGCTGAATCATCAGAGAGGCTATAGACGCATCTTCTATCCATACGTCGCTTGCCAGCGGATCCGCCAGTACGACGATGGCAAGAGAGGCTTCTTTCAGGAAAGATGATCCCATTTCCTTGCAGCGTGAAAGCTTGTCGAGTGTTTCTTTATCGTCTACTGCTATAAACTGCCAGCAGTTGCTTCGTTTGGAAGACGGCGACATGAGGGCTGCCTTCAGCAGGGTTACCACTTCTTCTTGTGTCAGTTCTTCATCGGTGAACTTACGCATACTGCGCCGTTGTTTTATCAATTCGCTGAAACTCTTCATAAAATCTTCGTTTTTAACACGACAAATATAACCTTTAAACTCGTAATGCTCAAAAAAAATCATAAATTTGCGATACAATGGCTATCAGGTTGACTACATATGAGCATGCAAAGGACATTCCTGAACTTCCGGGAACCAATGTCTTTCATTCTACTGATTTGTTCCGGATATTGGAACAAACCCCGGGGTATCGTCCTGTGCTCTTGGTTGCTTTCGAAGGGGATAAACCGATAGGTAAACTGCTGTGTATTACCCGGCGGAATTTTCGTCTGCTGGGGTTTACTGAAAAAACATACGTTTACGGTGTAGGAGAGTATTTTAATACGGAACGGAAACGGGAAGAGATTTTCAATGAATTATTGACGTATTTTACTACTCTGTACAAGGAGGGATCTTTTCTGTTGGAGTTTCGAAACTTAGAAGAACCGTTGTTCGGCTACCGTTATTTCAGGCAGAACGGGTATTTTCCGGTCCGGTGGCTGCGTGTTCGCAATTCGATACACCACGAACAGCTTGATAAATGGATGAGTGCTTCCCGTAAACGCCAGATTGCCAGGGGACTTAAAAATGGGGCTTCTATTGAAATTGCTTCCAGCCTGGAAGATATAAGGGCTTTCTTCATGATGCTGAAAAAATATTATTCTCCCAAAGTTCATCGTTATTTACCTGATTTTCATCTTTTTGCTTTTTTCTCTGAAGAATCTTTTCCGGCTGGAATGGGTAAAATCTTTATAGTCCGTTATAAAGAAAAGATTATTGGTGGTTCGGTTTGTTTGTTTTCTGATGATACTGCTTACCTGATGTTTTCTGCTGGGATGCGCAAGAGTTATCCGTTGCTTTATCCGGGAGTGCTTGCTGTATGGGAGGCAATGACTTATGCCAGAGAGCATGGATATAGTCATTTTGAATTTATAGAAGCAGGACTTCCTTTCAAGAAATTCAGTTATCGGGATTTTATTTTACGTTTCGGAGGTAAACAGTTGAGTACACGTCGTTGGTTCAAGGTACGGTGGAACTGGCTGAATCGCTTGCTTATTCGTATTTATGTGTAATTTATATAGATATATGTTATGATTGATCCTGTTTATAGTGCGGCTCCCGACCGTTATCACGGTGGAATGAAATATCGCAGGGCTGGTAAGAGTGGTATCCTGCTTCCTGAAATTTCTCTTGGACTTTGGCATAACTTCGGAGATGTGGATACGCTGTCAGGCAGTAAAGAGAAAATTCATCATGCTTTTGACAAGGGAATTACTTATATCGATCTTGCTAATAATTATGGACCTTCTTATGGGTCGGCTGAGGAAACGTTCGGGCAAATCATGAAGAAATCTCTTGCTCCTTATCGTGATGAACTTTTTATTTCTACGAAGGCTGGACATGATATGTGGGAGGGTCCTTATGGGATATGGAATTCACGGAAGCATCTTATGGCTAGTATTGACCAGAGTTTGAAACGGATGAATCTGGAGTATGTAGATATTTTTTATAGTCATCGCTATGATCCGGAAACTCCACTTGAAGAAACCTTGCAGGCACTTGTCGATATCGTACGTCAGGGTAAGGCTCTTTATGTAGGCATATCGAAGTATCCTAAAGAGGCGGCGGAAATAGCTTATCGTTATCTTGCCGACAATCATGTGCCTTGTCTGCTTTATCAAGGGCGTTATAATTTGTTCAATCGTGAGCCGGAAGAGGAGGGCATCTTGGATCAGGCTAGTGAACATGGCAGTGGGTTTGTTGCCTTTTCACCTTTGGCGCAGGGATTATTGACCGGGCGTTATCTGGATGGTATTCCTGATGATTCACGTATTGCCCGGGGAGGTCATCTTAAGAAAGAAGCTCTGACGGAGGATGTTCTTCGTAAAATCAGGGACTTGAACGAAATAGCCGCACGGCGTGGGCAGACTTTGGCCGAAATGTCATTGGCATGGTTGCTGAAAGATGAGAAGGTTACTTCTGTCATAATTGGTGCCAGTTCGGTAAAACAGATTGACGATAATTTGAAGTCTTTAGATAATACGTCGTTCTGTGATGAGGAAATATGTCTGATAAATAATGTTTTAAGTCGTTGATATCCAGTTTGGAGAATGGAACGATTCATGCATCAGCCAATATTTTTATCGTGAAAAAATATTTCTGACAACTACGCTTTGTATAAAATAAAAATAAACTAAAAAAAGCGTTAGTTGATGAAAATAAAATAGGGAAATATTTCTTTATTCTGCACATTTTTGTTTTCTTTGTGCAGTTGATATAAACCAACTTTAGATTTTAATACCATTAAAAGCAACTTAATTATGAAAATTTCTCACATTGAACATTTGGGCATTGCGGTGAAAAGTATCGAAGAAGCCCTTCCTTATTATGAAAATGTACTCGGATTGAAATGTTATAATATAGAAACCGTAGAAGATCAGAAAGTAAAAACTGCTTTCCTGAAATGTGGTGAAACAAAAATTGAACTGCTGGAGCCTACGGGACCTGATAGCACAATTGCCAAATTTATTGAAAACAGAGGCATGGGAGTTCATCATGTGGCTTTTGCAATAGAAGACGGAGTAGCAAATGCGTTGGCTGAAGCTGATGCAAACGGCATTCGTTTGATCGACAAAGCGCCTCGAAAAGGTGCAGAAGGACTGAATATTGCTTTCCTTCATCCGAAATCAACTATGGGGGTATTAACCGAACTTTGCGAAAAATAATTAAGGGCAATGAATGAAATGGTGAAGACATTAGCCGTTTGTTGTCATTCAGAATAGAGAAGTGGCGGAGAATTTTGTAAACGTTCATCGGATGTATACGAAGTTCTTCGTCACTTTGTTGCTTTAAAACAATCGGTTGTTAACCATTTTATCTTGCCATTTACTAATACATAAATTTCTAGTACCATGAGTAACCAACTTGAAAAAGTAAAAGAGCTTATCGAACTGCGTGCCCAGGCGCGTCTTGGCGGTGGTGAGAAAGCTATCGAAAAGCAACATGCTAAAGGGAAATATACTGCACGTGAACGTATTGCTATGCTGCTTGATGAAGGAAGTTTCGAAGAAATGGATATGTTTGTAAAACATCGTTGTACAAACTTCGGAATGGATAAGAAGCATTATCTGGGCGATGGTGTAGTTACTGGATATGGAACAATAGAAGGAAGATTGGTTTATGTCTTTGCACAAGACTTTACCGTATCTGCCGGCTCTCTGTCAGAAACCATGTCACTGAAGATTTGTAAGGTAATGGATATGGCCATGAAGATGGGAGCTCCTTGTATCGGACTGAATGACTCGGGTGGTGCACGTATTCAGGAAGGTATCAATGCACTGGCTGGATATGCTGAAATTTTCCAGCGTAATATTTTGGCTTCTGGTGTGATTCCGCAGATTTCTGGTATCTTTGGTCCGTGTGCCGGAGGTGCTGTATATTCACCTGCACTGACAGACTTTACTTTGATGATGGAAGGTACTTCCTATATGTTCCTTACAGGTCCGAAAGTTGTAAAGACTGTTACTGGAGAGGATGTTTCTCAAGAAGATTTGGGTGGTGCAAGTGTGCACTCTACTCGTTCGGGTGTAACTCATTTTACTGCTGCTACAGAAGAAGAAGGCTTGGCACTGATTCGTAAGTTATTGAGCTATATCCCTCAGAACAATCTGGAAGAGCCGCCTTATGTAGACTGTACAGATCCGATTGATCGTCTGGAGGATTCTTTAAATGAAATTATTCCGGACAGCCCGAATAAGGCTTACGATATGTATGAAGTTATCGGAGCAATTGTCGATAATGGTGAGTTCCTCGAAGTTCAGCGTGACTTTGCAAAGAATATCATTGTCGGTTTTGCACGTTTCAACGGACAGTCTGTTGGTATTGTTGCCAACCAGCCTAAGTTCCTTGCCGGAGTATTGGACTGCAATGCTTCTCGTAAGGGAGCACGTTTCGTTCGTTTCTGTGATGCTTTCAATATTCCTATTGTTTCATTGGTAGACGTTCCGGGATTCCTACCGGGTACAGGACAGGAATACAATGCTGTTATCTTGCACGGAGCTAAACTGCTTTATGCATATGGTGAAGCTACTGTTCCAAAAGTGACAGTTACACTGCGTAAGTCGTATGGTGGTTCACACATCGTAATGAGTTGTAAGCAGTTGCGTGGAGATATGAACTATGCATGGCCGACTGCTGAAATTGCCGTAATGGGTGGTGCTGGAGCTGTAGAGGTATTGTATGCAAAAGAAGCTAAAGAAGCTGCCGATCCGAAGGCATTTATGGCTGAAAAAGAAGCTGAATATACCAAGTTGTTTGCCAACCCGTATAATGCTGCAAAATATGGTTATATAGACGATGTGATTGAACCGCGTAATACTCGTTTCCGTATCATTCGTGCCTTGCAGCAGTTACAGACTAAGAAGCTGACAAATCCAGCTAAGAAACACGGAAATATTCCATTGTAATTCGTGGGTTATTCTGATTATTAACTTTCAACTTAAGAAATCTATGAGAAAAAACAGAATAGGAATATTTCTTTCCCTGCTGTTGCTGATCGGTTTTACTTCTTGTACAGAACAGAAATCGAACAGTAAGCTGGTCATCAATGAGGTGTTGGTGGACAATCAGACCAACTTTCAGGATGATTATGGTGTGCATAGCGGCTGGATTGAAATATTCAATAAGGCATATAGTACAGCCGATTTGGCCGGATGCCTGCTGAAAGTGAGCAGTCAGCCCGGAGATACTGTTACGTATTTTATTCCGAAAGGAGATGTGCTGACAAGCATTAAGCCACGCCAGCATACACTTTTCTGGGCGGACGGAAATCCTAGACGGGGTACTTTCCATACTAATTTTGTACTGAGTAAAACTAATGCCAATTGGATCGGATTATATGATTCTGGTAAAAAGCTGCTTGATCAGGTTGTTGTTCCGGCTGGTATATTGGCTGCAAATCAATCGTACGCCCGTGTAGGGGATGCATCTGCCGAATGGGAAGTGAAAGGTGCGAGTGCTGATAAATATGTCACTCCAAGTACGAACAACCAGACGATAGAAAGCAATCCGAAGATGGATAAGTTCGAACAGCATGACCCGGTAGGTATCGGTATGGCTATATCGGCTATGAGTGTTGTTTTCCTGGGACTAATATTGCTTTACATCTGCTTTAAGCTGATTGGTAAAGCGGCTATTAAGTTGCGTAAGCGCAATGCAATGATCGCACACAACATTACCGATAAGCAAGAAGCTAAGGAAAAGAAATTAGGCGAAGCACCGGGAGAAGTGATTGCTGCTATCTCTATGGCACTGCATGAAGCACAGGGAGCCGATCATGATGTAGAAGAAACCATTCTGACTATCAGTCGTGTGAAACGTAGTTATTCTCCGTGGAGTTCGAAGATTTATACATTGCGTGAAACTCCACATAAGAAATAATCATCCTAAAATGATAAGAAACCATGAAAGAATACAGATATAAAATTAACGGAAACTTGTATAAAGTAACCGTGGGTGACATAGAAGACAATAATGTGCGTGTAGAAGTAAACGGCACGCCTTATACCGTAGAACTCGAAAAGCAGAACAAACCGAAAATTAAGCCGGTAGTACGTACTGCATCTACTACTCCTGCTGCTCCTCCTGCTGCTGTGACTCGTCCGGCAAGTGTAGGAAGCAAATCTGGTATCAAGTCACCGCTGCCGGGAGTTATTCTCGAAATCAAAGTAAAAGAAGGTGATACCGTGAAACGTGGACAGACCTTACTTGTATTGGAAGCCATGAAGATGGAGAACGATATCAAGGCAGACCGCGACGGTAAAGTTACTGCTATTAAAGTAAGTAAAGGAGAATCAATTCTTGAAGGTACAGACCTTATAATCATCGAATAATATGGGAGAATTTAGTAGTTTCTTACAAAATAACCTGGCAGACTTCTGGACATATACCGGTTTTTATAATGCCACAGCAGGACATCTCATCATGATCCTGATAGGTATTGTGTTCATTTATCTTGCCGTTGCTAAGGAATTCGAACCGATGTTGCTGATTCCTATCGGATTCGGTATACTTATCGGTAACATTCCGTTTAATATGGAAGCCGGACTGAAAGTAGGTATCTACGAGGAAGGCTCAGTACTTAACATTTTGTATCAGGGAGTGACTTCCGGATGGTATCCGCCGCTTATCTTTTTGGGCATTGGAGCCATGACGGACTTCTCGGCGTTGATATCTAATCCGAAGTTGATGCTGATCGGTGCTGCGGCACAGTTTGGTATCTTTGGAGCATATATGATTGCGCTGGAAATAGGTTTCGATCCGATGCAGGCTGCTGCTATCGGTATCATTGGTGGAGCTGACGGACCGACCGCTATCTTCTTGTCATCGAAACTTGCACCTAATCTGATGGGAGCAATTGCCGTGTCTGCTTATTCGTATATGGCACTTGTCCCTGTTATACAACCTCCTGTAATGCGATTGCTTACAACAAAGAAGGAACGTCTTATCCGTATGAAAGCACCTCGTGCCGTATCACATACAGAAAAGGTTATGTTCCCGATTATAGGTTTGTTGCTTACTTGCTTCCTGGTTCCTTCCGGTCTGCCATTGCTGGGTATGTTGTTCTTCGGTAATCTGTTGAAGGAAAGTGGTGTAACCCGCCGTCTAGCCGAAACAGCTCGTGGTCCGCTGATTGATACAATTACTATTTTGTTAGGACTGACCGTGGGAGCATCTACTCAGGCATCTGAGTTCTTGACTTGGGATTCTATCAAGATCTTTATCTTGGGAGCGCTGTCATTCTTTATTGCTACAGCATCGGGAGTTATCTTTGTCAAGATCTTCAATTTGGTATTGAAGAAAGAAAATAAAATCAATCCGCTTATCGGTAATGCCGGAGTATCGGCAGTACCCGACTCTGCACGTATTTCTCAGGTAGTAGGATTGGAATATGATCCGACTAACTATCTGCTGATGCATGCAATGGGACCGAATGTTGCAGGAGTAATCGGTTCGGCTGTAGCTGCCGGTATCTTACTGGGCTTCTTGGTTTAAACGGAGTTTGTTGATAATCTTTTGAATTCGTTAACCCTCTGTCGGACTGTATGGATCAGTCAGGCAGAGGGTTAACTGTTTTCGTAGATACTGATTTGTGGCATACTGAAATTTAGACTGACTTTAAGCTATCATGCTTTTGCTAGATTGAAAATAAGTTGTACTTTCGTCCACTCATTTTTTGACTTCAATTTTGGGGATTATGGAACTTACAGAGAATAAACTAAAGCAGAGAGTACAGCGTAATATACTGACTGTATCAGTATTGATTCTGGTAGGAAAGTTTATAGCATATTACCTCACAAATTCAGTTGGTGTTCTGACCGATGCCATGGAGAGTATTGTCAACGTTGTTGCTGGGGCAATAAGCTTGTTTAGTCTGTGTCTTTCGGAAAAGCCTAAAGACCAGAATCATCCTTTCGGACATGGAAAAATTGAACTTATATCGGCCTCTATCGAAGGTATATTGATTTCGATAGCAGGAGGAATGATTATTTATGAAGGTGTTAAGCGTTTGCTAGTACCCACCGATATTCAAAAGATTGATGTCGGTATCTATATCATTGCTGTATCCGGGCTTCTTAATTACCTGATGGGATGGTATAGCATAACTGTAGGAAAGAAATACGATTCGATAGCTCTCGTTGCTGGCGGAAAGCATTTACAGTCGGATACCTATTCTACTATTGGTCTTGTTGCCGGACTGGTATTGTTGTATTTCACCGGCATAGCCTGGATAGACAGTGCGATGGCCTTGATTTTCGGTTCGGTAATTATCATAACAGGAATTTCTATTCTGAGAAAAACTACCGATAATTTGCTTGATAAGGCAGACATTAATCTGCTTGCCGATCTTGCCGATACCTTGAATCGAAACAGAAAACCCGAATGGATTGATATTCATAATGTAAAGGTTTTGAAGTCGGGCAATTCTTTGTATATGGACTGCGACTTGACTATTCCATGGTATTATAATATCGAACAAGGTCATAAAATAGGGGCACGTTTGCAGGAGGCTATGAAAGCTAAATATTCAGATCATGCCGTATTGAATATTCATCTTGATCCATGTAATATATTCGAAACACCTAAGTGTAATAAGTGTATGTGCAGTGACTGCCCGTATCGCAAAGAGAAGTTTGTAGCCGTGGAAGAGATTAATGTTACGACTTTTATTCGTAATGAAGTTGAATTCAGCGAATAGTTGTAGATGATAGAAAAAGAGTTTTAAAATCTTAATCCAATAAAGATGAGGCTGCCTCAAACTAGAACAGCGAAAGTAAAAATCTTATAGATTAAAACTGAGAAATAAAAATCTCCTGCTTTAGCCTTTGTTTATTATAATGATAGGACTAAAAGCAGGAGTTTTTTTATGTTGTAATTTATATAGATGATAAGTAAGCCTATCTCTTTATTTTGAGACAGCTCCCCTTCTTCTTATAGCTGATAATTTTTTGCGATTAGTTGCTCAGGTTAGGATTAGCTGCTATTGCTTCTTTCGGAATCTGAAGCGTATAACGTGAATCATCCTGCTCCAATACATACTGTTGACCGTTTAATGTTTTTTCGATGCGCGGGCGAGTTGTACGGCGCAAATCGAACCAGCGGTGACCTTCGAAAGCAAGTTCTCTGGCACGTTCATTCAGTATTTCTTTTATCAGCTCTTCCTTACCTAGGCCTTCTACCGATGCTTCCTTTTTAGCATACGCTTCGGCCGTATAACGCTTCTCCATCAGTTGTAGCAGGCGTTTGCGAGCTTCAGGTAAGTTGTCCGACTGTGCTGCTGCCTCAGCACTGTTCAGGTATAACTCTCCTGTACGTATTGTACAACGGAATTCTGAACTTCCTCCTTTTTTCGATTTGCGGTTTCCGTCCTTGTCTGCCTGGGCAAAGTAAGCATCCTTGCGAAGGTCGCCTTCCTGATACATAGCCAGAAACGAAGGAAGGACAGATACGGCATTCTGATAATTGTTGTTAATGGTATATTCCAAAGCATTAATAGCCTCTACCGACTGATATTGGTTAGGCAGCTTAAATCCGTCTGCCTTAAAATCTTCCAATACATTTTTAGTCTTAAGAGCCTCTTCCGCCTGTGCGTAAGCATTCTGCCAGTCGCCCATATAGAGGTAAACTCGTGAGCGGATAGCCGGAACGCATACTTTGGTAAAACGGTAGGAGAGAGCAATGTCATCCCATTTTTCCACATTCAGCAGCGCTTCGGCACTTTTCAAGTCGTCCAAAATCGAAGTATATACCTCGCTTACTGTATTGCGGAACAACTGTTTTTCCAGATCTGTATCCAGTTTCAAAGGGATGGATTTTGTAGCCGGGGCTCCCGGTTTGGTATAAGGCTGTCCATGCAGATTTACCAATATAAAATGCATATATGCACGCATCAGATAGGCTTCTCCGGTAAGCTGTGCTATTTCGTTCTGGCTTCCTTCGTTTATTTCATCGTGATGCTCGATAATGAAGTTAGCAAAAAACAAAACTTCATAATAATTGGCCCAGTCGAACGATACGGTCGTGGTAGAAGTTGTCGTACCCTCCCAACGTTCGGTAGCTCCATATTTATCCTGATCGTTTTTGTTGCTGACAAACATTTCGTCAGCACCCATACCCGCAAGTCCCCGGTCCGCAGGAACCGTTGTACACGCGTTCAGCCATAAGGCACGATATTCAGCCAGCGTATGCGGAATAACACTTCCGGTAGGCTGGATATCCAGATATTTGTCGCAGCCGGTCAGCAAGAAAGTCAGACAGGCAAAAAATAAACAGATATATTGTTTCTTCATTGTCGGTTACAAGTTAAAAGTTAAGATTCAGACTGAATGTAAATGACTTCGGAATAGGCTGTGCATACGGATTACCCATTGTTTCCGGATCCAGATAATTGCGATAGCTCGATCCGAAGACAAACAGATTACGTCCTTCCAGTGCTACAGTTGCCTGACTGATACCCAGTTTCTGTATCAGGCTGAATGGTAATTCATACCCCAGACGAATGCTTTGTATACGCATGTAGTTCTGTTTCTTTACCCACAGGCTGGAATACGCATACGGATTCACAGCTCCATCGAGGAAGAAATAGGCATCCATATCTGTATTAGAGTCTACCAGCGCCGGCATTGTACCATTCGGATTTTCCGGAGTCCAGCGGTTCAGAATATCACGGTTGGTATTCTGTCCGCGGTCGAACGAGGTCAGTGAGTAGCTAGGCTGTACACGTACATATCCTCCCGCATTGAAAATACAGTTGATACCCAGTTCCCATGCCTTGTAGGTAAAAGTATTGTTGAATCCTCCGGTGTAAGGCGAATCGGTTGTTCCTATATACTCATACTTGTTTCGAAGTTCAGCATGACTCAGGTTGTATGTGCCGAAACCGAATTCCTGCACCTTAAAAAATTCCTTCATCGATTCTACTTTTCCGGTTTCTTTGTTGTAGAATGTCATCTGTCCGTTTTCATCTATACCCGCATAAGGGAATGCAAAGATAGCTCCAGCCGGATAACCTTCACGGCTAGGATAAATGGCATCTTCTCGTATGGCTTCTTTCAACACCTTATTCTGGTTGTAGGCAAAGTTGAAAGTCGTAGTCCACATAAACGACTTGGTATGGATATTGCGTGTAGACAATCCTATTTCGATACCTTTATTTGTCATGCTGGCCCAGTTGATATTTGTCGAAGAAAAGCCTGTTTCCAGCGGAAGCATCTGCATGCCTATCAGGTCCACTCCTTTACGGTAATAATAGTCCACACTCAGGTTGATAGCCTGATTCAATACAGCAAAGTCCAGTCCGACATTAACCGAATGAGTCTTTTCCCAGCGCAGCTTGTCGTTGGGTGCAGAGGTTACCACAATCATGTCTTCCGTATTTCCTGGTAAGATAGGGGTAGCATTCGATTGGTATTTCCCCAGCAGATACGGAGAAGTATTCTTGTCGATGTTTCCTTGCAGACCATACGATGCACGGATCACCAGATTATCCAGCCATTTCGCGTTTTCGGTGAACGGTTCTTCCGATATACGCCACAGTGCACTGACTGAGTAAAGTGGCAGGTAACGATATTTCTTGTCAACTCCAAACAAGTCGGAACCATCGAAGCGGATACTTCCTCCCAGTGTATATCGGTTCAGCAGTGAGTACGACATTGTAGAGAAAGCCGAAACGTATGCATTTTCTACATTCGTTTTGGTATGCAGAGGAAACGCCTGCGAGTCGCTGGGGAATACTACCGGCTGGTTGGTCATTGTACGGCGGTCATATCCGTAACCGGTCGAATAAAGGGTAGTCGCCCATGTACGGCGAAGTTCGGAACCTACCATGATTTCAAATTCATGAATATCAGCATATGTATCGCGATAAGTTCCCATTGTTTTCCACGTTACCTGAGAGTCTGAATTTTCGTAAGCCTTATGAAACCCTCCTTTCTGAGGAAGGAAAGACGTACCGTTATAGCGATGGTTTTTGTGTTCCAGTCGCATGGCAAAAGACTCCTGATCGGCAATCTGTTCGCGCGAGGTCTTGTCGAGCTGTAACCCTACCTGTGACGTAATCTTGAATCGGTCGTCAAATCGAAGCTCCACATCGAAGATGGAAGAAAGCGAATTGATGGTTGTTTCATTCGATGTATTCTGCCGTTCTTCAAACGTATTGAACAGCAGATCCGAATTTCCATTCTGTATATCGCTGTCGTACACATAGTTTCCATCCTTATCGTATGGAGTCAGGTACGGATTGGCAATACGGGCATAGAACATCGGATTTGTAAATCCGTCGGTAGACAGGTATGAACCATTCTTACGTCGGTTTACAAAAACAGATGTGCCGAATTTCAACATCCGGTTCACTTTATAATTAGCTTTCATTACCAGATTCAGACGGTCGGAAGATACATTCGGAATATTTCCCTGTTCTTTCGAGTACCCTAACGAAGTATAGTACGTAGCCTTTTCGTTACCGCCCGACAGACTCAGGTTATATTCCTGACTGAACGCGTCCTGCAACAGTATATCATTCCAGTCTGTATTAATCAGGCGTAAAGCATTGATTTCATTCTGAGCCTCCTTTGAGAGTGCATCCCAGCCATCTTTCTTGAAAGCATCAATGGCATTGTAGCGGTTCAGGATGCGGTATATTTCTCCCTTTTCGGCGTTCATGGCATAATCACTTTTCATCAGTTGCAGTTCCAGATCGACCTTTTCAGACGCATTCAGCAAGTTCAGACGGTCGATATTCTGTTGAGGCGACCACGTGAGGCGTGTACTGAAGTTGATTTTTGTCTTTCCGGCCTTACCGTTTTTAGTGGTAATCACAATTACACCATTGGCTGCACGTGCACCATAAATAGCTGTTGCGGCAGCATCTTTCAGTACTGTGATATCAGCAATATCGGCAGGATTCAGTCCGGCTATGGAAGACTGCTGTACATCGTCGATATTCTTCAGCGACTCCAGACTCGGGATATCAGTACCTTCCAGTGGAATACCGTCGAGCACCCACAACGGGTCCTGTGTACCGTTTAGCGATGAAGTACCGCGGATACGGATCTTTACCGGAGATCCGGGAGCTCCAGAAGTCGAAACAGCCGAAAGACCTGCAATTTGTCCCGAAAGAGCCTGGTCGATACTTTTTACCGTACCGATACGTCCTTCCGAAATGTCAATCTTAGCAACGGCAGCTGTCAGCTTGCGACGCTCCACCGTCTGATAACCGGTCACAACCACATCGTTCAGCATCGTCGACGAAGGCTGTAAAGCAACGTTATAATGAGTCTGTCCCGATTTCAGTTCGATTTGCTGTGTAGTGTAACCAATATAGCTTAATTGTAATTTCTTTACTCCGGAAGGAACGGTAATAGAGAAGTTTCCGTCGATATCGGTGACAACTCCCAAAGACATCAGGCTGCTTCCGGCTTTCTTCAAGTCGTCGGCAGAAACATACACAGACACACCTATCAGTGGCTGTTTGTCATCATCAGCAATTACATTACCGGTAATCACCTTGTCGGCCGCCCATGCCGCACAAACGTGCACAAGGAGCAGCAAAGTCAATAATAAGGATTTCTTCATTGAAAAAAAGATTGTTATTGATTTTGTAAAAAATAGTTTAGCATTTGTTTTTGTGCATCGGCACAGGGACGGTTTAATCCTTCAGTCCCAGTGCCGTATTGATACGCAGAATCATATCGTCATAATGATAGCGTGCTGCCGTATCCGATGTGTTGCGTCTTGACTCAAGCAACTTCTTGATGCGCAACAATTCACCTCGTTTGACAGAGATTGCATCCGATATACGGTTTACTTGTCCGCCGTAGAAACTCAGTTCACGTCTGGCTCCCATGCGTTCTGCCTGTTCAATAGCAAATTCATCGTGACTGCACCACGGTGTGTGATGGAACAGATACGGATTGCCACTGGTAGCAGTCAGCTGCTTGTTGATTTTTACACCTTCACTTTCGGCGGCAGCAGTAATCAGTGCGTCGAGGAATCCTTTCTGCAAGTTACGCTCCATCACATCGGGAGTACCTCCCTTGATGGTGGTCGCGAAAATGGAGTTGTGCATCTTGTCCATCATTTCTACTACGGTGAAAGCCTTTTTGCCATTTTTCAGTTCGTTTTCCAGCATACGCATCAGTCGGTCGTTCGAGAGCAGATCCCAGAAAATATATCCCTGCGTATTTTTCAGAATCTGGCTTGGCGCATATTCTATTACCCCCGTCGGGTTTTTACGCAACAGGAATGTATAGTCGGAAATTTCCGTATCGAACAGCCAGCGCGGGTAGCAAAGAACTTCGTTCAGCAGAAAATCGAGTGATGCTTCCTGCTTTTCCTTCTCTACATATGTATATGTCTTGACTCCATCGCCTACAGTCGTATTTTCTATGTAAATACCTCCGATATTTGCCATTACATGATACAGATAGTTGTTCCACTGGGTAATCACTGCGTAATACAGGCGCGAAGCCTCCTCGTACGTCTGTCCTTTCTCTCCCGTAGTCGTCCACTTAATGATTTCAGGCACGATACGTTTCAAGTTGGCTATACCCAGTTCCGAAGAACGGACAGGATCGTCACCCAAATCTTCGTTCTGTGCTCTCGGATCGACAGCCGAACGCGGATCTTGTGCCTCGCTGTATTTATACAGACGTCCGTTATGCTTGTTCAGGAAATCGTATAACACATCTTTTTCAGCTTCCGGAGTAGGCAGACCGTACCAGCGGTAACCATATTCGATGGCAAAAATATCATACGGACCGATGTGTGGCGATACAGCTGTAACTCCGTCGCCTGGCTGTGCCACATAGTTATAGCGGGCATAGTCCATAATAGACGATGCCGTAGAGTTCATCTTGTCTGTAAAGCTTTTCGAACGGAGCGAATCAGTAGGGAAAGTCCACGATCCCATCATGTTGTGACGTAAACCCAGCGAATGTCCTACCTCGTGACAGGCTACAAAACGGATTGCATCTCCCATCATTTCGTCCGGCAGTTTGGTTCCTCGTGCTTTCGGGTCAATAGCTCCGGTCTGGACGGTAATCCATTCCTGCACCATCGAGATAACATTATGCCACCACATGATGTCCGCTTCCAGAATCTCTCCCGAGCGCGGGTCGAGAATAGACGGACCCATCGCATTGGCTTTCGATGAGGCTGCATACGTCACCACCGAATAGTTGATGTCATCAGCATTCGCCGCTATGCTATCGGGCAGTTCCTTGGCAATAATTGCATTTTTAAATCCGGCACGCTCGAAAGCTACCTGCCAGTCTTCTATACCTTGCTTGATATATTTTCGCCAGCGGTAAGGGGTAGAGTTTTCGATATAGAACACAATCGGCTTTTCCGGTTCTACCAGTTCTCCGCGCAGATATGCCTCACGGTCTTCCGGCTTGGGTTCCAGTCGCCAGCGCGTAATGTATTTTTTCTCTTCTGTTTTCTGTTGGGAATCGCTGAAATAGAGCAAGTCCTTTGTGAAATATCCCACTTTTGGATCGTCCAGACGGCCCATCATCGGCTTCTCGGGCAGTAATACCAGTGAGGAGCTGACCTCTACAGTGACATTTACTGCCGACATACCTTCGCGTACTTTCGTGGTAAGTTCGGAAGTGGCTACGATGTTGTTAGGAAACGCCTTGATCGACATGATGCGTGACAAGTCCTTTATAGCAGATGTCCCCAGATTGATATTGTCGAAGACATTGTTGATGCTCGTTTCCGATCCGTCATAGATGTCGTTTATCTGGATGATTACTGCGGTTGAATCGGCATTGCATGCTTCCAGCTTGAAATCGGCAATGAGCGGAGAGATAAAGTTATCGCGCACCGAGCGGGTGATAGCATCGTTTTCGGGCGATTCCGGTAACGGACGGCTCTGGCGCACCCTGATTTTTTTCTCTTCCTTGTTCCATTCAAAACGTATCATCTGTGTTTCGTAGTTTGTACCACGGTTTACACCTGCGTCATTTAGTTCGAAGGGCACTCTTTGCAGTTTATTCACAACCAGCATGTCGCGCTGAAGCAATGACACGGGGATTTCGAAATAATATTTGCCATCCTGGGCATATACATTAAACATGCCACGAGAAATCAGGTTGCTCTCGGAGGCAATCTTTTCAAAATCGGTTTTACTGACTTCTTCAGTTGTTTCTTTTTTCTTGTTCTTCTTCCACGGGAAAACTTTAGCTTCTGTAGATGCATTGTAATAGCTTGCATTACCAGCCGACGCATAGACTGGAATGCATATCAAAGCTCCTGCTAAAGCACGTAATAGTAGGGGTTTGTTCTGTATCATACAATGGTTTCGTTTGAGGTTGTAATAAATTACAAAACTTCAAAATTTGTATAATTGTTCAGATATTTTTTATAATTGTCGCATATTTATTAATAATTAAGTATTATTTGTATCTTAATGTTCTCTTTTGCGGCTTTTACATAGCTGTATTTTATATCGCGTGATTTAGGTTAAGCATTATTCGGATAGAGGTACTGAAGTGGGATGATTATAACTTGCGCTTGTTTGAGGAAAAAATTGCTGTAGTTTTACCAAATTCTTCTCGATGTTTTTTTTAAAATCGTACAATTTTCGAAATGTTTTGTACAAAAAATAAGAGGTTTTTGCTGATTTGTTAATTGGTTGATTTACTTTGCTTTATGTAATTATAAAAGCTTCTTGTAATAAGCGCATGTATTCATGGAAAATTTATGGATTTTTTTTGTCAAATTGTAATGTGCGTGATTAAATTCATTTTACAATAGACTCTGTAAAGTATATCTGTTTATCTGAATGACCGGTTTTATGTTTTTTCTGTATCAAAGGAATTTATTGGGATTTTGTTTATATTTGCAAATCTTGAATTTAAACATTACTTATGAAAACTAAACATTTATGCTGTGCTATGGCTTTAATCGGAAGTCTGGCGATGACAGAAATTTATGCACAACAAACAATTGTGGCTTGCAATGGGAAGACTTATAAACAGGGAGATACGCTTGTTGTCGGCAAGCCTGCTTCTTCGGGTTATTTATATATGCGGTCAGTTGACGGACAAGGAAGTTTGAGCCCTGTATACGAACGAGATATTGTCGGTTCAAAAATGATTATTACTTCTGTCCCTGAATATGATAAAAAGCTGTATGAATCTATGGGTATCTACGAACAGCCAGAAACGCCTCAGATTGTTATGGCTGAGGGAGAAGGAAAACATTTTTGTATTAGTCTGAATGGAGCCTTGACAAGTGGAAACATAATGTCCGATTATATGCCTTCGGCTGTTGAAGGAGCTGTAGATTTGACTCCGTCGATTTTATATGTGTATGCTTTGAAACTTTATCAGACAGCCGTAGACGAAAAGGTTATAGATAGATATGCGTCATTGTGTGTTCCTGAGGAATTTGAACAAGCATCTGCAGATCCGTTCGCTTTAGAAGAAATACGTAAGACCTATCAGGCAAAGCTTCTTCAGGAATTAGAAAAAGCTGATTTTTCGAAGGTATTCCGTTTGAAATGTTTGTCAGAACTTCAGCAATATGATATGAATAAAGGGTGTTTTCCTTTGTCTGGATTTTCTTGTGCTGACGTAAAAACTAAGCAACAGAAGGATTTAAGTAAACTTGGCTATTGTTTATGGGAAGAATGTGCTTTCCATTTTACTAATACTTCTTATTTTACTTCCCTTCCTGTAGATAAAGCACGTGCCAAAGGTTTTTACGATATGAGAAAATATGCTCGTGTTCCTGCTTACGACAAGCCTGTAGCTACCTTATATGTGTATGTTAAGTTTAAGAAGGAGCCTGTAAAACTTCCAGAACAGAAAATAATGGTTTATTCAAAGGGACAGAATTTTGATTTTAGCTGGTCAACTTTAAATAAGGCTTATGGCAAGAAGGCATTGAATATGGATATTGTTCGAATAGATGGATATAATGATTTACTTCCTTATGTGAATGGAGAAGTGACATATAATTACTTAGGCAGTGTCGCTTTATAAAAGAATGGAGCTGTATTGCGAGTTACATACGATACAGCTCCATTTTTCATAGAACAATAATTATTATTTATTAGGCGAATCCCATTTGTATGTCTGATTGCAAGTAATGTTCAGTGTCTGATTGCCGCTTTGTATACGGAAATCACCCTGTTCAAGGATCCATTTACCGTCAGCTCCAACAAAAGCAAGATCACTGGCTTTGATAGTTAAAGTAACGGTTTGTGTTTCGCCTGGTTGTAATTCCACTTTTTTGAAAGCACGCAGTCTGCGGTTTTCGGGAACGAGAGAAGCAACCAGATCGCTGCTGAACAGCATTACAGCTTCCTTTCCTACGAGCTTTCCGGTATTGGTTACATCTACAGAGAACTGAAGTTCGTCGGTTGCTGTAAATGAAGGATGATTCACGCGCAAGTTGCTATATTCAAATGTGGTGTAGCTCAATCCGTAACCGAATGGCCATTGTACAGAGATAACTGCATCATAGTCGTAAGCTCCTTCCATCTTATCCATTTCTTCGCTTACCCGATAGTCGTATGTAGTAAGTGCTGCCTGATGGCGTGGATAAGTGTACGGCATCTTGGCACTCGGATTAGCGTCACCTGCCAGAATATTTGCCAGTGCATCTGCTCCGTAGTTACCCGGCAACAGAATATTGATAATTCCGCTGGCAAGAGGTTCCAGATCGTTTATCAGACGAGGTCTGCCTTCGTTCAGTATCAGAATAATAGGCTTTCCAGTGGTAGCAAGTGCCTTTACAAGTTCACGCTGGCTGGGTGAGATAGCCAGGTCGGAAAGATTACCCGGAGTTTCGCAGTAAGAGTTCTCACCGATGCAGGCGATGATGATATCCACATTCTTTGCGGCAGCTACAGCTTTTTCTATTTCCGGTTCATTCTCTTCTGTATAAGCACCTTCCGGTTTGTAAGTTACACCTTGTTCCAGTGTTACATATTCGCTTCCGAACTTATTGCACAAGGCTTCGTAGATGGTATTATACTTACCGGCAAATCTGTCGGCAAGGTGTCCTTGCCATGAGTAACTCCAGCCACCATTCAGACAGCGCATAGAGTTTGCATTCGGACCGGTAACCAGCAGTTTCTTGCCTTTAGCCAACGGAAGAATATTGTTTTGGTTTTTCAACAGAATTTCTGATTCTTCGGCTGCACGAAGGGCCAGTTCTGCATGTTCTTTACTGCCAAACAATGGATATTCTTGGGTTGGAGTGTTAGGGTGCTCAAAGAGTCCAAGACGATACTTCAGACGGAGGACACGACGTACGGCATCGTCTATGCGACTCATCGGCACTTTATTTTCTTCAACCAGTTCTTTCAGCAATGTACAGAAGTTCAGATCGTATGGTTCCATGGCCATATCTATACCGGCATTGATAGCTATCTGGATGGCTTCTTTTTTATTGGCAGCAATGCGTTCGCGGGTATACAGGTTGTTGATGTCGGCCCAGTCGGTAATCAGCATTCCGTCCCATCCGAGATCCTCTTTCAGCCATTTGGTAAGCAGTTCATAATTAGAGTGTACAGGAACTCCATTGATGGAACCGCTGTTTACCATGATAGTCAGAGCGCCTGCTTCTACGCATTCTTTGAAGGGAGCGAAGCATTTTTCACGTAATTCCGATACGGGAATATATGCAGGGGTACGGTCTTTTCCTGTACGCGGCAGGCTGTATCCCATGTAGTGTTTGACTGATGTGGCAATGCGGTCGGCAGGTATATGATTGGGATCATCACCCTGAAATCCGCGGACTGCTGTGCTTCCCATGATGGAATTTACCAGACAGTCTTCACCATAGTTTTCCCATACGCGTGACCAGCGTGGATCGCGTGCCATGTCTACAGTAGGAGAGTAAGTCCACGGGCAGTTGCTGGCACGTGTTTCGTATGCAGTTACACGTGCGGCTTCGTATGCCAGGTCGGGGTTGAACGAAGCACCCAGATTGATGTTCTGAGGGAAGAGTGTACCATCCAGTGTATAGGTTGTCCCATGGTTTTGGTCCAACCCGTAGATACATGGGATTCCTATTTCTTTCATCGACATGGACTGGATTGTTCCGATAATTTCCTGCCATTTGTCTTTATCTTGTGCCACCGGCCCCGGAGCGTTCAGGAATGAACCTACTTTATATTCTGCAATGGCCTTGCGCAGTTTAGCTTCGTCAAGCTGGAATTCTCCATCGACAAAACCTCCCAATACATCAATGGCAAGTTCGGTCATTTGTCCGATTTTCTCTTCCAGAGTCATTTTCGAAAGAGTGGCTTCCACCTGTTGCTCTAATTTTGCGTCTTTGGCAATTGCTGTTGCTGGAGCTGCCTGTATGGAACAGGCAGCTATTGTGAAAGCAAATAAACTTGATGTTATTTTCTTGTGTATCATATAATGTGTGTTTTTTGAGAATGATTTATTGTACGCTTATTCTGTCTACATAATATCCGTGGCCAATGCAGAGGAAACCGTCTTCTGTCTGAATCTTGTCCAGTACTTCCTGAGTTAATTGAATTTGTTTTACTCCGTCTTCTTGGAATTCGATGACGGCAGTACCGGGCAGATCGTTCCACCAGCCTGTTGTGGTGCGCAACTGGTGATATTCGTCGGCAGAGTTTACTGAATAGTATATGCTTAATACGGCTCCTGCTTTTATGCTGGCGAATACATCCTTTCCGATCAGGTTGAAAGTCTTGTTCGGATTGTCATCGGGTAAATCCCATGATACATAGTGATGACCTTCCCATAAAACTCTTTCTGAAGATACAACTACTGTCTGTTCTGTGATGTTCCCCGCAGTGGTATAGAACATGACTTCTTTTCCTGATGTGGTTCTTCCGGTAAGTGTGTATTCACCATCTTCCAGTGAAGGACAGGTAAAGGCTATCTCGGTTTCCGACTGACGGATAAAGCTGGAAACAGTCTGTCCGCCGAAAGTGAACGATTCTATCTGATTGAGATTGATACCTGTCATTACCCATTCGCTGTTTGCTGTAGTACGTTCTGAGCCGGCTGTGATGAGTGCGTCACTGGTAACGGTTACTTTGTTTCCTCCGTATTCATTGCCACCGTTATCTACAAGAATAATCCGATAGGTTCCGTCTGCCAGTCCTTCCGGAACGGTATATTCGATGTAGCTGTTTTCTCCGTTTTCTGTGTAAGCGATATCGGTTGCTGTTTTTCCGCCGATAACGATGCTATTTACTTTATCAAGGTTGTTGCCGTAAAGTTGTGCTTTTGCTCCAGTAGTAATGATGCGTTCGAAGCCGATTTCGGTAGCCCAGGGATCATCTGCCAAAGGATTGACCTGAATGAGTCCTTCACGGTAAGTCGATTTGCCGATACTGGTTGTAGCGGTCACTTTCAAATGATAAGTTCCTGCTTTCAGAGCGAGGTCGATTTCTTTTCCTGTCTGTATTTCTTCTCCGTCAATAAACCATGTAACGGTTGTATAATCGGCAGGAGTCACAGTCAGTGTCATCGAGAAGTTGGCATCACGGCTGATATTTGAAACTACCGGCAGTTCACCGTTTACTCGGTCGGGAAATAAAGGGTCAAGGATTCGGGGATCGTCATTTTCTGTTGCTGTAGAAAATGGAGTTTCTTCCGTGCAGGCGATGAGTCCGAAGCTCATTGCAAGCATAATTAATAGTATGTGGTATATCTTTTTCATATCTGAATCTAATTAAAAAATGATTGTTATTTTGTTGCATCTTTGTCCCACCATACCGGAGTGTACCAGTTGTCTGTTCCTCCCATGCGGTTTAGAGCCTCTTCGTAACTTACTTTATTGTAAGATGATTCCAGAACCGGGTAGCAAAGACGTACTGGAATTTCAGTACCGCCGGTCAGATATTGTCCGAAACCGTATTCAGCAGGTGATTTCAATTTCGGATAACCAGAACGGCGTATGTTTGCCCAACATTCAGCCGGATTAGTGAAGTGGAGAATCCAGGCCTGTGTATTGATGGCTTCTTTTTTCTGTTCGTCAGTATGTCCGATTCCGTTTTGATTTATATATTCTTCGAATGTTTCATCCGAAACCTGGTCGCATCCATAGCTTTCTGTCAGGAAATCGATAGCTGCACGTACTCCTGTTCTGTACAGTTCGTCTATAGACTTACTTCCTGTATTCCATCCTTTGAGAGAAGCTTCGGCCAATAGAAATTCAACTTCTGCGTATGTCATGACTACGCCGGGGTTTGTACTTTTCAGAAAGTTGTTAGCCAGTTTAGGTTCTGTTTCACGAGCTACTGTTGTGCTTATGGAAGGATTGGTTTCTGCAAGCTCTTTTAAAATATCGCTGTCATATCCACTAGGCCACGGATCATAGCTGAATGCTCCCGGTTCGCATGGTTGGAAAGCGATACCTTTTTCCAGCATTTCGTTTGTCAGATCTATGCGGTTATCGGGGCTGGTAGAACTCATCAGGCCATCGTAATAGCAGCGTCCGATCATAAACGTACGAGGGTCACCTGTGTTATACAACTGATTGAAGAGAGTAGAACATAGATAGCTTGGGTTATTGGCCGGATCGTTACCGAACAACAGTTGTGACAAGGCATTTCCACGGTAGTCTGTATAGGCTTCTTGTCCGAAACTGAATGATTTTTCCATGTATTGGATAAGTGCATTGTCATCATTGCTTTGGAAGATGCCGCCTTCGTCTTGCAGGGCTGCCTCAAACTCTTCCTGAGCTTTTTGAGGAGCGACATTGGAGATACGCATGGCAAATCTCATTCTCAATGAATTGGCAAGTTTTTTCCATTTGCTTACGTCGCCGTTGAAAATAACATCACCTGTAATTTTGTCTTTGCTGGCATCCATGTTGTTGCCGGCAGTTTTGAGTTCTGTGAAGAAATCGTTGTAGATTTCTTCCTGTGTATCGTAACGTGGGTTGAATTTCTCTTCCAGAAAGCCTTTGCCTGCTTCACTGTAAGGTACATCTCCATGAATATCTGTAATGACCGACATAAGGTATACTCTGTAGATACGTACTGCCGAATTGATATTTACTTTTTCAGCATTGTCGGCTGTACGATATTGAGCATCTGTCAGGTTTTTGATAGCTGTTGTATAAAACGTAGTCCAGATACGTCCCATTTCATTATTGTCGACAGTATGTCTGCCTCCATAGTTTGTTGTATTCCAGCATCCCATAAGTTGTTGGTTGAATGCATACAGGTAGTTTCTGTAGATTTCTACCATTCCTAGATCGCCGTAAGTCTGTAGCTGGGCTGTGGTAAGCTGTGCATTCGGATCGATAGTTGAGGCTTTCGACGGATCTGTATTCATATTCTCCATATACTCATCGCTACATGCTGTAAAGAATATGGTGAATGCCGCCAATATCAGGGTAAAATATGATTTATAGTTTTTCATTGTATTTCTTCTTTAATATATTACGTAATGAACTATCTTTAGAATTTGAGATTGACATTGAATCCGTAACTTCTGCGTGATGGGAGTGAACCATATTCCAATCCCATACCGGTTGTATTGTTATAGTTTGAATCCGGATCGATATTTGGAATATTCTTCCATACGATAAACGGATTACGTGCAACGAATGAAACTGTGAGTCCTTTTACTACGTTTTTCAGCCATGACTGAGGTACTCTGTAGCTTAAGGTGATTTCACGGCATTTGATGTATGAATTGTCGTAGATAAACATTGACGGAGCATTTCGGCAGACACTCATCCAGTAATCTTCCGGGTTAATGTAAATATCATTCGGACGATAAGTTCCGTCACCGTTATCAATTACACCCGGAGCAATGAAACCACCGGTAGGAGTCCAGTCGGGAGAACCTTTGGCAATACCTGCGGCCTGGCGTTGTTCTTCCGAGCGATACCATTCTTCACGACCTGCGAGTGTTTCTTTACTTTTACCAGATTCATAAGAAGCACGGGCAGACATTGAATAGAGGTCAGCTCCGACTTTGATATCGAAAAGAGCAGAGAGAGATAAGTTTTTATAAGTAAGCGTTGTTCCAAGACCTCCGGTCCAGTCCCAGGAAGCATTACCCAGTACATGATTGCTCTTGTCGTACTGTGGAAGTCCGGTCTGCGGGTCTATAAGAATATCTCCGTTTTCATTGCGTTTGAAGTCCGGTCCTACGATAGCTCCGAAGTTCTCGCCGACTTTTGCTGCAACTTGTACATCCAGCCATGCTGCTTTTTCAAGTTCGAACATGTCCATGCCATCTACCAGTTTCTTTACTTTATTGCTGTTCTTTGAAAAGTTCAGGTTCAAATCCCAGGAGAAATCCTTAAGTTCTATCGGACGTGTGTTAAGTGCGATTTCGATACCTTTATTTTCAATTTCACCAGCGTTGATCAGGCGGTAGTTATAACCGGAAGTCCATGAACTGGCCATACCCATAATCTGATTCTTACTGTTTTGAGTGTAGTAAGTAAAGTCGAGTCCAATACGGTTCTTCAGGAACTTCATCTCCAGACCAAGTTCGAAAGAGTTGGTCTTAGTCGGTTTCAAGTTTTTATTAGGCATTGTCGAATTATTGATGTATCCGATGGTATAGCCCGGGTAGGTAAATTTCGATTTGCTGTAAACCAGTCCCAACTGATAAGGATCGGTGTCGCTACCTACTTGTGCCCATGATAAACGGAACTTTCCGTAAGGCATCAGGTCACTTTGTTTTAGTAATTCCGAGAATACAAAACTTCCGGAGAATGACGGATAAACATATACATTGTTTCCGATAGGAAGGGTAGACGACTGGTCGCCGCGTAAAGTTGCATCGAGATAAACCAAATGTTTCCATCCTACGTTTACTGCACCATAAACCGAATTGATTTGTTTACGGTAACTGTTCTGTTCCAAGCTGGTTTCATTGAAGCTCATCAGGGCTACTACATCACGAATCTGCATATCCTGGGCAGTAGTGACGGTAGTCTGATTATTGACCTTGTAAACGTTTCCTCCCAATGTTGCATTGAAATCGAAATCTCCCCACGTATTGTTATAGAGGGCAAGTAGTTCGAAGTTGTACATGCGGTTACGGAAATTACTGTTCTGCAAATAACCGGCTTCGTATCCCGGGGTAGTAGGAGCTTTGAAATCTTCGAATATGAAGTAGTTCAGTTCTGCACCGATTGTACCTTGCAGTTTCAGGTGTTTGTTAATGTTCCAGATTGCTTTTCCATTGAAACGGAACTGGTCTTTCTTGGAATTGTTGGAGTTTTTGTAAACGTCCCAGTAAGGATTTACGTTGTATGGGTCCATACCATTCCAGTTGGAATATTCACCGTTTTCATCCTGATAGTTTTTCAGCCATTCCTGATCGTAGGTTGTTGCCAGAGTCATCAGGTTCTTTCCGATGTTCGATTTGCTGTCACCCAGTGCCGGGCGATTTTTTACAGCTTCGCGAGTATAGTTGGCACTGAAGTCAACATCTACCTTTCCCAGACTGGTGTTGGTACGCAGGTTGAAAATGTCACGGCTCATGTTCGACTGAGGAACAATATCTTTGTTTCTCATATCGGTATAGGTGAAACGTACACCTGTATGTCCGCTATTGGCACTGATGATAGCTGTATTGGTAGCTGTCAGACCTGTTTGGAAGAATCCGGAAGTATTGTCTGGAATGATGAGATAAGGACGTGCTACACCGTCAAAATATGTCAGCATATTACTGCCGTCAGCCTTTGGTCCCCAGCTTTTGTTCGTATTTGAAATGGCATCGATGCTGTATGTTCCGTTGCTTCCCATACCATATACCTGCTGTATATCGTTCCATTTAGCCAACTGAGTATCGAAGGTGAGTGTACCATTATATTCTACACTGAATTTCTCTTTTCCATTGGCTTTTTTGGTTGTAATGAGGATAACTCCATGACTGGCACGGCTACCGTAAAGAGCAGATGCAGCAGGACCTTTCAATACAGACATGTTTTCGATATCATCGGGATTGATACTGGAAATTCCGTCACCTAAATCGAAACCTCCTGAAGTACCGGCACTACCATAGTTGGTATTATCAAGAGGTACACCGTCGATGACATACAACGGCTGGTTGTTTCCTGTCATTTCTGTGCTACCACGCAAAATAACTCGTGTTGATCCGGAAGGACCTCCGGCTGTCTGGCTGACTACAAGTCCCGGAACGCGACCTGCCATCGAGTTGATTACGTTTGTTTCCTTGGCTTTTGTAAGCGATTCACCTTTTACCTCATCAACTCCGTAGCCCAATGCCTTACGTTCTCTTTTGATACCTAATGCAGTTACTACGACTTCATTCAATACCTTACTGTCTTCAGCCATGACAATATTCAATGGCTTTTTACTTGCTTCTATTTCTATCGTTTTGTAGCCAATGTAACTGATAACCAGTGTTGCACCTGGAGCTACGTTTAATGTAAACTTTCCATCTAAGTCGGTGATGGTTCCGTTGGTAGTATTTCCTTTTTCTATAACTGATGCTCCGATAACGGGACCGGTAGCATCGGTTACAGTTCCGGTTACAGTGTGAGTCTGTTGCTCAACAGCAGAATGAACTGGTTGGGTAATTGCTTTTATCGGTGAAATTCCACCTATAAAACAAAGTGAGAGTGTGCCACATAATAGTGTGTACCTGCAATTTTTTGTTTTCATAGATTTGTTTGTATTAAGATTAATAAACTTTTATCCAGTCGATATACATGTTTACCTTCTCTCCGTCTTTCAATGCAGTGATGGCATTGACGTCTGTGATGCCGGTAAAACTTCCACCTACAGCCAGATTGAACAGGATGTAGAAGTTATGGTGAAAATATTCATAACGTCCGCTGACTTTGCTGATGTCGAAAGTGTAAAACTTGGTTCCGTCTATGCTTACAGTCAGACTGTTCTCATTCCATTCCAGCAAGTAGGTATGATATTTCCCATCTTGCAGACTCTGTGAAACATTATCGGCATGATACTCCTGACGATGTCCGCTTTCGTAGTCGGTTCCATAGTGGATAGCTGTGTTGAGATAGGTTTCAGACGTACCGTTGATTATACCGTTTTCCTGTCCCATTTCCATAATATCGATTTCTCCGCACTGAGGCCAAGGCATATTATTGTCGCCCATCATCCAAAATGCAGGCCATAGACCATTTGCTGTTTGGGGAAGTTTGATGCTTGCTTCTATCTTGCCATATTGAAAACTTTTTTTGCCTTGACTGTTTACTCTTCCGGAATAGATTTTGTTTCCTTTCCGTTCTGCCGTTAAGATAAGAACAGATCGTCCTTCATCTGTTCCGGTCGATACATGTGCTGCATCATATATTTGCAGTTCTTGATTTACCCATCCGGCTTCGTGTTCTTCTTTGGTCCATACATTGCTGTCGAATGTTTCGAAGTCATCTTTAAATACAACTTTTTCCAGAGATTCTTCCTGCGGATTCATGTTTACTTCATCGGATGAGCAGGACTGATACATTGAGCACATTGCCAGTGCCAGTAGAATTTTTACTTTTTTCATATTACAGATATTTATGGGTTAAGATCATTATCGGTTCGTAGGGAGCCCGGTTGTAGCAGCGGTGACTAATACGCCGTGTGGCTGTTGAGCTCTGTGCAAAAGTGGGGATTGTATGCAAATAAGATGGTCAGATAGCTGACATATAAGGTTTGATTGCTGACATTTCTACTGGAAGTGATAGCTTTATGACTATCTGAAACAGCTTTATGCCGGTGAAAAGAGTCGTTTTTGAGAGAGGAGGACATAAAAAAAGCCGGTAAACTGTTTTTTACCGACTTTCTTATGTAAGACTAAATGAATTTCTTATTGCTTGTCTGATGATGAGGCTGAACTGTCCTGCTCATATTTGCTGGGCTGAATGCCAAATTGTTTTTTGAATAGCATGCTGAAATATTTTACATTTATAAATCCTGTATCAGTAGCTACTTCTGTCACGTTTTTGCCTTGCTTCAGCAGTTCGGCTGCTTGTTGTAATCGGATGATACGGATAAACTCTTGCGGAGCTTTTCCTGTCAGCGATTTGAGCCGGCTGTAAAAGAGAGTACGGCTCATAGCCATTTCCTGACACAGACTGTTGATATTGAATTCTGCATTGCTGATATTCTCAATGACCAGTTGAGTAGCACGTATCACAAATGCATGGTCACTTTCGGAAAGTGCCGGCTGGTTGTCAATGGTGTCATCACTTTGTTGAGCTGGCTGGTCAGGAGTTGATGTGGTATTGTTTCTGCCATTTTCTACCTCTTTGAGAGCTTGTCGCATGAAGAAATCTCGCTGACGATTTCTGTTTTCTATGAATCCGCGTACCTTTAACTTTAGTATTTCTGTACTAAAAGGTTTGGGGATATAATCGTCTGCGCCTTTTTTCAATCCTTCTACTACGGCATCATAATTGGTTTTGGCAGTGAGCAAGATAAAAGGTATACCGGCTGTATCCGGATTTTCTTTTACCATTTGACATAATTCGTCCCCCTGAATACCCGGCATCATTACATCCGATAAGATCAGATCGGGATATTCATTCGACAGATAATCGAGAGCTTCTTTCCCATTTGCGACATCAATGACACGGTAATAGTGTTCAAAGGTCTTGCGTAGATAGTAGCGCAATTCTTCGTGATCTTCTACTATCAGCAACGTATCTTTACCTTCCAGTTTCTCTTCAACCTCTTTCTTCTCTGGTGAAGAATATGTAGTATTTTCGTTTTGTTGTGAAGGTGATGATAGGTGTGAAGTAGCCTGAAGTGTTTGTGATACGGCAGCTGTATTATGAGCTTTCTGTAATGTAACAGAGAATGTTGTACCTTTGTTTACTTCTGATTCATAAGATACTTTTCCATGTAGCATCTTTACAATACGCTGTACCTGCAACAAACCGAATCCTGTGCCAGACTCGTGTGATTCTCTGGCATTTTCAGCCCGGTATACACTGTTAAATAAGTGTTTTCTGGCTTTGGAGGGTATACCGATGCCATTGTCTTTTACTTCGATGATAACTTTTTGCTTATTATATCGCAGACTTATTTCTATATTTCCGTGTGATGGAGTGTACTTGCATGCATTGGAGAGTAAATTGTCGAGTAACATTTCCATTAGATGTCTGTCTGCCATGGCATATACATCCTGATCTGGTAATGAAATATGCAAATGCAACTGTTTTTTGTCGCATAGTGCCTGGAAGCTTGCACATTCTTCAACAAGCAGTTCACTCAGGTTTACAGGTTCCAGTGTGATAGACTTCTTGTGTGTATCTACTTTCTCAAACTCCAGCAGCTGTGTGATGAGAGTGTGAAGCTTGCGCGTGTTGTTACGTGCCATATCCAGCAGCTGATGTGCATCGACAGATAGTTCCTGTCGTTTTCCTAAATCTTCCAGTGGGGCCATAATCAGTGTAACCGGAGTTCTGATGTCGTGAGCCGTATCTATGAAGAATTTGATTTTGTCTTCATCATATTGCTTCTGAAGCTGGTTGCTCTTGAAGCGGAGGATAAAGTAAAAAATACCTCCTACCAGACAGATATATACTATCCATGCATACCATGAGTTCCACCAGGGCTGTGCGATTTGTATGGGTAGTGTCTGCTCGGATATAATTTCTCCATTACTTTTTCTCAAGCTGCGTACTTTGAGTGTATATGTTCCGGGAGATACATTGGTATATCGTACAGATCCGTTTGAAGATAGATTACTCCATGACTTTTCGTATCCGTCTAAAATATACTGATAAGCAATGTCGTGCTGGAACCGATAGTTTATAGATTCGAACGTAACGACAAACGAATTGTGGCTGTATCCCAGATGGACGTCCTTATCGACTAGCATCTGATAGATGCAGGGATGTAGCTGTTTGGCTTCATGCGGATTGAGATATTCAACTCGTAAATCGGTAAATCGCAGTGGAGCTTGATAATCTACCATCATTACTGCGTCGGGAGAAATAAATACAGCTCCGTTAGTGCTTCCGTATGCAAATCTTCCATCAGATAATTGGGTATACGATGATTTATTATATACTTTGTCTATGTCATAGATGTAATTCAAATTTGATACCTGGAAGTCTTTAACAATAGCCAGTCCTTTTCCTGTACTTGCCCATATACCTCCCTGAGAATCCCGTTGCAGACTGTATACGTCGTCAGACAACATACCTTCGTGGGTAGTAAATGTTTTCAGCTCGTGAGTATTCATGTTGTATAAACTCAGTCCTCCTCCTTCTGTACCTAACCATACCGTTCCGTCATCATTAAAAAGCATGGAAATGATGTAAGCACTGGCATTTTGCTCATTGAGATCTTGAGTGGTAGCATAAGGTTTGACTGTTCCACTCTGTTTGTCTATTATGCAGAAGCCGTTTACTGTGGCTACTGCTATCTGGTGATGGTTTATGGCCATAATGGAGTGTATCCAGTTTACATCAAATACCTGTTTACGTTGTCTTGATTTGTCCCATTTAACCAGTCCGCCATCAAGTCCCCCAATCCACAAGTCGCCGTCATAATCTTCGGTGATCGAGAATATGTAGTTGGTAGTCAGTTCTCCTTTTCCTTCTGTGAGGTGTGTGGTTGTTTTTCCGGACTTATCTAGTTGATACACACCGTCTCCGTAGGTTCCGGCCCATATATTGCTGTCTTTACCTTTGCACAACGTTACGGTAACGGTTGATTTCAGTATATGTTTCCAGATGCCGGAGGGAGTTAAAATACTGATTCCGTCGTCAGTGGCAAACCATATATCACCGTTGGTATTTTCTTCGATATCATTGACATTATCGTTTGCCAGCGATTGTGGATTACCTCTTTCATGGTTGAGGATAGTTATGGGATATTTCAGGTAGATAGCAACAGATACTCCTCCCGTATAACTTCCTATCCAGATATTTCCCTGATGATCGCGGGTTACGGCATAAACTCCATTTCCTTGCAGGTAGATATCGCTGTTATCTTCTGTATTGATAAAAAGATTACTTCTTTTAGTTTCCAGATTGACTGTATGTACACCTCCTCCATCTATTCCGAACAGTAGGGTATGGTCGTCGTAGGCTGTGATGGCCCGGATGGGACTGGAAAAGCAGGAGTTCTGTTTTTCGATGTGTTCTACTATGCCAGTTGTCGGATCCAGTGTCCATAGTCCATTATTGAATGTTCCGATCCAAAGCTGTTTATGTGCGCTATCATAAAAAAGAGTTTGTACGTTTTTGTTCTCTGTGAGAACTTTGGTATGCTGAGGATTTGAACATGATATATATAACACTCCGTTGGATGTTCCTGTAAATAGAGAATCTCCTACACAGATAATGTCATTGATGTACTTATCCGGAATAATCTGTGAAACAGCTTCATCGGGAGCTTTTTTGTATAATCCTTTACTTAACCCCAGCCATAATGTTCCGTTTGGGTCCATACAGAGCTTATTCAGGATAATTTCTCCCTTGATAGATTCGCCTAAATATAATTCTTGTTCGAAACTGTCTGTATCAGGCCGGTATCGATAGATTCTGCCAGTGTGATCGTATGCCCATAATCCGTACTTTTCGTGATACAGCAAGCGGATTCTGCGTCCAGCCATATCACCATAATAGAAGTTTCCCTCTAAGGTATAGTTTTTTACCATCTGGCCATTGTACCGGTCTATACCTGCTTTTGTTGCAATCCACATTGCATGATGGTTGTCTTCTACGATTGAAAACACTCGTTGGCTGCTAAGTCCTTCTACGTGACCGATATGTCTGATGTTGAACATCTTGTTTGTCAATTCAGCCTGAGCAGTAGTACCTATAGCCCATACAAGGAGAATAATGATATATTTCAGTAAGATTTTCATGCGGTAAAGTTTATCAAAGACATGAGGTCGTTTTTCATAAGTATGATATGCTGATGTTTGTTGGTGATTCAATGATTATTGTAAAAATAGTTGTATACAAAATCATTTGTCACATATTGCAAAAATAATTAAACTAAATCAAATATGAAAAACGCATGTGAATATAACTTTTCTATTTTGCTGTATAGTTACTTTTGTCGGTCTTTCATGATTTCTTCTGCATGATCAAGTGCCCAATCGGTTAACATTTTCAATATTGGCATTAAACTTTCACCTCGTAGAGTCAACTTATATTCCACGCGAGGGGGAACTTCCGGATAAACGGTGCGTTTTATCAGTCCGTCTGTTTCTAAAGAGCGTAATGTAACAGTTAGCATTCGTTGTGAGATCTCTCCGATACTTTTCTGTATGTCATTGAACCGCATAACTCCGTTGGTATGAAGGGTTGTTAAAACCAGCATTGCCCATTTGGTACTGATGCGTGCGATGATATCTCGGATAGGACATATACCTGAATGATGAAAGTTTTGCATATATTAACAGTTAGTAAATGCTTGTTTCATAATAATACTTACACTGGTGTAAGTGACTGACATTGATGTGCCTTCTTGTATTATCCGGTTGAGGCCCATACATTTGCAACACAAAAGTAATAAAGTTACTAATAATAACTAATGTATAATTTAAAAAAACTAGAATTATGGCAAAGCGTATTGCAGTATTAGCCGTCAATCCGGTAAATGGATTGGGGCTGTTTCAGTACTTGGAAAGTTTTTACGAAAATCAGATTATCTACCGTGTGTATGCAGTTGCGGAAACTACTGATATGCGTACTAATTCAGGTATTCGATTTTATGCGGATGATGTAATAGAGAATCTGAAAGGGCATGCTCATGAGTATGATGCATTGGTATTCTCATGTGGAGATGCCGTCCCTGTTTTTAAAGAACATGCCTCAGAGGCACATAATGTTGCATTGATGCAAGTGATCAAAGAATTTGCAGAAGAAGGTAAATTAATAATAGGGCATTGTGCTGCTGCTTTGATTTTTGAAATTGCAGGTATAACGGAAGGAGTACGATTGGCAGTTCATCCGCTGGCAAAACCTGCTATATGCAAAGGAATTGCTACGGATTCAGCTTATGAAATTGACAGGAATTTCTTTACTGCACAAAATGAACATACACTTCCATCATTAATGCCTGAACTGATGAAGGCCTTGAAATAGTATTATGGCTGTATTTCATTCCACCCGGCAGCATTGTACCATGCAACGGATGACTGGCAATATTTATCCCATGAAGATTTAATTTGTCTGCCGGGGAAATACATGCCCATACCACAATAACGTGTAGCATCTATTTTCAGTGTTACAAACGGATATTCTTCTCCATTCAGGCAATTCTTTGCTACAACAGCTTGAGACAAGCTGTTTTCTACTGTAGCTGGAATAGTACCTCCATTAAGTTGTTTGATAAAATCGAGTAAGTCGAATGAGAAGTTTTTATATTTTTCGTAACCGTATTGTTGTATCTGAGTATAGTCGAGTGTACTTAATTCGGACTGGTGTTCCTTTAGCTCTGCCTTTATAGCCTGAGCTACATTTTCCATTGCAGTGCAGTCTACTGCTGCGTATGTTCCCCACCATCTGTTTTCCTTATTGTATTGTACGGTTTCATTACAAACCTTTGCATAATCTATATCACTCTCGTATAAACCGGTGAAGAAGCGGTTATAAGGGAATCCTACAGCAGGAGTTTCCATTACTGAGGCAATACAGTAGTGGGTAGCATTGCGTAATTCATAAAAGACTTCAGCTGTCCCCATCATACAGGCATCGAACAGCGTAAAGTCGAGATTATTTTCAGGAAAACTTTGTTCCAGAGTAGTTGCAAGTTCGGGTATGTCAATGGTATTACTTTCCACTCCGTCCCATCCAAAAGAAAATGTACTTATTGCGTTAGGAGATGGAAGCCATCCACTGGCATGAGATCCCAAGATCAATCCGTATGATTCTGCTTGTGCTATGTCTTGCATCATACGAAGATTTTCTGCCATAATAAAAGGATCGGTTGCAATTCCTATTGATGCCTGATGATGAACGGCCTGCGATATAACGTTTTCTGAAGTAAGCGAAGAACCACTTAATATTGTTTGTCCGTTTATTCTTCCATATCCGTCGGTTGTGAACTCAAGTATCTCTGCCGTTTTCATGTACTGGTTGCTTTCTGATGGTTTGTAGTAAACTACCAGTGTACAAGTATCCTTGGCTGTAGAAAGACTTTCGTACATCCATTGTATATTTTGCATAATAAGCCCATCGAGATTATTGTTGGCTACCATATAGGCAAGTACGGCACGTTTTGCACGGACAGGCTGATGATGTTCAGGAATTTCATCAGAACAAGCAACCAGAATTAAGGTCAAAACAATATATAGCAGGATTTTTTTCATGCTTAATAATATAATTCGGCTTTCTTGAAGATAAATTCAGGATCAACCTCTAATACCACGATACTTTTATTTTTCTGATATTTTTCCTTCAGCTTGTTTATTTCTTTTTGCAGATTTTTCTTTTTCCGGTTGAAATAAACGAAGCAAGTGCGGTTTTTTAACTGTTTGTTTGACTCCAGATAATCTTTAAGCTGCATGCTGTATTCTGCACGTCCGACAAGCAGATCCTTATCATCGACAGCAGCACTGTCTACATACTGTATATTAGTAAAGTAAACCAAAGAGTCTGAAAATGATGCAGAAACTCCTGTAATGTAAACACCGTATTTATGTTTGTCTTTTGGTGATTTTGCCAGCGCAGGGAAAATTGCAGACGCAACCAATAAAAGGCAGAGTAATTTAAGATATTTCATGATTTAGTTTATTTTAGGTCACAAAAATAGATATTTGCGATAATATATGAAAAAGGAATAGAGAAAATTAACAAAGAAAAACGCATGGATATAAAAAAAGATGCAATAGTGTGGCGCTCTGCCCACTGTTGCATCCTGTTTTGTTTTCGGAAACGATCTTTATCTTATTACCCTAAATAAGATTTGAGCAACTTGCTACGAGAATTTTGTCTTAATCTTCTGATAGCTTTTTCTTTAATCTGGCGTACGCGCTCACGTGTGAGGCCGAATTTATCGCCGATTTCTTCCAACGTCATTTCTTGCGTGTTAATACCGAAAAACATTTGGATAATATCCTTTTCTCTTTCGGTTAGCGTAGAAAGTGCTCTGTCGATTTCCCTCGAAAGTGATTCATTAACCAGCGAACGGTCCGCCATTGGAGAGTCGTCGTTTACAAGGACATCCAGCAAGCTGTTGTCTTCTCCTTCTACGAAAGGAGCATCTACAGAAATGTGGCGTCCTGAAACTTTCAGCGTATCTGAAATCTTATCTACCGGAATTTCAAGTTCGTCTGCTAGTTCTTCCGGTGAAGGACGACGCTCGTTTTCTTGTTCGAACTTGGAGAATGCCTTACTGATTTTGTTCAGTGAACCAACCTGATTCAACGGTAAGCGTACGATTCGCGATTGTTCTGCCAAAGCTTGAAGAATAGACTGGCGGATCCACCATACAGCATAACTGATAAATTTAAATCCACGAGTTTCGTCAAACTTTTCAGCAGCCTTTATCAAACCTAGATTTCCCTCGTTTATCAAGTCAGGAAGGCTCAAGCCTTGATTTTGGTACTGTTTGGCTACTGATACTACGAATCGCAAGTTGGCACGTGTAAGTTTCTCCAAAGCAATGCGGTCCCCCTTACGAATACGCTGAGCGAGTTCTACTTCTTCTTCAACCGTAATCAGGTCCTCGCGACCGATTTCCTGCAAATACTTATCAAGAGAAGCACTCTCTCGGTTAGTGATACTTTTGGTAATCTTTAGTTGTCTCATTATTATACACCGAATTTGGCTACAAAAATACTAAAAAACTTTCATATAGCGATTCTTTCATTAAGAAAGATTAAACATAAAGCTAAAAATATTCGGATAATTTTCAGGACTTTTGTTGTGTTTTTGTTGAAAAAACGTCAGATTTTTTGAGAATGAAGACACTTTTCTCTTTTATTCTTTAAAATTCAGAGTTAATTGGATCCATTTTTCTTTATTGCTTTCTGTAAATTGGGATTCTTCTTCTTTGGGGTTAGAAACGGAGAGGCCGAGAAGCCGTATAGGATGTTGCTCGTAGTCTACTTCCGCAAGTAATTGTTTGGACAGCGGAAGGATATCTTGCAAAGTATGCAACTGTTTGTTAACACTAATACTGCGTGTAATCTGAGCAAAATCGTGAAATTTTACTTTCAGTGTAAGTGTACTGCCTTGAAAATCTTTGGCTTTAAGCCGTTCTGCCAATTCGCATGCGACATGGTACAGTTCTATGATAACAGATGATTTGAGTGATATGTCTTTTTCGAGTGTGTGCTCACATCCTATTGATTTCCGGATACGTATAGCTTCAACCGGACGATTATCTATGCCTCGGGCAAAGTCGTAATATACTTGCCCCATTTTCCCAAATTGCCTTGTCAACATTTCTAGTGAACAGTTACGAAGCGTACTTCCATTGTAGATTCCCAATGTATGCATCTTTTTAGCTGTGACAGGTCCTACTCCCCAAAAAGCTTCAATCGGTAATCCGGCAATGAATTCTTCAGCTTGGTTGGGGTGTATAGTACAAAGGCCGTCTGGCTTGCGTAAATCGGAAGCAACTTTGGCCAGGAATTTATTATACGATATTCCGGCAGAGGCTACAAGGTTTAACTCTTTTCGTATCCGGACTTTTATTTCCCGGGCTATATCTACAGCCAGTTTGATGTCTTTTTTATTTTCTGTCACATCCAGAAATGCTTCGTCAAGTGATATCGGTTCAATAATGTCTGTATATTCGTGAAAAATTTCGTGAATCTGTGCCGATACACTTTTGTATACATCCATACGCCCTTCTACGAATATCAGTTCTGGGCAGATTTTTAATGCTTTAACCGATGACATAGCCGAACGCACTCCATACTTGCGTGCTTCGTAACTTGCAGCAGCCACAACTCCTCGTTTCTCTGAATGTCCGACTGCTACAGGCTTACCTTTTAAATCTGGATTGTCACGCTGTTCTACAGAAGCGTAAAATGCATCCATATCTATGTGTATGATTTTCCGGCTCGTGTTCATGTTTTGACGTAAAAGCTCTTTCATGCAAATTTAATGAAAGTTTTTTGGGCTATCATAAAAATCATTTGTACTTTTGTGAGGCTTTGAATAAACTAGCGAGAACAGTCATTATGATGAAAGATGAAATTAAAAAGGCATGTGAGATCATGCAAAAAGGCGGTGTGATACTTTATCCGACTGACACCGTTTGGGGAATAGGCTGCGATGCAACCAATGAGGAAGCTGTAAAGCGAGTATATGAAATTAAGCATAGAGCTGACAGTAAAGCGATGCTGGTACTTGTAGATAGTCCGGTGAAGGTCGATTTTTATGTTAGTGACGTACCTCCTGTTGCTTGGGATTTAATCGAAATGACTACCAAACCTCTTACTATAATTTATGATGGGGCACGTAATTTAGCTCCTAATTTGCTTGCAGAGGATGGCAGTGTGGGTATTCGTGTAACAAATGAAGCCTTTTCGAAAGAATTATGTTTCCGCTTTCGTAAAGCAATTGTTTCTACTTCTGCCAATATCAGTGGCCAGCCTGCACCTGCTGTTTTTTCTGAGATAAGTGAGGAAATAAAGAATGCGGTAGATTATGTAGTTGATTTTCGCCGTGAAGAAAATGGTCATCCTAAGCCTTCCAGTATTATTAAATTAGGTAAGGGCGGTGTTGTGAAAGTTATAAGAGAATAAAAAATTACGCGTTTGATGAAAACTTCACAAGACAAGTTCGATTTGCTTCAACGTTTTATCCGATGGAGGGAAAAACATATTACAAATAAGCAGTTTATTTTAATATTGAGTTTTCTTGTTGGTATATTTACCGCATTGGCTGCTTATGTGTTGAAGTTTCTTGTAGAATATATAAAGGAGTTCCTGACAGAGAATTTTGACCCTATGGGGGCAAACTGGCTTTATCTGGTATATCCCGTAGCGGGTATTTTTATAACCAGTTTGTTTATCCGTAAGGTAGTACGTGATGATATCAGTCATGGTGTAACTAAGATTCTTTATGCCATATCGCGTAAACAAAGTCGCATTAAACGGCATAATATATGGTCGTCGGTTTGTGCTTCTGCCATAACTATCGGATGTGGTGGATCTGTAGGAGCTGAGGCGCCGATTGTATTGACTGGGTCTGCTATAGGCTCTAATTTGGGAAGTGTTTTCCGTATGGATCACAAGACCTTGATGTTGCTGGTTGGTTGTGGAGCGGCTGGTGCTGTATCTGGTATTTTTAAAGCTCCTATAGCTGGACTAGTATTTACGCTGGAGGTGTTGATGATAGATCTGACGATGGCTTCACTTCTTCCGTTGCTGATAACGAGTGTTACCGCAGCTTCTGTTTCGTATCTGCTTTTGGGTACAGAAGCAATGTTTCAGTTTCATCTGGATTATCCTTTTTCGCTCGAACGCATTCCATATGCCATAGCTTTAGGTATATTTTGTGGCTTGGTTGCTTGGTATTTTACTCGTTCAATGAACTGGATAGAAAATATATTCCGCCGGTATTCCAATCCTTATGTTAAGTTTGTTATTGGTGGAGCTATGCTGAGTATTCTGATATTTCTTTTTCCACCACTATATGGTGAAGGATATGATACCATTAGTTTGTTGTTAAACGGTGAAACCTCGGAAGAGTGGAATACTGTAATGAACAATTCATTGTTTTATGGTAGCACGCATCTGTTGGTCGTATACCTTATTTTGATAATCTTGTTTAAGGTTTTTGCTTCTAGTGCAACAAATGGAGGTGGTGGTTGCGGTGGTATTTTTGCTCCTAGTTTGTTCTTGGGATGTATATCTGGTTTTGTCTTTTCGTATGTATGCAATGAGTTTCATATCGGAAATACATATATTCCGGAAAAGAATTTTGCTCTGATGGGGATGGCTGGTCTGATGTCGGGAGTTATGCATGCTCCACTGACGGGTATTTTCTTGATTGCAGAACTGACAGGTGGGTATGATTTGTTTCTTCCGCTAATGATTGTTTCTGTATGTGCCTATCTGACTATCATCGTATTTGAGCCTCATAGTATTTATTCTATGCGTCTGGCAAAAACAGGCGAGCTGATAACCCATCATAAAGATAAGGCGGTATTGACACTGATGAATATGGAGAGTATTGTGGAAACAGATTTTCTGAAAGTACGTCCTGATATGGATTTAGGTGAGATGGTGAAGCGTATTTCTCAATCTAGCCGTAACCTTTTTCCTGTGGTTGATGTAAATGATGAACTAATTGGTATAGTAGTTCTTGATGATATTCGTAATATTATTTTCCGTCAGGAATTATATCACCGTTTCCGGGTAGAAAGTTTTATGAAGCCTCCTAAAGCACCTATTATTAGTACAGACTCTATGGAAGTTGTGATGAAGAAGTTTGACCAGACGGGGGCCTGGAACTTACCTGTAGTTGATGAGGATAATAAATATATTGGGTTTGTTTCGAAATCAAAAATGTTGAATACCTATCGTCAGGTATTGGTGGATATTTCAGCTGAATAAAAAGTACAAGACTTATGGATAAGAAGGATTTGAGAATTGTATATATGGGAACTCCCGAGTTTGCAGTGGAAAGTTTAAAAAGACTGGTAGAGGGAGGATATAATATAGTAGGTGTCATCACGATGCCTGATAAACCGATGGGGCGTCACGGAAGTGTATTGCAACCGAGTCCGGTAAAACAATATGCGGTTTCCCAAGGTTTAAAAGTGCTACAGCCTGAAAAATTAAAAAATGAAGAGTTTGTAGCAGAACTTCGTAGCCTGAATGCTGACTTACAGATTGTGGTCGCTTTTCGTATGTTGCCTGAAGTCGTATGGAGTATGCCGCGTTTGGGTACGTTTAATCTTCATGCTTCATTGCTTCCTCAATACCGTGGGGCAGCTCCGATAAATTGGGCTGTGATAAATGGAGATACTGAAACTGGTATTACGACCTTTTTCCTGAAGCATGAAATTGATACAGGAGAGATTATAGATCAGGTCCGTGTACCTATAGCTGATACTGATAATGTGGAGGTCGTTTATGAACGTTTGATGCGTTTGGGAGGTGATTTGGTTTTGAAGACTGTGGATGCTATTCTGGAAGGTTCTGTAAAAACAATTCCACAAGAAGAACTGGCTCAGGTTGGTGAACTTCGTCCTGCTCCAAAGATATTTAAAGAAACCTGTCGTATCGATTGGACAATAGGCGTGAAACGGATCTACGATTTTGTACGTGGTTTATCACCTTATCCAGCTGCATGGACTGAACTTTATCAGGAAGGGGCTGATCCTATTATGCTGAAGATATTTGAAACTGAAAAATTATTCTGTGAACATTCATTGGCTCCGGGTACTATTGTAACCGACTGTAAAACATATTTTAAAATAGCATCGTCTGACGGATATGTGAATGTTCTTTCGTTACAGTTGGCTGGTAAAAAACGTATGGAGATAAATGATTTCTTGCGTGGGTATCGCCATACAGAAAAAGCATATGTGAAGTAATAAAATAAAAAACCATTCAGAACAGCCCGAAAAGAGGGAAGGGGCTGTTGCTGAATGGTGCAGAGATATAAACTTAGAAACAACAAGACTCAATATAACGTGACGGATTTTGTTCTGTTTGTGTACCTTGAGAGTTTATTTTAACTATCCATTCTGCACGACTGTTTGCCCCGCTGTCATAGATAATCTTAAATCCCTTACATTTAGACTCATCATAATCAGGGATGCTTTCCAGTGTATATGAAACAATTCCCCACAATCTTTCAGAATAAGTATCTCCTTGATTATTGTGACGGAATTCTACCTGTAGTAACCCATTTTCATCCAGTTGAGTTTCAGAATTTAACACTAGGCTGATTCGGTGGCTGATGTTTGTACTTCCATAATATTCATATTGAATGTTCAGATGTTTCTGACTGATAGAAGCAGCTGTAATTTGAATAGGACTATTGCCAAATACATCTTCTATACCAATTCGTAAGTCATCAGCTTTTTTGGTTAATACTTTGTTTACTCTTACTAGTTCTACCTGCATACCTGTTTTTCCTTCTTTAGTTGTGTTTTCTGTATATTGAAAAACAGCAAGTATTCTTTGCCCCGTAGAATCTGTTTGGGTGGAAGTAATGAATCCGGGGTTAGTCGGAATTAATAATCCATATGAGTCAGATTCTATTATTATGTCGTTTTCATCTGCATTGACAGTTCCCAGTGTCGGAAAAAAGGTTTCGGGTTCATTATCATCCAGACACGAGGAGAATAATGTGCAGCAGAGTAATATTCCAATAATTTGTTGTAAACAATTTCGTCGTTTCATGGCTGTTGCTTTTATAATCCGTTTTTATAACGGATAAATTTACTTTTTACTGCATCTTAAATTGTTAAAAATAATTTAGAATAAAATTTATTTCTCTTTATGTGCAGTATTTTTGCCGCAAGGACATTTCATATTAAAATGCAGATGAAAGCCGATATGTCAGAGGAAGAATTGTCGTTGCAATGCCAACGGGGAGATATGCGGGCACGCCACACGCTGTATGAGCGCTATGGTGGGTCGCTCATGGCTATATGCCTTCGCTATATCGGTGACCGTGAAACTGCAGAAGATATTTTGCATGATGGTTTCTTGCGTATATTTCAATCTATCAAGCAGTTTTCTTATCAAGGTGAAGGCTCTCTCAAAGCTTGGCTTTCGCGGGTGATGGTAAATGAAGCATTAGGGTACTTGAGGAAGAAGAATACGCAAGTGCAGCAAGAGGTATTGATGACTGAAATACCTGATGTTCCTGATACTGATGACAGTGAGTTGGATGATATACCTCGTTCTGTGTTGATGAAGTTTATATCAGAACTTCCTGATGGTTATCGTACAGTATTCAATTTATATGTATTTGAAGATAAAAGTCATAAAGAAATAGCTTCTTTATTAGGGATAACAGAACATACTTCTTCATCGCAGTTCTATCGTGCAAAAAGCTTATTGATAAAGAAAATTAATGAATATAGAAAAAGGAAACTAGAATGAAAGAGGATGATAAATGGGTAGAAAACCTTCGCAATAAACTGGAGGATTATTCTGAACCTCTTCCCGATGCTTTGTGGGAAAGGTTAGAGGAGGAGTTGTCTGCGCCACGCGTCATTCCAATGTGGAGGACACGTCGCTTTGTTGCAGCTGCTGTTTTGGTCGTAGCCGTTTCGTCGTTGACGTTTTGGTTTATAAATTCTCCTACTGCCGATTATATGCGTAGTAATGAGGCGTTGGTTGAAGAATTAGACTTTTCATCAACTCCTGATGATGAGGTTTTATCTTCTTCTGAAAAGATATTTTCATCAGATAATTCAAAAATGGATTCTTCGGATCCGGTCGTAGCGTCTTCTCCGGCTAAAGTCTGTTTGGCGAAAATCGAGACACCTGAAAATCACAATCAGGAGGTTGTTGCTGAAAGTGAAATAATGTCTATAAAGGAAGAATATAAGGTAGAGGATAAGGAACAAGAAACCGGCAGTACGAATTATGACACTGATAAAAAACGGGCGTATCGTACTTTGGAAGCAGACCGTCGTCAAGTTAAGCGAAACCAAGAAATGCTGGCTATGGGGAAAGGTGAAAAGGACCGTAAGTGGTCGGTTGGTTTGTCTGCAGGAAATACTCCTTATTCTTCATCTCGCTCATTTGGAGGTATGAGCCGTCTGAATAGTCGGTCGCTTTATGCTACTCCTATAAATATGGGAGCCGTTTCTGAAAGTGATGAACAGACTGCTTATAGTCAGGTATTGCTTAATAACCGTGATTGCAGTTCTACTACAGATGTGAAACATAAAATGCCGGTAACAGTAGGTCTCTCGATAAAGTGGAATATTACTCGCGAATGGGCATTGGAAACTGGAATGAATTATACAATGCTTTCTTCGGAATTGCATTCCGGTTCAGGTTCATATATCGAAGAACAACAGAAATTGCATTATATAGGAATTCCTTTAAAAGTACATCGCTCAATATGGAATAATCGTTGGTTTTCATTTTATGCATCAGCCGGTGGAATGGTTGAAAAATGTGTATCAGGAAGTATGGATGCTGTATATGTAAACGGAAACTCAAATCGTGAAGTTGAACACACTTCGTTAAAAGTTAATTCTTTGCAATGGTCTGTTTCGGCAGCAGCAGGGGCACAGGTGAATTTTACTAAACACTTAGGATTATATGCTGAACCTGGTATTGCATATTATTTTGATGATGGCAGTCAGATTGAAACGATTCGCAAAGAACATCCATTCAATTTCAATCTTCAGTTTGGTTTGCGTTTCAGCTTTGAATAGAGCTGTTTTTGTTGAGCCTTACCTCTTATCTCGATAAAAATACTTATCTTTGTTCTTAGGAATAAGTTTTTAAAGTATGAAGAGTGAATTGAAAATATCGCCTTCTCTCTTATCTGCAAATTTTGCTAATCTGAAAGAAGATATCGAGAAGATAAACCATAGTGATGCAGACTGGTTGCATATAGATATAATGGATGGGGTTTTTGTTCCAAATATATCTGTTGGATTCCCTGTCTTGAAATATGTGGCAGAGCTGAGTGAAAAACCATTGGATGTACATTTGATGATAGTGCAACCGGAGAAATTTATTCGAGAGGTAAAAGAACTGGGCACCATGATGATGAATGTACATTATGAGGCGTGTACTCATTTGCATCGTGTGGTGCAGCAGATAAAGGATGCAGGTATGCGTGCAGGAGTAACGTTGAATCCATCCACTCCGGTGTCAATGCTTACTGATATTATCAGTGATGTGGATATGGTGCTGCTGATGAGTGTTAATCCTGGTTTTGGAGGACAGAAATTTATTCCTCATACACTGACAAAAGTACGTGAGCTTCGTGAACTGATAGATCGTAGTGGCTCTCAGGCACTGATAGAGGTCGATGGTGGTGTAAATCTGGAAACTGGTTCACAGCTGGTTGAGGCAGGAGCGGATGTGTTAGTTGCTGGTAATGCAGTTTTTAAAGCTCCCGATATGGTTGACATGATTCGTCGTTTGAAGGAGCTAAAATAATAAAATGGTGAGTTCTCGTTTCACATTTTATCCTTTGTTCCGGTTGTCGGTAGCACTGGCAACCGGAATTTTTTTATCTGATGTGTTTGCTTTAGATGGAACTTACTTGTATGCACTTTGTTTTGTTTTTGTTCTGTCTGTTCTTTTGTCTTCTATATTTTACTTTTCGAAGACTTATCGGATTCGTTTCTTGTTTGGGATATCTGTTAGTCTAAGTTTTTTGCTTCTAGGAGGAATACTATTTGTTATATCATTGGAAAATATACATCACGAGTGGGATTCTGATAAAGCGGTGTATGTTGCTTTCGTATGTGATATTCCTCGTGTGAAAGGCAAGACTATTCAGGCAACTGTCAATGTGGAAAAAGTAAAAGATGTTGCTACAGGAAGTTGGAAACCGGTAAATAAGCAGGTACTTCTTTATTGGATGCCTGATTCTATGCAACCTCCATTACAATGTGGTGATCGAATGTGCTTTCGTGCACATGTCGGGATACCTATGTCTGATGCAGATTTTACGGGATTTGATTATGGACAATATCTTCAGCGACAGGGGATAAGTGGAACGGCAATAGTCTACTCCGGATATTGGCGTAAACTGCTTCGGCCAAGTACTCCAACATTTAAGATGCAGGCTTTGATGCTTCGAGAACAAATCATTAAAAAGTTTCGTACATGGAATTTGGAAGATGATGTGTTGGCTATAATATCGGCACTTACTGTAGGTGATAAATCAAAACTTACTCGTGAGATAAAAGCTACATACAATGCAGCTGGGGTTAGTCATATTCTTGCGCTTTCCGGTTTGCATATTGGTATACTATCGATGATTCTTTCGTGGCTGTTCTATCCTTTACGGCGGGTTTGTGGCGGAAAATGGATTGCAAGTTTTCTCATTGTCGGACTTTTGTGGGGATTTGTTTTCTTGTCTGGGCTGAGTCCTTCGGTAATAAGGGCGGTCACAATGTTTTCTGCGTATGTGGTAGCTTCTATCTTTTCAGAGGATCGCTTCTCGGGTTTTTCAGCTTTAACTTTGACAGCTTTTATAATGTTGATATACCAGCCCATGTATTTGTTTGATGTCGGTTTTCAGTTATCATTTATGGCTGTATTGGGCATTTTCTTATTTTATCCATTAATTGATAGTTTATTTGTAGTGCGAAATAAAATTGTTGCTTACTTGTGGAACATTATTTCTCTTTCTCTTGCTGCCCAATTAGCAACACTGCCACTTATATTATATTATTTTGGAACATTCCCGGTTTATTTTTTGCTATCTAATCTTGTTGTTGCTCCAATAGCTGTTTTTATCCTGTCGGCTACGCTGCTGGCATTGGCACTTGGGGTGTTTCCTGTAGTTGCAAACTTTGTGGTACAGGGATTGGATTTTGCAGTACGGACTTTGAATGAGGTAATGGAGCAGATACAACATTGGTCGGGAGCACAAATTACATCTGCCTATCTTTCGGTATGGCAGGCATGGTTACTTGCTGTTGCAATAGTGACTTTATGGAGGTATGTTGTCTGTCGTAATGCACGTAGGCTGATTGTATTTCTACTGACTGTAAATGTTTTGATAGTGTCCTTTTTGTGGAAACAAAGGGAGCTGGCTGGTACTTATATTTATTTGTCTCGTGCTGGAGTTTATACCAAATACGACAGAGATATTAATGAGTTGTCTTCTGCATCATGTATCTATAAGGTTAGAGATATTTGTATTGTTTTGGTCGATAATAATAAATGGAGAAAACAAAAGGCACTTTCTCCTTTGCATGTAGATTATGCTTATATATGCCGTGGATTTTATGGTTCTGTAGCTGATCTCAAACGGTTGTTTCAGATAAAACAAGTTGTTTTAGATACTTCGTTAGAAGACTCATATCGGGAAAAATTGAAACGAGAATGTGAATTCTATGGGTTGAATTATATAGATATGTCAGAAAAAGGTTCTTACGCTATTCTTCTGTAGATTAAGAATTAATTTGTATTTTTGCCATTCAATTTAATTCGTTTTTTTATGTTGACAAAAGTTATACTTCAAGCCAATATTGATAAGGTTGCTAAATATTTTGAACGTGCTGACAAGATAGTTATTGTAACTCATGTATCTCCTGATGGTGATGCTTTGGGCTCTTCGTTAGGATTACTTCATTTTCTGGAAACACAAGAGAAAAATGTACATATAATTGTCCCTAATGCTTTTCCTGATTTCTTACGTTGGATGCCTGGGGCAAAAGATATTATCCGCTATGACAAATATTCGGAATTTGCCGATAAACTGATAGCTGAAGCCGACGTAATTTGCTGTTTGGATTTCAATGCTTTATCGCGTATTGACGCAATGGCCAAACCTGTTGCTGCTTCTGCTGGGCGTAAGGTGTTGATCGATCATCATTTGAATCCAGAAGACTTCTGTCGTGTAACTATATCTCATCCTGAGATTTCTTCAACCTCTGAATTAATTTTTCGTTTGATTTGTCGGATGGGTAATTTTGAAGATATAACTCGTGAAGGAGCTGAATGTATTTATACTGGTATGATGACTGATACGGGAGGATTTACTTATAATTCGAATAGCCGTGAGATTTATTTTATCATTAGCGAATTATTATCAAAAGGTATCGATAAGGATGAAATTTACCGTAAGGTCTTCAATACATATTCGGAAGATCGTTTACGCCTTATGGGGTATATTTTATATGATAAAATGCAGGTCTTCCCTCGCTTTCATGCTGCATTGATATGGCTTACCAAAGATGAGCAGAGTAAGTTTCATTATGTGAAAGGAGATACTGAAGGATTTGTCAATATTCCACTGCAGATGAAGGGAGTTTGTTTTTCAGTTTTTCTCCGTGAAGATACTGAAAAAAATATGATAAAGGTATCATTACGATCTGTAGGAACCTTCCCTTGTAATAAAGTCGCATCCGAATTTTTTAACGGAGGTGGACATCTGAATGCTTCTGGTGGAGAATTCTATGGAACGATGGATGAGGCTATTGAACTGTTTAAGCAGGCATTGGTGAAATATGAGGACTTGCTTAATAAGTAAAATCAGGAATTGATTTGGACTATATATTTCTTTTTTAAGCAGATCATAGAATATACTGTCATAATTCAGTCTTAAAATGAAACTTAACTTTAAATGAAAATATGAAAAAACTAAAAGTACTGGTTTGGAGTATGTGTCTTGTGTTAGGGGCATGTGCAGTGAAGCCGACTACTGAAGTGTATACGTCGGAAAGAGGAACACAGTGGGAATGGAATAAAGGTACAATTGTCGTGCATACACCAGAAAGACCTGCTGGTCAGAAAAGTGTATTGGGACTGACTGTGCCTAAAATGGACGTCGTTCGTGTTGGTTTTGTTGGGCTAGGTATGAGAGGACCTGGTGCTGTTGAACGTTTTACACATATTCCCGGTACTCAGATTGTTGCCTTATGTGATTATGAACAGAAACGTGCAGAAGATTGCCAGAAATACTTGAAGGCAGCATCTTTGCCTAAAGCTGCTATTTATTCAGGTGAGAAAGGCTATGAAGAGTTGTGTAAACGCGATGACATCGATCTGGTTTATATAGCTGCCGACTGGCTACATCATTTTCCTGTTGCAAAATGTGCCTTGGAGCATGGTAAGAATGTTGCTGTAGAAGTTCCTTCAGCTATGAATCTGAAAGAATGCTGGGCTTTGATCAATTTGAGTGAAACAAGTCGTAGACATTGCTTTATTTTGGAGAACTGCTGTTATGACTGGTTTGAGATGAATACCTTGAATATGGCTCAGCAGGGAGTGTTTGGTGAGGTAATTCGTGCGCAGGGAGCTTATATCCATAATTTGGAAGCTTTTTGGGATTATTACTGGAAAAACGGTAAAGAGGATAAGTTAGGATGGCGTCTGGATTATAATATGAGACATCGTGGTGACGTGTATGCTACTCACGGACTTGGTCCTGTAGCACAGGCTCTTGACATTCATCGTGGCGATCGTATGGCGACATTGGTGGCTATGGATACAAAGTCGGTAGTAGGTAAGTCTTTGGTGGAAGAACGTACAGATTCTGTATGCAATAACTTTCGTAATGGTGACCATACGACAACGCTGATTCGTACTGCTAAAGGAAAAGTTATCGAGATACAGCATAATGTAATGACTCCACAACCTTATAACCGTTTATATCAACTGACTGGTACAAAGGGTTTTGCTAACAAATATCCGGTTGAAGGATATGCACTTGACGCTAAACAATTGGCAGCTTCGGGAGTACAACCTAAATTGGACGATCTTAGCTCACATGGCTTTTTGCCGCAAAAGGAAATGGAAGCTTTGGTAGAAAAATATCAGCATCCTATTCTGAAAAAATATGGAGAGATGGCAAAAGAAGTTGGTGGACATGGAGGTATGGATTTTATTATGGACAGTCGTCTTGTGTACTGCCTTCAGAATGGATTGCCATTGGATATGGATGTATATGATTTGGCTGAGTGGTGCTGCTTGGCTGAGTTGGGAGAACTATCTATGGATAACGGTTGTGCTGCTGTAGAATTTCCTGATTTTACACGTGGAGAGTGGAATGTAGTAAAAGGTTATAAGCATGCGTTTGCTAGTCCTGAGGACGAAGCTGCAACTGCTAAAAAAGCCGCTGAAATTACTGCAAAACTGAAACAACAGGGAGCAAAAGAATGGGCAAATAACGAATAATCAAGATAGCGTGAACTGATGGAGATTTTAACTAGCATAATTTCTCATTTCCCCGAGGCTGGTGAAGTGAAAAAAATAAGTCCGTTGACTTCCGGTTTAATAAATAAGACTTATCTCGTGCAGACACTTGATGATTCTGCCTCTGATTATATATTGCAGTGCATCAATCATCAAGTCTTTACTGATGTTGATATGCTTCAGCATAATATAGAAGTTATAACAGCTCATATCCGTAAAAAGTTAGAAGAAAAACAGACAAAAGATATAGATAGGAAAGTGCTTCGCTTTTTGAAGTCGGATACCGGGAAAACATATTATTTTGATGGCGAAAAATATTGGCGGATGTGTGTCTTTATTCCGGATTCCCGTACACTGGATGCTGTTACCCCAGAATCTTCTTATCTGGTAGGCTTGAAGTTTGGTGAGTTTGAGGCAATGCTTACAGATTTGCCAGAACCATTGGGGGAAACGATTCCTGATTTTCATAATATGAAATTTAGGATGCAGCAATTGCGTGAAGCTGTGCAGAAAGATGCTGTAGGACGTATGGAAAAAGTACGTTGTCTCGTGGATGAGATAGAGCGTGATGCTGATGAAATGTGTTGTGCAGAACGTCTGTTTCAAGAAGGAAAATTACCAAAACGTATTTGCCATTGTGATACGAAAGTAAGCAATATGTTGTTTGATGATAAAGGGGAGGTATTATGCGTAATCGATTTGGATACAGTTATGCCAAGTTTCGTATTTTCCGATTTTGGTGATTTTTTGCGTTCTGCAGCTAATACAGCTCCTGAGGATGAGCCGGATTTAAACAAAATACATTTCAGATTCGATATTTTTCAGGCTTTTGCCAAAGGATATATTGAATCAGCCAGAAGTTTTCTGACACCTGTTGAAATAGAGTTGTTACCTTATGCCGTAACCTTGTTCCCGTACATGCAGGCGGTACGTTTTCTGGCCGATTATATCAACGGTGATACCTATTATCAGATAAAATACGCCGAACATAATTATGTACGTACATTGGCACAATATACATTGTATCAGGAAACAAGACGTGCTATGCCAAAGATGAAGGCATATATCGCATCCTTGATGAAGTAATGTTTCTTGTCTATACAGGAAACATTACTTCTGTATTTCTTGATTATTTTATTTTTGCCTATATTTGTGCTTTGGAAAATCTAGTTCTTTATCGAGAAATGATATATGGAGATAAAAGTATAATTAATAATTAAATTTTGTGAATATGAAAATTTTAAAGAAAATTTCAAGGAATGTTTTAAGTGTTGTTCTTTTATATATTTTGACTGCTTGTACAAATGAAAGTCTTGTTGAAGAACATAATGAAGTAGCTTCTTATTTGGAAAAGGGTGTTTATACTTTTTTTTATCATGGGAAATCATATTCTAGTGAATATGTAGTTTTACAAGATTCTAGTTGTCTTTTTAAAAATAAAGAAGTTGCAAATTTGATGGAATATTATAAATCTGCTCCTGAGGTAGCTGTTTTAGTTTTAAATAATGGAGGCTATGAGTATTTTGATTCGGAGAAAGAATTGAATGATAGTTTATCTGTTAGAACAAAATTAGAAGGAGCTTTATCACGTAGTAGTGTTAATTTTCTTAAAGATGCGAGTGTCACGATATATGAAGATACAGGTTTTAAGGGAAGAAATTATACTTATAGTTCAACAGCCGAAAATCTTCCGTTTGAAAAATCATCTTTATGGGATATTAATATGAATGATAAAATTTCGGCCTTTAAATTTACTAGTTCTTATAAATCAGGTTCTATATGGGATAAAGGTACTCCAAGTTGTAGATTAACATTTTATTCTGATACTGATTTTCAGCAATTTAGCTTGACATATGTGGTTAATTCTGATCATCCATATATAGAACATGGAAAATTGAAAGATGTCAAGCCATTTGGCCCTTATTTTAAAAAGAATTGGAATGATAAAATAAGTTCTTTTAATTTGAAATAAAATTTTTTTAATGTTAAGAGATAGCTTTATATTCGAAGTCTATAATTTTATTTTAAATATAGAACTGGCTTTTGTAAAATAATTTATTTGATATAAAATGATGAGAGGAGTTTACATATTATTGATAAGTATAGTAGTATGTAGTTGCTTGCAAAGTTGTGATAATGGCAAGACTTATGCTGAAATGAAAGAAGATGAAGCCGATGCGATTCACGCATGGATTCTGAGTCATAATTATCAGATCATCAGCGAGAGAGATTTTTACAACCAGGATACGGTCACAAATGAAAATCAGTTTGTGCTGTTCGAGGAGAGTGGCGTTTACATGAATATCATGTGCAAAGGTCCTAATGGTGAAAATGGTGAAGTCTTAAAGGAAGGGTCACATGAGATTCTTTCTCGCTTCGTGGAAGTGGCTGTTCAGTCGCGTGATGAATTAGAATTTAGTGTTGGGGATACTCTTTTATGGAACATGGGAAATACAGGCAATTCGACTTTGGAACTGTTTCCAGAAGAATATAAATTAACAATTAGTTCTAGTTCTTATTCTGCAGCATTCCAGACTTCAAGAGAATATAGTATGGCGAGTATTTATGGTACAACATCAGTACCTTCTGGTTGGCTTGTTCCTTTAAAATATTTGAAGCCGGGTCGTACTACTTCTTCTGAAAAAGTGGCGCGTGTACGTCTGATTGTTCCACACGGACAAGGAACCAGTAAGGCATCGCAGTATGTATATCCTTGCTATTACGAGATAACTTATAATTTAGGTAAATAATGACACTGATTAAATCTATATCTGGCATCCGGGGTACTATCGGAGGAAAAGCGGGAGAAGGATTAAATCCGCTGGATATCGTAAAGTTTACTTCGGCTTACGCCACGCTGATTCGTCGTACATCGACGGTTGGCAGCAACAAGATTGTTGTAGGACGTGATGCCCGTATTTCTGGCGAGATGGTAAAGAATGTAGTTTGTGGTACATTGATGGGAATGGGTTTCGATGTAGTGAACATCGGTCTGGCTTCAACTCCTACTACAGAACTGGCTGTTACAATGGCTGGTGCATGTGGAGGTATTATTCTTACTGCAAGTCATAATCCCAAACAGTGGAATGCATTGAAACTGTTAAATGAGCATGGAGAATTCTTAAATGCGGCAGAAGGTGAAGAGGTGCTTCGTATTGCAGAAGCGGAGGCTTTTGAATATGCTGATATTGATCATATTGGCTCTTATGTAGAAGATAATACATATAATGAGAAGCATATTGAAAGTGTATTAGCTTTGAAATTAGTTGATGTAGAAGCTATACGACGTGCGAATTTCCGCGTAGCAATAGATTGTGTTAATTCTGTAGGTGGTATTATTCTTCCAGAATTGCTTCATCGTTTAGGAGTACAGCATGTAGAAAAGTTATATTGTGAACCTACGGGAAATTTCCAGCATAACCCAGAGCCGCTTGAGAAGAATTTGGGAGATATAATGAATCTGATGAAGGGCGGAAAGGCAGATGTGGCATTTGTTGTCGATCCGGATGTAGACCGTCTTGCTATGATCTGTGAAGATGGAACGATGTATGGTGAAGAATATACATTGGTAACTGTTGCCGATTATGTTTTGAAGCATACGCCAGGAAATACGGTTTCTAATTTGAGTTCTACACGTGCTTTGCGTGATGTAACCCGTAAATATGGTATGCAATATAATGCAGCTGCAGTGGGTGAAGTGAATGTAGTTACGAAGATGAAAGAAACAAATGCTGTAATCGGTGGTGAAGGAAATGGTGGGGTGATTTATCCAGAATCACATTATGGACGTGATGCACTGGTTGGAATTGCTCTTTTCTTAAGTCATTTGGCGCATGAAGGCAAAAAGGTTTCTGAGTTGCGTGCTTCTTATCCCAATTATTATATTGCTAAGAACCGTATTGATCTTACACCGCAAACTGATGTTGATGCAATATTGGCAAAAGTGAAAGATCTCTATAAAGCAGAGGAGATAAATGATATAGACGGTGTAAAGATTGATTTCCCGGATAAATGGGTTCATTTACGTAAGAGTAATACAGAACCGATTATTCGTGTCTATTCAGAGGCTGCGACAATGGAAGCTGCTGATGAATTAGGAAAACAGATTATGGATATCGTATATAGTTTAGCGAAATAAAAGCGAAGGAAAAAGTGTGATGCGAATTTTCGTGTCACACTTTTATTTTGTCAAGAAGAATAAGATTATCTATATAAAAATAAAAAAGACACCCAGGAGTGGAAGCCTCCCAAATGCCTTATATCTGCGCTTTTAAGCTTTGTAGCGGGACCCGGGATTGAACCGGGGACCTCATGATTATGAATCATGCGCTCTAACCAGCTGAGCTATCCCGCCAT
>DXLO01000015.1 GCA_019414665.1 Bacteroides sp. | reverse complement strand
GAGCATCTGACTGTTAATCAGAGGGTCCTTGGTTCAAGTCCAAGACGAAGAGCACAAAGGTTCGCAGATAGCGAGCCTTTTTTGTTATCATACATATCATAAAAGCCTTCATCACATTCTTTTGTAATTCCATTGTAATCTCCAGCCGCCATTTTCCTTATATTACTCTCAGATACAAGATTTCCACTCAAATGTTTTGGAACTATCTTACTATTATTTACATTTGTTGGGAAACAATTACTAATATGAAAACGCACATTATAGCACTTCTTCTACTTACAGGAGGAGTATTGAACTTATTTGGAGAAAACTTACATAACTTTTTCAACCGATATAATTTCAGCTTCATTACAGAAGATACTGGGTTACCCCATAACTTCATCAATGATATTTACAAAGACACTCAAGGATATATCTGGGTAGCTACTAATAATGGAATAGGACGGTATAATGGCTATCAATTCATTCATTATAATTCCCAATCCCACTCCATTCGCTTGAAAAACGACTACGTGCATAAAGTCTGTGAGGATAAGTTTCAACGACTCTGGATAGGGTCGGAAGAAGGAATAGACCTCATTGACTTGAAACATTATACACAGATAGACACGGACAAAGAACTGCCTGCCGAATTGAAATCTCTAGCAAGTAACTACATTGCATCCATCTATCGGGACAAGCAGGACAATCTGTGGATATCGACAGACAAGAATCTATGGTATCTGGAACTAGGCGTAAACGGGCAAATAAAAGATTACTATAAACTGAAAAAAGATACAGAATCCCCCATCCACGCTGTTATTGACCTGCAAGAATACATCTGTGCAGGCATAGATAATCATGTATGCCGTATTGAAAAAGGAAGCAACCACTTACTGAAAACCAGCATGGTATCGGAGCTGCTGAAACCCTTCTCAGAAGACTGGAGAATTCTCTGCATGGAAACTGACGGGGAATTGTTATGGATAGGAACCAATCGCGGACTCTTCAAGTATAACCATACTCGGCAGAGTTTGAACCGGTACCGTTACTCCAATCATCGCCCCGGAATGCTAAGTCAAGCCTATATAACCGGAGTTAAACTGACTAGCAAAGGAGATGTCATCGTTTCTACTCTGAACGGACTCAATGTATACAATCGGGATACCGATACTTTTACTTATATCCGCCAAAACAATGAAATGCCTGACAAGTCGTTGAACTGTAATTTCATCAACTGCCTGCTGACCGACAATGAGAATATCTGGGTAGGGACCGAGATAGGAGGAATCAATTTATTGACTCCCAATTGTCTGCAAACGTATGTGTGGCAATATAACTATCTTCGAGAAACCTCTCTTTCCCCCAATCCGGTCAATGCCATCAGCGAAGACAAAGACGGAAATCTATGGGTAGGAACAGTAGAGGGAGGACTCAACAAAAAGAGCAAAGGCAGCGATGAGTTCATTCATTATACTTTTGACCAGAACAATCCCACTTCCATCAGTAACAACTCTATCCGTGGCATTCTCATTGATTCCGAAAATCATTTATGGGCATATACTTGGGGAGTCGGAATCAATGAACTAAATCTGAACATCCCCCATAACCAAACTTTCCAACGCCATATCCGGGAAGACTCCATAGGACTGGAAGGAGATTTCCTGAGCAGCGCCTGTGAAGACACCATGAACAATGGTTTATGGTTTGGTACTACCAGAGGGCTTCATTTCTACCATAAAAAGACCAAGCGTTTCACCCGGGTCTTGTTTGACCGTTCCGACAATGAATTCGATGCGGTAGGATCCATCATTATCGACCGCAAGAAACGCCTTTGGATGGGAACATCTGAAGGAGTTTTCATTATGGATTTACACTCGTTCTCCATTTCCTCCGCACAATTCAGCTATACCTATTTAAAACATAAACTGACGGAACCCACTTCATTGCAATTAGAAAAAATAAACTGTATCATAGAAGATCATAATGGTACCATCTGGCTGGGGGCAAATGGGAACGGACTATATCAACTAGCGGAAGAAAACGGAACACAGTTCACATTTCATAACTACACCCGCAAGGACGGGTTACCCAATAATACCATTATAGGTATTGTGGAAGATAAAACGGGACATCTGTGGATGTCCACCAACCACGGCATCGCCCAACTGGATACACAAACCATGACTTTCACCAATTATACAAAAGAAGACGGACTGCCCAATAATCAGTTTTATTGGAACGCATCTTATTATTCTCCCCAAAATAACCTGTTATATTTCGGTACTATAAACGGATTAGTCGCTTTCACCCCCGATATAGCCAAGACAAAAAAGCAGGATGCCAAAGTCAAACTGACCTCAATCAGTGTCGCCGGTACCATGGTCTATCCTCCAGCAGACGGAAAAACTCCCTGCGCGGTAACAAATTTACATACCATCCGTCTGCACGAAAAAGATCATGGTTTTTCCATCGAGTTTTCCACCTTAAACTATGGAAACTGTAACCGAGTGAAATATGCCTACCGCTTGAAAAATTATGAGAATGAATGGACAGAAACCCTTCCTGGCGAACATACTGCTAGATACAATTTCGTTCCCTCCGGAAAATATGTGTTCCAAGTCCGTGCCACAGACGAGAAAGGACATTGGTCCGATAAAATAACGGAAGTCAAAGTAACCATCACTCCTTATTTCTATAAATCCTGGTGGTTCTATTTATTGCTTGCCATTCTGATCACCGTAGGCAGCTATTATTTTTATCAATGGAAAATAAGTCTGTACCGTCAACAGAAAAAACAACTGGAAAAAGAAGTAGCCCAACGCACCCATGAGCTAGAGTTACAAAATAAACAACTAGAAATAATGGCACGACACGTCGAGGAGGTAACGGAAGAAAAAATTGCTTTCTTCACCAATATCACTCATGAATTCCGGACACCAGTCACTTTAATCAACGGTCCCATCCAACGCGCCCTTGACGAAAGCCATGAGCCGGAAGTAAAGAAACAGCTACAAATAGCTGAACGGAATTCCAATTATCTGCTATCACTAGTCAATGAATTAATGGACTTCAGAAAGTTAGATGCAGACAAAGTTGTATTAAATAAGACAAACGAAAACTTTATCCGCCTTATACAAAATATATTAATGCCTTTCGAAGTATTTGCCCATGAACGGAACATAAACATCATCACCTACTTCCGGCTCTGTACCCCGTTTTGGATATTTGATGTTGAATATATGCGCAAAGCCATTATTAATCTGATATCCAATGCTGTTAAATTCACTCCCGATTATGGAAAAATAAGTTTGTATGTGGCTTCCCTTACCGACAAAGACAACCATACCTGGCTGTTCATAGATATAAAAGATACAGGTAATGGTATCGTACCCGAAGATATAGAACGTATTTTCGAACGCTTCTACCAATCCAAAAAGAGCATCAAATATCCCGTTTATGGACAAAGCAGCACAGGAATCGGACTATTCTTATGTAAGAAAATCATTTCTCTGCACGGAGGCAACATCTATGCAGGAAACAATCCCAAGCAAGGAGCTTTCTTCAGAATACTATTACCTTTGGAAAAAGGTATCCCCCAAGCCAAATCAGAAAAAGAAAAATATGAGCAGAATGAACATCCACTTTCCATTCCTGCCAATGGAAACGAGAAAAAGGAAACCATCCTCATTGTTGAAGATAATGCAGATATGCGTACTTATATTTGTTCCATTCTCAAAAACAATTATCAATTAAAAGAAGCACAGAACGGTGCAGAAGCTCTTTACTTGATTCAAAGAGAAACGATTGATTTGATTGTCAGCGACCTGATGATGCCCGTCATGGACGGGAATGAATTATCCCGCCGGGTAAAAGCTAATCTGGCTACTTCCCACATCCCCTTTCTCATGCTCACTGCCCTCCGGTCTGAAGCCCAAGAAAGAATCAGCTATGAAATAGGAGTAGATGAATATCTGTGCAAACCATTTGATGAGGTTATTCTAAGATTACGTATCCGAAATATACTTGCCTTACGCCAGAAATACAAATCCATGTTCTCCACTAGTATGAATTGTGAAACATTGAATATAAACGCTAGTTCCAAAGACAACACATTTATGACATCGGCAATCAATTTAATGAAAGAACATTATGCCGACTCGGATTATAACTTAGAGCGCTTTATCCGCGATATGGGATACAGCAAAACCTTAGTCAATCAGAAATTGCAATCTTTGACAGGGCAGTCCATTGGTCAATTCATGAGAAACTACCGATTAAATGTGGCAAAAGACACTTTAACCAAAGTAGAATGTGACATTTCTGTTGCAGAAATCGCATATGCCGTAGGTTTTAACGACCCTAAATATTTCACAAAATGCTTCAAAGAACTGTTTGGAGTACTTCCAAGCGAATATTTTGGAAAAAAATAGTTCACTTTACTATTTTACTCCATTTGTGCACCATATTCTCCTATAAAAAGCTTTGTTTCCCTTACATTTGTAAAAAACAGAAATGCAAATGTATATGAAAAACACATTCTTATTATTGAGCTGGCTGATATTACTCCCCTCCGGTATACTGGCAAACCCCATCAAGGGAATGCTGGAAAGGATAGACAAGGGAGCATCGGACAAGTTCGTAGTCGAACTACACAAAAGCCCAAATGACTTTTTCGAGTTGGACCAAAAAGGCGACAAGGTAGTGATACGAGGCAATACCTATATTAATATAGCAACCGGAATCAACTGGTACTTAAAGTATCATGCCGGAATCCACCTGTCATGGAACAGTATGCATGCCTCACTACCCAATGTTCTTCCTCCCGTCTTCCGTAAAGAACGCCACGAAACAAATCTGGCCCTGCGTTACGATTTCAATTACTGCACCTACTCCTACTCCATGGCATTTTGGGATTGGAAACGTTGGGAAGAGGAACTGGACTGGATGGCACTGCATGGCATCAACCTGCCACTTGCTGCCGTAGGACATGAATGTGTGTGGCGTAACCTATTACTCCGCTTAGGATTTTCCAAACAGCAAATCAATGATTTTATTGCCGGACCAGCATTCCTTGCCTGGTGGGAAATGAACAATTTGGAAGGCTGGGGAGGCCCTAACCCCGATAGTTGGTATAAACAGCAAGAAGACTTGCAGAAAAAAATATTGAAACGAATGAAAGAATGGGGAATGCACCCCGTACTGCCCGGTTACTCGGGTATGATCCCCTCCAAACTGGATTTGGGAAAACGTATTGATGGTGGAAAAGAAGAGAAAACATTAAGCAACACTTCCTCGGAATCCGCCCAAAGCACTCTCAACAAATGGAACGGATTTGACCGACCGGGAATCTTACTGCCCGACGATCCCAAGTTTACCCAGATTGCCAGCCTTTTTTACGAAGAAACCGAAAAGCTGTATGGAACAAGTGACTACTACTCCATCGATCCTTTTCATGAAGCCAAAAGCTTGCCTGCCAGACTAGACTTCGGCAAAGCCGGCAAGGCTATTATGGATGCAATGAAAAAGGCTAATCCAAAAGCTGTGTGGGTGGTGCAGGGATGGACAGAAAATCCACGCCCGGAAATGATGAAAGCGCTGAATCCCGGCGATCTGCTCATCCTTGATTTATTTAGCGAATGTCGTCCCATGTGGGGCATTCCCTCTATATGGAAACGAGACAAAGGATACGAAGAACACAACTGGTTGTTCTGCCTGTTGGAAAATTTCGGTGGGAACGTGGGTTTGCATGGAAGGATGGACCAACTTCTTCATAATTTTTACCTGACCAAAGACAACCCACTGGCCGCTCAGCTAAAAGGCATCGGTCTGACAATGGAAGGCATTGAAAATAATCCCGTTATGTTCGAACTGATGTGCGAACTACCTTGGCGTGCAGAAAAGTTTACCAAAGAAGAATGGATAAAACAATACATCCGCGCACGCTATGGCACAGACGATGAATCTATCTGGCAAGCTTGGCAGATCCTGGCAAACGGTATCTACAACTGTCCGGCAGGCAACAACCAACAAGGTCCTCACGAAAGTATCTTTTGCGGGCGCCCATCACTGAATAATTTCCAAGCATCCAGCTGGAGCAAAATGTGCAACTATTACGACCCCACTACCACAGCAGAAGCCGCACGATTGATGGTGAGCGTAGCACACAAATATCGCGGTAACAACAACTTTGAATATGATCTAGTTGATATCACCCGACAAGCCATTGCCGACCGTGCCCGAATAGTGTACAATTACGCTGTTGCCGACTTTAAAAGCTTCGATAAAAAAAGTTATGCCACACATACCCGACAGTTCTTGGAACTACTGATAATGCAAGACAAACTGTTGGGCACACGCAAAGAATTCAAAGTAGGGAACTGGATTCAACAAGCGCGCAATCTAGGAAGTACATCTGAAGAGAAAGACCTCTACGAATGGAATGCCCGCGTACAAATCACCACATGGGGAAACCGTTACTGCGCCGACATCGGCAAGTTACGAGATTATGCCCATAAAGAATGGAACGGACTACTGCGCGACTTTTATTATAAACGTTGGGAAAAATACTGGCAAGTACTGCAAGACCAACTGGATGGCAAACTTCCTGTACTGCCAGTAGGTAATTCATCAACCCCCACTGCCGATAATCCAGCCATGACCATAGATTGGTATGCCCTGGAAGAACCATGGACACTGGCAAAGAACACCTATGCGGCATCTGCCGAAGGTGATTGTATAGAAGTAGCAAAAGAGGCTATAACATTGATAAACAATTGATTGTAAGATGAAAAAGAAAGAACTCGATACAGAAACCGCACAGCAGGCACTGCCCATTAAAAAGAGGCTTTTGTCACTCGATGCACTCAGGGGCATCACTGTAGCAGGAATGATTCTGGTCAACAATGCAGGAGGCAAAGTGTCGTATGCACCTTTACAACATTCTGCATGGAACGGACTGACACCTTGTGACTTGGTTTTTCCTTTCTTTCTGTTCATCATGGGTATTTCAACATATATTTCATTGAACAAATTCAATTTCAACGTTTCCCTACAAGTGGTAACCAAGATATTGAAACGCACATTTCTTATTCTATGCATCGGATGGGCAATCGGTTGGTTTGACCATGTATGTGAAGGTGACTTCCTGCCTTTTGTCCATCTGCGCATCCCCGGGGTACTACAACGCATTGCTTTATGTTACTGTGTTATTTCTTTTACAGCCCTATTTATGAATCATAAGTTCATCCCCACATTAACCTTTATCTTACTGGTAAGCTACACTGTCATATTATGCATGGGGAACGGTTATACCTGCGATGAAAGCAATATTTTATCCATCATTGACAGGCAACTTTTCGGCGAAGCACATCTCTATCAGAAGAGCCCGATTGATCCGGAAGGATTTGTAAGCACTCTCTCTGCTATCGCCCACACTTGTATCGGTTTTTCATGTGGAAAATGGATAATACAAAGCCATCAGACAGAAAACAAAGTGCTCCGTTTGTTCTTGACCGGATTCATTCTGATGAGTATCGGCTATTTGTTGGCAGATGCGCTGCCTTTAAATAAAAGAATATGGTCTCCTACTTTTGTTCTGGTGACCTGCGGAGCGGCTTCCATGTCACTTGCCACATTAATGTATTATATAGACATAAGGAATAAACAAAAATGGTGCCGCTTCTTCATCATCTTCGGCGTCAACCCCCTATTCCTCTATGTACTGAGCGAAGTACTTGCCATTATGATGGGAAGTACCGGATGGAAGGCGGCAGCCTATGCAGCCATTCATTCAGGAATAACCGACGCCTACCTTGCCTCAGCTGTCTACGCCCTCGTTTTCACTCTGTTTTTGGGGTGTATCGGTTATCCGCTATATCTTAAGAAAATATACATCAAACTGTAACAACCAATTCATAATATATAGAGAACTATGCAGTATTAAACAAGAACATATTAATCAAAACCAAAATTAAATTCTATGCTAAACGTACAATCTCTAACCCAAAGGACATTTGCACAGATAGTAGTCTTTGCATTACTCCTATTAAACAGTACACTGGCATTTGCTCAAAATCAAGTTAACGGTATTGTCACAGACAAGACCGGAGAACCCCTTATCGGAGTGAATGTAGTCGAAAAAGGTACTACCAACGGTGTTATCACTGACTTTAACGGACAGTTTACATTGAATGTAGCACAAGGAAAGACACTCGTATTCTCTTACGTGGGTTACACTACCCAGGAAATTACAGTAAAAGGATCTTCTTTGAAGATTATTATGGAAGAAGATTCTAAAACATTAGATGAAGTTGTGGTAGTAGGTTATGGCAGTATGAGTCGTAAGGATGTAACCAGCTCCATTACCACTGTGAAAGCAGACAAACTGAATGTAGGAGTTTATTCTGACCCTGGACAGTTGTTGCAAGGTAAAGTCCCTGGTTTGACGGTAGTACAAAGCAGCGACCCGACTTCTGGTACAGCTTCTATCTCTTTACGTGGGGCTTCTTCTCTGCGTACCGGTGCGGCAATGGAACCTTATTATGTTATTGACGGTATTCCCGGTATGTCATTAAGTCTGATTGCTCCCGAAGATATTGAAAGCATTGACGTACTTCGTGACGCTTCTGCAACGGCTATTTATGGCTCCAAGGCTGCTAACGGTGTAATCTTGATTACCACCAAAAAAGGTAGTAAAAGTGAGCACACTTCTGTAAACTACAGCGCATATCTTGCATTTGACAACATTGCCAAGCGTTTAGATATGATGACTGCCGACGAACTCCGCACCTATGCCAAGGAAAATAACATCACTCTTCCGAATGACAAAGGAGCAAACACCAATTGGAACGATGAAGTACTGCGCACAGCAATCAGTCATAACCACAACGTTTCTATCAATGGCGGTTCAGAAAAGACTCAATACAGTGCCAGCATGAGTTATCAAAACAAACAAGGTATCGTACGTGGTACAGATTTCGAGCGTTTCGGCGGCCGCGCATTCTTGCAAACCAAAGCACTGAATGATCGGCTCACCTTAGCCTTTAATGTGAATGCCGCACAATCAAAAGGTACCACCGTTGATTCCGCCAAAGATGGCCAATCCGTATTCGATGCCATGAATTATTATTCTCCACTAGTTCCTGTCACCAATGCAGACGGCTCTTGGTATAGCGACAAAACTATCTCCCAAAACTTCAATCCTGTATCCATGATCAATGAAGATACTTTTGAAAATAACAAGAAACTCCTTCAAGGAACAGCCAAAGGTACTTTAGATATCACTAAGGACTTGAAATGGAACTTAAGTCTTTCCTATCAAGACGAACAATATATATGGAACGAATACCATACCAGCAAATCCCAATATAACACCCGAAATGGCGAAGCTAAACGTATTGCAACAGAAAACAAGAAAAAAATTCTTGAAACATACATAAACTATGATCATACATTCGCCAATATCCACAAACTGGGCCTGATGGCCGGTTATTCATGGGAACAGAATGATGACAATGACAGTTTCGGTCTGGATGTCTACGACTTTTACAATGATAACACCACCTTTTATAATCTGAACCTTGCCAATAAAATGGATTGGCAGAATGGCGGTATCACCAGCAATAATAACGGTCATTTGGAAACTTTACGTATGATCTCATTTTATGGACGTATCAACTACTCCTTCAACAGCAAATACCTGCTTCAAGCAACAATTCGACGTGACGGCTCCTCTGCTTTTGGAAAGAACAACCGTTGGGGAACTTTTCCATCTGCATCGTTGGCATGGCGTATGAGCGAAGAAAAGTTCATCAAAGATTTAAATGTTTTCGATGACTTGAAGTTCCGTGTTGGTTATGGTGTTAGTGGTAACTCACTCGGATTCGGAGCTTATTCGGCTATCCAGACTTACAGTACTTCAGGTTGGTTCAACTATACAAACGCCAATGGCACACAGAATAGTTACCATACCCTGGCAGCCGCCTCAAATGCCAATCCAGACCTAAAATGGGAACGTACAGCCATGTTGAACATCGGGCTGGACTTCAGCTTCTTTGGAGGCAGATTAGGAGGAACCATCGAATACTATGACAAGCGTACCAGCGACCTGATATACACTTACGAGGTTTCCACAAACCGCTATCCTTTCGGAACCATGCCGGCCAATGTGGGAGATATCAGCAATAAAGGTATTGAATTTACCATTAATGCCACTCCTATACAAACAAAAAATTTCTCTTGGCAAACCAGTTTGAACTTATCTCATAATAAAAATAACGTAGAAAGTATATCCAACAGTGAATATTCCGTAGATTATATCCGTGCAGCCGATCCTGAAATCGCAGGTTATTCTTCAAATGCAGACGTACAGCGCATCATGGAAGGACATCCTATCGGCACCTTCTACACCTACGAATGGGCCGGCTACAATAACCAAGGAGTATCCATCTTTTATGTACACGATCCTGAAACGGGTGAGCGTACAGGCGAAACGACCACAGATCCTGAAACTGATAGAGACCGTACTATTACCGGCTGTGCACAACCTGATTTAAATTTAGGCTGGAGCAATAACTTCCAATACAAGAACTGGAATCTCGATTTATTCTTTACTGGTGTTTTTGGACAAGATATCTACAACGCCACTGCAGAACAATACTCTAATGTTTCTTTTGTGAAAGAAGGCCGCAATGTATTAAAAAGCGTAGCTACCGAACACCGTGCTACAGACACACAATCTCAAGCACCATCCAATCGCTGGATAGAGAACGGTAGTTATTTCCGTCTGTCCTCGGTTTCATTGGGATATACTTTCGGCAAAATTGGTAACTGGATAAACTCGCTCAAGCTATACGCTACTTGTAATAATGTATTCACCATTACCGGTTACTCCGGTCGTGATCCGGAAATCAACCTTGGAGGCTTGGAACCGGGTATGGACAGACGCACCAATTACTATCCGCGTACCCGTTCATTTATGATCGGTGTAAACATGAATTTCTAACCATATAATTGAAAACTGATATGAAAAATAGCATAAAATTAATAACCTGGCTAGTAGGTGGTCTGTTCACCTTCTCCTCCTGCACAGATCTAGATGTGGATCTTAAATCCACTTATACAGAATACCCGGATTCCGAAATTGCCAAAGAAGCGAAAATGGCAGGTTTGTATTATGGATTCGGCGGAGCATTAGGACGTCGTTATATGGAAGCTGCCCTGCTGTCCTCTGATGAATTCATGGCAGTGACATTTGGTGGTAACTGGTATGATGGCGGCAATTATATCCATTCCTCTCTTCATGCCAGCCTTCCAGGAGACGCACACGTGGACTGGGCCGGTGATATTCCGGCTGCAATCACAAAGTGCAATCAAGCAATTTTTGACCTGGGTGGAGAGGATGAAAACAATGCCGAACAAGAAGCCTTGATTGCTCCGGCACTTGCCATGCGTGCTTTCTATCATTTTATTTTTATGGATACATTCGGAGCAACTCCCAAATTAGACCATTTGATCGGCGATTCTGAAGCTATCGACCGTTCTCCCCGTTCCGAAATTACAAAATTTATCGAGAGCGACCTGCTTCGTGCTTTGGCTTCCGGCGGTTTAAAAGAAGATGTTGATGCTTCCACTTATGGCAAGCCAACCAAATGGATGGCTGAGGCTCTCCTTGCCAAACTCTATATAAACTGGGCTGTTTATACCTGTAATGATGTAGCTACTTATGATCCAAGCATGACTAATTCCAAATTGAATGATGTCATAAAATATTGCGATGATATCATCGCCTCTGGTCATTTCAACCTCAGTGATGGTTATCGCAAGAAATTCATGCCGGACAACGGCTATCAGATCAAAGATTTCATCTATGCAATGCCATACCAAAATAATGAAACATCAACCAGAGCCAATACTTACGCCCGTTTTCAATTCTGGCCTAAATTCAACAATGACGGCGCGGACGGCAAAGGACTGTTCGGTATAACACTATCCAAAAATGCTGGAGGCGTTTTCATCGTCACTCCTGAAGCAGCAGACCGTTTTTGTCTGGAAGGAGATGAACGCAATGACATCATCATGAAAGGTGCGATCAACTATTATGACATCAGCACACATACAATGGGAACAGAACCTTATATATACAACGGACAACAAGTTGTCCTCACCAAGAATATCACCATCTTGAATGACCAAATGGATCTTGGAAATGACTTGAACGCATGGTGCCAGGGATACCGATGCATCAAATGGGCTATTCAAGCAGACGATTATAACCTCTATAACCGGAATCAAAGCAATGATGTACCTATCTTCCGTTATGCAGATATTCTGCTAATGAAAGCAGAAGCTATTCTACGGGGAGCAACAGCTACGAACGGTGATACGCCACAATCCCTGTTCAACCAAATACGCAGCTACTGTAACGCTCCATTATTGGAGCATTCTCCTTCATTGGACGAGTTGCTTGAAGAACGTGCACGTGAATTTTACGCAGAAACATGGCGTCGCAATGACCTAATCCGTTTTGGAAAGTTCGAAGACGACTGGGGATATAAAAATCAATATCATCCGGAAGCCAAGACCGAGAAATGGCGTAGAATCTTCCCTGTATCTGTCGGCTTGATGAATTCAAACACCAACTGGAAGCAAAATTACGGTTATTGATAAATTAAATAAGTTTTTATAAGGGCTTGTTACGGCAAGCTCTTATAAAAACCTTTAAAGCAAAAAATAATTCATGAAACGTCATCAAATCTTATTACTTCATATCGCGACATCCATCTTGGTATTATTCCCATTTCCTATACATGCCCATAAAATGATGTACCAGGACTCTATCGAAATCGTAGTACACAGAGGAGCGAACCATATAGCGCCGGAAAACACCATTCCATCAGCTCTAGCTGCATTGAAACATGGAGCCGGCTGGATAGAAGTGGACGTGCGCAAAAGTAAAGACAATATACTTTATAATCTGCATGATGAAACTTTAGACCGTACTACCAACGGTAAAGGTCCCATTCAAGATATGCTATCCAAAGATATTGAAAAATTAGACGCCGGCAGTTGGTTCAGTTCTCGATTTATCGGCATTCACGTACCCCGTATAGCCGAAATGCTAGATACCCTACAAGGAAAGGCACACATTTTTTTTGATGTAAAACGAGGAACTCCGATAAAAGATTTGATTACATTAGTACGCCAAAAAGGATATGAAAATAAAAGTTTCTTCTGGTTTGCAGACTCAGAAATGCTGAAAGAATTTATCAAAATCGCTCCGGAAATGAAGATTAAAGTAAATGCCTCCAATATAGCGGCTTTGGAGAAATGGATGAAAATATGCACCCCGGCCTATGTAGAAACAGATATCCTCAATATCACTCCTCAATTCAAAGAATTCTGCAAAAGCAATCATATCAAGATAATGGCTGCTATTCAGAATGCGAGTGAAAAAGAATATAAAAAAGCGATTGAAGTCCATCCCGATTTAGTCAATCTGGACCGGCCGGAACTCTTTATAAAAATACTCCATCAGGAGATTAAAAAATAACCCTTTTCCAAGAAGAGCTATGAAAAGTACCCTATCTTACCTGCTGATTATATGCAGCCTGTTTACTGCTTGTATCGGTCATCAGGAAGAATCCCTACTGTTCTACGTAGATACCCGTACGGGCACTGCACCAAGCGCAACCCACACCGCAGAACTTTTCGGCAAAAATACCGAAGAGTACGGGCAAACGCTGCCTGCTGTTCTAGAGCCCAACGGAATGAACTTTTGGACTCCCCAAACACAAGATACAGAAGCAAAATGTAAGGCTCCCTATTATTACAAAGATACGAAAATACAAGGTTTCCGCAATTCACATTGGATTGTCGGAGGTTGTACACAGGATTACGGTTCCATGACCTTGATGCCTGTATCGGGTACACTGAAATATCTTCCCCAAGACAGAGGAAGCCTGTTCTCTCACCAAGAAGAAACAGCAACGCCCGCCTATTACTCTGTCCTTCTCAAAGATTATTCCATCTTTGCAGAAATGACCGGACGTTCCCGTTCAGCCATTTTCCGATTCACTTATAACCAACCGGAAGATGCTTATCTCATAGTCAATCCTAACAGTGATGAAGGGAAAGGATATATTGAAATCGATACCATAAAAAAACAGATACGCGGATACAATCCCGTCCACCGCATCTATCAAGGCTGGAGAGAACCCGCCGGATACAACGGGTACTTTATCATTGAATATCAAAATGAAATAGAAGAATATGGTACATTCCGGCATGACAGTCTCTTCGCCGGACAACGACAGATAGCCGATGGAACAAGTATAGGTGCATATCTCCGGTTCAAAATACACTCAGAAGGACCCATATTAATCAAAGCCGCTTCCTCTTTTACTGACATGGAAGGCGCTCAAAAGAATCTGGACACCGAGATACCTCATTGGGATTTTGACCGCACCCGACAGGAACTGAACTCCATCTGGGAACAAAGGCTTTCACAAGTTACAATACAGACAAACAACCGAAACGATAAAGAGAAATTTTACGGAGCACTCTACCGTGCCTCATTCCTGCCACGTACATTCAATGATGTAGACGGGCGCTATCCTTCTTTTTCCACAGGACACCCGTTCAGACAATCAGCCAACGGTAGAAATTACTATGAAGATTACAGTATGTGGGATACTTACCGTGCTCTCCATCCTTTAGTCAATATCCTAACCCCAAAGAAAGCCGGAGACATGATGCAATCATTGGTGGACAAATATGAACAAGGCGGCTGGCTGCCTATATTTCCTTGTTGGAACAGTTATACCGCAGCCATGATAGGCGATCATTGCATCTCCGCACTGGGAGATGCCTATATCAAAGGAATCCGTAATTTTGATATCAACAAAGCTTGCGAAGGAATGCTCCGGAACGCATTCAGGACTCCCGCCACCTATGAAGAATATAAAAACGGAATGGGACGGCGTGCTTTGAATTCTTATCTGAAATATGGATACATTCCTTTGGAAGACAGCGTACCGGAAGCCTTTCATACCTGCGAACAAGTGTCACGTACTTTAGAATATGCATACGATGATTTCGTATTGGCCCAAGTCCTGCAAAAGTTGGAAACATCAGATGATTACTTTCCTGATCCACAAAAAACAGGACTTTATGATACATTAATGATACGTGCACGATATTACCGTAACGTAATAAACCCTAGCACCGGATATGCCCAAGGCAGATACGCTGACGGAAGTTTCCTCACCGATGCCGGTAACGCCTTTTCTTTCACCCGCTTCATCACCGAAGGAGCTCCCTGCCATTATACTTGGTATGCCCCCCATGATATATACGGACTTATGGAATGTATGGGCGGAAAAGAAAAATACATTGCCAAACTGGATTCCATGTTCAGCGAACACCGCTACTGGCACGGCAACGAACCTTGTCATCAGATAGCCTACCTCTTCAACTATGCCGGACAACCTTGGAAAACCCAACGGGAGGTACGTCATATTATGGAAACAGAATATCTGAACGCTCCCGGTGGTCTGTCAGGTAATGATGATGCAGGACAGATGTCTGCCTGGTATGTATTTTCTGCTATGGGATTCTATCCGGTATGTCCCGGTACACCTTATTATATAATAGGAAGTCCTTCTTTTCCCCGGATGAGCATCCGCTTGGAAAACGGAAAGACATTCACCATATTAGCCCACAACGCCAACAAAAAAAATATATATATCCAGTCAGCAAAACTAAACGGAAAAGAATATGACAAGAATTACTTTACACACCAAGATATAGTACAGGGAGGAACATTAGAGCTCCAGATGGGCCCGAACCCTAATACAAACTGGGGAGCATCCGCCCTCAGCCTGCCTCCCGACAATATGAAATAAGTACAAAAAATAAAAAAACAACCCATATGAAGAATCAAACTATCATCAGCCTCTTATGCTGCCTCCTGTTGTTTGTGACAGGATGCAGTACTTCCCATCAAGGGAACACGTACGACATCATGACCTATGGAGCCAAAGGAGACGGACAAACAGATGATGCCGCCGCTATACAACGCGCCATCAATGCCTGTTCCGCTGCCGGTGGCGGAACCGTAATCATTCCTGCCGGACACACCTTTCTATGCGGTCCGCTATATTTGAAATCCTATGTGAACCTTCATCTGGAACCCAACTCCCGATTGCTGGCCAACCCCGATGAAAGCATCTATACAGAAAGCGCATTCCGCGAAAACCGTGGCGAAGGAATGATGTGGATCAGTGGAAAAGACTTAAAACAAATATCCATTACCGGTACAGGAGAAATAGACGGAAACGGAATCGCCTTCATGGGCAAAGAGCTGGATGATTCCTACGAGCTGAAGCCCGTCACTGATTTTGACCCACGCCCACATGTGCTTACCCTTATCAATGCGGAGAAGACCGTTATCCGTGACATCACGATTCGGAACAGCGCCTATTGGACAATACACCTGATAGGCTGTTACGATGCCTTGATTGACGGCATCTCTTTATTGAATAATCTAAAAATACGCAACGGCGACGGTATTGATGTGGATCACTCCAAAAAAGTACGTATAGCGAACTGCTTCATTGAATCGGGCGATGACTGCATTTGCCTGAAGAATCGTCGGGAATTTGAAGAATATGGCTCTTGCGAAGATATTGTAGTGACTAATTGTGTCATGACTTCACGCTCATGCGCTATTAAGATAGGCTCGGAAAATATGGACAAGATTGATAATGTATTATTCAATAATTGCATTATCAAAAACAGCAACCGGGGCATCGGCATACAAAACCGGGATGAAGGTACTGTGAGCAATGTCATTTTCTCCAATATATTAGTAGACTGTATGTTCTATTCTGATGTATGGTGGGGTAAAGCGGAACCTATCTATGTCACCTCATACCCTCGTGCCGTAGGCAATCATAAAGATGCAGGCTGGCGTTTCCCCAAAGGTGCAACGAAAGGACACTCGGGAGAAGTCAGCAACATTTTCTTCAATCAGATTAAATGCACTAGTGAAAACGGCATTTTCGTAGGGGGAGACACTCCGGAGAAGGTGCATCATATCTATTTTGATGAAATAGATGTCAAGTTGTTAAAACGTACCGGTTATGAAGGCGGTGTGTATGACAAACGTCCTTGTAACGGAGATGGTTTTGTATATGACAAGACTTATGCTTTCTATCTGGACACCGCTTCGGATATCCGGATTACCGGCTGTAACATTTATTGGGCCTTCCCTCAATTGACACAAGCCGGAGGAGATATCAAAGAGAAGAATACAATACGTGTAAAAATAAACAAGAAATAATTATGACCCACATTCCATTCAAAGTTTCTTTGTTAAGACTGGTCTTCCTGCTGCTGCCCGTGACGGTCGCGGCACAGGAAGCCAGACTTTCTGATTACGTAGATCCCAGAATCGGTTCGGAAGGACTGGGACGGGTATTTATCGGCCCCTCCTGCCCTTATGGTATGGTGAAACCATCGCCCGATTGCACTGTCCATCCCAATAGTGGTTGGCTGCCTATGCCCGAACAAGTCAACGGTTTCTCCCAAGTACACGTCAGCGGGACAGGAGGAGGTCCTAAATATGGCAACATACTTGTCATGCCTTTTGGCAAAGGTATGGATCAGCTCAATCATATAGACTATCGCAAAGATGAAACAATCCGCTTGGGCTATTATGCTACCGAATTCCAGAGAACAGGCATATATACTGAAATAACAACTGCTCCACGCGCCTCATTCTACCGATTCACCTATCCCGAAGATTCCTTAAAATCCCTGTTGGTTGACGCCGGCTTCTTCCTGGGTGAACAACCGACCCCCGATGCCCGCGAAGCACAACAATTTGTAGGTTCGGAAATTCAAATCATATCCGATCACGAAGTAATGGGATATACCCGTATTCGCGGAGGTTGGAATAACGGACGTGCCTACACCGTTTATTTTTATGCAGTAACCGACCATCCCTTTGTACAAACGACCACATGGAAAGGAAACCAGATCAGCAATGAACGATACCAGCCAGACTCCCAACAAAAAACCGGAGCTTTGTTGCGTTTCCCTTCTTCTGCAAATACCATTCAACTGAAAGTCGGAATTTCATTTATCAGTTCTCTCAAAGCCAGAGAGAATGTATGGAACGAAATACCTCATTGGTCATTTGAGGACACCCGGCAAGCCTTATTGGCACAATGGGAAAACTTATTGCAACGCATTGATATAGCCTCAAATACACCCGAAAAATATAAGCGTATGTTTTATACCGGCATCTACCATACCATGTTAATGCCTGTAGACCGTACCGGTGAAAATCCATTATGGAGTGATCCGGAACCTTATTATGATGATTTTTATGCTATTTGGGACACCTACCGCACCTCAACTCCACTTATCACACTGATTGACCCTCAAAGAGAAACAGACATCGTACGTTCACTGATCAATATCTATAAACGGGACGGCTACATGCCTGATGCACGAAGCGGAAATTGTAACGGACGGACACAAGGCGGCTCCAACGCCGAAATTGTTATAGCCGATGCATTTGTAAAAGGACTACCAAACATAGATTACCATCTGGCTTTGGAAGCTATGCTGAAAGATGCGACCATACCGCCCGGAGGTAACGAAGAAGCGGAGGGAAGAGGCGGACTGATTCCTTATCTGGAATTGGGATATATTCCATACGGTATTCCCCGAGCCGGAAACCGCACAATAGAATACTCCTATTGTGATTATGCCATAGCCTTAGTAGCAAAAGGACTAGGCAAGACAGACTTGTACCAGCAATACTTGAAACAATCTTCCAACTGGAAGAACTTGTGGCGGGCCGATTATGAACATGCAGGAGTCAAAGGATTCATACTTCCCCGGGATAAAGAAGGAAACTGGTTAGACAAAATACCTTTCGGAAACTCCCATATCCAGAAACCCACCTTCACATATACCCCCGTTACCTTTGAAGGCCCTTGGTATACTCCTTGGTGGAACATGTTCTTTTATGAAGCCTCCTCCTGGGAATATTCACTCAGCATTCCGCATGACGTACCCGGACTCATTGAACAATGTGGCGGAAAAGAGAAGTTTGACGAACGGCTGGATATTTTCTTTGACAAGGGTTTCTTCAATGTGAATAATGAGCCCTCCTTCCTCACTCCCTGCCTATACCACTGGGTAGGGCGTCCGGATAAAAGTGGCGACCGCATCCATGAAATTATCCAGAAGAACTATAATGACGGTTCTGCCGGTCTTCCCGGAAATGATGACTCCGGAGCCATGTCATCGTGGTTGGTATTCCACATGATGGGGTTGTACCCCAATGCCGGACAAGACTATTATTTAATCCATACCCCTCTACTGACAGAGAGTCGTTTCCATTTACAGGAAGGCAAAACATTCACGATCAAAACCGAAGGGCTTTCCGAAAAGAACAAGTATATCCGGTCGATTTTATTAAATGGAAAGAATTATCCATATTCCACCATCCGCCATAATGATATCATCAAAGGAGGCGAGTTGGTTTTAAAAATGGGCCCTAGTCCCGGTAACTGGGGGAGCAAACTATTTCCTGAATCTAAAGAGTAACATACGATGAAGAAAAAACTTTTTATATGCTTTCTGCTTATCGGCAGCCTGATGGGAAATGTAATGGCACAAGATATCATTACCAACCCTCTGTTATTTGTATTCAAACTGCATGGACAAACCCGAAAGTACCAATTTACTTTCAATCAGTCCAACGACACCCTTTATCTGCATTGGGGAATTGAAAGAAACACCCGATGGCAATCAGGCAGCTACGCCATGCCCCAAGAAGCTTTAAAAACGGCGGTCAGACTAAGCTTCTTACAGCCGGAAGACGGACAGCATATCTGTCTCCCCATTCAAGAAACCTTTGCCCTACTTTCAGCAACCGCTTTTCAGGAATTGAAAAGCCAAAAGGCATTTCATTATAATCAGACAGAATACCAACTGGCTGATACCAAGTCACAAGCTATGGGCTATTCCTTACTGCATGTAAACGACTCAGTAGACGGATGCGAAATGTGGATTATGGATAATCCGGATTTCCCTCTGATATGGGAAATACAAAATAATCCGCTCGGCATCAATTGGAAAGTAGCTCCCATAGATCTCCCCGCACACAATCTGAAAGAAGAAATCATCCAAAGCCCGGAAAAAATGGGTAGCATCTATTATGCTTATCCCACACCAAACGGCATACAAACTCCGGTACCCGAAGGTTACAGTCCTTTCTACATCAGCCATTACGGACGCCATGGGTCCCGCTGGATGACTTCGGACGAACGTTATCTAGAAGTCATTCGTGTCTTTGATACGTTTCACAATAAATCAGGACTTACCGATTTAGGTGAAGATGTGAGGCTCAGACTCCAGAAAGTATGGGAAAATGCCCGTGGGCGCGGAGGAAACCTGACCCCATTAGGAGAACGACAACACAAAGCCATTGCCAAACGGCTTTATCAACAATATCCCCATATATTCCGGGACAGCGCCAACATATCAGCGCGTTCGAGCGTTTCCGTACGTTGTATCATGAGCATGTCCGCATTCACAGAACAACTGAAAGAACTAAACCCCTCCCTCCAGATCACCCGCGAAGCCAACCAAAGACACATGGACTACATTGCCTATACTTCACCCGAAGCCGAAAAGCTGGGTTCGGCAAGTGCGCCATGGAGAACAGCTTTCCATACATTCGAAGAAAATCATATTCATCCGGAACGTTTAATCGCTTCACTTTTCAAAAATCCCAAAGAAGTCAGGAATCCCCGCGAGCTCATGATGGGACTTTATTGGATTGCTTCCGACATGCAAGATGTAGAGTTGCCTCTATCCTTTTATGATTTGTTTGAAAAAGAAGAATTATTCGGTATCTGGCAGTCTGTGAATTATCGGATGTATATTTGCAATGCCAATGCTCCCGTCAATCAGGGAGCAGCCCCCAAGAGTGCAAAATCTTTATTGAAGAATATTATAGAAAGTGCCGACCGCGCCATCCGTGAAGGAACTCCTTGCGCCACCCTCCGTTTCGGACATGATACCAACCTGATCCGTCTGTTGGCACTCATGCAAGTAGAAGGATGCTCCAATCAAGAAACAGATCCCGACCGATATTACCTGGCCTGGCAAGATTTCCGTGTTTCACCTATGGGAGCCAACCTTCAATTAATCTTTTTCAAGAATAAACAAGGAGAAGTTATTGTAAAATTGCTACATAATGAAAATGAAGTCAAATTACCCATTGACAGCCCTATTGCCCCTTATTATAAATGGGAAACGGTGAAAGCATTCTACAATCATTTATAAACATACAAATTGAGAAACAGCAATTTCCTTCAAAGTCCAATCTCCCTATTAGCTAAGGCTTTTCTTGCCTACAATTAAGCCCTTTCTTACGGTTACCTACTACAGACTCCCTCAATGGACCGTAGAGTCCATTGCAGCAGACTGTATAGTCCACCCAAGCAGACCTTACAGTCCACTGGCGGAGTCTGTAGCAGATGACTGTAAAAAAAGCTTAACTATATGGAAGAAACGGCTTACACAACCACTCTATTCCGGTTTTATCTTTTTCAGATAATCAGAAGGAGCCATACCGAATTCATCTTTAAAACACTGACGGAAATAGACCGTACTGTTAATTCCCACCTTGAACGCAACTTCTGAAATATTGTATTTCCCCTCTAATAACAAACGTTCCGCATATTGCATCTTTATTTTGCGGATATATTCATTGGTGGAAAGTCCGGTCAATGCCTTCATCTTCCGATATAGGGTAGAATTACTCATACACATGGCGTCCGACAAATAGCCGATGTCTATCTTCTCAGAAGAAAGACGATCTTCAATCAGCTTGTTAATCTTCTCAAGGAACTCATTATCCAATTTATTCATAGACTCGGCTACTGCCGCACGTTTGTCAATGAGTATGGAATTCGTATTAAAACGCTCTGCCAACAACTTGCGGGATTCAAGCAAATTATGGATACGGCTATGCAACAAAGTAGCACTGAAAGGCTTTGTCAGATAAGAGTCAGCACCCACTTGATACCCCTCTTCCTTATCTTGCAAAGAATCCTTTGCCGTCAGCAAAATAATGGGAATATGGCTGGTACGCAAGTCTTCTTTCAATTTCCGGCACATCACAATGCCGTTCATCACCGGCATCATGATATCACTGACTATAATATCAGGAATGCAGCCCAACGCTTGTTCCAAACCTTGTTCACCATTGGCGGCAGTCCTCACTTCAAAATCGTCCGAGAAAGATTCTACAATATAATCACAGATGTCCCTATTATCTTCCACTATCAGCAGAATACGCTTACCACTATGCACAGGTTCTATATTTTCTTCTTTTTCGTCCTTTTCATCGGAAGTTTTCTCCGTCGAGTCAGCATGCAGCACATGAGGATACGTGTTATCCGTCAGCAGACTGACATAAAAAGTACTTCCCACATTCAAAGAACTTTCAACCCTGATCTCCCCCTCATGCAAAACTACCAGGTTCTTTACCAGAGCCAGACCAATACCTGTTCCTGAAGCCTGATGTTCGCTTCCCTCTTGATAATAACGGTCAAAAATATGAGGCAATGCATCGGGAGCAATACCGAAACCGGTGTCACTCACACTGATTTCCGTATGGTGTATATTATTCCGGACCACCTGATGTAATCCTAAAGTTATAGTTCCTTTCTCTGTATATTTTATAGCATTGGAGATCAAATTATCCAGTATAATCGTTACTACCTCCTTATCAAAAAACAAAGACATATCTTCCTGCTCAATCTCAAGACAGAAATCAATCTCAGGTTTCCGGTTCAATTCCTTATACTTCAGTCCGATCTCGTGTACAAGGGCTGCCAGATTGTCACGACTTACACATAATTTCTTGTTTTGGGTTTCCGTTTTTCTGAACTCCAGTATCTGATTAATCAGGTTCAACAACCGGATGGCACTTTGATGGATAACCGATATTTTCTGTGAATCTTTCCCTGATAAAGAATTACTTTTCTGCATATCTTCCAACGGTCCCAGAATCAACGTCAAAGGAGTACGCAACTCATGTGTGATATTGGTATAGAAACGTAAACGCTCATTATTCAGCTCCTGTTCCTGCTCATGATTTTTCTTCTCCAACTCATAGAGAGACTCCATATCCAGTTTCTTTTTATAGGCATGAAGAATAAAATACAGGACAGAAACACCCGAAAGAATATAAAATAACTTGGCCCACCACGTAAGCCATACAGGCGGGTCAATACGGATATCCAGAGAAGCTATCTCATCCGCCCATTCCTGATTCCGTATTCTTGTCTTTACCTGAAAACAATAATTTCCCGGAGGTATATTACGGAAAGTCACATTATTAGGATCGGTTACTGTATACCATGAATTTTCCAACCCTTTCAACATATAAGCATATTCCACTTGATCGGCCAAGGCATAATTCTGTATATTGAAGGTGACGCTGAAGTTATTTTGCATATAGCTTAAACGTACTTCCGACTGGCCTTCAAGCGCCATCACCTTTTCATTACTGTCCGTATCACGCAACGGACCGAATATACGCATCTCCGTAATAATTGCAGCAGGTGACTCTCGTTTTTCCAATACCTGATCTGGATTAAAACGGCATAAGCCATTGATTGAGCCAAAATAAAGTGTTCCATCCTTAGCTTCCGCCACACTTCCACTCATGAAATTGCCCATAGGCACATTATCCCAATGATCGTAATTATAGAAAACCTCCTTGTCTTTCAACAAGCAGCTGATACCTTTATTGGTGCTCACCCATATATTTCCATGATTATCTTCCGTAATGGCACGTATATGGACATTGGACAAACCCTCCTCACTGCGATATACTTTATAGTCCCAACTCTGAGAGGATGGAAAACAAACCAGACCTTCTCCCGTTCCTATCCACATTCTGTTCTGACTATCCATATAAACAGTATTGATAGTATTAGAGGGAAAAAGAGAAGTCACGTTAAAAAGTTTAACGCACTGAAAATGTTCATCAAAAACCCCTAATCCTCCTCCGAAAGTACCAATCCATAAACGATTAAGATTATCTTTCGAGATACATCTCACCAGATTATTCTCTACTGTATAATGATCTGCAATGCCTTTATCATGCAAGCGTACCTTATAGATGCCATTACTAGTTCCTATCCATACATATTCTGCATCTTCATATAGTGCACGCACATCTTCCCCTGTTTTATCTTTAGGAAAAATCTGGTGAAAACTTTTCTTTTTCACATCATAAAAATCCACTCCTCCCATAAACGATCCAAACCAAAGGTTTCCTTCCGAATCACAAAGTGCAGCCTGTATGGAATTATCAGTCAAATCACCGGTTTCTTCTTTATAAACCGCCACCCGCTTGCCTTTATCAAATACATTGATGCCTCCCCCATCGGTTCCGATCCATAACTTTCCATCCCTTGCTACGCATACACTACTTGCTGTCTTATTATTCAGGCTACTACCCGAATGCTGGATAGGAGAATAACTATAAACATTAAAATAGGAAGATTCATGGCTAAGAAAATTAATTCCACCTCCCCACATACCAGCCCACACATTTTTAAAGGAGTCCTGAAACAAACAACGTACAGTAGAATTAGAGAGACTGTATTCATCATCCCCTTCCTTTATATATTGAAAACGCACTTGGTCAGGAGAAAGAAACATACGTTGCGTTAAATCCAAAATGGCTATTCCTCCAAATTCCATGGCAATCCAAAGTTTATTCCCATCAAATTGTCTGATATCAAATACGGTATGAGGAACCCCGTCCTCACTATGATGAAAATGGATAAAATTTTCGGCTTCCGGATTGAACAGTGCCAGCCCCCGGTCTGTTCCCAGCCAAATATTACCGCTTAAGTCCTTATAAATGCAAGTTACCCCATTACCTGGCAAACTGACCGGATCTTCAGGGTCATGCATAAAGTTCTTTACTTTTTTATCTTTAAGAGACAACACACTGAATCCATGATGCACATGCCCCATATACAACTTTCCATCTCCTCCATCAACAACCGACCAAATATTATCGCTAGCCAATCCCGGAACTGTTTGAGTATTGTAATGAATGAATTTTCCAGCCTTTTTATCGAAATAATCTACTCCCCGCCAATATGTCGTAATCCAAAGATTACCATCTGTAGCTGCCACAATCTTAGTAACATCATCCGTTATCAGACTTTCGGGGTTCTCGCCATCATGCCTATAGCAAAGAAAAGTGTTATTTACATAGTCATACGCATTCAGACCGGCCCTTTGCGTGCCTATCCAAAGGATAGAATCCTGAGGATCATCCAACAAACAATTCAGTTCATTGCCTGTTATACCCTGCCTTGTCAAATCTTCATTCTTCAAATAAGTAATGAAACGGGTACCATCGAATTTGTTCAACCCTTCCTCCGTGGCAAACCACAGAAAGCCCTGTTTGTCTTGAGCAATGCTCACCACATAATTATTGGATAATCCCTTCTCTATACCAAGCTGCTTAACAGAATAAGGTTGTGCCAATGAAACAACCGACAGCAGCAAGAGCCAAAGTACGAATATCTTTCTCATAGCATCAGTGTACACATTGTTAAATAATATGGTTCAAAAATACAAATAAAGTCTGTATTTTAGATACATAAATCATGCATTGCAAGATTTACCTCCCTTTTCTGCAAGATTTATATCAGGATTTTAATTCTTCTTCACGTACATTTGCACCACTAACGAATTTAATTCGTCCTCTATTAGAGTAGATGTTTAATCTTCAAATACTAATAAAATATGAAAAAGAAACATTTGTATGGTGCCATGTTATGGGCTTTTCTTGTAACTGCAAACCTATGTACGGGATGTAGTGATGATAACGACTACCCCGATGTAGACGGGCAAAATCCAACAATGACATTAGCAACAGACCACATCGAGTCCGGAGCGGGACATCGATTTACTATTGAAGGGACATTAGAAGACAAAGACGGTATTGCTTCTATCAGCCTACAATGTGCCGACCTGCATTTGAACAAGACAATTGATTTAATCGAAATCTATGGTGCTCCGCAAGAGAGTTATGATTTAAGTTATTACTTTGACATAAACCGAAATGAAATCGGCGAACGTTTCACAGTCAAAGTTACTGTAACCGATGTAGGAGGACGCAGTATATCTCAAGATGTATTAATCACAATGGACGGAGATTTTGCAGCTCCGGTATTTTCAGCTGCCCCGGATGCCACTGTTACAGTATTAATGAAAAATGAAACGAAATTCAATCTTCGGTTCACGGCTACAGATGATCGTGCATTGGATTATGTCACAATTAATATTCCAGGTATAGACGGGTTTGACAACCGCCGTGTAGATGCTGATGGAAAAAGTTCATTGAACTTTGCCGAAATAATAGTATTCCCCAATGAACCGAAAAGTTATAATGTGACAATTACCGCTTTTGACAAGAAAGAAAACTCAACCACTACCACCAGTGTATTGAATATCTCAGAAATGCCGGATTTTCCCAAAATGTATCTGGCAGATGTGGCAACTGCCGAAGAACTGAATAGTGATATATTCGGGGTACCGATGGTAATTGAACATACAGGTGAATATCAGTATAAAGCAAATTATTACTGTCAAAAAGCCGGAACTAAAATATTCTTCTTACCACAAAAGAGTGACTTCACTCCTATTTGTTTCGGGCTTGATCCAGAGGATAACACCAAACTGACAGACGATCCCGAAACAGCAATGCCAATCGTACTTGACCAAGCCAATGTTTATTATGAAATTAATATTGATGTGAAGAACAGTACATACAATCTGAAAACTTACTCAATTGCCGATGCTGTAGACCCCATACCTCACACATACGGTTCTATCAGCCTTGACACATGGGGTGACGGTGGTTCGTGGTTACAGGAATTCTATTTCGGATATATGACCAGTAGCCCAACTGAAGTCCTGCGTTTCACTCAAGATAAGACCAATCCTCACCTGTTCTATTTGGATACCCCCCTATTCCTGGAGGCAGGTACTAAAATGAATTTCGTTATTCATAACTGGCACTCTGACGGATGGTGGAATTATTGCACGTGGCGTGTAGACAACTCAGACGAACCGGAGATCTTCGGATATTATGGTAAAGAAGCCAAATATACCAATCCGGCATGGACCAAACCCGATCATGTAGGTGACAATTGGGCAAAACCAACAGTGAACGTCACAGGGAATTATAAACTTATATTCGACGCTCATTTGGAAAGAGCTAAACTCATTCCGGCCAATTAACAAGTAACATTAGATTTAAGATATGAAAAAGCAAATATTATTATTGTGTCTTGCGCTGACAAGTCTATGTAGCTATGCGCAGACCATCACTGTAAAAGGTGTAGTAACCTCGGCTTCAGATAAAGAACCGATGATTGGTGCAACAGTGCAAGTTAAAGGTACAGGTACAGGTACTATTACAAGTATTGATGGTGATTATTCACTAAACGATGTTGCCAAGGATGCCGTACTTGTGTTCTCCAGCATAGGATATGAGACTCAAGAAATAAAGGTAAACGGACAAACCGTTATCAATGTAGTGCTGAAAGATGCCAGTGAATTACTGGACGAAGTAGTGGTTATTGGTTATGGAGCCGTGAAAAAAAGTGACCTGACCAGTTCTATATCTACCGTAAAAGGAAAAGAAATTACCGAAACTGTAACCGGTAATGCAATGGACGCCTTGCAAGGTAAAATCAACGGTGTTCAAGTAACCAGTGGTGGTGGTCCGGGCGCACAACCAAAAGTTCTAATCCGTGGTGTAACAACAGTAAACGGAACCGATCCTTTGTATGTAGTAGATGGCATGCCGGTAGGTACAAACATCAACTTCCTAAACAGTAATGACATTGAATCTATGGAAGTTTTAAAAGACGCTTCGGCTGCTGCCATTTACGGAACACGTGCTTCTAACGGTGTCATTCTAATCACAACCAAAAAAGGAATGGCAGGAAAAACAAATATCAGTTTTAATGCATCTGCAGGTTTCCAAACATTGTCAAAACCCAAAATGGCTAATGCCGCCGAATATAAAGAAGTATTCAATACCCGATACACAAATGACGGAGGAACTTCTATTTGGAATGATACAGGCGCTACTACCAATCCCGGAGGAACAGACTGGTGGGACGAAGTAATCAACAAAACTGCTTTAGTGCAAAATTACTCACTCAATATCTCCGGTGGTTCAGATAAACTGGTTTATAACCTGAGTATGGGTTACTACCGTAACAATTCACAATATGACTATGGTTATTGGGACAAAATCAACGCACGCCTTAATACAGAATATACATTTAATAAATATGTAAAAATGGGTTTCGACATTGCCCCACGTGTAGAATCATGGGATGATACCCCCGATCTTTTTTCAGCTGCCATGTCTATGGACCCCACAACTCCTATATTCAAGCCGGAAGATCAATGGGTGGATAACGAATTCAATAACTATCAGCGTTCTTACAACAACCAGGAGTGGAACCCTGCCGGTTCATTGGCTCGCCAAAATTCCCACTCCCGTGAAATGGGTACAATTGTAAATACTTATTTACAGATAAACCCTATTCAAAAACTGACCCTGCGCACGCAGTTCGGCGCTAATGCACACTTCCGCCGTACAGACAAATTCACTTCTGAATTCTATATTGATGCTTTGGAACAATCTACATTAAGTAATGTTTCCCGTGAAATGCAGGAATGGCTTGATTGGAACTGGACTAATACTGCTACTTACATCACGACTTTTGCAGAAAAGCATAATATTAATGTAATGGGTGGCTTTACAGCTGAACGCTTTGCTGAATTCCAATCAAAAGCCTCACGTGACGATGTTCCTAATAATATGGATCAAATGCAGGAAGTAAATGCCGGTACACAAAACCAAAAGTCAGAAGGTAAAACTGCTTACAGCACATTAGTATCTTATTTAGGACGCGTGATGTATAACTATGACAATCGTTACTATCTAACAGCTTCTATTCGTGCAGATGGTTCTTCTCGTTTCCCCAAAGGAAACAAATATGCCATCTTCCCTTCTGTTTCTGCTTCATGGCGTATCATCAGTGAAAGTTTCATGCAAGACCAGAAGATTTTCAGTAACTTGAAATTACGCGGAGGTTGGGGACGTGTAGGTAATCAAAACATAGATAATGATGCTACGCTGACTTTGTTAGGACAATCTGATTATGTATTCGGTACAGCTCCAGGACGTGTTTCAGGTACTATGGTATCAGGCGTTGGCAATAATTTGCTAAAATGGGAAACAGTAGAAGACTGGAACGTAGGTGTGGATATGTCCTTCCTTGACTCCCGTCTAGACATGACCTTTGAGTATTTCCAAAAGAAATCTTCTGATATGCTCTATCAGAAACAAAATATCTTCGCCATCGGATACCCCGACTGGAACAGTACAGTATGGATGAATATAGGTAGTATGAAAGCTAGCGGTTGGGAATTAAGTCTGAACTGGCACGACAAAGTAGCAGACTTCCGATATAATGTGGGATTGAACCTTTCCGCAGTGAAAAATAAAGCTGTTAAATTCTCCGGTGACGGTCCTATCCAAACTGGAGGTTTCAACAGCGACCAAATTATCCGTAATGAAGACGGTGGCTTGATTTCACGCTTCTACGGCTACGTAGCCGATGGTATTTTCCAAAATTGGGATGAAGTTTATGCTCACACCAACGAAAATGGCAAGCTGGTACAATCCAATGCCCAACCCGGTGACATTCGCTTTAAGGATTTGAATCATGACGGAGTTCTAGATGAAAATGATAAAACATGGATCGGTAACCCATATCCCGATTTGATGGTAGGTTTGAACTTGGGTTTCAGCTATAAAAACATCGATTTCACAGCCAACTTCTATGGTACATTCGGTAATGATATTTTCAATAAGACCAAAGGTTTATACTCCGGCGTAAGTGGGCAAAACGTTTGGGCAGGTACATTGCAGAAAGCATGGCATGGCGAAGGAACCAGCAACGATATTCCTCGTCTGTCCTACAATGATTTGAATCAGAATTACACACGCGTTTCAAGTTTCTTTGTAGAAGACGGCTCTTATATGCGTTGCAAACTATTACAAGTGGGTTACACACTCCCCAAGAAGTGGTTGAACGGAACCGAATTGCGTCTCTCATTGTCGGCTCAAAATCCTTTCACTATCACCAGCTACTCAGGTATGGATCCTGAACGTCCACAGATTGGTAAAGATGGCAGTGTAATTGAAACCGGTATTGACGGCATCGCTTATCCTAACCCACGTACTTTCTTATTTGGAATTGATTTAAAATTTTAACCCTCAAGGTATAAACCATGAAAAAGATATTAACAATATTAACAATGATTGCCTCGCTGACATTCACTTCTTGTGAGGATTTCCTAACAGAGGAAGTGCGCGGGCAACAAAATTTGGATACTTATTTCCAAAGTGCAGAAGAAGCCGAAGCATTTATTACTGGTTGTTACCAGGCCATTACTTTTGGCGGATGGTGGAATATCAACACAGTATGGTTGCTTTCCGAGATGTGTAGTGATGACGGTTGGATGGGCAATACCAGCCAAAGTCAAAGTGACTATATTTCTTTGGCCCACTATCAAGGTACCGGACAAAGCAATGGTGCCATCTCCAACTTTTGGCAGTATCGATACAAAGGCATTCTACGTTGCAATATCGCAGTGGAACGCATTTCACAAGCTGATTTCTCAGATGAAGAAATGAAGAACCGGCTTGTAGCCGAAGCACGTTTTCTCCGTGGATACTTCTATTTTGAACTTGTGAAGAATTTTGGTGGTGTGCCTCTCATTACAGGCTTCCTGTTGCCCGAAGAAATACAAGGTATTACCCGCGCTTCGGCCGAAGATGTATATAAGTTCATTGAAGATGATTTAAAAGCCGCTGCTGATGTGTTGCCACAACGTAGTCAATATGCTGCTACAGATATGGGACGCGCTACCCGTGGAGCTGCATTAGGCCTATTGGGAAAGGTTTACCTCTACCAAAGCAAATGGCAAGAGGCACATGATGTATTGAAAACAGTCATCGACGAAGGTGAATATAAATTACTCGACAACTTCGGTGATGTATGGGATGTTGACCATAACAATAGCGAAGAAAGTCTGTTTGAAGTACAATATATGTATGATGGAACTTATGCATTGGGTGGTTCTTTGACTGTTATTACCGGTGCCCGTAGTGGTCCCGGCGACGGATGGTCTTGGGGACAGCCAACCGCTAACCTCGAACAAGCCTACATCGATGCAGGAGATACAGAACGTTTACGTTGGACTATCATTAAAACCGGTTGTACAGAAATTGCCGGAGAGAATAACTTCGACAAGTTCGTTGAAAACAACACAAAAATCGCCAATTATAAAGATTATATCGAAAAGTACGGTTGGGATCCCGAATGTTATATTATAGATCCGTCACAACATAAATCAGCACGTATTGTCCGGAAGTATTTTGTACCTATTGAAAAACGTCCGGAAGTATACAATATCGACAAAATTCCATTAGATCATCGTATCTTACGCTATGCAGATGTATTGTTGATGTATGCTGAAGCCTGCAACGAATTGGGCGAAGATGGTACAGCACGTACCTACCTTAATGAGGTACGGAATCGTGTAAAATTACCTGCTGTCACATCCAGTGGGAACGAGCTTCGCAAAGCTATCCGGCTAGAACGTCGTTTGGAACTGGCATGGGAACAAAACAGAATCTATGATATCCGCCGTTGGACAGATGACAATGGCAAGAAAATGATTTGTAACCTGATGGGAGCAAACGGTACATTTGTAAAATACAATACAGATCCCGCTACCCGCGACATTTACGAATGGGAAAATCAAGGTGAGGCAAGTGATAAAGGAATCAGCTTCAACGAAAACCGGGATATGGTATTCCCGATACCTTTATATGAGATTACAATGTCTAATGGTTCTATCACCCAAAATCCGGGCTGGAATTAATCATTTTCCAAAAAGAACAGATTGTTACAGGAATTAAACATTCAATAGGTCTTTATATTCTGTCGCGGATAGTTTGCTAGGATTATCCGCGACTATTTTTTAATCCATCTAAAACAATGAAACTAAAATATATTTTTACTCTTCCACTGTTCTTTTCTACTGTAGCCTGCAGTGACGATTCTCCCCAAACACCGGATACATCGGGGCAACCGGACAGCAGCATAAACGTAGAAAAAACAGTAACCATAGATGCCGGACAATCTTTTCAGACTCTGACAGGATTTGGCGCATCAGATTGTTGGGCACCTGCCTTCGTAGGAAAAAGCTGGATAACGAATCGTGACAAAATCAGTGAACTGCTATTCTCTTCTGAAATACAATCAGGACAACCTAAAGGTATAGGACTCTCCATGTGGCGTGTGAATCTAGGTGGTGGCAGTGCAGAACAAGGTGAAGCAAGTGGAATAGAAGACAAATCACGCAGAGCAGAATCTTATCTGACTGATGACTTAACATTAGACTGGACACGCTGTAAAGGGCAGCGCTACTTCTTGCAGCGCGCCAAAGAGTTTGGTTGTCAGAGTATAGTACTTTTCAGCAATACCCCTCCTGTACAATATACCTCCAACGGAAAAGGATTCTCCAATAGCGGAGGAGTTTCTAATTTGAAGGATGAATGTTATACGGACTTTGCCAGATACATGTCAGATGTAGCAAAATACTATGTAAACGAAGGATATCCAGTGACACATATCTCACCAGTTAACGAACCCCAATATAATTGGGACAGCGGCCAGGAAGGCAGCGGATGGACTAATGATGAAGTAGCCAGACTTATACGTGAATTGGATACCGCCATCACTTCTGCCGGTCTTTCTATTGATATTCTTCCAGGGGAATCTGGAGATTATGAATATCTCTACAAATTTAAGAATGATGCCGCCCATAGTAACGTACTTTCAGCATTTTTCACACCTGGAACTTCCACCTATATAGGCAACCTGACTCATGTAAAGAAACTTATCTGCGGCCACAGCTACTGGACAGATGGCACATGGGATGGTATGCGTAATGTCCGGAAACAACTGGCCCAAGCAGCCCAACAATATGATGTAGAAATATGGCAAAGTGAGTGGAGTATGTTAGGCGACGGATACAGCTCTTCCGAGTTTATAGGCTATGACCAAGCAACCGAAATGGACATTGCACTTTATATGTCAAAAGTAATACACAATGACCTAACTATAGCAGGAGTTTCCTCCTGGAGTTACTGGACCTCAATGGATATCCCCCGCTGGGGACACAAAAACCGCTTCTTACTGATTTCACTGGAACCCTCCGATGGAGTTTATGGGGATATAGAGAAAGAAGGCACTTATAAAGCTACTCCCACACTTTGGGTATTAGGTAACTACAGCCTATTCATCCGACCGGGTTATCGCCGTATCATGCTTAACATGAATGAATCATCCAGTTTCTTCGGGTCAGCATGGATTTCACCGAAAAAAGATAAAATTGTTGCTGTTTATACCAATCTATCAGAAAAAGGAGTCCGGCTAAACGAAATTCATAAAGAATGGGTAAGTGAAATAAGCTCCATCACTACTTATACAACAACAAATAACAAAAATTTGCAAGAGGTACACGTCACGGCAGACCAACAAGTAATTGTGCCTTCGGAAAGTGTTACAACTGTCATTTATAATCTGAAATAATCCCTCAACTTTATGAAATACAAAGCATTATTATTCTCTTTATTTGCAACAGCAAACCTGTTTGCTCAACATCCTGCCATTCACTTTGAAATAGAAACAGACCAACCCTGTCAAACCATGGACTATTTCGGAGCATCAGACTGTTGGAGCATGCAATTTATCGGCTTATGGCCGCAAGAAAAACAAAACCAAGTAGCCGACTGGCTGTTCAGTACGGAAAACCATGAAAACGGACAACCTAAAGGAATCGGCTTGTCTTTATGGCGTTTCAATGTAGGAGCCGGAAGTGCGGAACAAGGAGAAGCCAGCCAGATAGCCTCTCCCTGGATGCGCACCGAATGTTTCCTTCAGGCAGATGGTAACTATAATTGGAATAAACAACAAGGGCAGCGCAACTTCCTGCGTCTGGCAAAAGAACGGGGTGTAAACAAATTTTTGGCATTTCTTAATTCACCTCCCGTATATTTCACACAAAACGGTCTTGCCACCAACACAGGCCGTGGAGGAACCTTAAACTTAAAGGAAGAGCATTATAAGAATTTTGCCCGTTTTCTTGCCAATGTCATAAAAGGGGTGGAGAAACACGATGGAATCAAGTTCAATTACCTCTGTCCATTCAATGAACCCGATGGGCATTGGAACTGGATTGGCCCCAAACAAGAAGGTACACCGGCTACCAACCGCGAAATAGCCCGTGCCATACGCCTCATCAGTAAAGAGTTCGTAAATAACCAAATTGACACACAGATTCTAGTCAATGAGTCCTCTGACTATCGTTGTATGTTCGATACTCACATGACTAATTGGGAACGGGGGTATCAAATCCAGTCTTTCTTTAATCCGGACAGTACAGCCACCTATCTGGGTGATACTCCCAATGTTCCCCGGCTGATGGTAGGGCATAGTTATTGGACTAATACTCCTCTGAATAATTTACACGATATCCGTTGTCAATTAAAAGATACTTTAGACAAGTATAAGGTGGATTTCTGGCAGACAGAAACCTGTATCATGGGCAATGACGAAGAAATCGGCGGAGGCGGAGGATATGACTTCACCATGAAGACAGCATTATATGTAGCACGGATCATTCATCATGACATTGTATATGCAGGTGCTCGCAGTTGGCAATGGTGGCGATCTATCGGTGGAGATTATAAAGACGGATTAATCCGTGAGTATAGTGATCCGACTTTTCTGAATGGTGAGGTGAAAGACTCCAAATTAATGTGGGCTTTGGGAAACTACAGTAGATTTATACGCCCGGGAGCTGTTCGGAAAGCAATTATAGCCAAAGACAACCAAGGGAAAATCATTCCTGAAGGCGATACGGATGTAACCGGACTAATGTGTTCAGCATACCAAAATACAGACGGAAAGGAGGTTTTCGTTATGATTAATTATGCAGCGGAAGATAAAGAGTTTACTTTCTATCAGCGTAACGGAATTATAAAAAACTGGACAATCTATCGTACTTCGGATAAAGATGGAGAGAATCTTCTACCGGTAGGAAGCATCAAAAACCATGAAAAAGTTGTGATCCCGGCACGTTCCATTATTACGTTGGTCACTCAATAATACTCCAATATATAAAGAAATAAGGTTGGCTCTTTGTGAAGAGTTCAGCCTTATTCTCTTCTTAAAATACATTTCGGTTCTCAATCCTTCCTTTTTATACTGCTTTCCCTCACCTGCAAACAAGTAGGAATAATGATTTGCCTGATTTTTTTATCTCCCTTAATCTTATCAATCAACATCTGACATGCGGCTTCCCCCATCTTATAAGTCTGATGCGAGACGGCCGAAAGGCGAGGCACTACATAATTGGCATGTTGCTCATCTGTATACCCAATAAGCGCTATATCCTGAGGAATACGAAGATTATGATTTCTAATCACTTCCATAGCGGCAAATGCCAATGTATCATTCATGGCAAGAATTGCATCGGGAGGCTCCGGAAGCGATAATAAAATTTCTGTAGCTATTTTCCCTTCTTCAAAATCAATTTTCCGACACACAACCAAATCTTTCTCAATAGGTATCTTATTTTCCCTTAACGCTTCAAGGTAACCATGTTTTCTCTTTCTTACTATATCCAGATGGTTTGCACCACCGATAAAAGCAATCCGTTTGCTTCCATGATCCAACAAGTGCTGTGTCGCCATCTGAGCAGAATATACTCCATCAGCCACTACCGTAGAAAAACGGTCAGGCATGCAAACACGATCAAATAGAACAAGCGGCATATTCATATCATCCAAACTCAACCAATGGGCATAATCTGTTGTTTCTTGAGATAAACAACCTATAATACCTTCCACATGCATATTGACCAAATTCTCAATATTTCTTTTCTCATGGTCGTATGACTCATGGGAAGTCGTGATGATAACAAAATAGCCGTTTGCTATAGCGGTATCTTCTATACCACTTAAAATAGACGCAAAGAAATGAGTAACAATATCAGGTACAATTACTCCAATGGTACGGGGAGTATTTTTCCGGAGACTCATAGCAAAAGGATTAGGGTGATAATTCATCTCTTTTGCCAATTTTTGAGCTTTAATACAAAGTTCCCGACTGATTTCGGGACTATTTTTCAAGGCACGGGATACTGTAGGTATGGATACACCTAATATCTGTGCCAAATCTTTCAATGAAGTACGTCTCGATTCTGCCATATCAATGCTGTAAACGGTGATTCACCTACAAAGAAAGCATATTCTCACCAATATACATACAAAGAGTGCATTTTTTAGTGATAAGATTAGTGGTAAATACTGCGATATGCACCCACTATTCACCACCAACCACTTATCACTAATAAATCGTTCCGCGCATCCGGTCTTCGAATGCAGCTAAAGCAGCCTTGGCGCCTTCCCCCATTGCTATAACTATCTGTTTATAGGAAACATCCGTTACATCTCCGGCAGCATAGATACCTTTTACAGAGGTCCGGCCATTTTTATCAGTCAGAATTTCACCCATGCGGTTCGTTTCCAGCAATTCTTTAAACAAAGTGCTATTGGCAGTCAAACCTATTTGGACAAAAATACCATCCAAGGCAAAGATCTCTTCTTTTTCGGATGAACGGTCTTTCTTTATAAGCCCCACCACTTTATCACCGTTTCCTAACACCTCTACCGTTTGAGTATTAGTAATAATATCCACATTGGGCAGGCTTTTAGCTTTCTCCTGCAAAACAGTATCCGCTTTCAAAGTATCCATGAATTCGAATACAGTCACTTTGGAACAGACTCCCGCCAAATCAATAGCAGCCTCAACCCCGGAGTTTCCACCACCTATGACTGCTACTTCCTTATCTTTATAAAATGGTCCGTCACAATGAGGACAGAAAGCAACTCCATGACCGATGTATTTTTCTTCACCGGGAACATTCAATTTTCTCCAATTCGCCCCGGTAGCAATGATCAATACGGGAGCCTTATACGTTTCTCCACCTTTCACAGACAACACTTTCATGCCCTCTGCCACTTCCACTTTCTCTATCCGGCGATTTTCTAAAATATCAATATGATATTCCGCCAAATGTTTTTTCAGATCCTGGGCCAACTGTTTACCGGTAGTCTGAGGCACAGATATCAAGTTCTCAATCCCCATCGTTTCATTGACTTGTCCACCAATACGCTCGGCTATTATTGCTACTTTCAACCCTTTACGAGCCGAGTAGATAGCAGCTGTCGCACCGGCAGGACCAGCACCGGCTACCAGTACATCATATTCTTTTGTCTCAACAGCTTCCAATTCCACCGAACCGTAACGGGCTTCCAGCTTCTCCAACAGATCCCCCATACTGCTACGCCCCACATGAATCTGTTCACCATCAGCAAATACAGTAGGAACGGCCTGTACTTTCATCCGTTCTACTTCTTCTTCATTTATAGATCCATCTACTGCCTCATGGCGTATCTGACCATTCAGAAGTACCATCATATTCAAAGCTTGAACCACATCGGGACAATTGGTACAGGTGAGAGACAAATAGGTGGTCAAACTAATCGGCCCCTGTAATGCCTTGATACGTCTGGTAATAAACTCGTCCGGAAAATTCTTTCCTTTGCCGTCAGCATTCAGAACAGCCATCAACAAAGAAGTAAATTCATGACCACCAGGTACGGCACGAAATGTGATTCCCGTATCCTTTCCTTCTTTTAAAAGGATAAACTTCAGCCCTTCACTATCCTGCAACCGACAGGAAAGTTTATCCGAACAGGAAGCCACTTCTTCCAACGAGTCCACCAACTCGGCACGACTTTCGTGCTGAGGGTGGACAAAGATGTCAAAAGTATAGTGCGCTTCCAATTGGGCAAAAAGACCTTTTAACTGATCTTTTATCGCACTATCTAACATGAGTTCTATACTTTAAATTTTACCTACCAAATCAATACTCGGTTTCAAGGTCTCAGCACCTTTCTTCCATTTAGCAGGACAAACCTCACCATCATGAGTGGCTACAAACTGGGCAGCTTCTACCTTACGAAGAAGTTCATCAGCATTACGCCCGATGCTGTTGTCCTGAATTTCAGCTAATTTGATCTTGCCTTCGGGATTCACTACAAAAGTACCACGATAAGCCATACCGTCTTCTTCAATCATCACACCAAATGCACGCGACAAAGCACCTGTAGGATCTGCCAACATCGGATAAGTGATTTTGCGGATACTTTCAGACGCATCATGCCATGCTTTATGAACGAAATGTGAATCGGTGCTTACAGAATATACTTCCACTCCCATTTCTTTGAACTGATTATACTTTTCAGCAATATCTACAAGTTCGGTAGGGCATACAAACGTAAAGTCAGCAGGATAGAAGAAGAAAATAGCCCATTTACCTTCAATATCTTTATTAGTTACGGTTTTAAACTCTCCATTATGGAATGCCTGAACTTTAAATTCAGGAACTTGTGAATTAATAATTGGTTCCATACTCTTTTTATTTTTAAATTAAAACTGATTTTTAAATTGTAATTATTACATTTGCAAAGGTAACCGACTTCAGCACCTTCCACAATACCTAATTATTAGGATTATATAGAACAAGATTCATCATAAATAGGTATTGGACAAACGATTTTTTAAGTGAATTTTGCATGTAATTAAAAGGATGCTAAATGTTTTAACAACAATAGTTTCCGCCAGGGAACTTAATCGGTAAACACAGTACGTTAGAACTGTGCTATGGCGACAAAACCATCATTGCTCGGGCACTGATTGCTTTCCGGTGATATTCTTAAAAAAAATATAAAAGCCTCCTGACTTCTGTCTGTCCTTTAAAGGTTTTATGTACTTTTGTACCGCTTTAAACAAAAAACAATCAATAAAAATGGACGATTCAATACCACGAACGTGCAATAGTATTAACTGATCCGACAGGGCAATCACTACTCTGAATGCCTCTGAACGGATATAAACGAACGAAAGGAGGCAATAAGATGAGAAAATATCTTTATTGTGAGAATGGCTTTGTAGAAAAGCCACAATGGATGCCAAACTGCTGGGTGAATGTAGAATGCCCCGACCAAAGTGATTTTGAGTTTCTGACTAAAGAATTAAAAGTTCCCGAAGCTTTTTTAGAGGACATCGCCGATATGGATGAACGTCCGCGAACGGATACGGAAGAAAACTGGCTACTGACCATTATCCGAATCCCCCTGCAACAACAGGGAAGCATCCCTTATATCACTATCCCCATCGGTATCATTACAAACAATGAAATCATTGTTACCGTGTGTTATCACTCCACTGAAATGATTCCTGATTTTATTGACCACACCCGACGTAAAGGAATCATTGTGCCTAATAAATTTGAATTGATTTTACGGTTAATTTACTCATCTGCCGTATGGTTCTTGAAATATCTGAAACAAATAAACAATGATGTAGCTGCCGCAGAAAAAGAATTGGAAAGGAGCATACGTAATGAGGACCTGCTCAGATTGATGAAACTACAAAAAACATTGGTTTATTTCAATACGTCCATTCGTGGAAATGAGGTGATGGTAGGTAAATTGCAAAGTATCTTCCAGGAAAAAGATTATCAAAACCGCGATTTGGTAGAAGATGTAGTTATTGAATTAAAACAAGCATATAACACGGTTAATATCTACAGTGATATCTTAACCGGAACCATGGACGCATTTGCTTCCATCATATCCAACAATGTGAACACCATCATGAAACGCATGACCAGTATTTCCATCATTCTGATGGTACCCACATTAATAGCTAGTTTCTATGGAATGAATGTAGATGTACATGTAGATGCATTACCACATGCTTTTAGTTTTATTATTTTGGCATCCATCACATTGTCTGCGTTGGCTTTTGTTATTTTCAGAAAGATAAAGTGGTTCTAAAAAATCCTGTAACAATATCATATGACCTGTCATTCACGACAACAGGTCATATGATAAAATTCTTTTCGCCCCCTAATCTTATAACAAAGATATTCAACTTACTCTTACTTTCTTTCTCCAAATACGTTTTATCCATAAATAGTATCCTGTCAATGGCAAGGTGGCTCCTATCAAAGCTGCTATAAACGTCAGTAAACGGGTAAGCATACCGCCCCAACTACCAACATGTACAGAATAGATCCATCCGCGAATCTTTCCAACCTTCTCAGCATCTTTATATAAAACTACCTCATCAATCTTACCTGTATGAGGATTGAATTTATAACGGTCGGAAGCACGTTGATTACCGAAGGTATTGAAAGAGACATTTGCTGCCCCATCTGATAAGGTTATCTGTTTGTAGCCGGGATTATTCAGGGCTAATTGTTCATAAACTTGTTGCCAACAAACATAGGACGAAGAATGAGAAACATTCTTTCCGGATTGGTTGCCGCCTTTCCCCCCACGCTGGGTCACCCCACCATGAGCACCTCCCTGCTGTACTTCCACGCCAAACACTTTATAGAAACCTGTCCGATACCATCCAAAAGACCATGTTAGCCCGGTAAGGGCCATAGCCAACAAAAAAAACAGCGCATACATACCACCTGCAACATGCAGGTCATACCAAAATCTTCTAAAGCCCCTGCCGACAGATATTCTTAAACTATTTTTCAAGGCTTTTCGTGTACGAGGCCACCAGATAACGATACCCGATATCAAAACCACGGCAAACAACAGGGTGCTGACACCTACAATCATTTTTCCCCAGAAGACTCCGCCATCCGCTTTCATACTGTCCAACAGCCAGCGATGCAGCCTGAACATAGTCACAAAAAATGCAGGACGTTCATATTTACCTTTAATCTCACCAGTATATTGATCCACATACATGAAAGCACGACGAGGCTTGGACAAATTCACCTGCCAAGCACGTTCCGGGTCAGAGAAAACATTGATTCCTGTGACAGACACACTGTCGGGTAACATGAGTTCTACCTCTTCCAATAATCGATCAACAGGAAGTGAAACTGCCTCTACCTTTTTTACATAATAAAGTTCATGCCTGACCAGTTCCATCACTTCATTTTCAAAAACCAACATGGCTCCCGAGAAGCAAATCAAGGAAATGATTAACCCGAAAGGAACAGAAAGCCAAAGATGTATTTGGCGAAATATTTTCTTCATAAAATCTTCGATACGATTCATAAAAAGAGTCTGCATAAGCACATACTGCCCGCAGACTCCCATTATATTATTACAATACTCAGTTCTGAGGTTGCAGTTTACCGACGCCACTGATTTGTGTCGCTTCTATAGAAACACCCTTTGTCGCTACCGCACCAACCGGATCTATTTTATAAATAGACGGATATCCTTCTGTTGTAGTTACAGCCATATAGGCATATCCATTCTCCACATACGGAGTATTGCCAAAGCCGGAGATCAAATCGGCAGAAGGCAAACCAGTTACATAAGTCAGTTTTCCGGTTTCTCCTTTATATATCGCTAACTGATTAGCTGTGAAACCAGTTTCAGTCAAGGAACGATCATACATCAACAACAAGAAATAATCTCCCGTAATATGCCAACAACGAATGAAAGATTTACCTCCGGTCTGCGCTTCGATACTATAATAATAATCAGGATCAAACTCTTCTGTTCCTGCCTTTATACGTACTACTCCGGCATCCAAGGTAGTCTGTTGCCGTTTATCAGCCATTGTTTTGGCATAACTAGGAGAAAATACATAAATATCACCATTATCTGCCGCCCAAATCGTTTGATAATACTGTGATTTAAAACGCCCGCAAGCATAACTGATCTTATCTGTTTCTATGATTTTTTTATTTGTCAGCGTTTCATCATCAAAAATAGCCACCCAGCATTTATTGGGATATTGCGTCCATTGCAATTCACCTTTTTTATAACTGCTGCTGTTGGAACCACCATCTTCTGTCTTTACCAAATCCTCATTGCCGGGAAGTATCCACTTTCCCCCGTCAGTAGCCGAACCATATTGACTTAACCCCATTGGAATAGCAGCGCTATACAGTTTATTATTTCGTTCCAATATGCCGGCCAATGTTACATATTCTCCATTTCCCAAGAAGTTTTCGGACATATAAGCCTTATTTTGAGTATCATTCGTTGTAAATGTTTCAGCAGATACGTCCAAATAAGAAAGCAAAAACATCTTTGGTAAATATCCATTCTCATCAGCATACGCTGTGGGTCCGTCACCGGTAGACGAGGTCATGATATATTTATCATAAATACCGTAAGTAGTAAATCTCTTTACGGCAAACTCCCCCGAACGAGCCTTTACTTCATTATTTGAATCCATGATATAAGAACGGGTCGTACCTGCATTCCCTTGATTATAAGTCAGCGCATAAAGATATTGATTCTTGTAAAACACCCATTGAGTTGCACCATCATTCACAAGACCATTATTCACTGTAGAAACAGTACCTTTATCCAACGTTTCAGAAGTAAGCAGCACATTCGTTGTATTTCCAGACGCTGTGACCGACGATGCAATAACATACTCACCTTTAGCCTCGGTACCCGAACCGTAATCCGGCTCATTATCCGTACATGCACTCAACGCCATTCCTACTATGGCAATAGCAGCAAATCCGTTCAAAAAGAAATCTTTCTTCATTTTATTCTTCTATTTAATTTTAAATCCAATTAATTATAAACTCCTTTTTCCAATTCTTTAATTACCGAAACAAACACGCAGTTTACCATAAAAAGCCCTACCGGCCTTCTGAAGACTAAAATTATCATATAACTTCTCATCTGTGAAGTTACGACATTCCAATGATACGTTATATCGTCCTTTTTGCAAACTATAAGAAAAGGATATATTGTGCGAGAATTGATCAGGTACCACATAATCCCCCTTATTTGAGCCTATTCGGGAAGAATAATAAGTAAAGTTATGCAGATATTGATTATCATAAGACACGGTCAACATATTGCCTTTCCTTCCTAAATCCCGCCAATAAAAAGTAACATCCGAATCAGCAAACATATAGGGCAGATTCGGCATCCGTTCTTTATAAGCCAGATTTTCCGCACTGCTGGAAATAGATGTTTTCATATTATCGCGTACATCCATTTTGGTAAAATTACCTCCTATACTCACCCAATTACCAAAACCGTAACGAGCAGAAACAGTATATCCTTTCGTCAATACTTTACCGTAATTAATATATTTCGCAGCATATTTACCACCACTCAAATCCGCAATATTACGCTGAATATAATCTTTTGTATTCCGATAAATCACTCCACCTTCCATATATACGGAATGCCTGCCAAATGTTCTGTTATAGCTCAAATTAAAATTCAAATTATCACTACTCTCCGGTTTTATACTGATATCTCCCATTTCCAAATCCTCATCTCCAAACATTTCTTCAATAGTAGGCAGACGATATGCTTTTTCGTATGACAATTTCGCCTGCAAACCGGGTAGAATGAAATAAGTTCCCGCAGCTCCATATCCTATGGAATTCATGTTTCGGGTAGTACGGACATAATCATCTTGATTCGTAGTCGTAGCCATAGGACCTGCCACATACAAACTATAATATTTTCCAAATACTGAGAGATTCCAATTATCAGACGGCATCAACCGATAGGACAATCCGGAGATATTCTTATGGGTTTCTTTAGCTATGGCATCCTCCGATTCCATCTTAGCCAACAAAGAAGTGTTAGAACGGCGGAAAGTATTCAACACATGATTAAAGGTCAGCATATGTATTTTCGCCAGACGGTAATTAACGGTTAATGTTCCATTCCAATTGTTATTATCCGCCCGTGAATATTGATTGGATTGTTCACCGGGTGAGTTCATTAATTTTCTATCACCCAACCAATTGTACTTATAGGAAGCTGTATCTATATTTGTCGTTGCATTTTTATTATAATTGGCAGTCAATGCCACATCCAGACCTTTGATGAATAAGCCACGCTTACTATATTCCAATGACGGCATCAACGAATGTCCTTTACGATGCTTTTCCCCATAGACTATTTCCTGACGTACTCCGGTCTGTATCTCCTTATACATATGTGAATAAGTAAAGCCCAACATCAATCTGTCTGCCCATTTCTTATCCACAATACCCATCTTACCTATAACCGCCTCATTATGATAGGTATCATTAAAGCGCTTCACACGTACCCTTTTATCTTTATCAATTCTTCCGGTTTCAAAGTCCTCTACCGGTGCGTCCACCTGATAATCATTATCCGAATAGTTTTGAAAAGCATTTATTTCATAAGTAAAGCCGTTTTTGAAAGTTTGTCCGAAATTCACATACGATTTATGCGTATTGAACGACCCGTATGAATAGGAGCCATCCAAAAACCAATTACGTTTCTTCTTATTGGTTACAATATTGATAACACCACCTATAGCATCCGTGCCAAATCCTACAGGAACCACCCCTTTATACACTTCAATCCTATCTGCAAAATTCACAGGAATATTATTCAAGCCAAAAGAGCTCCCTACTCCCTCCTGAGGTACACCGTCAATAAATATCTTCACATGTTTGCCACTGAAACCATCCAACATCAATTGCATATCCGAACCTACCCCACCCGACTCACGGAGTTTCATTCCCGGAGCTTTAGCCAAAGCATCACTCAGATTCTTGGTAGAATTCTGGAATTCTTTTGTATCTACAGCTATCGCATTGAATGCGGAACGTTTCACACGGGAAACCCCGTTAGACACCACTACCACTTCACCCAACTCAGTCACTGACGGGTCAATCATTACATTCATCTTAATTCTTTCACCATGAACTAAAGTTACAGGCTTTTCTATAGTCTTATATCCTATAGCCGAAACAACCAGCGTGTATTTCCCTGCCGGTGCATGAAGATGATAGATACCTTCTTCATTCGTTGTACAGCCATAAGTTGTACCCTTCAAATATACGGTTGCAAAATCTACGACTTCCTGTTTTTCTTTGGATATCACTTTACCGGATACCATTGTCTTAGATTGTGCAAAGATAGATATCGCTCCGATTATAAAAAAAAGAGAGCCTAAACTGATCCTTTGTAACTGTCTTTTTACCATGAATACCTATAATTCTAAATTCTTAATTTTTGAGAATGCAAAGGTCCGTAAAAAGAAAAGAGGAAACAATCACCTGATATAGGTAATCTTTTCCCCCATTTTACGGAATATATATACTATGCAATAACTTTTTATAGGTATTTATGCCACAAAATAGTCCTTTTAAATTTGGCATAATGCCATGAATCCACTATTTAACATTAGTAGGTACTACTAAATATGGAAATAGATGTAACAGTTTAAACATCAGTTTACTATAAGCCTTATTGGAATAAAAAAACAGCATAAGAGTTCCCTCAAATGCTGCTCACTTTTAGTATGAATAAGTTTTATTCCACTCTTTGATAAGAGTACTTATGACCTGTGAGTGTTACTCCATCAGCTTCTAACTCTTGTACTGATAAGGTCATAGAATTAAGTAATAGAATGTCATTAATAGTCCAATCTTCTTCATCACTAAACATTTCATAGAGCTTATTACCGTCTATCTTGTACTTTCCTACTTCTTTATAAGAATTATCTTCTGTGCTTGTGTATTCAAATGTACCATCATTCTTATAAGTAACATGAGTGGCATTGGCATTACCACTTGTCATCTTCCATTTACCTACAATGAGGGAAGCATAATTATCTTCTCCTTTGATTGTACCGTTGTCAATATCTACTTCAAATGTTACATTCTTCTTAGTTCCATCATAATGTATAATATTGACATTGTACTTCCAAACTCTCTTGGAATTATCTTCTACACTAACCTCAATCTTAGCATCAGCAGGTTCATCATTTAGCTGTGGTACTTGGATATGCCATAAATCTTCTCCCAATTTGAAATTCCGTCTTCCTACGAAGAAGCCTTTATTATCTCTATCTCTATGGGTGTATATTGCTTCTTCGTGAGATATAAATTCAGAAGTATAGAGAGTTCCTACATTGGAATATTCAAAGCCTTTCTCTGCTATATAGAGCGTATCGCCAAACAATGAGTAACAACAATCATCGTTTATTATAGAATATTGAAATCCTGCAAATATTCCACCATTCTTAACTTGGACTTCTTTTGTTTGCGCATCTTGTCTAAACAGTAAGGCATAGTAACTATAATCAGTGCCAAAACTGTATCTTAATGATACCACAAATTCACTTGGATTAAAGTACATGGACTGCAACATGATTATCTGTTGGATTGTAACATCTTCATATTCTCCATAGCCTTTATAAATTCTACGATTTCTATTAAATGGTAACTCGTCAGTCCAATTAATGATGGGTGATTTATCCTCTACATTGAATGCTGCAAGCCATAATTTACTATCTCTTAGTCCAGAGAAGTTTGCTTGTACTGAACCATTCTTATAATAATAAAATAATTCAATATCTTCATAATCACTAATGCCATATTCTTTACAAACTATATCTAAAGGTTCATCACCTTCAGGATAAGATACCATAGGTTGGTTGTCTAATTCTTCACTGCAAGAACTAACTCCCATGCTTAATGCAACCAATAATAAGGTCACTAATAATTTAAATGCTTTCATATTTCTAATAATTTGTGTTATATCTATTTTTAACATAACTGTTTATGTATTCTTCTTTTTTCATCTTTTCATAAGACCATTTTTTACTACTTGATGGATGAAATGTAGCAGACAATATCACCCCTATGATTAAAGTTCCTAAGAGTCCAAATGGTATCAATGCTACAAGGAACATCCAAAATTCTTCTGTCCCATTCCAAACATATATGCTTGTGATGATAAAGCCTATTCCATAAGTAATAATATGCTCTTTTGTTTCACTCTTACATATCTGACGATATTGCATATCATTATTTAATATCCTTGTATGATTACGCTCCCACGAATCGATTGCTTCATGTTTTAGTGCTTGAATCTTTAACTCTTGTTCTTGCCTTAATAGGGATTGTGTATATTCTTTTTGTCGCTTAACAGATATTTGTTTGGTGTATTCTTGTTCTTCTATTCTTTTGCATTCAATATTTTCAAAGTAAGAATTTAACTCACTAAGGGATTTAGGTTTAAATGACTGGCTTTGCTTCTCGTCAATCATAAAAGCATATCTATTTGTTCCGTCTTGCTGTAAGGCAAATATTGTCTTATCAAAGAAAGAAGGATGAAGCATATATGATTTCTCTTTGAAAGAAATAATTATAGACTTATTTGCTGATATATATTGCCAATTACCATTGAAGACATTGCCATTTACTGATGCAATAAGAGAACCATTTTCTTGAAATATATATAGTTCCTTATCTCCTGTATCATTAAAAATTAACCAAGACTTATTGCATAGTATAGTCTTTACATCCAAATTCTCACTGAATCTGTTGTATCTGTTAAGAATATCCAACAAGTAGGTTCTCATATTATAAGTCTATGCCACCTGTTCCCTATGATAAGCTGTTAATAAATCAAGCATTGAGGAACATATAATCTAGTTTGATTACCAATGCTATAACGGATGCAAATATAATAATATTATTATGAATAAAAGAAATATAAAAGGAATAAAACTATATAAAGGTTTTATATTTAGTCACTTAGATAAGTAATAAAATATTTCACCTTATAAATATAACAGCTCAAATTATTATCATTTGTTTTGATTTATGGACTTTATGTCAGTATATTGTTGGATATTTAAAAGGTGCTACCTGTGGCTTAACTAATAAGAGCTGAGATAGTTATAAACTCTGTAAACTTATGGAATTGACTTACTTCTATAAGGCTGAAATGCCAAACTGCCAAGATTGGACTTTAGATGTGTCTAAGCTCAATATTTCATTGATTTGGGGCAGAACTATTCAGACCACTATAAAGATGTATCTTAATAATCCTGTCCCAATTCATTAGAAGCTCAAACAGTCATAAGTCTGTAAGATTTCTTCCTGCCTTAATCCCAAGTATCTTTTAGTAATGGCAACAGAACTATGGTTGAACAGTTCCATCAGCTTTACTAATGCCAACTCTGCGTTATCACTGTTCATGTTATAGACCTGCCTGCCAAAAGTCTTTCTAAGTGAATGGCAGCTAAAGTTCTTAATCTTTAACCTGTACTTCTTCTTCACCTCTTTAAGAATAATGTTAATTCGTTGGACTGTGAAGATAGTGCCTTTCTGACTTACTAAGATTGGCGCATTGATTCCAATAGGATTTATATGCTCGTAGCACTCTTTAATATGCTGCTGTAATTGTGGGTTCAATCTGATAGTTCTTACTTTGCCTGTTTTCTTCTCAATTACTGTAAACTCGTCAGTACCTAATATCTGCTTCCATCTTAGAGATAGAATATCAGATATTCTTAATCCTGTGAAGCATCCCAAACTAATAAGGAGTGAGATTTTATAATTCTCGTCTTTGGCTAACTTCCTTATGAGGTTCATTGCATCAGACCATATAAGATAGTCTGCCGTTGTGCTTGAATATTTAAGTGACATAATGTTCTGTTTTATAAGTTAATGAATAGAAGTGAATATTAATTTTGAGTTGGATTTACTAACTCATTGATTACTAAAGGAACATTCACTAATAATGAAAGTGAATATGATAAGAACACCCAACTTAAAAATTGAGTGCCCTTTACCTTATTATAATTCTCCCTCGTCAGCAAAGCTGTAATATCCTGCATCTGTTAATATGAGATGGTCTAAAACTGTAATTCTCATTAGTCTTGCAGCTTCTTTGACCTGCTTAGTAATCTCCATATCCTGCCTACTTGGTTTCAGATTACCACTTGGATGATTATGCGCAAGGATAATGGCTACTGAATTGGTGAGCAATGCGGCTTGTAGAATCACTCTTATATCAGCACAAGTTTCAGTAATTCCACCCTCTGAAATGAGCGTGTAACCTAAGACTTGCTTGGCTTGGTTTAAGAACAAGACTTTGAAGTATTCTTTGTAACAGATAGTTCCCTCTCTATATGTTGAAAGTAAGACTTCATAAGCATCCTCCGAACTATATATTTTATTCCGGCTTTTTGATGTGGATTTGTAAGTGAGTTCCACTTCTCCAACAGTATAATCTATATCCATAATTCTAAGTTTTAATAGGTTGGCAGATATAAAGAAAGGACAACTAACTGAATAGCTGCCCTTTCCTCTCTCAATCAATAAGCCCATTTAATCAATGAACCACTTATATCTCTCGTCACCATGCAAAGCCGCATTGATTCCTGTTGCCATTTCAGTAGCATTCAAAGAACGGTCTAAGAATGAATCAATATAGCTTGACTTGTTAGCTCCTGTAAGCAAGTTATAGAACTTCCACATATTAAGCTCACTTCCAAAGCTGCCAAAATTATCATCGTGAATGTATGCTTTGGTTACACTGTTAATCTGTGTATCAGTGAGCAACATTCTTGGCAGTGCCTTTTGATAGCCTGTTGGCAGGCATTGGTAAAGTCGCATCCTGCCTATAATCTGTGCAAATTGGTGTTCACTCATGGAAGTATTGCCCAACTGCTGCATCAGATAAAGATGTTTGGCTGGATTGTAGTTATTGAACAGTTCCAATGCTGCACGATAGAGTTCTGTTGTATTGCTTACTCTTAAATCGTCCTTGTAGCCATCTGTAAAGATGCACATATTGCAACAGATTTGATTCTTGAAGCCAATCGCAAGACGGAACAACTCTGGAACTTTTTTGCTGTATAAGTTCATCTGATTATAAGCCCTCACACCTACGATAGAAAGATTGAGCTTGTTTTCTCCAACTGTTTCATAGATGGTTGGAACATCAATGCTGAAAGCTGCTCTCTCATAATAGATGGTCTTGTCAGATTCCAACAGTTGGTTGGCAGGTTTGTGGATGGCTGCTGGGATGCGACCTTTGATAATATGGCTTACTCTTATATCTGCCTGTTCCACTTTCTCACCACTAAAAAATGATTGGGCTGCATCCTGTATGGTTTCCACAAATGCGGCATGGTTAATGGTCAGTTCATTGTCTTTGGAGAACACAGGAGTAATGCACTCATGTTTCAGATGATGCAAGGTTGCTTCCTGTGTATTGGCTTCAATGAAATGTTTGGCTGGTCTTACAGGTTCGTCCACAATAATTGTAGCTTCTTCTGCATATTCACCCAAATTCATTCTCTCACGGTTCTGTGCCATAGCTGGCATGATAACTAAATTTCTCATAATGATAAATTGTTTAAATGATTATTGATTGATTTAACTCTGAAATTGGTAAAGTCCATATCATTTTGGATTGCTCCGTTATGATTTGAACTTCACTACAATTCGCTGAATTACATTTAAGTGATATTACAATTAGACTATATTACCATTATGTCTGTATTGTGTATCGCTTTAAGAAGTCCATGAATGATGTGAGGTGAATAGTAAAATTTATAATGGTTGAAGGGGTGGGTGGCTGTCTATCAATTCTTATTTTCCTTTTACTTGGTGAGAGGGGGGCTAAAATAGTGGTATGGTATCTCGTACAACATTTTTGGGATTGGGGTTATAAAATCCACTTTTTGCCTTAAATGTTGTACCCAACCTTAGAAATCCAACTTTAAATGCTTCTAAATTCATAATAAGATAGATTTGGGATTATTCGTACCATCTATTAATATATTAGTAAACAGTACGAAAAATCCTGCTTGCCTGTTATTATGGCTTGAAGCCTATCTTAAACACGTTTTTTGAGTTGATGGGATTCCACTCCTTACGTTGTTTGGCTATATCATTGTTTAATAGTAGTTCCTTTGGAGTAAGTTCTATCCCTTTAGGTAAATATTTCAATAGACCAGCACCATATAAATCCAGATTGTAACTTTCTATATTTTTCTTACCCATTCCTAATTTGTCAGCCAATTTATTAGAAGAAAGCAATATCTTGTTATCTTCTGCTATCAATAGGAGCTTGATATAATAGCCTTTCACTTTAATATCCAAATTCACTTTCATAAAGAGGTAGGACAGTGTTATAAAGTTGGGGCGGTCTATTGGTGGGATGCAGTAAAGACTTCTCATTGTAAATTCAATAAGAGGGTGGTTGATGTCTTCCCTGTATCTCTTTCTGACCAACACTGCTTCTATATCTTTATTGAAATTCTTTAGTGCAGTTTCTTCCTCTCCAGTCCGTTTGGCTAAATCCTTAATTCTCCATCTGACCTTATAATAGTCATTTCTATATAAAGACAGACAGAAGAACCTGTACAAATTGGGTGGATTGAGTTTATCCACTATTGATTTATTAATGGTGGCATAGTCCTGCCTAATGTTACTTGTCCTGCTTTGTAGGTGTCTTTGAGGTATCTTCATATTCATTAGTAGCTGATTGAACATTATTGGTAAACACTAAATCTTTCTTCTCTCGTTCCATCTTATAATAGTGGGCAGTCCCAAAGTATATCTTGGCTTCCTTTCTGTTGTGGAACTTTTTCCCTGTTGGTAAATGAATAATCATATCAGTTTAAATATTAATGAGTTAATAAGCCAACTTCTGCAATGATATATAATAGGTAGTAACTTTTCCATTTTTCTTTCTCCTTGTCTTTAGATAGTTATTAAGATTAGCCCACAATCCAATATGGACTTTGTTATCTTTCACTCCCTGTCTAAGAGCCTTAGCCCTTATTTGCTCATAAGTAAATTCTTCCATTTTAGATATTCTGAATAGTTTGTAGTCCGTCAATTTATGTGGTGGAATTATCTGTCTGTACTACTATAAAGATAGTAATTCCACAAGTGGGGAACTAATGATAAGACCACACATTTAAGAATCAAACTTTAGACTATTCAGAATGTCTAAGAACTATATTGGAGAATGGGGTTACTTCTTTCTTAGCAACCCAAAAGGCGTTCCAATTATATCTTCTGCTTCTTCAACTTCTGCATAAGGTATATCTTCAGTAGTTTCATCTGTCATTTCTTCTTTGGTACTTGACGGCTGCATAACAATAGTGGTCTTATTTACCTGTTTAGCGTTATGTCTTTCTTTAATCTCCTTAAATTGTGATATAACCAGATTTTCGTCCAAATTACTATTAGAATTGAACATGGCAGTTTTATCATTAGCAGTTATTGATTGGAATATCTTGTATGCTTCATCAACGCTGGAAGTTGTAATTTTAATGTTATTGAACTCAGTAATTAAGTATCTCTTGGCTATATCCGCATCTTTAAACCCTTTATCCTTGCAAATTTTGATGAACTTGTTTCCTACTTCCATGTTATGTGCAGGGATGATTGGCTTCTTGGTCTTCTTGCCTTTCTCCTTTTTACCAGAACATAACAATGAGAAGTCGCTCTTGGATATGGCATTATTGCTGCCACAGAAGATAAGGTTTAATGTTGATATGGAATAACCGTTGGGATTGCTCTCACTTTTTATAAGTTCATTATATCGTTTTAAGAACTCATTCTCTGGATTGATGTTGGCTGCACCACGCACATAGTCTGGAGTACCCCATTCTTTCTTGGTGATATTAATATCATTTATGTACTCAGCGATAGTTTCATCCTGCAACTCTACAATAATGGCTGGTACTACTATTTCATTTTGTTTGTTATCCCTTGCCCATTCATTATAAAGGCTTGCAGCGACAGTTCTGTGCTGTCCGTCCACGACAAGGAAGTAGTTGGCTGCTTCTGATGGGGCAATCTCTTTACCGTTAATGTCAACTAAAACAATATCTCCTGTTTTGATTGCTTCCTCAGCTTTGATTACCTGCACCATTTCAGCCTTTCTGTAACCCTTGACTTTCATTATGGCTAAAATCTTCTCTACATTATTTAGGTTGATAGTTCTATTAATGCCTTGTGCGAACGCTACATTTCTTACTTCATTATTAGCTACAACCTTAACATCTAAATAAATCTTCTTCATTGTTCTTTAAATTTTAATTGTTAATAATGTTCTGTGTAACCGTCAAACCTATGCGCACTTGGCTTTTTGATTACGCTGCAAAGGTCGGAACTTTGGAGAAGATTAAGAGAGAGTAAAATTTAAGGGGATTTGCTTCTCTCTTAACTTGTCTGCCTTGCAAGTCCTGTTCCTTTGATGCTGCAAAGATGGAAAGAAGTCATGAGGATTAGAGAGAGTAAAATTTAAGGGAGATGTTACTCTCCCTTAAATGAATATGCTCTTAATAGATTCTATTTTTGACATTTGTCAATTTGCTCTTATTACTTAGATAGCCTTTTAATGTGCGCTCATCCAGATTAAACTCCTCATTTGGGGAGATTCCTGTCAGATAGATAAGCCTTGATATTAGGAATGTAACATTGTAGGAAACTTCATTGCTCCTGCTTCTTCGTTTTTGTGTTGTCATGATTCCATTAGGGAATGGCTGTAACATGGACTTGAACAGCAGGGTGAAATAGCGTATTTGGCTACTATTGGATTCTGTATTGTTTGTTTCTTTTAAGGGTACTTCGCACATTGCTATCATATCTTCCAATTCCATATCGCAGAATGATTGGAAGCTCTTTTCACATAAGGACAACAAGTAACCAATGGTATTGGGATGCTGTATAGTCTGCACTTCTTTACCATTTATTTGAATGGATAATGTGATGTCTTTACTGAATTGTATTTGGTCTGTCAGTGGATTCTCTCCAACTGCCTTATATTGAGATAACAGTCTGATAAAACTATTCAGTTCACCTATGGGTGACGGGGCAAGTTCTTGGGCATTGAAACATTGCCCTTGTGTGTAATCCCAAATAAAGAGGAGAAGAAACCAAAACTTGTCTGAATCTATTTCCAAACCTGCAAGGGTTGGTTGTATCTCTTTGTTCTTCTTATATTCTTCATAGGTTAGTGGCATTTTAATAAGCCTGTTATTGTATCGTTCCTTAAAGGTGGGTAAGGCTTCACTTCCCTCCAATGCTCCTCCCTTGACTTTTTTAGGCAGGGCAGGGTGTATCAGCATGGCAAGTTCCCAAACATAATCTAATAGTGTATCTTCCTCCTTTGCGTCAGTAATAGGGTAAACTGCATCTATATTGGTAAATTTGTCTATTGGGTTCATTACTTATAATCTATTTGGTTCAACAACTATATAGGTGATTTATTGGTTCTCATAATAATGTCTGTTCTCTGGAGTATTAAACATCTTTACAAAATCTGTAATAGAATATTCCTTAGTAAGAGTTTCCAATGAAAATTCTAAAGACGTAGGGGCTTTCATTGTCATTATGCAGCCCAATCGTTTCTTTGTATCAACCCAAACACTCTGTGAGGGATAGAATATCGTATAGTATTGATAGCCTTTTGACTTGTAGCCAATGTAAACCTCCTGTCCTGTCTTGAAAGTTACCACAACCAAAGAATATGCAGAATCTTCACCATATATAATCATGTGGTCAATAACCTTGTGAATCAATTCGTAGCGTTCCATATCATCAGTAATGCTATCTACAAGAACTTTCTCGTTGGACAATGAATTGATAGCCTTAATCTTGTCCTCACAGGACAGGATAAGTTTGTTCAGTCTGTCTTTCTCATATTGGTATTTCTTTGATTCTTTATCTAAAGACGCTGCTTCTCTTATCTTGTTGATATATAAGTCAGGCATATTGGGCATTTCACGCTTGATGTCAATCGCTGCATTTACTATGGCATTGGCTTGTGCTGTCAAATCGTTCAACTTTTCTTCTATGCCCATGAGCAGCTTCTTGTGGGCTTCAATCTCCTGCCTTAACGGTTCTTCCTGCTCTTGGGCTTTGCCTGTGGCTAATTCCTGTGAGAACAGCAGCTTTACCAACTCCCAAACAATCTTCTCTATCCTTGTAGCTTTGATAGCCTTACTGAAACAGTCTGGCTTGTTCTTGGATTTCTTGTGCTTGTCATGGCAGACGTATAAATCCCTGCCACCCTCATAGGTATATTTAATCTTACAGTAAGGACAATAAATCAGCCCTCTTAGTAATTGGAAGTGTTTGACACCTGTGCTCTTGCTTCTGAATGCCCTCCCTTTCATCTTCTCCCTTGACAGGTCATATAATTCTGCTGAAACAATGGCAGGGGTGTTGACAATGGCGACATCAATAGGTCTCTTATATCTCTTGCCTTTCTTGGGTTCAGTACCTTTAAGCATATATTCAGCTTTACCCTTATAGACAGGATTAGACAGCATGGTATTGATTGTTCCCATAGTCCATATTTTGGTCTTGCTCCTTGTTGGTATGTTCTCTGCATTCAGAATGAGGGCTATCCTCGCACTTGAATAACCGTTGGCAGAGAGTTCTATAACCCGTCTGACAGTCTTGGCTTCTTCCTCATTTATGCTTAGCTTCTTCGTTTCTGTGCTGTAATCATAGCCATAGGGAGCTTTGTATGTGTAGCTGTTCCCCTCATTGATTATCTTGTTTCTCTTGGAGGATATGCTTCTTGACTTAAGGGTAGCCACTTCCTGCTCTGCAATCATGGCGATTATGCCAATGATGAATTTGGTGTTCCTGTCTTCCTCTCCTTTCTCGTCCAATGTCCTAAGATTCTCTTTCTTGGCATAAACGCATATTCCTTTCTTTGTGAAATATTCAATCTGCTGCTGGAGATAGAGAGACCTCCTGCTAAGTCTTGACAATTCCCAAACCAAGACTATATCAATATCGTCTTTTGTCAGTTCCTTTAACTTGGCAAACTCTGGTCTGTCATCATTAAAACCGCTTTCCTTTTCTTCAAAGACATGGGTTATCTCTATGCCCATATATTGGGCATATTCCTTTAATTCGTTGGTCTGCCTCTTGTAATCTTGGTCTAAGGTAGAAACACGTGAATAAATTGCACCTCTCATATTCTTGATTATTAAGTTGGTGCAAAGATAGCAATAATAGTTGTACCTGCAAATGTGTTGTCACTACATTTGTTCTATATCACAAATATTAGAATTATGCAAGATATAACAAACGGACGTTGCGGTTGGTGCGGAACAGACGAATTGTATGTGAAATACCATGACCAAGAGTGGGGAAAGTTAGTTACCGATGACAAGACGCTGTTTGAGTTTCTTGTATTGGAAAGTGCCCAAGCAGGACTAAGCTGGATAACGATTCTTAGAAAAAGAGAGGGGTATCGTAAAGCTTTCTATAATTTTGATGCCGAACTGGTAGCACAAATGACCGATGAAGACATTGAGCGGCTAATGCAATTTGAAGGAATTGTAAAAAACCGTCTGAAAATCAAATCGACAATCACGAATGCGAAACTATTCCTTGCCGTACAAAAGGAATTCGGCAGTTTTTATAATTATACCCTGTCATTCTTTCCCGACAAAAAGCCGATTATCAACACATTCCGGTCATTGAGCGAGATTCCGGTATCCTCTCCCGAATCCGATGCCATGAGTAAAGATATGAAAAAACGAGGTTTCAAGTTCTTCGGGACTACAATTTGCTACGCCCATTTGCAAGCTTCAGGTTTTATCAACGATCATCTGACAGACTGTATTTGCCGGAAAGTTCCACAATAGAGTTTTTAAAATCTGCTGCCACTGCTACCACCTTTTATCGGAAACACTGATGGATAAAAAGATTTAGGGGTGGTGGCAGCTCCTTGTTTTATGTGTTGAAAAAGGATGCTGCCATCACTTTCTCATACTTCTCCATCTAAAACTTACAACTGATCCCAAGTTTTCAAACTGACCCGAAAATCCGCTGACCCTGAAATTCTTCATGTTCAGACTGGCTAGGCTATACGCTTAAAAGAAAGCTTACCAACCAGGAAAATCCGCTGACCCGTACTTCTGGGGTCAATGTAAAAAGCTGAGGGGTAAATTTATAAATTGTTATCTTTGTTTCCAAATTCATAGCTTATGGAGTTAAACGGTTATCGCCTTCTTCTTCCTGAAGGC
>DXLO01000014.1 GCA_019414665.1 Bacteroides sp. | reverse complement strand
TATCCGGAAAAACCGGAGCCTTAACACGAGGCATCTCAAACGGTAAATCTTTATAAAGATACTCATATTTATATGGCTCCTCTGCCAACAACACATTCACAGCCAGCCACATACAAGATAAAAATACAAATACTTTTTTCATTTTTCACTCATTCTTTTAATATCCTAATTGCAAACATCCCATGATATAAGGACCGATTGCCTTTGCGTCGTTATCACGCATTTTTTCTCCTATATAATATTCAAAACTTCCGTCACGGTAAGGATTACCTCCCAAACCTCCTACCTGACAGCAGCGAGTCAAGGTTAAAGTACCATCCGCATTTTCACGCATCAATTTGTCATTCAATCCTTTAAAAGCCTTTTCTGCAACCGCCCGATACTTCTTGTCAATGTATCCCTTATTTACCGCCTTGGCATATGCATACATACACTGGCTCGTTACAGAAGCTTCTGGAAAATTGCCTTCCCGTTTGGGCTGATCAATAACCTGATACCACAAGCCATTCTTGTCCTGATACTTTGGAAGCGTTTCAGCAAGTCCCTGAATCCAACCCATCATATCTGCCCGCCCCGGATGATTCTCAGGAATATAATCGAGAGCATCCACAAGAGCCATAAACCACCAGCCAATGCTGCGTCCCCAGAAATTAGGCGAATGTCCCGTTTCCGGATTAGCCCAACGTTGAGATTTACTTTCATCCCAGGCATGATAATACAATCCGGTCCGAGCGTCATACGTATACTCATGACAAAGTCTGAACTGTTTCACCGCCTCATCTATTAAATCCGGACGATTGAACTCCGCACCGTATTGAGCCAGAAAAGGAGAGGCCATATACAAACCATCCAGCCACATCTGATGCTGATAGACAAGTTTATGCCAAAATCCACCTTTTAAAGTACGAGGGTGATGTTCGAGTTGCTTAACCAACACGTCCATCGCTTTCTTATACTTAACATCATGTGTTTCACGATAAAGATCGAATAATACTTTTCCCGGATTGATAAAATCGAGATTATAAGTAGCCATATCATACTTATATATTTCTCCTTTATCGTTGATTATCGTATCCCCCCACTCTTCTACATAATCGAAGTAGCGTTTATCACCAGTAGCTTTCCACATGTCAAGCATCGCACAGCATCCTACCCCCTGAGCATACCCGAAGAAAAGACGTTTACCATGATCCAGCTGCCATGCCTGAGGGAAACGGCGCATCTCTGAATCGGCAAACTTCCGCGAAGCCTTTTCAGGAGCAAAGCAATCTGTACGGAAAGGAACTGCAGGTATACCTGCTCCGTTACAAAGATTTACCCGGAAGAAAGTTCCCCAACCATATCTCACTGCAACGGGATGCATTACTTTGTCTGAAGTAAGCTCCAGCTTATTTCCTTTTATAACAGCCTGTGCCGGATAAAAACGCTCATCTTCTCCGGATATGAAAAAGCCTTTTACATCACCTCCATCAAGGGTTTTCAAGCCTCCTTCCGTATAATCAAAGCTCAATATCACTCTGCTCCCATCAATCTTCATCTTTTTATACACAGGTCCCGAATAGGCCACTTTTTTCTCATACTGCTTTGCCAATGCCCATGCAGCCAGCCGCTCGCCTGCCACACGTTTGTTACGCGGATGAATATCCGTAGAATCGGCAGCATCTACCACAACAGCCATTCCAACATTTTTCAGTCCGCTCTCGCGCCAGGTCTTCAACTGTGCTTCGCGAATCTCGGCCGGCTGTCTGTAATGAGGAGCTATCTGCATAAAATAGAAAGGCATGTCTAATTGCCCCCACCGTTCACGCCAGGAATTTATCATATTGGTGAAAACCTGCTGATACTTTTCAGCGCGAATAGAATTGGATTCTCCTTGATACCAGATGTTTCCTCTTACCGTATATCCGGCAATAGGAGCTATCATTCCGTTCCAAAGCGTAGAAGGTACTTTACAATAGTCTTTATTACGTTTCACATTTTTCAAAGCAAACTGCTGAAGGACATCACTATATAGAGTATCATCTTTCATTACTTCCATAGAAGTCCACGATTCAGCATGTGTACCTCCCCACGTAGACTGAATCAACCCGACAGGAACTCCCAGTTCGTTATGCAGTTTCTTTCCAAATACAAACCCTACAGCCGAAAAGTCACGTATATTTTCGGGAGAACAGACAACCCATTTACCAGTACAGTCATCCTGTTCTTTTTCGTGGGCCAGCTGATGCTCTACATGAAACAAACGTATTTCGGGATAATCTGCATCTTTCATTTCTTCCGCTTCACCCAGCATACCGGTTTTCCACTTCACCTTCGGGTCATGGGCTACGGGAAACTCCATGTTAGACTGTCCTGTACAAAGCCAGACTTCACCGATCAATACATTACGTATAGTAATGACATTTTCTCCTTTAACTGTCAGGGAGTGATTGTCTGACGCTTTGGGTGTAGATATATATACCCTCCAGCGTCCGTCTTTTCCAGCCGTAGTGCTAATGCTTTTTTCATTCCAGGAAGGTGCAACCGAAATATTTTCACCTGGAGCAGCCTTACCCCATATACAGACTTTGGTCTGTGCCTGCAGAACCATATTGTCGGAAATAATGGAAGGGAGTGTCACTTTAGCCTCAACCGAAGATATACCCAGTAACATTCCCATACATAGACAATAGAATTTTTTCTTCATCGTGTTTTTAATAGTTGTTCATTATTCAAATAGTACAGACGCAAATATACAGGCTGAATGTATATCTTTCCATATAAAATAGTACGTTTACATGGAAACTGATTCACAGGCATAAAAAAACATCCTGATATTTCTAAAAAAATTGAGCAATTTTTTTCAAAAACATCAGGACGTTTTATATAAAAATTCACGTTCTTTTTTTAAAACTGAAACAGAGCTACCAGCACTATACGATGATTGAGTATAGAATGAGAGTTTATTGCTTTTGCTTTCGCATCAAATTCATCGCCATACCAGGCATTACAGAGTGAATACTCCGCCCCGAATTTCCAGTGAGGAATATTATAAGTAAGTTCAGCTGTACCGGTAAACAACTGGTCGAGCGTTGTTCCTGTTCCTAATGTACCATAAGGAACTTCTTCGGTTGCACCCAGATTTTTCAGATAACCAAAGAACAAAGCCGGACGCCATTTCTTTCCATAAGCCACATTCACCCATGTAGAAGATGTACGCAACGGAGAGTACTGCTGTTTTCCCGTCACCTCATCGATACTGGTTATTCCATATCCTCCCACAGTACTTGTCTGAGTCAGATTAGTTCCCAATACAGTTTTGGCAGATACCAGCCAGTTCTCCTTTGTATACTTCACATGAGCCTCTCCGGAGATACCTGTTACACGTTCATTTACGAAATAAACCGCGTCTTCAGTTTCTGATTGTGTACGAGGAGTAATAGAACTTACATGCAATCCAGCTCCGGCTATCAGTCCCGGACGTTTATAATCTACCCCCAAATAAAATTCAGGAACACAGCTCTTTTTCATGAATTCCTGGCTTTTCTGGGTAGAGGTTTCTCCCGGTTTATTAGTTTTAGGACCAACAGACAAGTATTGCGACTGCCAGATAGCAGCAGCAGTAAGCATAAAATTATTAGAAGTAAAACGATAGCGAATCTGAGGAGCACGGCTAAACGGTTGGTAAGGTGCACCCATATTCAAATTCAATATTTCAGGAGCGACATCACCATACAACGGATGCCAGGTCTGTCCTACCAGAAGCGCTGATTTGCCCCAATCCAGATTAAAGTAGACATGACGAATACGGAACAACGAATAAGTAGTACCCGAACCACGGAAATCAACTTCTACTTTAGCCGAGGTCTTGGCTTTACCTAACATCGGGCCTGTAACATCTACCCCCAGACGAGTATATAACGTATAAAAATTACCATTACCTACTCCATTCAAATCGTGTCCGTTCGGATCCAGATTTTCATCCAGCGGGTACATATAAAACAATCCGTCTACAGTTTCCGAATTAGACCGGGTGTTATAGAACAAATCTGTACGTACCTGACCATAAAACTTATAATCAAACCCTTTTTTCTGTGCAAATACACTCCCCGAAACTCCAACGAGCAAGGCGAGTGACATGAATACTTTTTTCATCACTATTTAGATATATAATCAGAAATAAAAACCAAATCCTATCTTAAAACCAAGCTTACTGTATTCCGAACAGTTCGAAAAACTCAAGTCATAATATACAGCCGGTTCTACGGTAATCGTCCCATTCAAGAAAAATGCATACCCCAGCTCCGGAGTCAGACAGACAAGATCTTTACGATTTACACTATTCGACAAATGTTTATAAGCCAGGCCTAATCCACCATACAAGCCACAGTTAGACAAGTAATATCTTGCTCCGGCTCCTACACTTGTTTCATCCATACCGTGTTCTACATACTCTCCCTTGAAATTAACCAGCACCATCAGGTTGTCGACAACAAAAGCTCCGCTACCAACCTGGAAACCAAAGTTAGTTCCTTCGTATTTGCTATGCGAGAGATTCAGTCCGGTAAGAGAAGTATTCAGATACCATTTTCCTTCTTCGAATTGAGCATGTGCATTGATACAACTTATCAATAAAATAAATACAAATAATAATTTCTTCACCATAAATATATTTTAAGAATTGATTGTCGCAAAAGTAACAAAAAAACGCCATGAAATAATATTTTGCCACGGCTTTTTAGCAATTCACCAGCTCTGTCAGAAAAGCCTTGCCGATATAAAGAAAAAAGTCTTGCCGCAACTGACTATATGAGATGACATATCATCCTTAATCAGTAGCTGCAAGACTCTGCTATCCTTTGACCAAAGGATATAGTAAAAAATTAAATACGTTTTTTCTCCTTCTTATACCAGACAGCAAACCAGATTATTGCAATCAGCACACAAACAGCACCGAGAGGATAAGATATACTTTCAGATAAGGCAAGTCCTTCTGGAGCTATTAATATATAGGTAGAACATACTGCCGTCATGAAAAGAGCAGGAATAAGCGTTACCCAATAGTTTTTCTTTTCATGTACCAGCCATACGGTAATTGCCCACAGTGTGAAAACAGACAAAGCCTGATTGCACCAGGCAAAATATCGCCATATAATCTTAAAACCCTCTGCATCGCCAAAGCTGTACAACAGCAATGCAATAGTCACAAGGAATATAGGTATGCAGATAAGCAAACGACGACGAATACTGCGTTGCTCTACATGAAAGAAATCAGCAACAATCAGACGTGCAGAGCGCAATGCTGTATCTCCACTGGTAATCGGTGCAGCCACAATACCAAGTATAGCCAAAATACCTCCGAAGGTTCCCAGCCAGTCCTTCGAAATATCAGTAGCTACCTTCGCTCCCGAATAGGCAACTCCAGTTGCTTCATCTACAATACCGTTTTCATGGAAAAAATAAGTGGCCGCAGCAGCCCAAATCAAAGCAACAATACCTTCGGTCACCATTGCTCCATAAAAAATCGGACGACAATGCTTTTCATTGGTGATGCATCGTGCCATCAACGGAGACTGCGTAGCATGAAAACCACTAATGGCTCCACAGGCAATGGAAATAAACATCATCGGGAAAATAGGATTCCGTTCATATTTTGTTCCGAATCCATTCCACATTTCAGGCAAATCCGGACTTTTTACATACAGCATAACCAAAATTCCTACAGCCATGAAAAGCAAAGCAAAGGCAAACAATGGATAAATCTTACCGATAATCTTATCAATCGGCATCATCGTTGCCAATATATAATAAAGGAATATCACGATAACCCAAAAATAAACATCAAGAGAGGCGGGAGTCATACCAGCCAATAATTCCGCCGGTCCTGAAACAAACACAGCTCCAACCAATATCATCAACAGAACTGTAAAGACACAGGCTACCTTTCGGGTTCCGCTTCCCAAATATCGTCCTATAATCTGTGGCAGACTTTCGCCTGAATTTCGAAGTGACAGAGTTCCGGCCAGGAAATCATGTACCGCGCCTGCAAATATAGTTCCGAAAACAATCCAAAGATAAGAGGCTGTACCAAACTGCGCTCCCATAATAGCACCGAAAATTGGTCCGAGACCTGCAATATTCAAAAACTGGATCATAAATATTTTCCATGTAGGAAGAGGTATAAAGTCTACCCCGTCGGTCATAGTCAGTGCCGGAGTCTTACGGTTGGGGTCGGGAGCAAACAGTTTCTTGACATAACCTCCGTAAATCCAATAACCGACTACTAACAGAATTAAAGCTATACTAAAAGTTATCATAATAAAAAGTATTTAAGTGAGCGCAAAAGTAATAATTTAAAAGAACATATTGCTATCTTTGCAAAACTAAAAAACGAAATTATGTACAACAGACTTATAACCATTTACATTGTTATTTTGGGGTTCATTATTCCCCTGTCCGGATATGCTCAACCCAAATATGAAATACGGGCAACCTGGCTCACCACATTGGGCGGACTGGACTGGCCTTCGCATAAAGCAACATCAGCCAAAACTATCGAACTTCAGAAACAAGAATTATGTAAGACACTCGATGCACTGAAACGTGCAAACTTCAACACCGTATTGTTTCAGACCCGTTTGCGTGGAGATGTCATTTATCCATCTGCCATAGAACAGTTTACAGAATCCTTAACCGGACACGAAGGAGGAACCCCCAACTACGATCCACTGAAATTTGCCATAGAAGAATGTCACCGCAGAGGTATGGAACTGCATGCATGGATTGTAACCATCCCTATAGGAAATACCCGACAGGTTAAGCTTTTAGGTAAAAAATCTGTAACACGAAAACAGCCCTCCATCTGCAAGCTATATAAAGGGACATGGTATCTGGACCCGGGAAACCCTCAAACAGATAATTATCTTGCAAGTATTGTGCGCGAAATTGTTTCCCGCTACGATATAGACGGTATTCATCTCGACTATATCCGATACCCGGAACGGGCATCAGACTTTCCCGACCAGAGTACGTATCGTAAATATGGCAAAAAAGAATCTTTACAGCAATGGCGCAGAAATAATATCACCCGCATTGTGCGGCGTATTTATACAGAAACAAAATCGCTAAAGCCCTGGGTAAAGGTAAGCAGTTCTCCTGTTGGAAAATACAACGATACCAAACGCTATCCCTCAAGGGGATGGAATGCCTATGAAGTCGTTTACCAAGATGCACTTCAATGGCTGAAAGAAGGAATACACGATGCTTTATTCCCGATGATGTATTTTCAGGGAAATCATTTTTATCCGTTTGCTCTCGACTGGCAGGAAAATAAAAACGGACGATGGATTGTCCCTGGGTTAGGTATTTATTTTCTCCACCCCAAAGAACAAAACTGGCGGCTTGATGAAGTGGTACGGCAAATCTCTTTTTTGCGTAATATAAAACTTGACGGACAGGCTTACTTCCGCAATCGTTTTTTGGTTGACAATACAAAAGGAGTGTTCGATGAACTGAAAGAGCATTTCTACACACAACCTGCTGCCATTCCTGCTATGACATGGATAGACAGCATAGCTCCTTCCGTTCCGGCAAATCCCGTCTTTATCCCGTTGGATAAAGGAGTAAAGTTAAGCTGGAAAGCATCTACCGATAATTCCTCGGTTCCGGTATATTATCGTATATATGCTTCGAATACTTATCCGATAGATATCACACAGGCATCAAACCTGATTGAAATAAGAACAGACTCTACGCAGTATATCTTCTGTCCCGAAGTTCCATGGCAAGAACGGATATATTGGGCAGTTACAGCTGTAGACAGGTATGGAAATGAAAGCCAGCCTCTGGAAATGAATCAGCCATTCACGACAAGCTACGTAACAAAACAAGAAAAACGATAGGACATAAGCAAAATAATCCGTACTTTTGCACATTCAATTGAACAAAAACAAACAAATAATATCTCATGAGCAATCAACGATACATGCAGCGCGGTGTTTCCGCATCGAAAGAAGATGTGCATAACGCCATTAAAAACATTGACAAAGGTATTTTCCCTAAGGCTTTTTGTAAAATTATTCCTGATATTCTAGGTGGTGATCCGGAGTATTGCAATATCATGCATGCTGACGGAGCCGGTACTAAGTCGTCTTTGGCTTATTTATACTGGAAAGAAACTGGTGACTTGTCTGTTTGGAAAGGAATTGCACAGGATGCCTTGATTATGAATATCGACGACTTGTTGTGTGTCGGAGCTGTAGACAATATCTTGGTATCGTCAACTATCGGACGTAATAAACTGCTGGTTCCGGGTGAAGTGATTTCGGCTATCATCAACGGAACAGACGAATTGCTTGCCGAATTGAGAGAAATGGGAGTAGGTGTTTATGCAACAGGAGGTGAAACTGCCGATGTTGGTGACTTGGTTCGTACTATTATTGTCGACAGTACAGTGACATGCCGCATGAAACGTGCTGATGTAATTGACAATGCAAATATCCGTCCGGGAGACGTTATCGTAGGTCTGGCTTCGTACGGACAGGCTACTTATGAAAAAGAATATAACGGCGGTATGGGTAGCAATGGCCTGACAAGTGCACGTCATGATGTTTTCTCTAAATACCTTGCAGAGAAGTATCCGGAAAGCTACGACAAGGCAGTTCCAGAAGAATTGGTTTACAGCGGCAACTTGAAATTGACAGATGCAGTAGAAGGCTCTCCGCTGGATGCAGGAAAGCTGGTTCTCTCTCCTACCCGTACTTATGCGCCTGTTGTTAAAAAATTGCTGGATGCTCTTCGTCCGCAAATTCATGGTATGGTTCACTGCTCAGGTGGTGCACAAACTAAAGTATTGCATTTCGTTGGAGACAATTGTCGCGTAATCAAAGACAATCTCTTCCCTGTACCTCCATTGTTCCGCACTATCAAAGAACAAAGTGGAACCGACTGGGATGAAATGTATAAGGTATTCAATATGGGACACCGTCTGGAAGTTTATTTGTCACCGGAACATGCTGAGCAGGTTATCGAAATCAGCAAATCATTCAACATCGATGCTCAGATAATCGGACGTATTGAAGAAAGCGATCATAAAGAGCTGATTATCCGTAGTGAATTTGGAGAATTCAAATACTAACTAATAAGAAAGCTTACCATAGTCATAAATAATAAAGTTCTACAATAGCCATCTTAACAAAAATATCTATTCGATGACTATTTCATTCAGGAACAATTATTTTATGGCAGACTATGGTAAGCTTTTGTTTTGCAAAATAACAACATTATATATTAGAGAATTAATAAACTAACACTCTTTGGAATATGGCAGAAAACAATACCATATTAGAAAAATTGGATGGATTAGTAGCTCGCTTCGAAGAGGTATCAACCCTGATTACCGACCCGAACGTTATATCTGACCAGAAACGATATGTAAAGCTGACGAAAGAATATAAAGAACTGGGAGATCTTATGCAGGCACGCAAGGAGTATCTGCAGTGCCTCAACGGATTGGAAGAGGCTAAAATGATGATGGCAGAGAACGATCCTGAAATGAAAGAAATGGCTCGCGAAGAAGCAGCTGCTTGCGAAGCTCGTCTTCCACAACTGGAAGAAGAGATTAAGCTTCTGCTGGTTCCTGCTGATCCGCAAGATGATCGCAATGCTATTCTGGAAATACGAGGTGGTACAGGAGGAGATGAAGCCGCTATTTTCGCAGGGGACTTATTCCGTATGTACTCAAAATATTGTGAATCGAAAGGCTGGAAACTGGAAGTATCTAGTGCAAACGAAGGAGCTGCCGGAGGTTTTAAGGAAATTATTTGTTCGGTAACAGGAGATAAAGTTTACGGAACTCTTAAATATGAGTCAGGAGTACATCGTGTACAGCGTGTACCGGCTACTGAAACTCAGGGACGTGTTCATACATCAGCCGCTTCTGTAGCTGTACTACCCGAAGCAGAACCGTTCGATGTAGAAATCAATGAAGGCGAAATAAAATGGGATACATTCCGAAGCGGCGGTGCTGGTGGTCAGAATGTAAACAAGGTAGAATCAGGAGTTCGCTTGCGCTATAATTGGAAAAATCCTAATACCGGTGTAGTGGAGGAAATTCTTATCGAGTGTACAGAAACCCGCGACCAGCCTAAGAATAAGGAACGTGCCTTATCACGTTTGCGCACTTTCATCTATGATAAAGAGCATCAAAAGTATATCGACGACATTGCATCTAAACGTAAAACAATGGTCAGCACAGGAGATCGTTCTGCTAAAATCCGCACATACAATTATCCACAAGGACGTATAACCGATCACCGTATCAATTATACGATATACAATCTGGCAGCTTTCATGGATGGAGATATCCAAGATTGTATCGACCATCTGATTGTTGCAGAGAATGCAGAACGATTGAAAGAAAGTGAGTTGTAATAGCTGATTTTTCACTAAAATGCTAAGGCACTGGTTACAAAAAACAATTCAGACCTTCAATGGGGCGCTCCAGATTAATCTGAAGCGTTTTCCCATTACTTTATTCTTTATTTTATCTTTAACCTGTTATCTCTGTTATTTAGTAGCAGCTGATCAGCCAGAGAACAAGAAACTTTACTGGATACTAGGATACTACCTATCGGTAGGAACCTTACTTTCTCTTTCCCTGCATTTATGGTGTGAGGAAATCAAAAGTTTGATAAAGAAAAGTATTATTCAAACAGGAGCACATGCACTCCTGATAGCCGATGCATTTTATTTATACTCCTATTCTTATGAGAAGTCTTTCACTGAAATAGGAATTGCTCATGGAGCAGGACTGCTGGCCATAGGACTTTCTATCTTTTTCCTCTCTTTTCTAAAAGAGAAAAATGATATACCGAGCTGGAATTTCGCAGTATCAAGTATTACATCATGCATTACAGCCAATTTGATAGGATGTGTGATGAGCTGCGGAATCAGTCTTTTGGTATTGTCATTGCATAAACTATTCAACATAGACATTGATACCCGATATTATTTATATATCGTTATCATATGTAATGTATGTTTGCCTCTGTTATTATTCCTGGGACTATTACCTTCCAGACAAGAGAAACATAACACATCCCCTTTATTACATTCATTCTTAAATAATGTAATTCATTATTTATTCCTTCCTCTTACGGGAGGATATCTGATTGTACTTTACATTTATGCGCTACGTATTCTAGCCAGTTGGGAACTTCCGATCGGATGGGTTTCATGGCTGGTCATTGCATTAATGACTGGATGTATTGCCATTGAATTCGGATTATATCCAACTCGAATGGCACATGGCAAGCGCATGGATGAATTAATAGCCCGCTGGCTTCCTGCATTTGTATTGCCTCTGCTTTGCTTAATGACTATAGGCATTATCCGGCGATTTAATGATTATGGAGTGACAATCAACCGCCTGTATTTAATCACACTCAACGTCTGGTGCTACTTTGTATGCATAACTCTGATTTTGATTAAGGCCAAAAGAATCAATTGGATTCCTGTTTCTTTTTCTATAATTTTTCTGTTGACTTCAATTCTACCGGTCAATTACTCAAGTATCACACAAAAAACCATTCAAAACGAAATTAATAAGGAGATTCAGAATACTCAACAGAAAAAACTTCCTTTTTCTCATGAAGAGTACACCCAATGGCTAAAAAATTTTTCTTCTGCAAAAGCACAATCTATTAACGAAAAAATTATTTATCTTTACGAATGGTTTGGTAAAGAAAGCATAGCACAATGGATTGACGAAAACGTTTCATTATATATGCTCCGTACAGAGTTCAAAAATGAAGGAGAGACTCAAGGTACGACTTCCTATTCTGGAAAGTCAGCCTCAGAAGCTTTTATAAACATCCCTGACGGATATGATAAATTACAATACGTGAACCAATACTACGTTTCAACTAATGACGAATGCGAAAAACAAATATTGGCCATACCGTTACAACAAGAGAACGACACTGTGTATATAAGCTACCAGACCCTTGAGAAGCTTAACCAATATAAATATGGAGAAATGCCTCCGGCTGAATTGAAATGCAACTCAAATAGAAAAATATTTTACCTCACCGAATTTTTGGTTGAGAATACCACAGAAAACAACAAAAAACATACACAAGTGAGTATAAACGGTTATTTATTCAGCAAATAATTTAAAACCCTATAGATATGAACAAACAGCAATTATTCGAAAACATTAAAAACAAAAAATCTTTTTTGTGTGTAGGACTGGACACTGATATCAAAAAGATACCAGAACATCTGTTAAAAGAGGAAGATCCTATTTTCTCTTTCAACAAAGCTATTATTGATGCTACAGCTCCTTACTGTATTGCTTATAAACCCAATCTGGCTTTCTATGAAAGTATGGGAGTAAAAGGATGGATCGCATTCGAAAAGACTGTAGAATACATTAAGAAAAATTATCCTGACCAGTTCATCATTGCTGATGCAAAACGAGGAGATATAGGTAATACTTCTGCCATGTATGCTCGCACATTCTTCGAAGAGCTTAACATTGATTCTGTAACTGTAGCTCCTTACATGGGAGAAGACAGCGTGACTCCATTCCTCACTTATGAAGGTAAATGGGTTATTTTGCTTGCACTTACATCCAACAAAGGTTCACACGATTTTCAGTTGACTGCCGATCCGGAAGGTGAACGTCTTTTCGAAAAGGTTCTTCGTAAATCTCAAGAATGGGCTAATGATCAAAACATGATGTATGTTGTTGGAGCCACTCAAGGACGTATGTTCGAAGATATTCGTAAGATTGTTCCTAATCATTTTTTATTGGTTCCGGGAATCGGTGCACAAGGAGGCTCACTCGAAGAAGTATGCAAGTACGGAATGACCAAAGAATGTGGTCTGATTGTCAACTCCAGCCGAGCTATTATCTATGCAGATAAAACTGAAAACTTTGCAAAAGTAGCAGGAGAAGAGGCTCATAAAGTACAGCAACAAATGAGTGAATTACTGAAAGCTATCTTATAATAAGATCTTTCCCAAAGAATAACTTCCTGCTACTAAATCAGGAGAATTTGTTAAATCAATCTAAAATACTGTCTTCCGTTTTTATACATGGAAGGCAGTATTTTATTTTATAAATCAGAGAAAAAGAACACTTTTCCGATAGGATACAGATAAATAATTTACATTTTACACGGATATATAAAAAAAAAATACGTAATTTGCATAATTAACAACGTGGATGTAGTTTTAAAGACATTCCAAAACTCAAACTATTAAAGTAAAAAAAGAACAAAAACATCAATTATGGAGTTTTCAGCCAAGCAAATTGCAGAATATATCCAAGGAACAATTGTGGGAGATGAAAATGCCACTGTACACACTTTTGCTAAAATAGAAGAAGGTATCCCAGGTGCATTATCTTTCTTATCAAATCCTAAATATACGCATTTCATATATGAGACTCAATCGTCCATTGTATTGGTCAATAAAGATTTCACACCTGAACATGAGGTAAAAGCAACTCTGATTAAAGTAGAGAATGCCTACGAAAGTCTGGCAAAGCTGATGACCTTATATGAAATGAGCAAACCGAAAAAAACTGGCATCGATCCATTGGCTTCAATTTCACCTAGTGCAAAAATTGGCCAGAATGTTTATATAGGTCCTTTTGCTTGTATAGAAGACGGAGCTGAAATTGGAGATAATACCTATATACATCCGCAAGTAACAGTTGGAGCACATGCCCGAGTTGGAGAAAACTCTATTTTATATCCTCAAGTAACAGTATATCATGACTGTCGCGTAGGAAACAATTGCATTATACATGCCGGGGCGGTTATCGGAGCTGACGGATTTGGCTTTGCACCATCACCTGAAGGTTATGAAAAAATCCCCCAAATAGGTATCACTATCATCGAAGATAATGTAGAAATTGGAGCTAATACATGTGTAGACCGTGCTACGATGGGAGCAACAGTTGTACATAAAGGAGCAAAGCTCGACAATTTAATCCAATTAGCACATAATGTAGAAATCGGCAGCCATACCGTGATGGCATCACAAGTTGGAGTTGCCGGATCTGCAAAAATAGGAGAATGGTGTATGTTCGGAGGACAAGTTGGAGTTGCCGGACACATAAAAGTAGGTGACCATGTAAACGTTGGAGCACAGTCTGGAATACCGGGTAACACAAAATCTGGAAGTACTTTAATGGGATATCCAGCTATTGAACCGAAGCAATTTGCTCGCTCATCTGCAATATTCAAGAAACTCCCAGAGATGTACACTGAACTAAACCGATTACAAAAGGAAATTGAAGAACTAAAAAAACAACTTAATAAATAAACCCATGTTGAAACAACAAACTTTAAAAGGCAGCTTTTCACTGAATGGCAAAGGGCTTCACACAGGAGTCAAACTGACAGTTACATTCAATCCTGCCCCAGAACATCACGGGTATAAAATTCAGCGAATAGATCTAGATGATCAGCCCATCATTGATGCAGTAGCTGAAAATGTAGTTGATACAACCCGCGGTACAGTCTTGGTGAAAAACGGGGTAAAAGTAAGTACCGTAGAACATGCCATGGCCGCACTTTATGCAGCTGGCATAGACAATTGCTTGATTCAGGTTAACGGTCCGGAATTCCCAATTCTGGACGGAAGTGCCAAAGCATATGTAGAATGTATCAAACGAGTTGGCATTGAAGAACAAAATGCGCCGAAAGATTTTTATATAATCAAGTCTAAGATTGAGTTCCGTGATGAAGCTACCGGTTCATCCATTACCGTACTTCCAGATGATAAATTTAGTGTCAATACACTAATTTCATACGACTCAAAAATACTTACCAACCAATATGCTACTTTAGAGAATATGGAAGATTTTCCAGCAGAAGTAGCATCGGCACGTACTTTTGTTTTTGTTCGAGAAATCGAACCATTGCTTAATGCTGGTCTGATCAAAGGAGGCGATCTGGATAATGCAATTGTCATTTACGAAAAGCAAATGACACAAGAGAACTTCGATAAGCTGGCAGATGTAATGGGAGTACCTCATATGGATGCAAGCCAATTGGGATATATCAACCATATTCCATTGGTATGGCCTAACGAACCTGCACGTCATAAGCTTCTTGATATTATCGGTGACTTGGCATTAATTGGAAAACCTATTAAAGGACGAATCATTGCTACCCGTCCGGGACATACAATCAATAACAAGTTTGCCCGTCAGATACGCAAGGAAATTCGTTTGCATGAAATTCAAGCACCTGTATATAATTGCAACGAAGCACCAATCATGGATGTAAACCGCATTCGCGAATTACTTCCTCACCGTTATCCATTCCAATTAGTAGATAAAGTTATCGCCATTGGAGCAAACCATATCGTTGGTATAAAAAATGTAACATCCAACGAACCGTTCTTCGTTGGCCATTTCCCTAACGAACCGGTCATGCCTGGTGTGCTTCAAATAGAAGCAATGGCACAAGTCGGAGGATTGCTGGTATTGAACTCTTTGGATGATCCAGAAAAATATTCTACTTACTTCTTGAAAATAGATAATGTTAAGTTCCGGCAGAAAGTTGTTCCGGGTGACACGTTAATATTCCGTGTCGAATTAATGGCACCTATCCGCCGAGGAATTTCTACTATGAAAGGCTATATCTTTGTTGGCGAAAAAATTGTCTGCGAAGCTGAATTCATGGCACAAATAGTGAAAAACAAATAAAAACGATACATAAACAAGGATGAAGAATTCTATCTAATACATTTAGACTGAATTCTTCATCCCTGCAATTTATACTCTTAATACTTAATACTTCTTATAAAAAATATGATTAGCCCATTAGCATACATACATCCAGAAGCTAAAATAGGAGAAAATGTCGAAATAGGTCCCTTTGTATTTATTGACAAGAATGTAGTGATAGGCGACAATAATACAATTATGCCCAACGTAAACATTTTATATGGTTCACGTATTGGAAATAATAATCGCATTTTCCCAGGAGCAGTCATCGGAGCGATTCCACAAGATTTAAAGTTTCGTGGAGAGGAAACAACCGCTGAAATCGGTGACAATAATACCATCCGTGAGAATGTAACAATAAACAGAGGAACAGCTGCAAAAGGAAAAACAATAGTAGGCAACAATAATCTGCTGATGGAAGGAGTACATGTTGCTCACGATACAATTGTCGGAAGCGGATGTATTATAGGAAACTCTACAAAAATGGCAGGCGAAGTTATCATCGATGATAATGCAATTGTCAGTGCCAATGTTTTGATGCATCAGTTCTGCCGAGTAGGAGGTTATGTTATGATTCAGGGAGGATGCCGTTTCAGCAAAGATATTCCTCCTTATATCATTGCTGGTCGCGAACCGATTGCATATAGTGGAATTAACATTATCGGATTACGCCGTAGAGGATTTTCAAACGAATTAATTGAAAACATCCACAATACATATCGCATTATTTACAACAGCGGAAAAAATGTTAGTGATGCTTTGCAGCAAATTCGTGAAGAGATTACTATGACTCCGGAAATTGAATATATCGTTTCTTTTATTGAAAATTCGGAAAGAGGAATTATCCGATAAAGAAAATTTTATATCTTTACAACATCAACGAATATTAAACAGTAAAGAACAATGGTATATAAATTCAGAATCATATCCGATGAAGTCGATGATTTCTTGAGAGAGATAAAAATCGACTCAGAAGCTTCTTTTTACGATTTACACGAAGCTATATTAAAATGTACCGGTTATAAAGACGATCAGATGACTTCTTTTTTCATCTGCGATGATGACTGGGAAAAAGAAATTGAAATTACTTTAGAAGATATGGGTAATGGAAGCTCTGAAGAAGATACTTTCGTTATGAAGGAAACTCCATTAAGTGAACTGTTGGAAGACGAAAAACAGAAATTACTTTATGTATTCGATCCGCTTGCTGAACGTGTTTTCTTTATAGAGCTTTCCGAAATTATTACAGGAAAGGATTTACAACATGCAACTTGCTCACACAAAGAAGGAAATCCACCTAAACAAACCATTGATTTTGATGAGCAAATGAATACAAACACTGCTCTCGATTTAGATGAGAACTTCTATGGTGACCAAGATTTCGATATGGAAGACTTCGATCCGGAAGGCTTTGATATGGAAGGAGGAAGCAATCCTTACGATGAAGACAAATATTAATTAACAGATATTGTAATTGTTATTTTCATCTACGCGAAAAGGAGGAAAATCTCGAAAGACAAATAACGGATACGAGATTATTCCTCCTTTTTTAGTTGCTTTAAAAGAATATATGAATAAACCAACACTCATTGTACTGACAGGTCCTACAGGTATAGGTAAAACAGATTTAAGTCTATCTATTGCCGAAGCATATCATACCTCTATTATTTCAGCTGATTCACGACAGCTTTATGCCGACCTGAAAATAGGGACGGCAGCCCCTACCCCCGACCAGTTAGCACGTGTTCCACATTATTTTGTAGGAACTCTGCAACTGACAGATTACTATAGTGCGGCACAATACGAAAGTGAAGTACTGAAAAAGCTTAATGAATTATTCCAAGAAAAAAGCGTAGTAGTACTTACAGGAGGATCAATGATGTATGTCGATGCCGTATGCAAAGGTATTGACGACATTCCTACCGTAGACAATGATACACGTCAGTTAATGCTGGAACGTTACGAACAGGAGGGATTGGAACGTTTATGTGCAGAGTTAAAGCTTCTTGATCCTGAATATTACAATATTGTTGACTTGAAGAATCCCAAACGCGTAATACATGCACTTGAAATATGCTATATGACAGGAAAAACATATACATCTTTCCGTACACGTACATGTAAGGAGCGTCCTTTCAACATATTAAAAATCGGATTAAAACGCGACAGGGAAGAACTATACGATCGTATTAACCGTCGAGTAGACATGATGATGGAAGAAGGATTACTGGAAGAAGCACGAAAAGTATATCCGTACCGCAACCTGAATTCACTGAATACCGTAGGATATAAAGAATTATTTAAATATTTCGACGGAGAGTGGGAGTTACCTTTCGCTATCGAAAAAATAAAACAGAACTCACGCATCTATTCACGTAAACAGGTAACATGGTTTAAGCGTGATACAGAAATAGCCTGGTTTCATCCTGACTCAACACAGGAAATCATGCAATACATTGAACAACATCTGGCATAAAGCAAACATTTATTCCTGGTGAACTGCACATTTAAAATAGAAAAATAGTCCCGATTCGGTACAATTCTTTCAAATCCATCTCCGACCGAATCGGGACTAGTAACATAAAATAATACATGTTGTCTGATAATACTTTTCAAATCATCAATAACTTATTGATAAACATAAAATTAAACAACAACTTTAATAAGGGAGCTTATCCATAAAAATAATACTTAGAATCAGCTTATTCAATATGTTTATCGAAAACAAATAACAATAATACCATTAAATTACACCCGTTCGAGACACAGAGCTAGTGTTTCACTGAGTGTATCCGAGGTAAGTTTGCCTTAGAAGTAATGATGGAAAGTTAATAGACAATTTTGCATTTCATATCAAAAAAGCATGTGAAACAAAGCCCGAAGACTTTTATTTCACATGCTTTTTATATTAATCTATCAAAGCTACCTCTCCCTTAAAACAGAGAGAAACTAGATTCTACATAAAGAACTTAAAGACAAAGATAACCGACAAAATATACATAGCCGGAGTTAGTTTCTTATAATTTCCGCACAATAAATTTATCAGCACATAGCTTATCATTCCCAAAACAATACCATCAGAAATACTATAAGCCAAAGGCATAAAGATAATACATATAAATGCAGGTATAGCCTCTGAATACTCAGTAAGATCAACTTTCTTGATAGAAGACATCATCATCAATCCTACCAGAATCAGTACCGGAGCAGTAGCAGCCCCCGGAACAGCCAAGAAGAAAGGAGCAAGGAACAAAGCAAGCAAGAAACAAACAGCTGTAACAAAAGCTGTCAGACCGCTACGTCCACCCTCACCTACTCCTGAAGCACTTTCCACAAAAGTAGTAATTGTACTGGTTCCCAACATAGCACCTACCGTTGTACCGACAGCATCTACCAAAAATGCTTGTTTCAAGTGAGGAATCTTTCCTTCTTTTGTCACCATACCAGCCTTAGTAGTTACTCCCACCAGTGTACCGATTGTATCAAACATATCTACAAACAAGAAAGTAAACACTACTATTACCATTTCTTTAGTAAATATATGTTCCCATTGGAATTTAAAGAAAATCGGCTCAATAGAAGGAGGAGCACTTACAATACCATCAATATGTGTCAATCCCATCGGAATACCAATAATTGTAGTCAGCAAAATACCAAAAAGCAAAGCTCCGCGTACACGCTTCACCAACAAGATAGATGTAACCAGCAAGCCGATAATTCCCAGCAAAGCAGAACCCGAAGTTATATCTCCCAGCGAAATAAGAGTCGCATCATTATTCACAATGATACCAGCATTCTGTAAACCCAGAAAAGCAATAAACAGACCAATACCTGCACCAATCGCATTTTTCAATGTAGCCGGCAAGGCATCAACGATCTTTTCACGCAAGTTGGTAACTGTCAGCAAGATGAAGATAATACCCTCCAGCAAAACGGCAGTCAGTGCAAATTGCCATGAATACCCCAGTGTCAAACAAACAGTATAAGCAAAAAAGGCATTCAGTCCCATACCCGGAGCCAGTCCGAAAGGTAATTTGGCATAAAAAGCCATAAGCAAAGTAGTAAAGGCCGACGCTATCACAGTGGTAGTAAACAACGCCCCTTTATCCATTCCCGTAGCACTCAGGATGTTCGGATTAACAGCAAGAATATAAGCCATCGTCAGGAAAGTTGTGATACCAGCCAGTATCTCAGTACGTACACGTGTTACTTTCCGGTCGAAGCCAAACAATTTTTCCAGCATACTATTTATAATTTTATGATAAATCTATTAGAAAGTCCACTTCATTGCCAGCGTAGGGATATAATAGAATCCGTTACGAGTAGCAAAATTCGTACTCATCTCCCACTCTGTACCAACACTTAAATTCAAATCCTTATTTACATGCTTGAACTGATTCAGGTTCACCCAGAACTGAGGCTCAGTCATAAAGATGTAATTATGTTCGTTACCGTGAACATCAAAATGTTTCTCACGCCAGAAATCAGCAAAACCGCTGAAAGTATACTTACCCTGACAGAAGTTGATAGTCCATGTACCAGTCACCTGGAAGTTATGTGGTTCGTCATTCTTCTGGATATACTTATACATTACCTGCACACCAAACACACGAGAAAAGTCTGCACTGTTCCAGTTGTATGCCGGACCGGCCAGAAAAGCATTGTTAATATAATTCAAACCACCATTATATTCTATATGAGCAGATACAGGAGCTTTCCAGAATTTCAGTTCACGGCTGATTTCCCAATAAGCAGAAGCCACGCCCTTATCTGTATAGTCCATATCAACAAAGAAGAAAGTACTACCCCACTTGTCAGCTTTAAACATTTCTACTGTAGTAGTAACCCATGGACGGTCCTCCAGAGAATTGTACATAGCACGTCCTAAATCATAATGCAACTGGATGTTTTGTGCCTTTGCCACTCCTGCAAAACAGCACATCAAAAGAACGAATAAGAATGTTTTTTTCATCGAATTTTAATTTTGCTTAATAATTTGAAGGCGCAAAAATAGTGAAAAATCTGTTTAAAAGCATAAATAAAACCTATTTTGTTTCTCTTTTTAGCATTAATATCCTTCTACACACCAATCATACACCTTATTATATATGCGAAGAACATGCACTCCTCATCGACTGCCCCGATTACTTTTTCCGCCAAAAGTCCAATACCCTCCGATAGAAATGTTCAGTCACGTCACACCTATGTAACAAAAGAAGGGCTTTTTTTGATTTAGGTCAAAAAAGAGGCACTTTTTGCAATATATATGCTATAAAACATATTTTCTATTAAAATAACTCGTATATTTGCAGTGTAAACCAAAAGGAAATAATAAAAGACTAGACTTAACTAGATTTGAATTTTTAAGGTTAAAGGTTGAAAAGATGAATTAAAAAGCCGGCCGTGAGGCTCGCCGTAAAATTAAAAAGTAAAGTTTTCAGGTATTATTTAATGTTTAACTAAAAAAGAAAGGATAACATTATGAAAAAGGTAAAAAACATTTTTCACAAGATCGTAAATGCAGATCCAATGATCTGGGGTTACGTAATGCTGAACGATAAGATCAGCAAGTAAAAACAAGCTGAATGCTGAAAAAGGCTTCAGCTTTGAGAGAGAATCTGATAAATGCCGAGAGGCGTGTAAATAATCAACTAAGCGGTTGCACATGCGACCGCTTTTTTTATGTATCTTTGTCAGCAAATCAAGTTTTCACCTATGGCATATACACCGATAGATACCGACAACGCAGAGTTCCAAAATGCTTTAAAGCTGATACAATACACCCGCCAGTCGGTTTTCCTGACCGGAAAAGCCGGAACCGGTAAATCTACCTTTCTGAAACATGTATGCCAGATTACCAAGAAAAAATTTGTGGTACTTGCCCCGACAGGTATTGCAGCCATCAATGCAGGAGGAAGTACCCTACACAGCTTTTTCAAGCTCCCTTTCTATCCCCTCCTGCCCGACGATCCCAACTTTAGTCTGAAAGGAGGAAAACTGCACAGTTTCCTGAAATATTCATCAGACCACCGTAAACTCATCAAGAATATCGAACTGGTAATCATCGACGAGATTTCCATGGTACGTGCCGATATCATCGATTTCATCGACAAAGTGCTACGTGTATATTCACAGAACATGCGTGAGCCCTTTGGCGGAAAACAGTTGCTGCTCGTAGGAGATGCCTTCCAGCTGGAACCGGTAGTGAAAAGCGATGAACGAGAAATTATTAATCGCTTCTACCCCAATCCCTACTTCTTCTCTGCACGTGTATTCCGCGAAATGGAGCTGGTAGCCATCGAGCTGACTAAAGTATACCGACAGACCGACAAAGTCTTCGTCAACGTACTCGACCATATCCGCACAAACACCGCCGGAGCAGCCGACCTCCAACTGCTGAACACACGTTACAACGCCCCGGTAAAGGCAAGCGAAAACGACATGTACATCACTCTTGCCACCCGCCGAGACAACGTAGACTACATCAACGAACGCCGCCTTGCCGAACTTCCCGGCGAAGCCGTCACCCTGCAAGGAGAAATACATGGCGAGTTCCCCGAAAGCAGTCTTCCTACACTTATGGAACTGACTATAAAACCCGGCGCACAAATTATTTTCATCAAGAACGATTCCGAAAAGCGCTGGGTAAACGGAACCATCGGAACCATTTCCGGTATCGATGCCGACGGAATCATATATGTCATTACCGAAGACGGAAAAGAACTGGACGTTCATCGCGAAAGCTGGAGCAATATCCGCTACCGCTATAATGAAGAAGAAAAGAAAATTGAGGAAGAAGAACTGGGAACATTTACACAATATCCTATCCGCCTTGCCTGGGCTATAACCGTACACAAAAGCCAGGGCCTCACATTCAGTCGGGTAGTCATCGATTTTACCGGCGGAGTTTTCGCCGGCGGACAAACCTATGTCGCTTTAAGTCGCTGTACTTCACTGGAAGGCATCTGCCTGAAACGTGAAATAACCTGTGGAGATATCTTTGTCCGCCCCGAAATCGTAGCTTTTTCACAACGGTTCAACAACGAACAAGCCATCGAGCGTGCCATGAAACAAGCACAGGCCGACATACAATACGTAGCTGCTGTCAAAGCATTCGATAAAGGCGACTTCGAAGAATTTCTCAATCAGTTCTTTAAGGCTATCCATTCACGTTACGATATAGAAAAGCCCCTCCAGCAGCGTTTCATCCGGAAAAAGCTTGGCATCATCAACAAGCTGCGTGAAGACAACAAGCGACTGAAAGAACAGATGCAGGAACAGCAGAAAAATCTTCAAAAATACGCCAAAGAATACTATCTGATGGGAAATGAGTGCATCACACACATGCACGACACCCGTGCGGCACTTGCCAATTACGATAAAGCCATCGAACTGTATCCTGACTACGCCGATGCATGGGTACGTAAAGGAGTCACCCTGTTTAATGCCGACCGTATAAATGAAGCTGAAGCCTGTCTTGACAAGGCTGTACGTCTGCGCCCGATGGAATTTAAAACCGTTTATAACCGCGGAAAACTGCGTCTTCATACAGGAGATACCGAAGGAGCTATTGCCGACCTCGACAAAGCTACTACCCTGAAGCCTCAACACGCCGGAGCACACGAATGCTTTGGCGATGCACTTACACAAGCCGGAAAAGAAATGGAAGCAGCCATCCAGTACCGTCTTGCCGAAGAGCTCCGCAAGCGTAAATCCAATCAATAAAATAGTTAGTTTTCTTCTTCAGACACAGGAATTGTCATCTGCTTCAGTTCCTCCAGTGTTCCGTTGAACACATTCAGGTCCACCTGTTCCCTTATGCCCGGCAATGTACCGGCATCTGTATGCTGCCAGAATCTCCACTGGCCCTTATATTCTACAGAATCAACATAATAATGAGCAATCCAATACGGATAAGTATTGAAGACAGAATCGTTCAGATAACGAGTTTTAAACTTATACGAAGTATAAAGAATAGGCTTCACTTTATAATGCTGTTCTATTTTACGAAGCCATACCAGCAAATCTTTCCGCAAACGGTCGTCATCATCCCCTCGCTTTTCTATATCCAGCACAGGAGGAAGATCTCCCGGCTCCAGCTGAACCGAGCGGATAAAGAAATCAGCCTGCCGCGAAGCATCTGTCTTTGGATTATAAAAATGATAAGCACCACGGATAAACCCGTACTGGCGCGCCAGATCAAAGTTATGGACAAATGTAGTATCACTGAAATCTCCACCTTCCGAAGCTTTCAGAAAGACAAAACGGATAGGGAATGGAGTAAACTGTGTCTTGCTGAGCACTGCCCAGTTTATTTCACCCTGATGGTGAGAAATATCGAACCCATGCACCCGATAGCCCGAAGGAAGACATACGCCATATGCCTTTGTACCATAGCAAGGCTTCCATCTGTATGCATAAGGACGGATAAAGAAATAATAAAACCCGATGACCAGCAATGCAGCAGCTCCTCCCATCAGAATATAATATATCCACGATGGAACTTCCCACTTACGTGCTATTTTCTTTTTATCCTTGCTGCGTCTGGTTCTTCTCTTCGGTCCTCCAGAAGAAGTCGTATTCGATGAAGAAGAACTCGTGCGCTTACGGGATGTAGTTTTGCGAGGCTTATTTACCACCATTATGGGCGGTTCTTTTGTCATAGGTTCTATCCAGTTACATTAAAAAATAGTCACTGCACCTCTCTGCCAGTCACAGACAGGCAGAGAAGGCAATGACAGATTTCTTTATTTATAAGCAATTATTATTTTGCTTGTTCAAGCTGCAAAGTCTTAGTCGGCTGATCGCAAACTTCAGTAGGACCAAAGTACTGGATCGGACCCGGATAAACATAAGCAGTTTCCTTAGCCCAAGTTTCACGCTGAGCAGCGAAAGCCTTGAACGGAGCACCATCCAACTTAACCAGAGCTTTCTGGATAACCGGTTTCATTTCACCGTGACGGCGTTCCATGTTCATCATCATTGTGATAGGCACACCACCTGCAATCCATTCAGCAGCCGGAGCAGTAGTGTTACGAACTGATGACATATAACCAGTCTTACCGTTAGCAATCAACATAGATGCAGTGTAACCCAAAGAGTAGCAATAGTCAGCATCGAAGTTAGATGGAGCAGCGCAACGTCCTTCGTAACCGAAGAAGTGGTGCTGAGCAGCAAACTTACCAACATATTTACCTTCTTCTTTCCATGCTGCCAACTTAGTAGCAACCATTTCAGACAACAGTTTTTCAGTTTCGATCAATGAAACCTGAACGTTTCCGTGCGGGTCACGATCCAAAGACAACTGACGAGCAACACCTTCCGGCAGAGAAGCGTAGATAGCAGCATTTTCCGGAGTCAGCTTGCTGATGATGTATTCACGCTGTTTAGAACGTTTGATGTTGTTGAATTCTTCACCGTTAGCAGCCAAGAAGTCGTTCAATTCAGCGATCAGACGCTTCATAGCAGGGATGAATTCGATCAAACCTTCCGGAATCAATACTGTACCGAAGTTGTTTCCTGCAGCAGCACGGTCAGCAACAACCTGAGCAATATATGTTACTACATCATCCAAAGACATATTCTTAGTTTCAACTTCTTCAGAGATGATACATACATTAGGCTGAACCTGCAAAGCACATTCCAAAGCGATGTGAGAAGCAGAACGTCCCATCAGTTTGATAAAGTGCCAGTACTTGCGAGCTGAGTTACAGTCACGCTGAATGTTACCGATAACTTCAGCATAAGTCTTACAAGCTGTATCAAAACCGAATGAAGTTTCAATCATGTCGTTCTTCAAGTCACCGTCGATAGTCTTCGGACAGCCGATAACCTGGATACCATAGTTCTTAGCTGCATAATATTCAGCCAATACACAAGCATTTGTATTAGAGTCATCACCACCGATGATAACCAATGCTTTGATACCCAATTCTTTCAAGATTTCATAACCTTTTTCGAACTGATCTTCTTTTTCCAGTTTAGTACGACCAGAACCGATGATATCGAAACCACCAGTGTTACGGTATTCGTCGATAATATCAGCTGTCAGTTCCATATATTTGTGGTCAACCAATCCACCAGGACCCAGGATGAAACCATACAATTTGTTTGCAGGGTTCAATTTCTTTACGCCATCAAACAAACCAGAGATTACATTGTGTCCACCAGGAGCCTGACCACCAGACAAAATTACTCCCACGTTCATAGGAGCATATTCTTTTTCTTCTCCTTCAACAAATTTAATCAACGGCATGCCGTAAGTATTCGGGAACAATTTCTTGATTTCTTCCTGATCGGCAACCGACTGTGTAGGTTCTCCTTCCTGTACCTTTACAGCACCCTTCAATGCCTTAGGCAATTTTGGCTGATAAGCAGCTCTTGCAATTTGTAATGCGCTTTTTGTCATAATTGTTTTTAATTTATATAAGGTGTATAAATTTCGGTATGGCAAATTTCGCCTTTTTTTCGGAAATATGAAAACGTATGCAAAAAAAATGTTATCTTTACCCCGTAATCAATCTATTTTATTAACCCATTAAAACAATAAAACTATGGCTAGTAGAAGAAATTTAAAAAAGAACGTCAATTATATTTCCGACCTTATCGCAGGTCTGTGTATCGTAGAAAGCATGAATGCCAAAGATGAAAACCGTGAAGAACTGAGCAAATTGTTCCTTCAGGCAGTCAATCTCCGTCAGGACATCATCAGCCGCATCAGCCATACTGAACCGGGTAATGTAAAAGGCTTCTATAAGAAACTGAAAGAAGACTTTAACAACGGTACACAAACTATTTTCAAAAAATTGGAAGAACTGGGTAAATAAAGAGCATGAAACAAGCCATTTGCAGCTTTATCTACCACAAGATACTGGGATGGAAAGCTGAAGTTTCCGTCCCTGATTTCGACAAGTGCATTATCTGTGCAGCCCCTCACACCACGAACTGGGACCTGTTTATCGGCAAGCTGTTTATCAGTGCCATAGGTCGTGAGTCGGGATTCATGATGAAAAAAGAATGGTTCTTCTTTCCGTTGGGTATTTTGTTCCGCTGGATGGGAGGAATCCCCGTACATCGTGACAAACGTACCTCAATGGTAGATCAAGTCATCAAGCAAGTAAACGCCAGCGAGAAATTTCATCTTGCCATCACCCCTGAAGGAACCCGCTCTCCTAACCCGAACTGGAAAAAGGGATTCTATTACATAGCATTAGGGGCAAACATTCCTATCGTACTGATCGGTATCGATTACGAAAAGAAATGTATAACAGCAGGCAAGTATATCATACCCAGCGGGGATATAGACAAGGATATGCGCGAAATCAAACTGTATTTCAAAGATTTCAAAGGAAAACATCCTCACAAATTCGTCTTAGGCGATATAGACTGACAATGTATAGTCTTTATATACAACGTCCTGTGTGCTTTTTCACACGGGACGTTTTGTTTTTATAATTCATCAGGAAGTTCCTTTTTCTTTTTGTACAAATTTTCTCTAAAACTTCATGATATTTTGGAGAAAAGATGCTGAATTTTTAATCAAAATATCTGCAATAATTTATTTCCCGTCTTCGATTCACCGGAAGTTGACAGACAGTGCTTTCGACAAGACAAACATACACGTCAAGATTCACATGAAATTTTGTAACTTTGCAGACAATTTTTGAGACAACAACAATGAAAAATAAACTCATCCAACTATCTACATGGATTGCCGCCCATATTACCTTTGTGGTAGTGCTAGTGACGGCTGTGGCCCTCTTTTTGCCTTCTTCGTTCGCCTGGATAGACACTTCGGCCATCACACCAATGCTGGGCGTGGTGATGTTCGGCATGGGACTAACACTCCGTCCGTCCGACTTCAGACCGGTCTTACAGCATCCGAAAGACATTCTCGTCGGCGAACTGGCGCAGTTTCTTATCATGCCCTCACTGGCGTGGCTACTCTGTAAGTTACTGTCTTTGCCGGAAGAACTCGCCTTAGGAGTAATCCTCGTAGGATGTTGTCCGGGAGGTACGGCCAGCAACGTTATCTGCTACCTGGCCAAAGGTGATGTAGCCCTGAGTGTAGCTATGACCGGAGTTTCTACCCTGCTGGCTCCCATCATGACACCTGCCCTCGTATGGTTACTTGCCGGTGAATCGGTGGAAGTAGACGTAGCAGGCATGTTCTTAAGTATCGTACAAGTGGTGATAGTACCCATCGTACTAGGAGTGGCTGCCAATCATTACTTCCAGCGGACTACCCGACGGATAGTGCCGTTGCTACCGATGATTTCTACCTTATCCATTGCCTTCATCATCGGCATCATCGTAGCGCACAACGCGACCAGCATCCTTACATGTAGCCTGATAGTAGCTGTAGCAGTAATTCTGCATAACGTATTCGGACTAGTCTTAGGATACGGCCTTTCTGCCATAACCGGAAGCGAACCGTCTAAACGTTCGGCCATTGCCATCGAGGTCGGTATGCAGAATTCCGGTCTGGCAACTTCACTTGCTGCCACCCATTTTACCTTTTTTCCCATGGCAGCCGTACCTGGAGCCATGTTCTCGGTATGGCACAACTTTTCAGGCAGCATCGCAGCACAGATTTTCAGAAGACAATCAGAAAATCAGCATAATGTGATTTTATAAGAATCAAGGCCTATATGGTATTCGGTGCATTAGATAAGAAAAGTTGAGGTAAGGGCTAAAGTTAGCAATAAACCCTATAAAATTTTGCCATTCGTATCTATATAATACCAGTCGGGACTATCCCAGTAATATTTTTCATCTTTAGAATCAGGAACGACCTTACTTTCTCCTGAAAATGTAACCTTTGCCTTGCCATTCTCAAAAGGGAAGGCAAATTTGAATTGGGGCTTTATAACTATATTCCCTAAAGAATCAGCGAAGCCAATCAGTCCGTTTTCATCCGTTATACGAAACAGTCCTTCCCGAAGTTTATCCGGTCCATTGTCATACTGAAAGACGTAGAACAGTTCTTCGCCTTGACCATTCAAGCAGACAATCCGGGTATCTTGCTTGTTTTCGTATGCGAAAACTAAATTTTTGACACGATTTATTTGACAGTAATTATACTTGCCGTATGGCACAATGGTATCTCCCCGTTCATTCAGGAAGCATACGGGAACACCTGTCTCAAGATTTTTCTCAAATGTATGAGCAATCAGTTTGCCTTTTGTCTTCCTGAAGAAAACGTTCATGGTCCATATAGACTCCCGGTATTTGCTTTTGCCATAATAACTGATGGCAGGTGTCCATCGGGGCATACCTTTGATAATATCCACAACTTGCGCGTCCCACTCATGTATGCCGCAGCTACGGAAAACATCAACTTCGGATACTTCTCCATACGAATTTATTTTTACTTTATAAAATCCTCTCACCTGTTCTTTATTACCTAACAAACTCGGGTCGTACACAAGTCTTTCGTCTATATAATTTTGTATAGTCCTTGGATTTCCATCCATGAAACGAGATGGTGATTCCCATTCCACAAAGCAATGTTTCTGTTCTTCTTCCCAAATACTGTCTTTTCTTACTCTGTCTTTATAGTGTTGTGGCAGAAATGGGACATATACTGTGTATAGACATTCCATACGCTTCCCGTTCTTGTCCCGACATGGTAGGCAGTGCGGAAGTTCTTTGGTCAATCTAATGACTTCCTTGTCGAAATCTTTATATTTGGTTGTCAAAATATTGATAGCACGTGGCAATCCCAAAGTATCAATGGAAAACATCACTACAGAATACCCCGCCCTGTTCTTTTTCAGCAATTCTTCCGGGTATTTCATCTTGGCAACATAGTATTTTGTCAGATCATAATCCCAAACAGCCCATCGTGGAGGTTCTATCGTGGATAAATCTTTAACAGGTTCTCCGGTTATCATTGTAACACCCATGTTCCAAATTTCCTCTTTACGCCAGATACTGTCCAGCCGTTCTTCGTTCTTACGCTGTCCTTCAATACTGTTGTCTGTTACACATTTGACAGAGCCGACTCCCATCGTCAAGCTATCCGGCAGATATTGGAAAACCAAAGTGCTGTCTGTCAGTTCTTGAATGATATACTTTTTCCTTGACTCAAAAACCTTGATTGTATCTCCACATAAAGAATAAGAATAAAATGTTTCTGTTTTCTTCTCATCATATAAAAAAGTCATTTTCCATCCTGCATCACGAAATTCCATCTTCATAGCATATTGCCTACCTTTTGGTAATTGTACATTCCAGATTTTGTGTTCCAGCAATGCGGATATGTCTGTATAATCGCTGTTTTGTGCGGTAAGCTTACTGATAACGACCAATGAACACAATATGAACAGAAACTTTTTCATAATCTTTCATCTTGATGATACTCAAAGATACTGATAATAAGTAACCTAACCAATTTTTGACTATTCCTTTTCGATTAAGACTAAGTAAATTAATTCTTATATTTGATTCCTTTTCTGTCTTAAAACTGTATAAAGCTTTTTCCGTATAGTTGTAAACAACTTGTCGAACTGCTCCTTGAGCCACTCTCCAATGGGCTTCCCTTCGATGCAAAGTACAAGAAATCACGGTAGTATTGAGCTGTTGTCGTATGCCGTGCTTCTGAGCCACGTACACCTCGTTGCAAAACCGTATTTTTCCATTGCTTTTGCGTAACTGTCGTGGTAGGTAACGAGTTTCTTACATGTTAGCACATCATCGGCACACAGACGTACGGTATTGGCTTTCTTGTATTCTCACGTCACTATCCGTAGATGTGTGATGTATGTTAGTCCAAATACTGGATATGAAATTTAATTTTCCACTTACACAAGCAATAAAAAAACTAACCTGAAGCCGAGTTTAAAACTATTATTGATAACATAACTATATACAGAATAACCGATTGATGCAACATCATATCAACTTTGACATCAAGACTTTTAGCATCATTTCCTCCGTTTCACAAGGTTATTCCACAGATTTTCCGTAAGTTTGTCCCTCAACATAAAAACTTACATTATGAAACGATTTTTTCTTGCATATATCTGCCTGTTGCTTTGTGTTTCAGGTAATTTACCGGCTCAAAGCTTGGAAAAAAATATTGAACAACGCTTGACGGACTATTTCATTAATTACCAGACGAGTTATGCAAATATCGGTACATGCAAACTCGACCACTTTACAGTCGATCATGAGCACAAGACTTTGCAAGTATATGCCAATGATAATTTTGGTTACCAGCCTTTTACAGAAGAAAACACACAGGCTATTTACCGCTCTCTGAAACAGTTATTGCCTGGACCCGTAAATTACTATCGGATAACTCTGTATGCTGACGGTCAGCCTATAGAAAATCTGATACCTAACTTTCTGCGCAAGAAGGGAAAGGACAAGGAACGTCTGTATGGAAAAATAGAATATAAAGGTGATGCATGGACGCAGAATATCTCGAAACCGTTCAAAATCAGTCAGGGATTACAGGACCGGCATATTGCCGTATGGCAAAGTCACGGAAAATTTTATAAGAACGACCGTAACGAATGGCGCTGGCAGCGTCCACGCTTGTTCGGTACTACCGAAGATTTGTATACTCAGTCTATCGTAGTACCTTATCTTATTCCGATGCTCGAAAACGCCGGAGCAGTTGTTTTTACACCACGTGAGCGCGACTGGCAAAAGAATGAGGTGATAGTGGACAATAATACATGTACTCCCGGCAGCCGGTACTTCGAAAAGAATTACAAAAAAAATGTATGGAAGACCACCTCGCAACCGGGGTTTGCTCAGAAATATCTCCGATATCCTGACAACTATAATCCGTTCCGCGACGGTACGGCACGCTTTATCTCTACCCTCTCAAAACCAGAAAAAGCTTTTGCTGAATGGATTCCCAATATTCCTGAAACAGGAAAATATGCTGTATATATAAGTTATCAAACTTTGCCTCAGAGTGTTTCGGATGCCAAATATCTGGTATTCCATAAAGGAGGCGTCACCGAATTTAAAGTCAACCAGCAAATGGGTGGCGGAACGTGGGTGTATCTGGGTACATTCGAATTCGACAAAGGGGGAAACGATTACGGTATGGTAGTACTGAGTAACGAAAGTTCGCAAAAAGGTGTAGTTTGCGCCGACGCTGTCCGCTTTGGAGGTGGTATGGGAAATATCATTCGCGGCGGAAACGTCAGCGGAGTACCACGTTACCTGGAAGGAGCACGTTACTGGGGGCAATGGGCAGGAATGCCATACGAGGTATACAGCAAGAGTCAGGGGGAAAACGATTATAATGATGATATCAATGCACGTTCACTGATGACCAACTACCTAAGTGGAGGTTCGGTGTTCAATCCCACGGAAAAAGGTCTGAAAGTTCCTTTCGAACTGACCTTTGCCATGCATAGTGACGCCGGATTCAAGACTGACGATGCGCTGGTTGGCTCACTGGGTATCTATACAACCAATTTCAACGACGGAAAGGTAAACTGCGGGATTTCACGTTATGCATCACGCGACTTGACAGACATGGTACTGACCGGATTGCAAAAAGATATCAGTTCACGCTTTGGTATACAGTGGGCACGACGCAGCATGTGGAACCGAAACTATAGCGAAACTCGTCTGCCAGCTGTACCATCGATGATACTCGAAACACTTTCGCATCAGAATTTCGCCGATTTGAAACTGGGCTATGAACCGGAATTTAAATTTACGGTAGCACGTTCTGTTTACAAATCGATATTGAAATACCTCGCAGAAATGCATCATAGCAACTATACAGTTCAGCCGTTGCCAGTCAGCCATTTTGCAGTGACTGAAGGAAAGAAGAAAAATACATTCGAACTGCGCTGGATTCCAACAGAAGACCCGTTGGAACCAACAGCAAAAGCTCAGGGATATGTGGTTTATACGCGTATCGGATATGGTGGATTCGACAACGGAACATACGTAAAAGGGACCAGTTTTACTGTAAAAGCAGAACCAGGACTGGTTTATAGTTTTAAGGTTACCGCTGTAAATAAGGGAGGTGAAAGTTTCCCTTCAGAAATTTTGTCGGCTTACAAGGCAAAGAGAAGTAAAGGTACAGTACTCATTGTAAATGCATTTCACCGTACAAGTGGACCGGAATCAATGAATAACCTTATGATGCAAGGTTTTGATATTCAGTCCGACCCGGGATTGCCATACATCAGCACGACAGCATTTTGCGGCTACCAGCAGAATTTTAACCGCACAAAAGCCGGTATTGAAACTGAAGATGGTTTAGGTTATAGCGGCAATGAGCTGGAAGGAATGCAGATTGCCGGAAATACATTCGATTATCCGTTTGTGCACGGTAAGGCTATCCAGACAGCCGGACGCTATTCGTTTGTGTCATGCAGCAGCGAAACTGTTGAGAGTGGTTCTACTGATTTAAGTCCGTATTACATGGTAGATATTATTTATGGAGCAGAAAACAGCACTTTGAGCAACCGTATGCAACAGGCTCTTACCAATTATTGTCGAGGTGGAGGAAAATTGTTTATCAGCGGTTCTTATATCGGTAATAAGCTGGGAGATACAAACTTCACCGCCAATGTTTTGAAATACACATACGGAGGAAGCATGAAACATGTACGCTCGGGAGAGATTTTCGGAACGAATATCAGGTTTCAGATTCCACGTGGTGCCAATGAGCAGACGTATGCTGTTCCTGCCCCCGACTGTATTCTTCCAGCTGAACAAGCTTTCCCTGTATTTTGTTATACAGAAGGAAAACAGTGTGCCGGAGTGGCTTATAAAGGAGCGTACCGTACTTTTGTTTTGGGCTTCCCTTTCGAAAGTATCGTGAATGCTGACCAGCGGACACATGTCATGAAAGCCATGCTGCACTTTTTTGAGGAGAAATAATGCTCTCTATTCATTTAATTTTTTATCTTTGCTCATGTAAACGTTAAAAATAATCAAGACTATGTACACAATACAAACAAACGTATCTGGCACACGCAGCATGGAGATATCGGAAGAACATCTGAAAACAATTCAAAAATATGCCTTGTTCCAACAATTGATAGACAGCAACGGTATTGTTGATGAATCGGTTCTTGACAAGCTGAAACTGAATGTCCGTTCGCTTATCGCATCCATGACAGAGAATTGTAAAGATTTATTAGATCTTTGCATTGATGTTATTTACCACAATAATATGAAGGCATTCGGACTTCATCAGTTGATTCTGCTTTACATTAAGTGGGAAAACGAACAACAGACAACAGAAGAAGAAACAGAAGAAGAATAATAAGAAAGGGCCTGTTTTAAATTTCATACCGGTTTATTTTTTTAGTTTTCCATAAAAGAAAGCTGTAAAAATGCCGGAAAAACACATATCCGAAATTTTAAAACAGGCTCTTTCCTTGTTTTCTGACAAGGAATTTAAGAAAAGGGCAATGCCTGTGACTAACTAAAAATATTGAAATTTGAAAGAGTATAAACTAACCGACTGGTTGCCTACAACCAAAAAAGAAGTAGAATTGAGAGGATGGGATGAACTGGATGTTATCCTGTTCAGTGGAGATGCATATGTAGATCATCCTTCGTTTGGTGCTGCCGTCATCGGTCGTATGCTGGAAGCACAAGGACTAAAAGTGGCCATTATTCCCCAGCCTAATTGGCGTGACGATTTGCGCGATTTCAAAAAACTGGGACGACCACGATTGTTTTTCGGTGTTTCTGCCGGATGTATGGATAGTATGGTCAACAAATATACGGCCAACAAACGTCTGCGTAGTGAAGACGCATATACTCCCGACGGACGACATGACATGCGGCCGGAATATCCAAGCATTGTTTATACTCAAATATTGAAAAAACTCTATCCGGACGTACCAGTCATCCTAGGGGGAATTGAGGCTTCCCTGCGCCGGTTGACTCATTATGATTATTGGGAAGACAAAGTCCGTCCTTCTATCCTGACTGAATCAGGAGCCGACTTGTTGATATACGGAATGGGAGAAAAACCCATTACAGATTTATGCAAACGGCTGAAAACAGACGGTGCTATCCCCTACGACTTACCTCAAACGGCTTATTTGTGCCGGAAAGCTAAGTTTGCTTCCAGCGAAAACGATTTGCGCTTGTTTTCACACGAGGAGTGCTTGAAGGATAAAAAGAAACAGGCACAAAACTTCCGCCATATTGAGGAGGAATCGAATAAATATGAAGCTGCACGCATCTATCAGGAAGTTGGAAACGATGTGGTAGTGGTGAATCCTCCATACCCTCCAATGACACAGGGAGAACTTGATATGTCGTTCGACTTGCCTTATACCCGCTTGCCTCATCCTAAGTATAAAGGGAAGCGGATTCCTGCCTTCGACATGATAAAATTCTCGGTCAATATTCATCGGGGATGCTTCGGAGGATGTGCTTTCTGTACGATTTCTGCACATCAGGGAAAATTTATCGTGAGCCGGAGCAAGGAAAGTATTTTAAAGGAAGTAAAGGCCATTACGGAAATGCCTGATTTTAAAGGTTACTTAAGTGATCTGGGAGGACCTTCGGCAAACATGTATGGCATGCACGGACGTGATGAACGTATGTGCCGCCGGTGCAAACGCCCGTCGTGTATCCATCCTAAGGTATGTCCAAACCTGAATACCGATCATCGCCCGCTGCTGGATATTTATCATGCTGTCGATGCGCTCCCTAAGATTAAAAAGAGTTTTATCGGAAGCGGTGTCCGATATGATTTGCTGTTGCACGAGAGCAAGGATCCTGAAGTAAACAAGAGTACGGCGGAATACACTCGGGAGCTGATAGCACGTCATGTAAGTGGACGCTTGAAGGTGGCTCCGGAACATACCAGCGACCGTGTGCTTTATATCATGCGTAAACCACCGTTTGAACAGTTCTATCGTTTCAAACGTATCTTCGACCGAATAAATAAGGAGTTGAACCTGCGCCAGCAAATCATTCCTTATTTCATCAGCAGTCACCCGGGATGTACTGAAGAAGATATGGCTGAACTTGCCGTTATCACCAAACGGCTGGATTTCCACCTGGAGCAGGTACAGGACTTTACTCCTACTCCTATGACTGTAGCTACAGAGGCATGGTATACAGGCTATCATCCTTATACACTGGAACCTGTATTCTCTGCCAAAACTCAGAAAGACAAACTGGCACAGCGTATGTTCTTCTTCTGGTACAAGTCAGAAGAACGACGTGCTATCATCAATGAGCTGAAGAAAATAGGAAGAAGTGACCTGATCGACAAGCTATATGGCCGGTAGTAAATGCAAAATACCCTAAAAAGGGTATTTGCTTCAAAGCCGGCAGACGGTATCTTTGCAGCAAACAAAATATCGCCCATGAATATAGCTGCACTTATCTCAGGCGGAGTAGACAGTGCCATAGCCGTACATTTACTCTGCGAGCAAGGATACAAACCTGACTTATTTTACATTAAGATAGGAATGGACACCGACAACGAACTTAGTTGTACGGCAGAAGAGGATATCGAACTGGCTACTGCTACGGCACGCCGTTACGGTCTGCAACTGGAGATTATTGACCTTCAGAAAGAATATTGGGATCAGGTGGTAGCATATACAATAGAAAAGGTTCGAAACGGGTTTACTCCCAATCCGGATGTAATGTGCAACAAGCTGATCAAATTCGGTTGTTTTGAGCAAAAGGCTGGATATGCTTACGATAAAATAGCGACAGGACATTACGCGTCAACTTGTGAACTGAATGGAAAAACCTGGCTGGCAACAGCAAAAGATGCGATTAAAGACCAGACTGACTTTCTGGCTCAAATCAATTATCTGCAAGTTTCCAAATTGCTATTTCCGTTAGGCGGTTACATGAAAAAAGAAATACGCCATATTGCAGCTCAGGCAAAACTGCCCAGCGCACAAAGGAAAGACAGTCAGGGAATCTGTTTTCTAGGAAAAATCAATTACAACGACTTTATACGACGCTTCTTAGGAGAACGCCAGGGAAGTATCATAGAACTGGAATCGGGTAAAGAAATAGGCAAACATCGCGGATTCTGGTTTCATACTATCGGCCAACGTAAAGGACTGGGATTGAGTGGAGGTCCGTGGTTTGTTGTAGACAAAGATACAGAAAACAATATATTGTATGTATCGCATGGATATGACACAGAACAGCAATACAGCAATGAATTCAAATTAACAGACTTTCATTTCATTACAGACAATCCATGGCTTACGGAAAAAGAACAGCAAGTCTGCTTTAAAGTCCGCCACACAGACGGCTTTCATCAGGGAAATCTCATATTAAAGAATGGCATATGCCACATCAGAAGCTCTGAAAAAATACAAGGTATCGCTCCCGGTCAGTTTGGGGTTATTTACGACAAAGACGCCCATTTATGTATCGGAAGTGGAGAAATACGAAAATAAAGTCTCTCTACATCTGGATAAATCGGGAACAAGCTGCAGTTTTTCTCCTGCATGGCTTGTCCTGATTTTATTATTTTAACTGTTGGAACTGATCTATCAAAGAAGTTATATTCGCAGTAAACAGACGAGCGGAAATGGCAAGCAAAATTATACCGAAGAATTTCCGGATAATATAAATACCACCTTTCCCTAAAATGCGTTCTATACGGTCGGTCATCTTCAGTACGATATATACCCACACCATATTCAGCAGTAGCGCGATAATAATGTTAATGGAAGCATATTCGGCTCTTAGTGAAAGCAAGGTAGTAAACGAACCGGCTCCGGCAAGCAGAGGGAAAACTAAAGGGACTAGTGTCGCCTCTTTTATAGGTCCTGTATTCTTAAATATCTCTATATCAAGAATCATTTCCAGCGACATTAGAAAAATTACAAATGCTCCGGCAACGGCAAACGAAGCAATGTCAACCTGAAATAGCTTCAGCATCATATCACCGGCAAAAAAGAACCCTAACAATAATGCCGCAGCAATTAAAGTAGCCTGAACAGCATTTACCGCACGACCTTTTTGCTTTAAATCTAAAATAATAGGCACAGCACCTATTATATCAATTACTGCAAACAATACGATAAAAGCACTGATCAGCTCTTGAAAATTTAAAGTTCCCATATTCTCTTCATTACGATTAATGTTACGCAAAGTTATGCAAAAATAACCATAATGCAAGGGAGCAGGCAAACATTATCAGACGGAAAGAAACGATAAAAAAGGTAAAAGCCAGAAAAACATTCAAAATATTCGCTACTTTTGTACGTTAAAATATAACTTAATAAAGTTAAATGCCGATGCAAAGCACTATGTACGATAAGCTTTTATTGCTACCTCTGTTTCAAGGACTATGCAAGGAAGACTTTACATCCATACTGGAAAAAGTTAGATTGCATTTTCAGAAGTATACAGCCGGAAGTCGCATTGTAAAACAAGGTGATTATTGTAACAATATCATTTTCATTTTACAAGGTGAAATACGCGCTGAGTCTGTAGACCATACTTATCATTATACCATCCACGAAACACTGGAAAGCCCTCAAATCATTGAGCCTTACTCACTGTTTGGCATGTATCCGCAATATACGGCATCGTATTATGCACATACAAATGTAAATGCCATAACCATAGACAAAGCTTATATTCTGTCGGAGCTTAATAAATACGAGATATTTCAGCTCAATTATTTAAACATGTTGAGTAACCGGGCACAAACGATCTACCGTAAGCTGAAAAGCCCACATGCAAGTGACACACTGGATAAAATAGTAAATTTCATGCAACTCCGGTGCATCACTCCTACCGGGGAAAAGAAACTCCAGATTCGCATGGAAGACCTTGCAGAACAGATTGACGATACAAGAATTAATGTATCGAAAGTGCTGAACGAACTAAAAGACGGAGGAGTTATCCGGTTGAGCCGAAGAATTATCGATATACCCGACATGGAAACATTGAGTAATTACAAAGAGAATAAAAAAACTTTATTTATGGAAAACCCGTTTTTACAACCATATACAACGCCGCACGGAACCGTTCCTTTTGACAAGATAGAGCTTGTACATTACGAGCCTGCTATCCGGGAAGGAATCAGCCAGGAAGATAAAGAGATAAATGATATTATATCGAATCCGGAAAAACCGACATTCAAAAATACAATACTGGCACTGGAACAGTCGGGCAAGTTACTGGATCAGGTAACTACAGTGATGTTTAATCTGATGAGTGCTGAAACCTGCAATGAACTGGATGAAATTGCAGAGAAAATGATGCCTTTACTTTCGGAGCACAGCAACAATATCAGCTTAAATGAAAAACTCTTTGAACGCGTAAAGCAGGTTTACGAAGACAGAAAGAACCTGAAGCTTACTCCGGAAGAATTGCGACTGCTTGAAAAGACATACGACGGTTTTGTACGAAACGGAGCTAACCTGTCAGAAGAAGATAAAGTAACATTCAGAAAAATAAGTACAGAGTTAAGTTCACTGACTCTGCGTTTCTCACAAAACCATTTGAAAGAAACAAATAGCTACGAGTTGCTTTTAGATTCTGAAGAGCAGTTGAAAGGACTCCCTGAAAGTATTATAGAAGCTGCGGCTCATACAGCAAAAGAAAAAGGGAAAAATGGCTGGATAATTACCCTGCAAGCACCCAGCTATGTTCCTTTCATGAAATATTGTGAGAACCGCGAATTGCGCCGTAAACTGTATATGGCTTACAATACCCAATGTATACACGACAATGAGCAGAACAATGAGGATGTTGTAAAACAATTGGTAAATCTGCGCATGCAGCTAGCACAGCTTCTCGGATTTAAGAATTATGCAGACTACGCACTTCGCAAACGTATGGCAGAAAACAGTGAGCGAGTATATCAGTTACTCGATCAGCTGCTGGAAGCATATACGCCAACCGCCCGAGAAGAAGTGAAAGAAATTGAAGCGCTTGCACAACGTACAGAAGGAAAAGACTTCCAGCTGATGCCGTGGGATTTTTCATATTATGCAGAAAAACTGAAAAATGAGAAATTCAATCTCGACGAGGAAGCACTTCGCCCCTACTTTGAGTTAAGCAGGGTCAAGGAAGGTGTATTCGGACTGGCAACCCGCCTATATGGTATTTCATTTAAAGAGAATAAAGACATCCCGGTATATCATCCGGACGTAAAGGCTTATGAAGTATATGATAAAGACGGCAGTTATCTGGCTGTTCTGTATACTGATTTCCATCCGCGTGCGGGAAAGCGCTCTGGAGCATGGATGACAAGCTACAAAGAGCAATGGATAGAAGCAAACGGAACCAACAGTCGTCCTCATGTTTCTGTAACCATGAACTTTACCAAACCGACAGCCAATAAGCCTGCATTGCTCACTTTTTCGGAAGTAAATACATTCCTTCACGAATTCGGACATGCGCTGCATGGTATATTCGCCAACACTCGCTTTAAAAGCATGAGTGGGACAAATGTCTACTGGGACTTCGTAGAACTGCCTTCGCAAATAATGGAAAACTTTGCCATTGAAAAAGATTTTCTTAATACATTTGCACGTCATTATCAGACAAACGAATCTATTCCGGAAGAATTGTTGCAACGGATTATAGATGCTTCAAACTTTAATGTTGCTTACGCTTGTCTGCGACAAATCAGTTTCGGATTACTGGATATGGCTTGGTACACCCGGGATAAGGTGTTCGACGGTGATGTTCGTGAATATGAACGTGAAGCATGGAAACGCACGCAATTATTACCTCCGGTAAAGGAAACATGCATGACCGTACAATTCGGACATATCATGTCGGGAGGATATTCTGCCGGATATTATAGCTATAAATGGGCTGAAGTGCTTGATGCCGATGCTTTCTCTGTTTTCAAGGAGAAAGGAATATTCAATCAGGATGTTGCCCAATCGTTCCGGGACAATATTTTATCAAAAGGAGGAACTGAACACCCGATGACTCTTTACAAACGATTCCGGGGACAAGAACCGACCATTCACGCATTACTAAAACGAAATGGAATAAAATGAAGCTAGATATAAGAAAATATATACGCTGTCTGCTATTTGTACTGCCTTTCTTGTTGGGCAGTTGCAATCAGGAAGATGACATAAATGAAATTTTTGTCAGTGGCCAGTGGCAACTGGTAAATTATTATACAGGCATAGACTGGAATAATTATAATGCCAATGCCAAACCTACATATACCAAGCCTGAAGATTTGAAAGTAATAAACGCTTTCAGCATTATGTTCAACGACGACGGAACGGTTCAGGGCAATATCGAGAATGGTACGTATAGCGGTAAATGGCAGGCCAATGCCAAAGACCGTTCTATCAGAATTACTCAGATAGAATGTACGGTAAGTCTTTCTGGAAAGAACAAAGAATTTATAGATAAACTGAAAAACGTTCAATTTTATCAAGGCGACAATATCATGTTGCGCCTTGCACCCAATGAACGTACCACATGTATGCAATTCAGACATTAATATATTATGTTATGGAAAATACGGAAAACAAACAAGAGATTCTTGACAAGCGCTATATGCAAATGGCTACTATCTGGTCGGAAAACTCATACTGTAACCGGCGAAAAGTAGGTGCCTTGATAGTAAAGAACAAAATGATTATTTCTGACGGATACAATGGTACTCCGGCGGGATTTGAAAACGTGTGTGAAGATGAACATGGCATCACTAAGCCTTATGTACTGCATGCAGAAGCCAATGCTATCACAAAAATAGCAAGATCGAACAACAGCAGTGAGGGAGCAACCCTTTATGTCACAGCATCTCCTTGCATAGAATGTGCCAAGCTTATTATCCAAGCTGGAATAAAGCGTGTGGTTTTTGCTGAAAAATATCGGCTGGAAGATGGATTGGAACTCCTAAAACGTGCAAATATAGAACTAGTTTATTTAACTCCTAACGAATAAAAGATATGAGTAGTAACAAGAATCGACTAATGCCTTTCCTACTGGCTATCTGTCTTGTAGCTGGTATCCTGATAGGAACGTTTTATACGAATCATTTTTCTGGCAACAAGCTGGGAATCATCAATACATCTTCTAATAAACTGAATGCCCTGCTGCATATAATCGATGAACAATATGTAGATACTGTAAGTATGTTCAATCTGGTAGAAGAAGCCATGCCGCAAATCCTTGCCGAGCTGGACCCGCATTCATCATATATTCCGGCAAAAGACCTGGAAGCTGTTAATTCGGATCTGAAAGGAAGTTTCAGTGGTATCGGAGTTCAGTTTACGATACAAGATGATACGATTCATATTAACAGTGTAATTCAAGGTGGTCCGTCTGAAAAAGTCGGCCTTCTTGCCGGCGACCGTATCGTAGAGGTAGACGATTCTAGCTTCGTAGGAAAAATAGTGACCAATTCGGAAGCCATGCGTCGTCTAAAAGGCGAAAAAGGAAGTAAAGTCAAATTAGGTATATACCGACCGGGAGAAAAAGAAATTCTTCATTTCACCGTGGTACGTGGAGATATACCTGTGAAAAGTATTGATGCAGCTTACATGATTAATGACAAATTCGGATACGTCAAAGTCAACAAATTCGGTGAGACAACCTATCCGGAGCTGCTGGTTGCATTAGCACAATTGTCTCAGGCAAACTGCAAAGGTATGATTATAGACCTTCGTGGAAACACTGGAGGATATATGGCAGCTGCCATTCAGATGGTAAATGAATTCTTGCCGAACAATAAACTTATTGTATATACGGAAGGAAGAAAGTCGCCACGTGAAAATTATACTTCAAACGGAACAGGAAGCAGCCAGACTATGCCACTTATTGTCTTAATGGACGAAGGATCTGCATCGGCCAGCGAGATTTTTGCCGGAGCAATTCAAGATAATGACCGAGGAACCATTATCGGCCGCCGTTCTTTTGGAAAAGGTCTTGTACAGCAGCCTATCGAATTCAGCGACGGTTCTGCTATCCGATTGACTATCGCACGTTATTATACACCTTCCGGACGTTGTATTCAGAAGCCTTATGAAAAAGGAAATGATGCAGAATACGAAATGGACATTATCACCCGTTACGAACATGGAGAATTTTTCTCAGCCGACAGTATCAAGCAGAATATAAAAGAAATTTACCATACAAGCTTAGGACGAACGGTATATGGAGGTGGTGGTATCATGCCGGATATTTTTGTTCCGCAAGATACAACAGGTATGACTTCATATTACAGAATGGCTGCTACACGCGGCTTAATTATCCGTTATACGCTCGACTATACAGATAAAAACCGTAACAAGCTTAAAGAGTATGATACTCCCCAAAAGATGGAAGCTTATTTAAAAACTCAAAATCTGTTAGAGAAGTTCGCTGAATATGCAGAGAAGAAAGGACTAAAACGTCGGAATATCCTGATGTATAAATCGAAACAGCTGTTCGAAGAAAGCTTATATGGAAACATCATTTACAACATGTTAGGCATAGAGGCATACATCACTTATTCAAACTTGACAGATAAGACTGTACAAAAGGCTCTTGAAGTACTGGAAAAAGGAGAATCATTCCCTCAAGCTCCAGAAAAAACTTCAGAAAAATAAACGAAGCGTCTTAATTCAACGAATATTCAAAGAATAAGAGAGTATGTCAAAACTCAAGTTCCATAAAAAGGAATTTAAAGTCTGAAACTTGACTACTTATTTACAATAAAAGAGCCTTATCATTATCCTGAAACTGGGGTTTGATAAGGCTCTAAATATTTAGGAACATTTACTGAATATCCCGTTCCTAATAACAAAATAAATATATTAATACTTATTTATAACCCACATTAAATATATATTTTTTGCCGTTTCAGTTGACGAGATGAACTTGTGACCAACTATCTGTCAGCTCGTAATTTGAAGAATATATCCTTTTTTCTTTATAGATATGATTTTAACAGTTGTGTCCAGTGCAAGAATATGCCGCAAATAGGTAATCTGAACATTCAAGGACATTGAATTAGCATAGCTGGAGTCTCCCCATACAGTATCCAAAATTTCATCGCGCGGAACCAGCTGTCCAATACTTTGTGCCAATAATACCAAAATATCAGTCTGCCTTGCAGACAGATTTTGCGTGATGCCATCAAACGTTACCATTGATTGATTGCTATCAAACAATGTTTTTCCAATATTATATCGGTATTGTGCATTGATTTTCCTTTGCTCGAATCGTTCAGCTATCTTCGCAATCAGTTCTTCGGGATAAAACGGTTTCGGAATATAGTCATTTCCTTTCAAGGAAAAGCCTTTCAGCCTATCGGCTTTTTCGGTCCGGTCCGTAAGAAAAAAGATGAGTACCTTATTATCTGTTTCACGGATTCGCTGCGCAAGCTCAAACCCATTCATTGCAGGCATATTGACATCCAACAATATCAAATCCGGATGTTGTCTGTGATACATCTCCCACGCTGTTAAGCCATCAGGGGCATACGATACCACATAATTCTCAGCCTCTAAGAATTTTTTCAACAGCAGAGAGTTCTTTACATCGTCATCTGCCAATAGGATATTTATCGCATTTGTTCTCATTGTGGTAATTCAATAATAAACGTACTTCCTGATGTTTGCTCACTCTCGATGCGTATGGTGCCGCGATGTGCCTCTACGAGCATACGCACATACGTCAATCCAAGACCCATACCAGGAATCCCCTTGTCGATAACCGCCCGGCTTCGATAGAATTTTTCAAAGATATGTCTGCTATCCGATTTGGATATTCCCAATCCATTATCTTTGACAGATATGCGTATGCTGTCGTTATCTTGCTCCTGATAGTCAATTTCTATGTGAACATCTTCACGAGAGTATTTGACAGCATTTTCCAGCAGATTGTCGATGATATTGATAAGATGTATCTTGTCTGCAGTGATGGTTATATCGGTATCGGGATGCAAGTTCACAACTACCTTTTTATTATTCGACGGATTCAGCTTACCGATGCAGATATTCAGCAAATCACGCAAGCTGAAAGAGGACAGGTTGAGTGGAATTTCGGTAGCCCTACTAAAAGTCAGGTCGCGCAATTTAGCAAAATAGGCAGAAAGGCTGTCCAACGCCAGATGAGAATCAGCAATAACTGTTTGCCGGTTAGCTACATCTTGCATAAGCTGTTCGTTTCCCATATACGAGACGCACATTTTAAGGGTTGCTATCGGCCGTTTCAACTCATGAATCATGGCATGGACAAAATTAGACCGAAAACTTTCAATCCGGTGCTGTTCGCGAATTGTGGCTATTTGTGCGACAAAGCAACCAATCAGCAGCACGGACAGGAATAGTGATAAAAGCAACGTATCTGCCATTTGTCGGATGACCGGTGACAAACCGACCGCACAATCAATGCGGATATATTCTCCTTCAAATATGTCATATGGATATACGACCATAAGGCTTTTATGCCGCAATGAAACATTGTCTGTCCGTATGGGATGCCACATCATTGAATCAGCATGCCCCAGTTCTATATTTCTAATCTCCATGCCATTGCGCCGCAACAAGGAATTGAACGGTTCTATCTCTATGGGGACACACTCGTCCAGGCGGAAACGTTCAAGTGCGTCGAATACATCGCTTTCAGTGGCACTGTTATCAATAACGAAAGTATGTTTTTCTATTCCAGCCGGATGTTCAGATTCATAGATTCGTGCCAAGTTCGCAAACGTAAGAGAATCCTTAATGTCATAAAGTCGGGTATTGATAGTATAAATTTCAAACTCGAAACGATGTGTTGCATTGTTTACGGATAACTTCATATTCGGCACAACGAGAATACTGTCGTTTACGGAGGCACGCCTCAATTCGTTCCCCGTTTCAATCACATTAAGCACACGATTATATAAAGTATCTTGGTACTCGTGCAAGGTGTATCTATATCGTGAATAAAGCCAGTTGCACTGCATGGTGGCAAACAGCACGATAACGATGGCAGTAAAGCCGTTCAGTATTTTTATTCTTCTCTCCATACTGCAAAATTAGATATTTTATTCCAGCCCGTTTGCTGCTTGGAATAGGAAAAAGCAGAATCGTAATAATTTAGTAAGGATTCCATAATGATTCAGTAATAAATATCTTTCGTGTCAAATAACACTCCGGGTATCTTTGTACCGTATACAAAACTAAAATATCAAGCATATGAAAAAAGTATTTTTGGCAGTAATTACAACCTGTACGTTGTCCGTTCCCGGATTTGCACAACAGCGGGTTGTAACCTATGTTAACGGGAAATCTACCATATTTTCTCTTGGTACCCAACCCGAATTACAGGAACTTGGTAAAGCTGTTATGGAGTTCATGTATGACTATCAATACTTAAATGACACGACTGACATAACAACAGCAGTCAAAGACCGGATGATTTTGCAGGTTTCTTACGGAATGTCCAAATTTACCAGTTTCCGTGCCATGCAGGTCGATTCTTTGCTGCATTCCGCCACAGCAGATGACATACAAGGTAATCCGGCGCGTTATGTAGGAGGCGAGACTTTTTCAGTATATAAGAACTATCCGTCCGGAAAGTTCACCACTACAGATAAGATTGCCGATGACTGGTTTATCTATGAAGAGGATATACCTCAGCAAGAATGGACATTGACAGAAGATACCAAAGAAATCCTCGGATATAAATGCCACAGTGCAAAATGCATTTTCAGGGGACGAGAATGGACTGCATGGTATTCCGATGAAATCCCGGTAGCTGACGGACCGTGGAAATTCGGCGGTCTTCCGGGATTTATCATGGAGATAAGCGATGTCGGTAGCCAATACAGGTTTGTTTGTGTAGGCATCAATTCGAAAGCTGAGCGGTTAATTACAATGCCCAAAGTGCAATACATCAAGACCTCGCGCGGGAAATATTATGCTACCAAATACAAATATGACATCGATCCTATCAGCTATATGGGAACCACTTCGGGAGTACAAGTACAAATCGTAAATCCTGATGGTTCGCCACGAACCGACCTTACCCAAGCGAAAGAATTGACTTATGATTACATTGAACGTGACTGGCGATAAAATTCTATAACCATGAGAAAAGTACTCATCATGTTATTGTTGCCGTTTTTCAGTCTGATCACCCTGTACGGTCAGACTGAAAAGTTGTGCGGTATCATACTGGATGAAACAGACGGTATGCCTGTGCCCAGGGCAACCGTCCGTCTTACCGATGTCCAAGGGCGGCTCCTGAATTATACATTTGCAGCGGAAGACGGTTCCTTTACAATAAAATACGACCATTCTCAGACCGAATTGACCGTGCATGTCCAGTCGATGGGATACCGCTCTCAGAATTTTGTATTGAAGCCGTCAATGTCACCTGTAACCATACGTTTGCAAGCCGAACCGACACGTCTGCGTGACGTAATAGTGAAAGCGCCGGATATTGAACAGCGAAGTGACACACTGGTCTATTATACCAGCAAGTATGCACGCAAACAGGACCGCAATATCGGAGACGTGTTGAAACGGCTTCCGGGCATCGAAGTGGAAGACAACGGCACAATCAAATACAACGGCGAGCCTATCAACAAGTTCTATATCAACGGTTCTGACTTCGCAGACGGTCGGTATAACCTTGCCACAGAGAATATATCGCCGTCGGACGTAGCCAGTGTGGAAGTTATGGAGAACCATCAGCCGATACGTGTATTGAAAGGGTTGGATTTTTCGCAGCAGGCAGGACTAAATATAAAACTAAGAGAGGAGGCCCGCCAAAGATGGGTAGGCATAGCGAACGGAGGAATTGGGGCAGCACCGCTTTTATATGATGCCTCGCTCTTTGCCATGCGTATTGCCGGGAAATGGCAGAATATGGAGAGTGTCCGCGTGAATGATACCGGCTGGAATCCGGCATCACAAAGCACCCGACATACAGAAGACCAACTGTTCGGCAGCAGCTATCAGAATGATATGTGGCAAGATGGTATTTCCCTTACACCTGCGTCCGCTCCGCTTGATGAACGCCGCACACGTGACAACCTGTCCGTTCTTGCCAATACGACCAACTCCTGGCATGTCGGAGAAGACTACGATGTCAAACTGAACGTCACCTATTCCGGCGACCGTTTGGATTACAATACCGGATACCGGACGGACTATCTGGATTCCAATATACCTTCATTCACGCAGTTGAACACCATGCGGACACATTCCAATAGCGTGAACGGGCAATGGGCTTTGCAGACGAACCGTCCTACATTATATTTTAAGGAGAATCTATACATAGATGCAGACTGGTACCGCGCTTCGTCACAAATAGACGGGACATCATCGCTTGCCCAGCAGGCAGAAACTTCCTCATTGGCCATCACCAATGACTTGCAAATGCTTAAACGCATCGGGAAACGCCTGCTGACCGTTTCATCGCGTAACCGCTACATACGAGCCTCTCAATGGCTTAACGTCAGAGCAACAGAGACAGAAAAGACACAACAGTTGCTGTCCAATGATTTCCGGACTGTTACCGAACTACGCTATGGTTGGATATCAGGCAAGTGGAATATCTATGCACGTGGAGGAGTCGACTATAACCTACATTGTCTTGAAACCAATCTGACAGGGGTGAATATTAACTATCCTATCAATGGCAATAATGACTTTTCCTTGTTAAACATATATTTGTCGCCCGAAACATCCTACCAATCCATTCGCTGGTTACTGACAATTTCTGCCCCTGTAAGTTATAGAAGATATGTAACTGACAATTATCTGTCGGTTACACCGACCATATTTACCCGCTATCAGTTAAACGCGAAAACCGATTTGAGTGCACAACTGAAATATGCGCTTTTACCCACAGAACCAAGTCAATATATCGGACATGTCATTATGAGCGATTACCGCAACTTATATGCCGGTTATCCTGTACGTTCATACGCTCAGGAGCGTTCGGCGACTGTTGCTGCCAGATACCGCAATCCAATATCCTCATTTTTCGCTAACTTGTCAGCCCGATACGGATGGGATTATAATCCGTTGATTGCGAACCAGCTTTTCATTGGAGATCAGGTACTGTCAACTTATACCCCGGCAGGCAATGATGCCCATCAGATACAGGTGTATGGCGGATTGAGTAAGGGGTTACGTTCGGGCAGAATTGTATTGGGGGCAGATGTCGGATATATGCAACTACATACCACTACCATGCGACAGAATGTACAATCCCCCTATACCATTAGGTATTGTTATGTGCGGCCATCCATGAAGGGCAATTTTACTCGCTGGCTCTCCTCAGACTACAGCCTGTCTTACACTAATACAATGAATATTAATAATGCAGAACGCAGCACATACCATATCTTGAAACAGAACCTGACTTTTACATTCATACCTGGATCAAATTGGCAAATTGCAGTGGGAGGGGAACATTATTATACGCGGTTTGATTCAGGTGACCGTACTCATCTGTTGTTGCTCGATGCATCTGTCCGCTGGCGTATTTCCAAAAAGATTGAATGGAGTGTTATGGCAACAAACCTTTTGAATGAAAAGAAATTCAATTATATGGTATATGGACTGTTGAACCAGACGAAGTACACTTATGATATACGTGGTTGTAATGTCTTGTTCAATATACAGATACAACTCTGATTTCTATATGGATAAATATTGGCTATAAATAATAAAAGGACTGAAATATTCCCTCTAATTAACGTGAGTTCGAAATAAAATTAGAAAATAGTCAGTTGCTCGTCATAGACAAAATTTACGTCAAAGGCGGGCTTCTCAGTATGCAGCAATTAACAGACAAAGAATTTGCAATAAAGTTGTTAAAAAGAACGGTGCCTAGAGTATTGCAATGTTCTTCAGTTCATCATTGACCATTTCAATCAAGACTCTTTTAATCTTATTCTGCTATACTCATCAGAGAGTTCTTCATGTTGCTTTTAGCCTTTGCAACAAACTGAATACCGTTCATAAAGAAATTTTCAAACAAGTGTTTCAGATGTTTGCAGACATACTCCTTATAATAATGCTTGAGGCATCGGAAGCCATCGAAATGAAACAGGATAATCTCAACGTTGCTCAAGCGGTTGGGCTTATTACGATGCCAGATCTTCTTGTTTTCAATCATATATTTTTCCTATCACAACGAAAATTCCTTGCAAAAATCATCGGTCATACAATAAATCTCTGTAACTTTATACTTTGAATCATAATGGTAATCGTTTTAATGTTATATTTTAGTTCTATAAATTTAATACTTTTACCGTTATATTCCTAATAATAAGATAAATATATTATCCTTATTTCGAATTCACGCTATCATAGATAATTATTACGACTACTTAGTTGATCTTAATCCTCTCACTCAATATGTTAAAAGAAGAAAAACGTTTACTACGTCGCTGCATCGCAGACAAAAAAAAGATGTATACTAATCATGAACTGGCTACATACTCTACGTTGCTGCTAAGCAAATTGGAAAGGCATCCACTTTTTGCTGAAGCCCAAACAATATTAATGTATTACTCATTGCCTGATGAGGTACAAACGCACGATTTCATCGAAAAATGGAGTCATAGTAAAAACATTATCTTGCCTGTTGTAAAAGGTGACGAACTCGAACTACGATATTATACAGGAAAACAGGATCTTCAAAAAGGCAGTTACAATATAGAAGAACCTCAAGGTGAACTTTTAAGCAACTATGACAAAATAGACCTTGCCATTATCCCTGGTGTAGCATTCGACTCACAGGGTAATCGTCTGGGAAGAGGAAAGGGATATTACGACCGATTGCTTAAGCAACTTAATGCATATAAAATAGGTATCTGTTTTCACTTTCAGATTTGTACGCATATCCCTACCGAAATATTCGACAAGCCTATGGATGAAGTGTGGAGTGAAGAGGAATCTTTCATAGTAAACAAATAAAAGAGTATGCAAAATCCCACCGAATATCATTAACGGAAAATGATATTTACAATAACTTGTGCTCCTACTTGTGAATTCAGGTTACGAATCAACAATTGACGACTCATCATCAGCTCCTGACGAAGAACGGATGAAGACAAATGTACGAAAAGTACTTGATTCTTAATGTATATATTAGTCGTATAACGAGCAATAGCTTCCCCCACGACATCCTTCCAGGCATCAACCAGCCGATATTCATTCAAAGGAGTTTCAAGTCCCTCCTGTCTGAGAAGACGCCGCAACACCTCTCCTACCTGTTCTGTATTATTCCGCTTCATATTTCCTCCTCTTCATTGCAACGTTCAGATACAACTCCACCATCAACTTCAAAGAGTTTATAATCTCCTTCGATCTTACGTAAGATTTTATCCAAATGATCTCTGTTCGTATCGGTCACAAATATTTGTCCGAAACTGTCTCCAGCAACCAATTTTACAATTTGCTCAACGCGAGAAGCATCCAACTTATCAAAAATATCATCTAACAATACGATGGGAGTGGTACGACTTCCGGTACGCTTCAGGAACTCAAACTGAGCTAACTTCAACGCTATCAGATACGTTTTATTCTGCCCCTGAGAGCCTTCCCGCTTAATGGGGAAATCTCCCAGCTGCATTATCAAATCATCTTTATGGATACCACGGGTAGAATATCCTAAAATACGATCACGCTGACGAACCTCCTTCAGCTGTTCAAGAAGATTTCCTTTGGCAGCATGCGACTCATAGGACAAGCTTACTTGCTCCCTGTCCTGGGAAATATAAGAATAATACGACTGGAAAACGGGAATAAATTCATCAATAAAGGCTTTACGCTTGGCATATACCGTTTCACCGGAAGCAGCCATCATCTCCTCCCACACCAACATCAGCTCTTCTTCCGGTTCAACATCTGCTTTAAGCAATGAATTTCTCTGAAGAAGGGCTTTGTTATAACGGATCAGAGCCTCTAAGTATTCACGGTCAAACTGCGAAATGACGACATCAATAAATCTGCGCCGCTCTTCACTTCCACCTGCAATCAACCACGAATCGGCCGGTGAAACCATGACAAGAGGAATCAGCCCTATATGGTCTGACAGGCGTGAATACTCTTTTTTATTACGTTTGAATTGCTTTTTCTGACGACGTTTCAGCCCACAATATACTTCTTCGGGTTCTCCTTCGTCCGTTTCATAAAACCCCTGCACAACAAAAAAGTCACGATCATGCAAAATATTTTGTGAATCAATGGCATTGGTAGCACTTTTACAAAACGAAAGATAATAAACTGCATCCAGCAAATTGGTTTTTCCCATCCCATTTTTGCCTATTATACAATTCATTTTACGTGAAAAAGCAACTTCTACTTGCTCCAGATTTTTATAGTTTAATATAGAGATGCGTTTAAGCCACATAGTTCAAAACCTAAATTCAGACTACAAAATTAGCAATAAAAGCACGATTGATAAAAAAACATGCCCGCAAATTTCATTTATAAACATAAATAAACTACTTTTGCTGACCGAAATATAAATTGCTAAATAATAGAAGAGAAATAATAAAAAACAATTAAATAAAATGGCAGAACAAAAACACACTCATGACCCATTGAATGTAGATGAAGCACTGAGTACTTCTGAAGCATTCCTTTTAAAGTACAAAAACCTGTTAGTAGGTATTGTAGTAGCTATTGTTGTTATCGTATGTGGCACATTGGCTTACAAACATTTTATCGGTGAACCTAAAGAGTTGAAAGCTTCTGAGGCACTTTTCAAAGGTGAACAGTATTTTGGCAACGACAATTATGAAACTGCACTGAAGGGTGACAGCTTGGGTTACGCAGGTTTTCTGAAAATAGCAGATGAATTCAGCGGTACTGAAGCAGGAAACTTGGCAAATGCTTATGCTGGTATTTGCTATGCACAGCTCGGAAAGTATGAAGAAGCTGCAAAATATCTGGATAAATTCAGCGCAGACGATTATATGGTTGCTCCTGCCATTATTGGTACAATGGGTAACTGTTATGCTCAGATGGGACAGCTTGACAAAGCAGCTGCAACATTGCTGAAAGCTGCAGACAAAGCAAACAGCACTACTTTAAGCCCAATCTACTTGCTTCAGGCTGGTCAGATACTTGAAAAGCAAGGTAAAAATGCAGAAGCTGTTGAAGCTTACAAGCAAATTAAAACAAAATATGCAAACTCATTCCAAGCAATGGACATTGATAAATACATTGACCGTGCTTCAATCAAATAATAACTAGCATATTTATTACATATATAATAAGGTATTGTCATTCGGAGCAAAGCGAAGAATCTCGGATACATCAACGTGGATGCTCATGAGATTCAAACTTTACTCCGAATGATTTTTTTATTTCATATTCATCTAATCATTTATACATAATTATTATGGCAACAGCATATCACAACTTATCAGATTACGATTTCACCTCTGTACCCGACGCTTCTCAAATGCGTTTTGGAATTGTTGTCTCAGAATGGAACAGCAATATAACTGGCGCATTATTGGAAGGTGCAGTAAAAACATTGAAAAAGCATGGTGCAAAAGACGAAAACATACTTGTACAAACAGTTCCGGGAAGTTTCGAGCTAACTTTCGGCTCAGCACAAATGATAAAAAGTGGAAAAGTTGACGCAGTAATAGCTTTAGGATGCGTAGTTCGTGGAGATACTCCACATTTTGACTATGTTTGCGCCGGAGCAACTCAAGGAATCACACAACTGAATGCAACTACCGATATACCAGTGATTTACGGCCTAATCACGACCAACAACATGGAACAGGCCGAAGAACGAGCAGGAGGAAAATTAGGCAATAAAGGCGATGAATGTGCAATTACTGCAATAAAAATGATAGATTTTGTTTGCAAATTAAAAAAATAGTTGTACCTTTGCATCGCAATTGAGAAAAACACTAGTCAATCAGTTGCGAAAGGGCAAATACCAGAGTGGCCAAATGGGGCAGACTGTAAATCTGCTGGCTTACGCCTTCGGTGGTTCGAATCCATCTTTGCCCACTAAAATTGCGGAAGTAGCTCAGTCGATAGAGCATTAGCCTTCCAAGCTGAGGGTCGCGGGTTTGAGTCCCGTCTTCCGCTCTTTGAAAATATTATTAATCCGTTGGGCAAATACCAGAGTGGCCAAATGGGGCAGACTGTAAATCTGCTGGCTTACGCCTTCGGTGGTTCGAATCCATCTTTGCCCACTAAAATTGCGGAAGTAGCTCAGTCGATAGAGCATTAGCCTTCCAAGCTGAGGGTCGCGGGTTTGAGTCCCGTCTTCCGCTCTTCTGAAAAGGCCATGAATCTCATGGTCTTTTTTTATTTTATCCCCCTTCAATATTTAATAAAACCAAACGGAAAGCACACCTTTCGATTTTAATCACTATCTTAGGTTTAGAAATTTATCTAACCAACTATTAAAGACTAAACCATTATGAAGAACTTTAGAATTGAATCATTAATCCTTGCAATCGGATTGTTATTGCTGGGAATTTGCATCCAAAAAGGATTTAAATCGTTCGCAGAACGCGACCGAAGCGTAAATGTCAAAGGACTTGCAGAAATGGAAGTACCGGCTGATAAGGTCACATGGCCACTTATGTACAAAAGCTTAGGCAACGACTTGAATGCTCTATACGACAATATAAAGAACTCAAATAAAATCATTACTCAGTTTCTTATAGAAAAAGGTATAGACGAGAAAGAAATCAGCATTAATGCCCCTGAAATCATTGATCTAAAAGCTGAACGATACAGCAATAATGACAATAGTCCCTACCGATACAACGTTACAACTGTCATTACAGTAACTTCAAATAAAGTGGATTTAGTAAGAAGCCTTATAGCAGAACAAGGTGAATTGCTAAAAAGAGGTATTGCAGTAACAGGAGGCGACTACCGGTACAATGTGCAGTATGAATACACGGGACTTAATTCTATCAAACCTCAAATGATAGAAGAAGCAACCAAGAACGCACGTCAGGCTGCGGAAAAATTTGCAAAAGACTCGGAAAGCGAACTAGGAAAAATACGGCACGCCAATCAAGGACAGTTCACTATTACAGATCGTGACGCCAATACTCCTTATATTAAGAAAGTGCGTGTAGTTACGACTATTGATTATTCGTTAGAAGATTAACAGATTAATCAGATATCAAAAGAATATATAAGAAGTAGAGCTCGCGTGCAAAACAATCCACCTGCACGCGAGTTTTTTTATAAACCCACAACACTTCTCTCCCATCTTCCTCCACGAGAAGAAGCAAAACATCCAAACCTGCTTATACAAGAATCCAACTATAAACATAAAGTAAGACTGGAAGCATAACCTAACACAGCCTAACCAGAAATTCCCAATATCTCTTAAAGTTTATATCAAAAAAATCATGAAATGTTGTATCATTCAGGATTTTATTGTACTTTTGCAGCCGATTTATATAAACAATATAAAGTCTAACACAATTAGTTATTTACAAACAATTTATTAATTTAATGGAAAACTTAAAAAACATTGCTCCTATTGAAGATTTCAACTGGGATGCTTATGAAAGCGGTGATGCAGTAACCAACGTAAGCAAAGAAGAACTTGAAAAAGCTTATGACAGCACCTTGAACAAGGTTAACGACCGTGAGGTTGTAGATGGTACTGTAATCGCAATGAACAAACGCGAAGTTGTAGTTAACATTGGCTACAAATCAGACGGTATCATTCCGTTGAGCGAATTCCGTTACAATCCTGATTTGAAAGTTGGTGATACTGTAGAAGTATACATCGAAAACCAGGAAGACAAAAAAGGACAGTTGATCCTGTCACACAAGAAAGCTCGTGCTACTCGTTCTTGGGATCGTGTTAACGCAGCTCTTGAAAATGAAGAAATCATTAAGGGTTACATCAAGTGCCGCACTAAGGGTGGTATGATCGTTGACGTATTCGGTATCGAAGCATTCTTGCCGGGTTCTCAGATCGATGTTAAACCTATCCGTGACTACGATGTATTCGTAGGAAAGACTATGGAATTCAAAGTTGTTAAAATCAACCAGGAATTCAAAAACGTTGTTGTTTCTCACAAAGCTCTTATCGAAGCTGAACTGGAACAGCAGAAGAAAGAAATCATCGGTAAACTTGAAAAAGGTCAGGTACTTGAAGGTACTGTTAAAAATATCACATCTTACGGTGTATTCATCGACTTGGGCGGCGTAGACGGTTTGATCCACATCACAGACTTGTCATGGGGCCGTGTAAGCGATCCTCGCGAAGTTGTTTCTTTGGATCAGAAGTTGAATGTAGTTATCCTTGACTTCGATGATGAAAAGAAACGTATCGCTTTAGGTTTGAAGCAATTGACTCCGCATCCATGGGATAGCCTTGATCCAAACTTGAAAGTTGGTGATCACGTTAAAGGTAAAGTTGTCGTTATGGCTGATTACGGAGCATTCATCGAAATCGCTCCGGGCGTAGAAGGTTTGATCCACGTTTCTGAAATGTCTTGGTCACAGCACTTGCGTTCAGCTCAGGACTTCATGAAAGTTGGTGATGAAATCGAAGCTGTAATCTTGACTTTGGATCGTGAAGAACGTAAGATGTCTTTGGGTATCAAACAGCTGAAAGCTGATCCATGGGAAACTATCGAAGAAAAGTATCCTGTAGGTTCTAAGCACACTGCTAAAGTACGTAACTTCACTAACTTCGGTGTATTTGTAGAAATCGAAGAAGGTGTAGACGGTTTGATTCACATCTCAGACTTGTCTTGGACTAAGAAAATCAAACACCCATCAGAATTTACTCAGATTGGTGCAGATATCGAAGTTCAGGTATTGGAAATCGACAAAGAAAACCGTCGTTTGAGCCTTGGTCACAAACAGTTGGAAGAAAATCCATGGGATGTATTCGAAACTGTATTTACTGTAGGTTCTATCCACGAAGGTACTATCATCGAAATGTTGGATAAAGGTGCTGTAGTAGCATTGCCTTACGGTGTTGAAGGTTTCGCAACTCCGAAACACTTGGTTAAGGAAGATGGTTCACAGGCTCAGTTGGACGAAAAGTTGGAATTCAAAGTAATCGAATTCAACAAAGACGCTAAGAGAATCATCTTGTCTCACAGCCGTATTTTCGAAGATGCAGCAAAAGCTGAAGAAAAAGCAGAAAAGAAAGCTACAAAGAAATCATCTAAGAAAGAAGAAGCTCCTATGATTCAGAACCAGGCTGCTTCTACAACTTTGGGTGACATCGATGCATTGGCTGCTTTGAAAGAACAATTGGAAGGTAAGAAATAATTCTTAAATTCTAGATATCAGGAAAAGGGATTGTGCTAAGCACAGTCCCTTTTTTTTTATACCTTAAGCCTTGATTAACTCAATCGTATTCCCTCATTTTATTTAAAATCTTTCTACCCATATTTTCGGTTCTCCATTAATATACCTATCTTTGTTTATATGGAAAAATTCGAAGTAAACATATTAGGATGTGGATCGGCACTACCGACAACCCGGCACATGGCAACCTCACAAGTCATAAACATCCGGGAAAAGCTATTTATGATCGACTGCGGAGAAGGTACTCAAATCCAGCTACGCCGCTCACGATTAAAATTCAGCAGGTTAAACCATATATTTATCTCTCACTTACATGGAGATCATTGTTTTGGACTAATTGGACTGATTTCTACATTCGGTATGCTGGAACGTACAGCCGACTTACACATTTATTGTCATCCGGAGCTGGAAAAACTGCTTACACCGCATATAGACTTTTTCTGTAAAGGCATGCCATATAAAGTTATATTTCATACCTTTAACCCAAGCGAGCAAACAATCATATACGATGACCGTTCCGTTACGGTAGAAACAATTCCATTGCGCCACCGTCTGCCTACTTGTGGATTTATCTTCCGTGAAAAACCAACTCAAAACCACATCAAACGTGATATGATAGACTTCTATCATATTCCTGTATGTATGATAAACCGAATAAAAAACGGAGAAGACTATGTAACAGAAGAAGGAACGGTTATTCCCAATGAACGACTCACAACTCCTTCCGATCCCCCACGCTCTTATGCCTACTGCTCCGATACTGCATATCTTCCACGCATTACAGAACAGATAAAAGGTATAGACTTACTGTTCCACGAAGCGACTTTCGCGAAAACAGAGGTTGCCCGAGCCAAACAAACCATGCACTCTACAGCCGAACAAGCCGCAACGATCGCCCGCGACGCACAAGTCAAGCGGTTGATTATAGGACATTTCTCTGCAAGATATGAAGATGAGGCACATCTACTTCAAGAGGCACAGAGTATCTTTCCGGAAACAATACTGGCACAAGAAAACATGAACATTACTCTTTAATGAGAATGTTAATAAAATCCAACCAACTTAAACCCTATTGCCTAGACAACAATCCAAACAACTGAAATAAAGAATCGAACAATATGAATACATACAACGAGGAAGATGTAATCAATCGACTGCAATATCCTGAAACTCAACGTGCTGCTTTCGGAGAAGTAGTAAAAGCATACAGTGAGCAACTGTACTGGCAAATCAGGCGAATGGTTCTCTCCCATGATGATGCAAACGATTTATTACAAAATACCTTCATCAAAGCGTGGAGCAACTTAAATTATTTCCGGGGAGAAGCTAAACTTTCTACCTGGCTGTACCGTATTGCCCTAAACGAAAGCCTGAACTTTCTCAACAAGCAACGTGCACAGAATCAACTTTCGATTGATGATGAAGAAGCGATGGCCTTAAACAAGCTGGAAAGTGATCCCTATTTTGATGGTGATCATACACAGCTTCTATTTGAAAAAGCAATTCAAACGCTTCCTGAAAAACAACGCATGGTGTTTAACCTGAAATATTTCCAGGAAATGAAATATGAAGAGATATCCGAAATTCTGGGAACAAGTGTGGGAGCCCTTAAAGCTTCTTATCATCATGCCGTAAAAAAAATAGAAGAATTTTTAAGCCAAAACGATTAAACCTTATGAGCAAACAGCTATCTAATATAATAAAGGAGGGTAACATACTATGAAGGAAGATAAAGATTTACTGAAGAAATATGGAAAGAAGAATCCTTTCACTGTTCCAGAAGGATATTTCCAGGATTTTAGCGAGAAACTGATGGAGCAACTTCCTGAAAAAGAAGTTATGCCTGAACCAGAAATCAGAATGTGGGATCGCATCAAACCATGGGTTTACATGGCTGCCATGTTTGTAGGTCTGATGTTCACTGTACGCGCTTTCGTAGGCGAACAACCTTCATCACAAAGCACAGATATGGAAATTGGAAATTACACAGAAATACCAGACGAATACCTCGATCCGATCGTCAATCAGACAATGATGGATGACTACGAATTATATCAATACTTAACTGAAGCTGACAACAATATTTACAACTAAAGAAAAATTAAACCAGACATGAAAAAACTATTTTATATTTTGGCTCTTTTCATAGGCTTCTGCAGTAGTGTATATGCGCAGAAGGCTAAACTGAGTAAAGAAGAGTTCCGTAATATACAAGAAAAATTCATTACCGAAAAGGCAAACCTTACAACCAAAGAAGCCAAACAGTTTTTCCCGCTTTATTTTGAACTACAGGATAAAAAAACTGCCTTAAACAAAGAAGCCTGGAAAAAGATAAGAAAAGGTAAAGAAGAAAATGTAAGTGAAAGTGAATACGGTCAGTTGATAGAAGATGTTATAGAAACACGTATCCAAATTGACAAGCTTGACTTAGAATATGTCCGTAAATACAAAAAAATTCTTTCTGCCAAGAAAATTTTTGAAATACAGCGAGCTGAAATGAAATTTCACCGAGAGCTCCTGAAACCTAAAAAGAAAAAATAAAAAGACTCCATCAGAATTTTTATTGATATCGTACACTTACACAATAAAAGACCGGATGATGTACCCAACGAATACATATCCGGTCTTTTTATTGTAAGCATTCGGACAAATACATCTTTTACACTTTGAGGTTTGATTGTAGCTTT
>DXLO01000013.1 GCA_019414665.1 Bacteroides sp. | reverse complement strand
AGACCACCCCGTTATCCAGCACCCTGCTTTCCGAGAGCTTCCACAGCGAGCCGAAGGTTTCTCCGATAAAGCCGATGCCTTTGCCTACCATGACCGGGACAGTGTAGATAGTCAGGCTATCCAACAATCCGGCTTTTATCAGCGAAGTAAGCAGTTTGCCGCCGCCCACCACCAGCATATCGGTTTCCTGTTTCAGCTCATAAATCCTTTGCAGCGGTTCTTCGGTCAGGAACTCCACGCCGCAGTCTGGTGTTACGTTGGTGTCGTAGTGTGACACCACAAAAGACCGTTTGCTTTTGTGCGGCCACCCGCCCCAGTGTTCAAAGATGTAGTTGTAGGTGTTCGCCCCCATAAGCAGGCAGCTTGCGGCGGCGTGTTCCCTTGCCGCCAGTTCCTTGACCTCACGGGGCATCCAGTCCAGTTCATAGTCCGGCGTGGCGGTATGCCCGTCCAGCGATACGGCGATGTGCGCTTTGATTTGTTCCATATTGTCAGGTATTAAAGTGATATAAATCCCTACTGTCTTGGCACGTTAGCCGCAACCCCAAAAAAGAAAGCGTGGCATGACGCTGTTTCAAAGTAGAGGTACTGGCATACCCAAATGTGGAAACAGTGCAGCCACGCTATGACAAACGCATAGCATATCCTGCGCTGAATATCCCCACATTTTGAAAAGTGCCAGTTTTCTACTTTGGGACGTTCGGCGAACGTATATGTTATATATAAAGGCAATATTCCGGCAACCGCCGTCCAACTGCCGTTACTTTTCCGTGTAACTTCTGCAAAGTTAAGCAAATACCCTGAAAAATCACGTGCAAACAGAAAAAATCCTGCCGTGTTATCACAACAGGGCAGGACACAAGCACCTAAAAATACACAAGTTCAGCCCATACGCCTACGGGCAGCTTGCGTTCCTTTGAAGATGATATGAACCGATGACAAAACAGCTTTGGTTCGCCGTGTCTTTGGTGATGATGTCCCTTTCCCGCATGAAGCGGATATAGCTCTTTGCGGTACGTTCCTTGATGTCCAAGACCTGCTGCAACTGCTCGCAAAGGTCTATGTAGGTAATGCGTGTCTGCCGCCCGAAGATGTCCCGTGCGACATTCACCAGTTCTCTTTCCTTGCGCTTCTCCTTTTCCTTACGGGGCTTCTCACCCTTGTACACGTGCATCCCTGTTTCCTTGTCCCATGCAAAGAGCATCAACGGCACGTCCAGCGGGCTTCCGTCCCTTACTTTCAGGGCTTTCACGACTGACTGGGTGGGTTCATCGTCTTTCTCTATCGAAAGGATTGTAGCCGCCTTACGTTGCAGTTCGCTACCCAAATGCCCACGTAACTTTAATCCGTTAGGGACGAAGTGCAGCACACAAAGAATACACGTGTTATAGATGCCCGCCAGCCGATAGAGTTCATCTATCACCGCCACACTTTCCGTTTCATCGTTGGCACTCTTTACAAGGTCAGCGATGCCGTCAATGACGACCAACTGGATGCCGCCGTACTGGTAGTAGAACTTATCCATGCTCTGCACAATGGCGTTCAGGCGTTCTTTGCGTGACATACCCGTCAGACAGAATGCTTTCAGTTCATCGGGTTTGTCCGGCTGTTTGGCTCGTGCCAGCAGGTTGCTTACATTCTTGAACAGTTGCACCTCCGACTGTTCGGTGTCATAAAGCAAGACCGCCTTGTGCCTGCCGTTGGCGGTTATCTGTATGCCCAGCGTATCTACTTCCGCACCAGCCGGGCAGATGCAGCCCGCCACGATTGCGGCTACATAATTGCTCTTTCCCGTTCCCTCGCCCCCGGTGATGCCGAACAGGTTGCCTTGTGTCCCCAGCGGAACGTCACCCGCCGAAATAATCTCTTGCGCTTTGGCGGGCGGGTTGTTGAAATCTATCTCGCATGATTTTAGCATAATCAATGTGTCGCTATACAGGTTGTCTAAAAATTCGATAAACAGTTTCAGGAAATCTTCACGGGTGTTCCCGGCTTTGAAGTAGTCGGATATGTCCTTTTCCTCTTTCGTTCCCGGAAGCGGCAGCAGCAGGCGTTTCACGCCAAATTCTTCCAACAGTTTTTCCTGCTTGCATGAACTTTCCCTGCCCGTCTTGTCCATGTCAAAGAGCAGGACGATGTGCTTGAAGCGGAACGTCAGCCGATAGACCAGCGTGGGCGGGATAGTCACCGTTTCGCTGTTGAAGCAGATAGCGTGAAAACCGTGCGCCGCCAGCGAAAGCACGTCTTTCTCGCCGCCCGTGATGAATAGCGTGTCGCCTTTGGCTGGCAGTTGTTCCAGCCCGAAACAGTAGTTCTCGCCGAAGCTGCCGCCGTAGAGGAAGCGGGGCGTGGAGAACGGGCGGTACAGCTTGATGTGCTGTTTGCCCTTGTAGCCGTACATGGGTTCTGCCACCGATGAAGTGTAGGTGTACGGTTTGCCCTCTGCCGTTTCACTGTTGTACTCCCGGAGCGAACAGACCTTGTAACGTTCCAGCAGTTCGGGCGTGATGCCGTACTGTTGCCAGTACACCAGTTCGGCAAGCGGGAACTTCTGTTCCCGGAACTGGTAGGGCTTGACGGGCTTTTCGGACGTTTCTTCGGGTTTGTCCGGCACTGCCCGGCGGACGGTTGCCGGGGGAACGGAAACCGGAGTGCCGGAAGCCAGCCCCAAGCCCAAATCCCGGTCGATGATTTCCAGTATCTCCACGAAGTCAGCCGCCCGGTTGCAGTCCAGCCCCTTTAACTGCCCCACGAGGAAGAAACAGTCGCCGCTGTAACTGTCGTTGCCGAAGTCTTTCATCTTGTAGATACTGCTCCGGCGGTCGAAGTAGATGTTGCAGGAAGCCTTGCTGTCCTCGTACAGCGGGTTAAGGAAGTTGCGACCTATGCGCCAGTTTCCGGGCAGGTAGTGTTTGAACACCGCCAGCCCGTTACTTGTTCTTTCTAAGATTTCCTCTTTCCTTAGCATACAACTGGTGGTTGGTTATCAGGTTGTCGATGTTCTCCTTGTTGCTCCTTATCAGGCGTTCTTCCAGCATCCGGCGTATCTCGCTGACCTTGTAGAAATAGCGTCCCCTGATGTTGGAATAGGCGATAGTACCCGACACCCGCAGGCGTTGTAGGGTCTTTTCGCTTATTTTCAGAAACGTGCAGACCTCATAGCTGTCCACCCACATATCTTCTTCACTTTGCTTTGCCATTTCCGCATGATTGAAGATGTAATCGGCAATAGCGGTAATCTTGTTGTCCAGTTCCTTATAGGCTTTGGACTCGAATGTTATTATTTCCATAATGGTAACTAATTGATTTGCCGCAAAATTGCATCTTTCTGTAAGATAAAAAATACAAGGTTCTACCAACTTGGTTGAAATTTTTTTCAGGGTGATTTTAGGGGTGAAAAATAGTTTTTATTCCTATTCATGTGCTCCATTTGTATAAAAAGAAAAACTACCACGTTGGTAGTAACTTGGTAGTTTTTCAATCAGCTAAAGTACTTATTTACAAATCATCATCCATGCGCTTTTGCAGTTGCTCCATTATGAATGTGAAAAAAGCCGTTCGGTCTTTCTTCCGGTTTTTAAGGCTAAGATATGTTCGGTAATAGTCGCCCAGCTCTATGTCAAAGGCAGTTTCGACAAATGCCATAACCTCTTTTATTGTAGCGTTGCCATAATTCAGCGTTTTAGCGGCAAACAATCCATATCCCCATTCTATCGCTTCCGATTTTGTGCCAGTCCATTTCAGTTTGAAGTCCGACAATGATATTTTTATATCGTTTGTCAGTTGCTTTTTCTCTAATAACTGTAATCGCTGATTTAGGTAAATACGCAACATTTCATTGGCTAATATCTTGGCTACCGTATAGTCGTACCCTGTTGAAAAATTCGGGTCTTTATCGAATTGTGCGCTATCAGCGCATAGCCGAATATCTGCCTTCCCTCGTACAAAGTAGTATTTATCATACATGGTAGAGTGTGAACGATAATACTGGTAAAAGTCCAAATTCCGATTGAAGAAATAGGTCAGATTATCCAGTTCTGCGATAAGATGCTTTCTGATAACTTCGTTACTCCCATTAGGACATTGCATTTCTATACGACATATTTTGTGGAAATAGAGAAGCCGCCCCAATAGTTCCGGTTTTTGAACTTTGAAAAAGCGTATTTCATCCTCTTGTGTGGGGAAAGTGTAGGTTTGCAATTCATTTCTTAACCCAGTGATGATACTTTGTAAGTGACGTACTATTGAAAGAGAGGTTTCGATAATATCATTGCCGTAGAGGTCGATTTTAGCAATCTCTACATCTATTTCCGATAGGAGTTTATCAAAATCTTCTTTCATTTTATTGAATAACCTTATTCTATTTCTTCTCTTTTTGTAACTCCTTAAAGATACGTTCCAAATCATATCCATGCGGATTGGAAATTTGGAAATGTCCGCTTTCTAAGGGGATATTAATCAGAGGGGCAGTTATCACTGTGTCATTGAAAACGAAAGCGATACGCTTTCCTATACTCTTTTTTGTGGCTTCTCTCCATATAGGCGATTTATTTTGGAGGAAGACACCGGTAATGACCGAGTGTCCAAAAGCATCAGTTTCCAAACGTAAAGTATCGAAATCCTTAACAGTAAGGAAAGGTGTTAGTGAAAGGCTGTCTGTAGTCTGTGATGTTACGTAGTACCAGCCGTTTATCCGGTGAAAAGATTTTGTCTGCATACAAGCTGTCATTAGTAGGCAGAAAAAGAGAATTGTTGAAATCTTCATATCCGCTATTTTTAGGTTAATACATCTTCTCCAATGTCCACACCATCTTATTGGGATTATAGGCTTCCATTACGAGGTGTGTTCCTGTGTATTCCAGCACCGTCCATGGACCTGCTATGTTGTCGAACGTGATGATTTTTCCATTTACTTGGTAAGTAAAATCTGTGTTCCACATATATCCGTCTTCTTCGTTCGTTCTTGTATAAATGCCTTCTGATTCGTTGGTAAATTGAAGAATGGATTGTTTTGTGTAGTCTATCTCATCTTCGATATTGTACACGGTCATTTGCGCTTGCCAAGTAGTTTGCTTCAAGGCTTCGGGGGTGAAGACAGAAGTAGGAGCATCGTCGTTACTACAATTTGTCAGACATAACATGGCGCAAATAATAAATGTGGAAAGCACCATACATAAAGTAATTTTCTTTTTCATCTTATCTCTTTTAAATGATTGGCAATAATTATATGTTTCTCTCCATAGGGATACTAACAATACCTTTATTAATCTCTTTTTCACCCACTTTTTTGAAGCCTAAAGATGTATAAAAAGTTTCTGCATAGGTTGAAGAATTAACTGTTATATAAGTAAAATTACAATTGCTCATCATATAGTCAAATAACAATGTTCCTATTCCTCGCCGATGATAGTGCGGCAAGACAAAGAAGAGGGATATATGTTGCCTTTCCCGATGTACACCGATTATTCCTATCAATAGATGATTGTCAAAAGCACCATATATGTCAAGCGTATTCATCAACGATGTGTCATACACGAAGCTTTTAAAGGTTTCAATACCTTCTTGGGTGAAATCATTCCTTTCCATGCATACTTGATAAGATAAATCGGCAGCATTGTTATATTCTTCTTGTGTTAATTTACGTATCATATCAATATTATTAAATAGTGAATGCAAAATACGGAAGAATAAATAAAAAAGGTCTTGACAATTGTCAAGACCCTAATATAAAGTATGTTAAAGGATAAGTTATTTCTTCAGTTTGCAACGTATACGACTAACAGTTTCCGGTGTGACTTGCAAGAAAGAGGCTATCTCTTTTAACGTAATATATTCTTGAATGTCGGGACATCTGTTCAATAAATCAAGATAAAGTTCTTCCGTAGTTTTACAGTACATATCCAATAATCTATGATACATTAACGAGTAGGATTGTTCGACAAGAGCGCACTTTATTTGTGCTGTCTCGGCATTTGTAGCAAAAAAATCCTCTAACTTTGAATACGGTAGATAGTAAATCTTTGAATCGCAAACAGCTTCAATTGTTACTAATGACGGTTGATTAGGTTCTATAAGTGTACATAAACTTCCTGCAAATTCTTCGGAGAAAGTATATCCTACTATATGTATATTTCCTCTTTCATCCACACGGGTATATCTCAATAAACCGTTTTCAATATAAGCCCCCCGGCAGTTCATTTTACCTTGAATAGAGAACTGTTCGCCCTTTTTGAGTTCAATATAAGTGCCATGTTCCAAAAAGAACAGCTTTAGCTGTTCTAATTTCGAATGGTTGGCAAATTGCAAATTAAATTGTTTCATGTTAAATCATTCATTTATTGAAATCATTAGTTCACACAAAATTATAGCAAATTCGCTAAATGACAAAATTTTTAGTGCAAGGTGCAAGTATATATTTATATATATAGCTTGCACCTTGCACTAACCCAAAAATATTTATTATCAGATATTTGCGAGTTTCAAAAGAAAGCCGTATCTTTGAACCCGAAAGTTAGGCAGACAAACAGCGGTCAAAGTTGGACAAGCCCAACGTCTGAAAATCGTTACTGTTTCGTTACCTATTTGAAATTTTGGAATATAAGACATTGTAGCATAAGTGGTTAGAGTTATAGGTTCAAAAACCTGTCTCTCCGCCAATAAAAAGTGTAAATCAAGCATTTGCGAGGTTTACACTTTTTTTTATATTCTGAATTAGAATCTCTATCTGTTTTATTGGAGCATCCAACAACTGAAGTATCGTACAAGTCTATATACATAAAACGGTTCTAATAAATATTATTTTAATACAGAACTATAAAATTCAGTTTATACTTGTTGAATAAGCTACAGCTATCTAATTTTATGACTTCAATAAAAAAAGTATTTTATAGCACATCAAGCCATTTACATAAAAACTGAATATGATAAATATATATCCTATTTTCTACAACAAAAAGCAATATCTCGATTTACTGCTCCTTGCTGATGAGCAAGAATCCATGATCGATCGCTATTTAAAACGCGGAGACATGTTCGTTCTAGCTGAAAACAATGAGATAAAAGCTTCATGCGTTATAACCGAAGAAGGTAAAGGTATCTACGAAATCAAAAACATTGCTGTCTATCCACAGTTCCAGCGTCAGGGATATGGAAAAAAGTTGATATTCTTTCTTCTGAAACATTATAAAGCCCGATGCCATACAATGCTTGTCGGAACCGGAGACTCTCCTATAACTATAGCCTTCTACAAGAATTGCGGATTTGTATATTCACATCGGATACCCAACTTTTTCACCGACAATTATGAGCATCCGATTTTTGAAGCAGGTAAACAATTGAAAGATATGATTTACCTTAAAATTAGCATAAGCAAATAAGGAGCAACGTAAAAATCTAAGAGATTCGTCGACTAAAACATAGAGTTTCTCTAACCTATACAGAAAGAATTATACACTTACCTAAAAACGAAAAGCATCAAATATAAAAACAGGCAATCTGCCCCACTTGTTAAATTCCTGACATTTCGTTATATTTGCGCTCAAAGATTACAACAATTAACATACCTATTTTAACAAAATGAAGAAATGTTTATTCACAGCCGCCTTCGCTCTGGCATTGGGAGGAAGCAGCATGGCACAAAGTACCAATCCATTTCTATCAGAATCGTATGGTACTCCGTATGAAATTGCTCCATTCGAAAAAATTACTATCGACAACTACCGTGAAGCGTTCCTGAAAGGAATGGAAGAACAGAAACAGGAAATCAATGCTATTATCCGAAATCGCGCAGTACCCGACTTCGAAAACACTATCGTTGCACTCGACCGCAGTGGAGAACTGCTTACTAAAGTAGAATATGTTTTCGGACCTATCGCTAGTAGCAACTCAACCGAAGAGACTCGCGCTTTGGAAAAAGAACTGTCTCCATTATTTTCTGCACACAGCGATGATATTTACTTGAATCCATTGCTTTTTGCAAAAGTGAAAGAAGTTTACGACAATCAGAAAAAATTTGGATTAGATAAAGAACAGACCAAACTACTGGAAAATGTGTACAAGCGTTTTATCCGTGGCGGCGCTGGATTAAATGATGAGCAGAAAGCCGAATTACGTAAGCTGAACAGTGAAATATCACTGCTGGAACTTACATTCAGCCAAAACCTGATGCACGAAACCAATAACACATTTGTTACAGTCGACAAGCTGGAAGAACTGGAAGGACTTCCAGAAGCAAATATCGAAGCTGCCGCTAAAATGGCAGAAGAAAACGGACAGAAAGGAAAATGGATGTTCAATATGCAGCGTCCAAGCTGTAACCCTGTTCTACAATACTGTAAAAACCGTGAATTGCGTCATCGCGTATATGATGCATATTACAATCGAGGAAATCAGAACAACCAGTATGACAATAAAGAAATATCCCGCAAACTGGTTACTTTACGCTTACAAAAAGCTAAGCTGATGGGATATGAAGATTATGCTTCTCTTGCCCTCGACAATCGTATGGCAAAAAACGAACAGAATGTATACCGCTTGCTCGACCAGGTATGGACTCCTGCTGTAGAAAAAGCTAAAGAAGAGCTGAATGATATACGTGCTGAAATAAAGAAAGATGGCTATAACTTCGAGCCGGAAGGATGGGACTATATGTACTATCTTAATAAAGCTAAACAAGCCAAATATGCTATCGATGAAGATAAAGTTTCAGAATACCTTGAAATCAACAATGTACTGAAAGGTATCTTCTATGTAGCAAATAAACTTTATGGCTTGACTTTCAGAGAATGTACAGATAAATTCCCTGTGTATGAAAAAACAGCTCAGTCATGGGAAGTGATCGATAAAGATGGTAAAGTACTTGCCCTCTTCTACAGCGACTATTACCCGCGTGACGGTAAAGGAGCCGGAGCCTGGTGTACAGGTTTCAGAGATCAGAGCTATAACGGCAATGAACGAGTTCTGCCAGTGGTTGTAAACGTATGCAACATGACAACTGCAAGCGGTGACAAACCTGCTTTGCAAAGCATTGACAATGTAACAACTATGTTCCATGAATTTGGACATGCCTTGCACAGTTTCATGTGCGACGTACACTACCCGGGAGTTTCCAATGTTGAACGCGACTTTGTAGAACTTCCTTCGCAAATAAATGAGCACTGGGCATTCGAACCGGAAGTGCTGAACATCTACGCCAAACACTACAAAACAGGCGAAGTAATACCAATGGAACTGGTAAAGAAAATAGAAGAAAGCGCTAAATACGGTCAGGGTTTTGCTACAGTAGAATATCTGGCTGCTTCGCTTACAGATATGGACTTACATACACTGAAAGAAGTTCCTTCTGACCTGAATGTTATGGAGTTCGAATCTCAAAAACTGAAAGAACGCGGAATTCCTTCACAAATCTATCCACGCTACCGTGTTACCAATTTCAGTCACACAATGGGAGGTGGATATACAGCCGGATATTACAGCTATATGTGGGCTGAGGTATTAGACTGTGACGCATTTCAGGCTTTCAAGGAAACAGGTGACATCTTCAACAAAGAAATGGCAGACAAATTCCGTAAATATATCCTGACACCGGGTGGCATCGACGATGGAATGACTATGTATAAGAATTTCCGTGGCCGCGAACCTAAGATAGATGCGTTACTCAAAAATCGTGGTTTACTGAAAGAAGAACCTCAAACACTAATCAATGGAGATATCGAAAAAAGATAAGCATCTCTAAGATATAAATAAAAAATCGCTTCGGAGCATCTTAACATAAAGAATCCGAAGCGATTTTTTCATTTTTATTCATTCCATGTATAACCTTTATACATCCAATTCTTTTAACAACAAAAAAGTGTCAACATTCTGATTCCACCCGAAAATTTGCCCAATATCCCTTAAATTTTATCCTATTTAAAAGAAAATATGAGCAAAAATTTTTGTGTTTCTCTTCAATCCACTATATTTGTATACAATTTTGGTACAAAATGACGGAAGAAGACAAAAAGCTATTGAATACTTTCGAAGGGAAACTGAGGCATTTTATGTATTTATATGAAGAACAACAAAAAGAAAATGCATCTCTCCGTCAACTTCTTGCTGAAAAAGAAGTTGAAATAGCCGAACTTCAAAATAGCCGAAAAGAATTGGAAGCCATGTATACCAATTTGAAAACAGCTCGCATAATCAGTATCAACGACAATGAACTCCGAGATACCAAACAACGATTGGCGAAGCTTGTGCGTGAAGTCGACAAATGTATCGCTTTGCTGAATGAATAATTAAAACGGTGAAAAGAGCATGACGGACGACCAAATGAAAATACATCTGCTGATTGACAACGAACGATATCCGCTCATCATTAAACGTGAAGAGGAACAACTATATCGGGATGCAGCCAAACAGATTGATTATAAACTAAACAAATACCGCAATAAGTTCCCTAATTTCAATACTGAGAAGTATTGGGTTATGACAGCCCTGGAACTGGCTTTTGAAAATATGTCTATGAAAGACCGTAATGATACCACGCCTTATCTGGAAAAGCTGAAACAACTGGAACAAGATATAGACGAGTGTATCGGTAAAAAGAGTGAGTAAGCGTTTAGTAAACGAAAGATAGAAAACATTTGCGCACAAGCTTGACGTCAGGAAAACAGCCTGATAGAAAGTTTGTGCGTTTTTTATTTATATTTTAAACTACTTATAATGTTGACATTAGTAATATTAACGGTTATCGCCTTTCTGATTGGAGGGGCACTTTCATATTGCTTTTTCAAGTATGGCTTGAAAGCGCGATATGATAAAATTATAAAGGAAGCGGAAACAGAAGCTGAGGTTATAAAGAAAAACAAACTTCTGGAAGTAAAAGAGAAATTCCTGAATAAAAAGGCTGATCTGGAAAAGGAAGTTGCTCTTCGTAATCAAAAAATTCAACAGGCAGAAAACAAGCTGAAACAGCGCGAAATGGTGCTGAACCAGAAAAATGAAGAGTTGCAGCGTAAACGCAACGAGAATGAAGCCATCAAGGAAAATCTGGACGCACAGCTGGTTATCATTGAAAAGAAGAAAGAAGAATTAGATCAGTTACAATCACAGGAACGTGAGAAACTGGAAGCACTTTCAGGACTTTCTGCTGAAGAAGCAAAGGAACGTCTGGTAGAATCGTTGAAGGAAGAAGCCAAAACTCAGGCTCAATCTTACATCAATGACATTATGGATGATGCTAAGCTTACAGCAAACCGTGAAGCTAAACGCATCGTTATTCAGTCTATCCAGCGAGTTGCTACAGAAACTGCTATTGAAAACTCTGTAACGGTATTCCATATCGAATCTGATGAAATAAAAGGACGTATCATTGGTCGTGAAGGCCGTAACATCCGCGCGCTGGAAGCAGCAACCGGAGTAGAAATCGTTGTAGACGACACACCTGAAGCAATCGTATTGTCTGCATTCGACCCTGTTCGCCGTGAAATTGCACGTCTAGCCTTACATCAGTTGGTTACCGACGGACGTATTCATCCGGCACGCATCGAAGAAGTTGTTGCAAAAGTGCGTAAGCAAGTAGAAGATGAAATCATCGAAACAGGTAAACGTACTACAATCGACTTGGGTATTCATGGCCTGCATCCTGAACTGATCCGTATCATCGGTAAGATGAAATATCGTTCTTCTTATGGACAGAATCTGTTGCAGCATGCACGCGAAACAGCCAACCTGTGTGCTGTCATGGCTTCGGAACTGGGACTTAATCCGAAAAAAGCTAAACGTGCCGGATTGTTGCACGATATAGGTAAAGTACCTGATGAAGAACCAGAATTGCCACACGCACTGCTTGGTATGAAGCTGGCTGAAAAATATAAGGAAAAACCTGATATCTGCAATGCTATCGGAGCTCACCACGATGAAGTAGAAATGACCAGCTTGCTGGCTCCTATCGTACAGGTATGTGATGCTATCTCTGGTGCACGTCCGGGAGCACGCCGCGAAATCGTAGAGGCTTACATCAAGCGTTTGAACGATTTGGAACAGCTTGCAATGTCTTATCCGGGTGTTACAAAAACTTACGCTATTCAGGCAGGTCGCGAGTTGCGCGTAATCGTTGGTGCAGACAAGATAGACGACAAACAAACAGAAAGCTTGTCTACTGAAATAGCTAAGAAGATTCAGGATGAAATGACTTATCCGGGACAGGTTAAGATTACAGTTATCCGTGAAACTCGTGCGGTTAGCTTCGCAAAATAAACAGCAAATAATCGAAAATGAAAATAAGAGCTCCGGTTCAGTCAAACCGGAGTCAACAATAAAAACAAGTACGGCAGCCTTCCTCTATTGGAAAGCTGCCGTACTTGTTTTTGAGCTACCAAAAGCTGTTTTCTAATTTCATTTCTGCTCTGATTGGGAAAGATTGAAAACAACTTTTGAAACTTCAAATATGCTTTTTTTACTTTTATATCCTTTACAAGAAAATAAGCACGTAAAAAAGGGAATGGTAGACATCCTACATGAAGGAAAGCTGGTATCAAAACCCCTCTTAATTTCCGACAAAGAACATCAGTATTGATACACTATAAAAAGCCTATACAGTTTTTTACAAGAACTGCCCCATGACTTTTTCTGCGCATGCATAACCTTCTTCATACAGACTGGTCAACTTCCTGATATCTTTCTCTATACGGTTGACTACAACCCGTTGTTCGGGACGGATTGCAATGATCCGACCTTCATCCTCCATACGTTCAATCATTTCCAACTGTTGATTATAAACCTGACAACGCCGGCTTAACACAACGCGCAACCTTGGATAACGTGTATAAATAAACCGTGGTACCCGAATATCCTTCTCCGATTTACGATACCCTCTGTTTCGTGTCAATACGACAACATTGCGTTCATATCCCTGTTCTATGGCACGCAGTACAGGTATCGAATCGACTATTCCTCCGTCCAACATCGGACGCCCGTCGACATACGTAATGGGACAAACATAAGGCAAGCTGCTCGAAGCTTTTGCTATCGCCAGCAGGCGCTCTTTATCTTTCTTTTCTTCCAGATAACAGGCACGTCCTGTCACACAGTTTGTTGTAACCATTTCAAACCGTGCCGGATTTTCATAATATGCCTGATAGTCGTACGGAAGCAATTCTTCTGGAAAAATCTCGTACAATAGTTTTTGGTCTAGTATGCTATGCTGATACCACAAATACTTCAACCCGATATAATGATACTTTGCCATCATATCGATATTGCTATATTTGGCACGTCCACGCTGATGCGACATGTAAGAAAGTCCGTTACATGCTCCAGCCGAAACACCGATACCATATGGAAACTCGATATGATGATCCATGAAATAGTCTAATACTCCGCAGGTAAAAACCCCACGCATGCCTCCTCCTTCAAGAACAAGGCCCATATTCTTCAAATCTAGTTTCATAACATACAATAGTTTAGTTTCACAAAGATACATTTTTTAGGAAAATGGTTAGGACATAATTCAATTTAATTTCCTACTTTTGCAACACTTATTACAATAATTTCACTTTAACAATTACAATATGTTCGAATCATCAGTATACCGCAATCGCCGTAAGGCACTTAGAGAGAAAGTCAGTAGTGGTATTATCCTGATACTGGGAAACAATGAAGCCCCTGCCAATTATCCCGATAATACATATAAATTCCGTCAAGACAGCTCGTTCCTCTATTTCTTCGGACATTCACATCCCGGATATGCAGGAGTGCTGGACGTTGATGCTGAGGAAGATTATTTCTTCGGCGATGACGTAACGATGGACGACATTATCTGGATGGGCCCTCAGCCTAGTGTAAAGGAACTGGGAGAACGTGTAGGAGTGAAAAAAAGTTTTCCGTTTGCACGACTGAAAGAAGTAGTAGGAAAGGCCATATCACAACGACGCAAGATTCACTTCCTGCCTCCTTACCGCTACGACAACATGATGCTTCTGGAAGATTTGACCGGAATCCGTGCTTCCATGACCAGACAACATGCTTCATTGGAGCTGATAAAGGCTGTAGTAAGCCTGCGTTCAGTAAAAGAAGCATGCGAAATTGAGGAAATAGATAAAGCCTGCAACATCGGTTACGAAATGCATACGGCTGCCATGCGCCTGTGCAAACCGGGAGTTTCGGAACAATATATTGCCGGCATACTGGATGGTATTGCTGCATCATACGGAAATATGGTATCGTTTGCCACTATCCTTTCACAGAACGGACAGACACTTCACAATCATGACCACAGCCAGATTCTTCAGACAGGCCGTCTGATGCTGACTGATGCAGGTGCAGAAAGCGTTACTAACTACTGTTCCGACCATACCCGAACCATACCTGTAGGCGGTAAATTTACTGACCGCCAGCGTGACGTATACAGCATTGTACTGGCATGTCACGACCGTGCTTTGGAGCTGGCTCGCCCGGGAGTTACTTATAAGTCTGTCCATCTGGATGTCTGCAAGGTACTGGCTCAGGGATTGAAAGATCTTGGATTGATGAAAGGCAATGTAGATGATGCCGTAGCAGCAGGAGCTCATGCACTGTTCATGCCTCACGGTCTGGGACATATGATGGGAATTGACGTTCACGACATGGAAGATTTAGGACAATGCTACGTGGGTTACGACGATGAAACTCGTCCTTCCGATCAGTTCGGACTGGCTTCTTTGCGTATGGGACGTCGCTTGCAGGAAGGCTTCGTCATCACAGACGAACCGGGATGCTATTTCATTCCGGCACTGATCGACAAGTGGAGAGCAGAAAACATTAATACTGAATACCTGAATTTTGATGCTATAGACAAGTTCAAGGATTTCGGTGGCATCCGTCTGGAAGATGATATTCTGATTACTCCGGAAGGTTCACGCTTTACTGGCGACAAGCGTATTCCTATTACCATCGAAGAAGTGGAAAAGATTATGAATGAACAATAATAAATAAACAAATAATAATTTAACCCTAAAAGAAACAATGAATAAACTTGTTGCGATTTTAGCTTTGGGTGTATGCTTTAGCAATGTATATGCTAAAGGCCCAAAAAAGAACAAAGCTGAAGAAGAAGGCTTTGTGTTTACAACTGTAAAGGAAAACCCTATCACTTCTATCAAAGACCAAAACCAGTCAAGCACTTGCTGGTCGTTCTCAACACTGGGATTCCTCGAAGCAGAACTGTTGCGTGCAGGAAAGGGAGAATTCGATTTGTCTGAAATGTTTGTTGTACACAAAACAATGGAAGACCGTGCTGTAAACTATGTACGCTATCACGGTGACGCTTCTTTCTCTCCGGGTGGAAGCTTCGAAGATATAGTAGTTTGCTACGAAAAATATGGTATGGTTCCTCAGGAAGCTATGCCGGGTATCATGTACGGCGATTCACTTCCTAACCATAACGAACTGGATGCTGTAGCTTCAGGTTATATGAACGCTATCGCTAAAGGCGGATTGAAAAAGCTGTCTCCGGTTTGGAAAAACGGTATCAAGTCTATTTATGACACATACCTGGGAGAATGCCCGAAAGAATTTACTTACAAAGGTAAGACTTATACTCCGAGAACATTTGCCGATGAAGTATTGGGTCTGAACATGGACGACTATGTTTCACTGACATCTTACTCTCATCATCCGTTCTACACTCAGTTCAATATCGAAGTACAAGACAACTGGCGTAATGCACTTTCGTACAACTTGCCTATCGACGAACTGATGGCTGTTATGGAAAATGCAATCAACACTGGCTATACTTTCGCATGGGGTGCTGATGTTAGTGAACAAGGCTTTACTCGTGATGGTGTAGCTGTATGTCCGGATGCAGAAAAAGGCGCTGAACTGACAGGCTCTGATATGGCACGTTGGTTAGGTATGAGCCAGGCAGACAAACGTAAAGAACTGACAAGCAAGCCACTTCCTGAAATCACTGTAACTCAGGAAATGCGTCAGGAAGCTTTCGACAACTGGGAAACTACCGATGACCACGGAATGGTTATCTACGGTATTGCTAAAGACCAGAACGGAAAAGAATACTTCATGGTAAAAAATTCATGGGGAACTGAAGGCAAGTACAAAGGTATCTGGTATGCATCAAAAGCATTTGCTGCTTACAAGACCATGAATATTTTGGTAAACAAGCATGCCATTCCTGCTGACATAGCTAAAAAATTGGGATTATAATTAGTTAATATAGACCAATTATAAATAATTAAGCGGCTAATCTCCGAAAATAAATAGGAGATTAGCCGTTTTTTTCTTTCTTTTTTTCTAATTTTACAGATTGAATAACTAGGGTAAAAAAGCTTTTTGCCCGTGTCTGAAAAAGAAAAGAAAGAAAAAAATATATATAAATGAATTACAAATGGAATTATCAACCTCCGACACTAGAACAGCGGGAAGCAGCTAGAGCACTGGCTAAAGATATAGGAATCAGCCCTATATTATGCCGGCTTCTCTTGGAAAGAGGAATAACCTCTACTGCCGAGGCCAAACGATTTTTCCGTCCTCAGCTCAACGAACTGCATGATCCGTTCCTTATGAAGGACATGAGCATTGCAGTAGAACGACTGAACAAAGCTATGGGACGGAAAGAACGTATCATGGTGTATGGAGATTACGATGTAGACGGTACTACAGCAGTCGCATTGGTTTATAAATTCCTTCAACAGTTCTATTCGAACATCGATTACTACATCCCCGACCGTTACAACGAAGGGTATGGAGTATCGAAGAAGGGAGTGGATTATGCTGCCGAAACAGGCGTAAAGCTTATTATTGTATTAGACTGCGGTATCAAAGCCGTGGAAGAGATTACGTATGCCAAAGAAAAAGGCATCGACTTTATTATTTGCGACCATCATGTGCCAGATGATGTGTTGCCGCCTGCTGTTGCCATATTGAACCCTAAGCGGTTTGATTCAACTTATCCGTACGATCACCTCTCAGGATGCGGTGTCGGATTTAAGTTCATGCAGGCTTTTGCCATCAATAATGGAATCGAGTTTCATCAGCTCACTCCACTGCTCGATTTGGTTGCAGTAAGTATCGCCTCGGACATCGTACCTATAATGGGAGAAAACCGCGTGCTTGCCTATCATGGGCTGCGTCAGCTCAATTCTAATCCCAGTATCGGGCTGAAAGCCATCATCGATGTTTGTGGTTTGTCCGAACGGGAAATCACGATGAGCGATATTGTCTTTAAAATAGGTCCGCGCATCAATGCATCCGGACGTATACAAAACGGGAAGAAGGCAGTCGATTTGCTGATTGAGAAAGACTTTCAGGCAGCACTCGAAAAGAGTAACCAGATAAACCAGTTCAATGAGACTCGCAAAGACCTGGACAAGAGCATGACCGAAGAAGCGAATAAGATTGTCGATCATCTGGAGAAACTGTCCGAACGCCGCTCCATCGTCATCTACAATGAAGCTTGGCACAAAGGAGTTATCGGTATCGTAGCTTCCCGATTGACGGAAATCTATTACCGTCCGGCTGTCGTTCTGACACGTACAGACAACCTGGCAACAGGTTCTGCACGATCGGTTTCAGGCTTCGATGTGTATAAAGCAATCGAACATTGCCGTGACTTGCTGGAAAACTTCGGAGGACATACGTATGCTGCGGGACTTTCCATGAAGATTGAAAACGTACCGGAGTTTACACGACGCTTCGAGCAATATGTAACCGATCATATCTTGCCGGAACAGACCAGTGCGACGATAGACATCGATGCCCAACTGGATTTCCGCGACATCACACCGAAGTTTTTCTTCGATTTGAAGAAGTTTAATCCCTTCGGTCCGGATAATCCGAAACCCGTCTTCTCAACGCTGAATGTTTACGACTATGGAACAAGCAAGGTGGTGGGACGCGATCAGGAACACATCAAATTGGAACTGGTGGACAACAAATCGAATAACGTGATGAACGGCATCGCTTTCGGACAAAGTTCGCAAGCACGTTACATCAAAACCAAGCAATCGTTCAATATCTGTTATACGATTGAAGAAAATACGCACAAACGTGGAGAAATCCAATTACAGATAGAAGACATAAAGCCTTCTTTCTAAACAATACATAATGATGAATGAAGAACGGAAACTGATACAGTAAGTTCTTTCATTCATCATTATTCTTTCAAGACTTTCATTTATAACTTCTCATTCAACACCGTGGACTATAAAAGCATACTGAAACAATATTGGGGATACGACAGTTTTCGAGGTATCCAGGAAGATATCATCAACAGTATAGGCAGCGGACGAGATACACTCGGACTGATGCCTACGGGAGGAGGAAAGTCTATTACCTTCCAAGTGCCTGCCCTCGCCCAACCTGGATTATGTCTGGTTGTCACTCCTCTTATCGCCCTGATGAAAGACCAGGTACGCAATCTGCGCGACCGGGGAATAAAAGCAATAGCTGTCTATTCGGGTATGACGCGTGAAGAAATTGTCGTAGCACTGGAAAACTGCATCTTCGGCGATTATAAGTTTCTCTATATTTCACCCGAACGACTGGACACGGAAATTTTCCAGACCAAGCTGAAAAGCATGAAGGTAAGCATGATTACCGTCGACGAATCACACTGTATATCTCAGTGGGGATATGATTTCCGTCCAGCCTACCTCAAGATCTCAGAAATCAGAAAACTGCTTCCAGGAGTACCAGTGCTTGCTCTTACAGCTACAGCCACGCCCGAAGTGGTAAAAGACATTCAGAAACGACTGGATTTCAGAGAAGAGAATGTTTTCCGGATGAGTTTTGAACGGAAAAATCTAGCCTATATCGTCCGCCGCACAGAAAACAAGGCTGAAGAACTTCTTCACATCCTGACTAGCGTACAAGGTTCTGCTATTGTATATACGCGCAACCGTAAAAAGACAAAAGAAGTATCTCAATTTCTGAATGAACAAGGTATTACTGCAACGTTCTATCATGCCGGACTGAACAATGATACCAAAGACCAGCGTCAGAAGGGGTGGATAAACGGAGAGTTCAGAGTCATGGTAGCAACCAACGCATTCGGTATGGGTATTGACAAGCCCGATGTACGACTGGTGGTACACATCGATTTTCCCGATTCTCCCGAAGCATATTTTCAGGAAGCGGGACGCGCCGGACGTGACGGACAGAAATCGTACGCGGTACTGCTATACGCACGAAGTGATAAAACCTTATTGAACAAACGCATAGCCGATACTTTTCCGGAAAAGGAATACATCCGTCAGGTTTATGAGCACATCAATTATTATTATCAGATGGCAATGGGCGACGGACTTGGCTGTACATATGCGTTTAATATAGATGAGTTCTGCCAGAACTTCAAGCATTTCCCTATCCGGGTAGACAGTGCGCTGAAGATTCTTACCCGGGCGGGATATCTGGAATATACCGACGAACAGGACAATGCCTCACGCCTGATGTTCACACTGCGGCGTGATGAACTGTATCGCATCCAGGAAAATAATCCTGACACAGAGAATCTGATTCGCATCATTCTGCGTTCGTACACCGGTCTGTTCAGCGATTATGCCTATATCAATGAAGAAACGCTTGCATTAAGAAGCGGACTTTCCCGTCAGCAGGTGTATGAAACACTGGTACTGCTCACCAAACGGCACATTTTGCATTATATTCCGGGGAAGAAAACACCCTACATCATATATACACGCGAACGCCAGGAAAGTGAACGTATCGTACTGAACCGAGAAGTTTACGAGGACCGGAAAGCCAGTTATGAGCAGCGAATCAAGGCCATGCTGGAATATGCCGATGCTGAAAACAAATGCCGGAGCCGCATACTTTTACAGTATTTTGGCGAGAAAAACGAACACAACTGCGGATTGTGCGATGCCTGTCTGGCGAAACACTCCTCGGGACTGAAACATGGAGAATTTGAAGACATACGCAACCAGATAATGGACATTCTGCAATCACCATGTTCCTCCCACGATCTGCTGGAAGCTCTTCCGGGAGATAAAGAAAAAAATACAAAAGCCTTATCATACCTACTTGCAGAAGAAGTGATCGGACAGGAACACGGGAAACTATATATCTGCAAATGAACATATTTCTAATACCGATTGTTATATAAGAAAAACACTGAATATGAAATCTAAATTATCAATTTTACTGCTTGGCATGGCTGGTTGGTTTGCATCACAACCTGCAACTGCCTGTACAGGTATCACACTGAAAAGCAAAGACGGAACTACAATCGTTGCACGTACCATCGAATGGGGCGGAAGCAACCTGAACAGCCAGTATGTTATTGTTCCAAGAGGATATACGGCACAGTCGTACACTCCTGAAGGAATCAACGGAATGAAGTTTACGGCACGATATGGTTATGTAGGACTTGCCGTAGAACAAAAGGAATTTATCGCTGAAGGCGTAAACGAAGCCGGACTGTCTGCCGGACTGTTCTACTTCCCGTCTTATGGAAAATACGAAGACTACAATGCTTCGGAAAAAGAAAATACAATCTCCGACCTTCAACTTGTTTCGTGGATACTGGGTAACTGTGCTACGTTGGATGAAGTGAAAGAAGCAGTAAAGAGTGTACATGTAGTCAACATCGACCCGCGTTCGTCTACTGTTCATTGGCGGTTTACCGATGCAGAAGGCAAACAGCTAGTGTTGGAAATTACAGAACAGACTCCGCATTTCTTCGAAAATACATTGGGAGTGCTGACCAACTCTCCGGGCTTTGAATGGCAGCTTACCAACCTGAACAATTATGTGAATCTCTTCCCGGGAACAGCTCCGGCACAAGATCTGGGAACTACTCCATTGAAATCGTTCGGAGCAGGAAGTGGATTCCTGGGCATACCGGGTGACGTAACTCCTCCTTCACGTTTCGTACGTGCGGCTTTCTATCAGTCGACTGCCCCACAGCAGGATTCAGCCGAGAAAACAGTGCTTCAGGGCTTTCAGATTCTGAACAACTTCGATATTCCGGTAGGCATTGAATTCCCATTGGGAAAAGTTCCTGCCGACATTCCAAGCGCTACACAGTGGACATCGGCTACCGATATGACAAACCGGACTATCTATTACCGAACCATGTACAACAGTGCGATACGAAGCATCGACTTGCGGACCATTGATTTTGCTAAAGTGAAATACCAGGCCATCCCGCTGGACAACGTCAGCCAGCAGCCTATCGAGCAGATAAAGGTATCTCCATCTCCCAAGTCCGGTCGCAAATAGAAAGATAATCCATTTCGGGACGACTCCCGAAAACCAAAGCATAGAACGAGGTATCTCTATGCTTTACCCCCATAATCTGTTTCATTAACTCATCCCCCACGGGTGGCATCTCGAAATCGGAAATCATTACTACATCCGAGCGATGCCACCCGTTTGTTTGTATCAAACGGACAGCTTCTTTTAATGCCGGAACCATATTGGTTCCTCCGTCGAAACGATAATTCAGGAAATCTGCCAATAAAGGAAAATCTGCACGCAAGTCCTTTATCAGCATGCAGTGGATATCTTCGGCAAAATTAATTACATAGCATTTGCGATGCGTGCCGTCTACCAACTTAGCCACAGCCAGCAGAGCCGACTTTGCCAGTATCTCACGCTTCCCCTGCATAGAGCCTGACGTATCCAGACAAACCACAAACGGTCCCTGTCCGCTTACCGGCTTTCTGCCTTTTTGAAGTACCGAACTGTCTTCTGCCGAACGACTGTCGAACACCTGCAAACGCTTCTCTACAAACTTCTGCATGAATACCGGACGAAGTGCCTCATCCGTCAGGTAACAATATTCTACCGGAAGCAGATGATTCAAATCGTTTCCCAACGTTATACCCTCGATATCGCTGCGTACAGCATGACGTACCAGTTGCTCTTCGCGTACTCCTCCCAACGGATCGAAGCTACGTTTCTCACCTTTACTGTGCTTTCCTAACACCCGCACCAGTTCACGAATGTGGCGATTCTGCTCCATAGCCTTCTCATAAGGCACGATACGCCGGTAAAGTTCCGGACGGTTCAACAACAACCATCTGACGCGCGAACCTGTCACATCGGCAACCGTTTTCAGTCCGTTCTGCTTGTCGAGCAAAACAAATCCTTCACACAACGACTCGATGTGATGATACTGATAATCGTATTCCTTGGTTGTGAGCAAGCGATGCCATTTATCCAGAAAAAGTTCCTGAAGGAGCTTCCGTTCGGGACTGAGCAAAGGCAGACGCTCCAGCCGCTCAATATAGTAAGCAACATCAAGCTCTGCAAGCGAATAACGTTTCCGGAAAGCTGCCTGCATACGATAAAGAGAATCCAGAAAATCAGACGGAAGCAACTGTTCATGCTCGTAAAACACCTCCCATTCGGGCGTATAGCGCGAATAAAACTCCTGTAACGAAGGAGCCGTCTTCCGGTAATAATCCCACACCGTTTCCTCCAGTTCACCGGGAAGCACCGTACCACGCTGTAAAGCTTCGCCCAGGCAATCAAAGCACCTGCGCCGAAGCTCCTCCAAATAAATCGTTTTCAGATCCTTGATCCGGATACTCCTCGTTCTCTTTTCGGTACGCATGTTTCAGTTCATCAAGTTCATTCTTATATTTTGCCAGCGAATCCTGCTGCACACGCAACATCTCTTCCATCGTCCGGCGCTGTCTGTCGCCCAAGAACAGATGATTACGGCAATACTCCATCTCTGCTTCGAAAAACTCCCTCGTTCCGGCATCCACCCGCGAAAGAAGCTCTTCCAGTTCCCGGAAACGAGCGTTTAAATCGCTTTCCGGACGCACTTCAATTGCCGGAAGCGGTTCCGCATCGGGATTACAGCGCAAAGGATATTCATAATTGTTGATAAATACCGAACGTCTTCCCTTACGGAGAGAATAGATTTTGTTCTGAGGAATCTTCCCGCGCATGGAAAGATCGTACTTCTTCAGGATAAAGCACTGCGATTTATATTTGTCTTTATGCAAGTAGAAGAGTTTCCCCGTATCATCGAGCGACTGGAAGTTGGAAGCAAACATCAGCAGACGTCCTGCCAGCCGTACCCGCTCTATCTGATAATAATACGAATCTACCAGTGTTAGTCCGGGATCGTGATTTTCACGTACCGTACCTTCTGCCATCAGTTCCTCCTTCAGTACCTGCAACTCACGGTCCACTCCCTGCAAGTTCAGCAGATAACCTTCAGCACTCTGCCGTATCGCTCCGGCAAGCATTTCTTCTGTTATATTCTTCTGTGTCACATCGCTCCACAAGCAATGTGCCAGCAGCAGACAGTCCGACAGACGGACAGCTTCCGAACCATTCAGGAAAGCCGACGTACGAAGCAGTTTGACAATCTTTTTCCAACGGCGGTCGGACACATACAGAGGAAGTTCCGCAGATTCTTCGTTCTGCAAGCGGCGGTTGTACTCCTCCATCTTTTCCTTCAGCAGATGGATGACTTCGAAAATGGAATAATGCAAGGTAATGCCCGCTATCTGCTGCTGCCATCCGGCATACTCCTCGTCACCGATAGCTAGTTCCTCCGGCACACATGGCTCACTCTCATCGGCAGAAGCAATCATCCGGTCGAAATCGGACAAATCTTCCACTCCCGTCACCATGACACGCAACAGAAAACGGTCCCACAAAGCCTCCAGTCCCTGTCCTACCGCCGGCAACTCATTCGATGCTGCTACCAGTCCCTTGAGCGGAAGCTGCATCGTCAATCGTCCGTTGCGGAAAATCTTCTCATTGATAGCTGTCAGCAATACATTCTGAATGGCAGGTCCCGCCTTCCAGATTTCATCCAGAAACACCACCGTAGCCGAAGGCAGATAGCCCTCGGTGACACGTTCGTACGTATCGCCTTCCTTCAGCTTGGAAATAGAAACCGGTCCGAAAATTTCATCGGGCGTACTAAAACGCGACATCAGATACTCGAAAGCCTCTCCCCGGCGGAAAGCCAGTTTCAGCCGGCGTGCCACCATACTCTTTGCCACTCCCGGAGGTCCCAGCAAGAAAATACTCTCACCTGCCACAGCCGATAACAACGACAGTGCAATAACATGCTCCTTGCCGAACACACGCTCGTTCAGCTGCTGCAACAACTGTTGTATGCGCAATCTCAAATCGTCCATGCTTTACGGTTTTAATTGATTTTTCTTTGCCTGCCAAACTACTCTTCCCGTCTGCATCACGACAGACAGAAAAATCAGTCCCAGTCCGGTATAGAAACTGAAATTCAGATCTTTCGCCTCACGGAAAATAATCATAGCCAGAATAATGCTGTAAATAGGCTCCAGATTGTAAGTCAGATTAAACGTAAACGCTGAAATCTTCTTCAATACCTGTATCTGAAGAATGTACAGCAAAACGGTACAAACCGAAGCGAACAGCAGCAAATAGCCGAAATCAGTAGCCGAAGGCAATATGGTTGGTACAGGAAAGAAATACAAATATACAGGAAGCATACAGGTCAGTCCCGCAAAACCTCCTCCCATTTCATACAGCAAGGTAGTGCCCGACGGATAACCCGAAGCCACTTTCTTGTTGCAGATAGTAAACAGGGAAGCCAGCGCCGACGACACGACTCCCATAAGGATACCCGCACGGTAACGGGTGTCGAAGTGAAAGATAAGCACAATGCCCGCCACTCCTACCAAACTGAACAATATCTCACTTGCCGATACCCGATGCCGGTTGATTACCGGATCGAACAAAGCTGTGAAAAAGCTCATCAGCGACAGACAGACCACTCCGATGGATACGTTCGACGCCTTGATACTGCCATAAAAAAACAGCCAGTGAACGGCAAGCAGCAGTCCCACCGAAGCAATACGCAATGCATCACGGGCAGGAAGTTTCCGTAGTTTCTTCAGCAGAAAAAGTACGATATAAAACAATACACCAGCCAAAAGCATTCGATACCACACCAGCAGTCCTTCATTTAATGTAATCAGTCGACCGAAAATACCTGTACCTCCGGCTATCAGTACCGAGAGGTGAAGTTTGATAAAAGCCTCTTTCATTCGTTTTATTTTTTTCGGCGCAAAGGTACAAAACAATTTTATAGCACGAGAAGCGAACGCTACAAAAAGACATGGCATTAGAATTAACAAAAAGACAGAAAAATACCGCTTACATAAACAAGTAAAGACCAAATTCCCCAAACGACTGACAAGCCTCAGTGACAAAATCCTTCTTCTGTATGCCGGAAAGACTCTTCCTGTGAAAAATGATAGTCTTCAAACGATCTTTTTAACAGGTAAACGGCAGCATCTGACAGATATTCCCGCAAAAAGTAAAGGATTTTCCCGCGGAAACAGACAGACTTTCCTGCGGAAAAAGAAAAAGAAGCCCACAGCCCGAAAAACTTTTGTACAATTTTTCTCAAAACATCGGGATGTTTTACTAAAGACATCGAGATGTTTTGAAAAAACATGCCCAGAAAAGAATGAAAAGCTCTCTGCAAACAGCCTGAAACAGCCAGATGCTCCTTTGTAACCATCAGCAACAGGCTATCATTTTTCTTGCTATTCCGATCGATACTATCCGAATGTTTCCGTTATACATTCTCTATAAAGCGGAAAACAGACTTTACCTCCATTCTTCTGACATTCGGGAAATTACCGGCTTCACACCGCTGCGTTTTTTACACCGGCCCTCACCTGTTGCTCAAAAGAAGCGATTCTCAGACACGTGGATTGACAGTTTGTCAAATCAGTCTCAAACTTTATAAAGCTCTACTCATTACCCCATTTCACATATGTATGAAAGTTATACTTATTTCTCCTTGTAAATTTAAGATTTTCTTACTAACTTACCATTTCAGTTTATATTACATGGGATTTACATTATTCATTCTTGTTTTTGGAAAATACAGCTTATAAATGGAAATAGACAATATAAGAAATAGCATAAAAAAATACTACCCTGTCACAGACAAATCTATAGATCTGTTATCCAAACATTTTAAAGCACATAATTTTCCAGCGAAGCATCTGATAATAAGAGGGGGAGTCATTGACAGAAATGTTTATTTTATAGAAAAAGGATTAACCAGATCCTATTGTATCGTTGACGGAAATGAACATACAACTTGGTTTTCAAAAGAAGGAGACATAACCTTTGGTCTACTTTGTCTATATCACAACAAAGCCGGATTTGAATTTGTTGAAACAGTTGAACCGACCCTAGCATATTCCATACCCATAAATATATTGAATGAATTATATGATACCAATATCGAAATAGCCAATTGGGGAAGAGTTATTCATCAGGAGTGTCTACTTTCATTGCAGTGTGTAAGAATAGACAATCTAACAATGACTGCCAAAGAAAGGTATCAAATGCTTCTGAAAACATTTCCAGATATTTGCCAAAGGGTCAATTTAGGATATATTGCATCTTTTCTTGGCATTTCAATATCTACCTTAAGCAGAATCAGAGCAGGAAAATAAGTATTTAAAAGAATTTTGACCTATGTCAAAAAATGTATTTTTCATTGTGGCTACTTTTGTATCAAAAAAATATGAAAGTTGCATCAATTGAAAAAGATAACAAGCGTATTATATGGCTTGATTTTGTAAAGTTTATCGCTATCTCCATGATGATAGCGGTACATTGTACTGATAATGTTACTCCAACAGAACGATCTGAAGCATGGTATAACCTCTGGGGAAGTTTTTATGGTTCATTTATGCGTCCTGCCATACCTTTATTTGTAATGGTTACAGGAGCATTGCTTCTGCCTGTAAAAGAGAATATTTCTACATTTTATACCAAACGTCTGACAAGACTCGTTATTCCTTTTATCGTCTGGTCAGTTCTTTATAATCTATTTCCCTGGATTACCGGATTGTTGGGACTTTCTCCTACAATCATTAATGACTTCTTTGCCTGGGCAGAACCAGATCAGTCTTTTTCTGGAGCGTTACATAATATACTGATGATACCTTTCAATTTTTCGATGCTGGCTGTACAGATGTGGTATGTTTATCTTTTAATAGGACTATATCTTTATATGCCATTTTTTTCGGCATGGGTCAAACAAGCATCGGTTAAAGAACAAAAAATATTTCTTACTCTGTGGTTCATTTCTCTTTTTATTCCTTATCTGAGGGAATACCTGACAAAAGACCTTTGGGGTACATGTTCCTGGAATGAATTTGGACTTTTATATTATTTTGCCGGTTTTAATGGATATCTGCTATTAGGTTATTATATCAAAAACAATGATATAAATTTTAGCTGGGGGAAACTTGCCGTTATTGGAATACCTTCATTTATCATTGGTTATTGTATTACTTTTCTAGGATTTAAATCTATTACAGCAATTCCCGGACAACCGGCAGAACTTGTTGAACTATTCTTTACATATTGCTCTCCCAATGTATTGCTAATGACGCTTCCTATCTTTCTTGTTATCAAAAAAAATCATTTTAAATCTGTAACTATCAGACGATTTGCTATTAATATTTCTACATGCACATTGGGAATCTGGATGTCTCACTATCTGTTTCTTGGTCCTTGTTATATGCTTGTAGAGTTTTTACCCTTGCATACGATGCTAAAAATGATTGTATGTACAATATTGTTGTTATCTATAACTTGGGGATTTGTTTATGTAATCAGAAAATCAGGTAAAATAGGTAAATGGATAATGGGATAACAAGAAAAATTCCATTCAGAGATACCGTAAAGCTGTTTCCTTCCGGCACAAAGTAACCCTACTCAATCTTCATGCTCTGCATCTGCTCTTTGGTTATTCCAAAACGCTTGCCGTACTGTATCCAGTAACGTGTGGAAGCCCAGATAAACAAACGCTTATTCAGCGGCATGGTAGCTTGTATGTTACAATATTTACCGTTACCGACAGATTTTGCCAGTTTCCTGATTGCCCTCACAGCTATGTAACGGAACGGAGTGCCGAGTATCGCCTCTCCACTTCCCAAAGCCAACACAGATCCTGTGCGATAACCGTTTTTCTGACAAAAGAAACGGAGCATTTCCAAGGCAATATCGTTTTGGTGGTATTCCAGAAAACCGCAATTTATCAGAACTGATACAACAGGCTTCCGCTTCGGTGAGTTGGCTTCCAGATACTTCAGGAAATTCAGTAACCCCACTGGAAGCGAATCGGCATAAAGCGGAAAAACCAACAGTACATCGGAATACTCTGACATTTTCTGACACAGTGCGGCATGGTTGGTCTTCGATATATTGAAATAATCCGACGGTAACTTACAAGCGGTGGAGAATATTTCAGCATATCGTCTGGAATTGGATTTCGGAGCTCGCGGACTACCGTTAAGAATCAGTACTTTTCCCATCTTTCTACAATTTCTTTTACCACATCGTTCAACATAGCTTCGGTTGAAAACCTTACTTCATAACTCTCAAAGTTCATATTGGCTGCATTGCGGGCAACCAGCTTTCTGAATAGGTCCTTTTCGTCGGACGAAATATCGCCGTAAGCAAGAATAGTAGCTTTCTTCGGCATTACGGCACGCTGCACGTGATGGGTTTCTCCCTTGTAAATGCGTATAAATGCCTGCTGTACAGGAATGGCACGCTCCAGCATGGTCTTCATCACACTGTCATATCCGCCATAGCAGAGCCGGCTGACATACAGAACTGTGTTGCTGGCAGCTATACAGGGATATACCCAGGTAGCGTCGTCACGAATCACGCATTTGCCCGGTGTCTTTGTCCAACATCCAAAGCATCCCACACAGTTCGCTATCCGCAAGGATGACAAATCAATGTATTTCACCGCCTCATCTTTCAAGAAACTCAGGTCGACAGGGCGGTCGGTCATTATCAGTTTCATATTTTATCTGTTCAAATTTAAACGAAGCTCAGCCATCTTTGAAAATATGCAAAGCTTGTAAAATACACACAACACGATTTCGACCAAGGTTCACAAACCATTTTCCGTATATGTTTTTTTTTGAAAATATTAGCAAGCTCGGCAACTTTAGTAAAAAAGCTGGATAACCTTTTTATACATCCATGGCATGAGTATTATAAAACTTTACTATATTTGCCCAAATCTGATTCATTGAAAGCCACATAACGGCTTTTCATCGTAAAAAACACTATACTATGGATAGAACCAACGTTATTGGAGAAAAAGTAAAAAGCCTTAGAACAGCAAAAGAAATAAGTCTGGAAGAACTGGCAGACCGTACAGGACTTGCCGTAGAACAAATCACACGTATCGAGGAAAATATTGACATTCCTTCGCTCGCTCCGCTTGTAAAGCTGGCGCGTGCACTGGGAGTACGTCTGGGCACTTTCCTCGACGATCAGCCTGATGAAGCGGGTCCTGTAGTATGCCGACGCGGAGATGCTGACGATACCATCAGCTTCTCTAACAATGCACTCGATGCGCGTCAGCACTTACATTATCATTCACTGTCGCGCAGCAAGACCGACCGACACATGGAACCGTTTATCGTCGACATCGATGCAAACGGAAATAATGAATTCCATCTGTCTGCTCACGAGGGAGAAGAGTTTATCATGGTACTGAAAGGCACACTGGAAATCAATTATGGTAAATACACGTATCTGCTGGAAGAAGGTGATACGATTTATTACGATTCCATCGTACCTCATCATGTACATGCTTTCGAAGGACAGGAAGCTCGTATCCTGGCTGTAATCTATACTCCTATTTAAACCGCTACCTATTATGATACAATTATCGGAAAGAACACTGGGTGACTGGCTGGAGCACTGGGCCAAGGAAACACCCGATAAAGAGTATATCGTATACTCCGACCGTAACCTGCGGTTTACATGGAGTCAGTTCAACCGACGTGTGGACAATATGGCTAAGGGATTGCTTGCCATCGGTATCACACACGGCACACACGTGGGTATATGGGCGAGAAACGTACCCGACTGGCTGACGTTTCTTTATGCCTGTGCCAAAATTGGTGCTGTAGCAGTTACGGTTAACACAAACTACAAACAGTCTGAGCTGGAGTACTTGTGCGAAAACTCGGACATGCATACGCTATGTATCGTCGATGGGGAAAAGGACAGCAGTTTTGTAGATATGACTTACCGGATGCTTCCCGAGCTGAAGACTTTCGAACGCGGGCACATGAAGAGTAAACGGTTCCCGCACATGCGCAATGTCATCTACATCGGACAGGAAAAATACCGTGGCATGTACAACACAGCCGAAATCCTTCTGTTGGGAAACAACATAGACGATACCGTACTCGACGAAGCAAAGAAAAAAGTCAATTGCCACGATACGGTAAACATGCAATATACTTCAGGTACAACGGGATTCCCGAAAGGAGTAATGCTTACGCATTATAACATAGCCAACAACGGATTTCTTACGGGAGAACACATGAAGTTCACTTCCGCCGACAAGCTTTGTGTATGTGTACCGTTATTCCACTGCTTTGGTGTGGTACTCGCTACAATGAACTGTCTTACACATGGTTGTACACAAGTTATGACGGAACGTTTCGATCCGTTGCTGGTACTGGCTTCCATTCACAAGGAACGCTGTACGGCACTTTACGGAGTACCTACCATGTTTATAGCGGAACTCAACCATCCGATGTTCGACATGTTCGACCTTTCATGCCTGCGTACAGGTATTATGGCTGGTTCTCTCTGCCCGGTAGAACTGATGAAACAGGTGGAAGAGAAAATGTTCATGAAGGTAACCAGTGTATACGGACTGACAGAAGCTTCTCCGGGTATGACACACAGCCGTATCGACGACCCGCAGGAGGTGCGTTTTACTACAGTCGGTCATGATTTTGAATTTACGGAAGTGAAGGTTATCGACCCAGAAACAGGAGAGGAATGTCCTCCAGGTGTACAAGGGGAAATGTGTAACCGCGGATATAATACCATGAAAGGATATTATAGGAATCCGGAAGCTACTGCGGAAGTGATAGACAAAAACGGTTTCCTGCATTCGGGCGACTTGGGTATCAAGGACGAAAACGGCAACTATCGCATTACGGGACGTATCAAAGACATGATTATCCGTGGAGGAGAAAACATTTATCCGCGCGAAATAGAAGAGTTCCTTTATCAGATGCCTGGCATAAAGGATGTTCAGGTAGCGGGTGTACCGTCGAAGAAATACGGTGAAGCTGTAGGTGCATTCATCATTCTGCACGAAGGATGCACAATGAACGAATATGATGTACGTGAGTTTTGCGAAGGAAAGATAGCCCGATACAAGATTCCGAAATACATTTTCTTTGTAAAGCAATTCCCGATGACAGGAAGTGGCAAAATCCAGAAGTTCAAACTGAAAGATTTAAGCCTGGAACTTTGCAAGCAACAAGGTATAGAAATTATCTGATACACAAGTATCAATAAAAAGATCGCACCCGTATTCCTAAGTCGAGAAATCAGAATATCGGGTGCTTTCTTAGAAAGACAAGTATTATTGATGAAATATTAATTCAGATCACTTCACTATTTTTACCAAGATAGTTTTTCCATCAGGTTCTCCCTTGGTATTATAGCTTTCTGATTTTACCAGTCCGATACCTTCGGCATACCATTCTGTTACACGTACGGTTTCGGTCTTCAGAACGATTTTTGTACGCTTCAGGTATGAAATCTTAATACAATCAAACTTACCGGCAGTCGTACTGACTTTCTCTTCACCCATATAAGCTGCACCAGATATATTTATCTCATTCTTCAGCATATTGAAGATCAGCGAATAAGTACGGTCTGGAATCGACTCGCCTGCACTGGCGTGCTTTTTGATAGTAAATGAATTATCACCTTTCAGTTTCAGCTCTTCAGCCATAGCCTGACGGGCCTTCGAATCGTATTTGGCAGGATCTGAATCGGATTTTATATAAGGACCATACATCAAATCTTCCTGGCAGGTAGTAACATTACCATCGTAATTCCAGTTATAAAGTGTATAGCTGGTATTATTCTTGGTCTTATTAGTTACTATTTTGGCAAGATACTGAGCACTTTCTCCTGAAGCATTCTTTACGACATTGTATACCGTAACCGTTTCGTTCGACAGGCTTTGTCCTGCCTCATCATAATTTACATAATGTAATTCCGTACCCTGAGTAGTACAGAAGTATTGTGCCTGCATGGTATGACATGCCAGCAGAGCAACAATGGCCAACAGCATTTTTTTCATAACTTTTCTTTTTTATTTCACTGTATTATTCGGTTGCAAACATACTAATTTCTTTTCAGCAAACATATCCATTAAGTTAATTTTCTCGTTATCTTTGCAACACATTAACATAAAAGAGATAAAATTATGGGCTTATTATCATCCTTGTTCGGTGGAGGAAAGCCGAACGAAGACCAACAGGCAAAACAGGAAAAGAAAAATTTCGAGATTCTGAAATATGATGGTATCCGCGCACGCAATATGCGCCAGCTTCCCTATGCTATAAAATGTTTTGAGCAGGCAATAGCACTGAATGATGAACCTGAAACGCTGCAACTGCTTGCCAATGCGTATATAGAAGCCGGACGTACAGACGATGCCCGTATTACACTAGACCGCCTGGTTGATAAAACGCCCGACAATATACAGGCTCTGCTTGCTCTGGCAAGTATCTGTTATATGCAAGAAGATTATGAAAGTATGGATGATGCTTGTCAGAAAGCTATAAAGCTTGACGAAACCAGTGCTCCGGCTTACTATCTTGCAGCAAAGGCTGCACGAGGCATGAAAAATGACCTGCAGGCTATTGTGATGCTGACCAAGGCCATCATGCAAAACGAAGAATATAAAGAGGCTTATCTGCTTCGTGCCGAAGTCCTCTGGGATATGCGTCAGGCTAAAGATGCCATGAGCGATCTGGATAAAGTTCTTTCAGTTTCACCTGATGAAGAGGATGCTTTACTACTTAAAGGAAGAATACACGCAGCACTTGGTCAGGTAGAAGAAGCTCAATCATGTTTCAACCAGGTATTGGAAGTAAATCCGTTCAACGAAAAAGCCTATCTGCTTAAAGGTGAAATGTTAATGGAACAGAAAGAATTCGACCAGGCTATAGAGTTCTATACAGAAGCCATCGAACTAATGCCTCAAAACGCAGTGCTCTATCAGGAACGAGGACGTATCCGACTGCTAAAAGGTGATAAGGAAGGCTCCATAGAAGATATGAAAAAAGCTATTGAGCTAAATCCGGACAACGAGAAGCTGATTACCGGAAATTATGATAACCTCAAGCAAAACTCTGCTCCGGGAATTTATTAATATGCTACTTTTTAAATAAGACAAAGGGAAAACGTCAACAAAATTGATAAAACTGCAATTGTCAATTTCTTCAACATAAAAGAATATAATCCACTGATTTATTTAAGAAGTCTGGAATTATAATATTTTCAAACGAAAAAGAGTCGTATCAAACTACATGATAAAAAGTTTGATACGACTCTTTAGTTCATAAGAACGAAATTTTCTATTAAAAATTCACATTTCTTAAAAATGTTTTTTTATATAGCTTTCATATCTATAATTACAACTCATCATAAGCCTCTTTCAACTGCTTCATTGCCTGTTCAAGTACAGAACGCGGACATCCGACATTCATTCTCATAAATCCCGTACCCTCTTTTCCAAAAGTCGTACCACTGTTCAGAGCTAAATGCGCATGAGATACAAAAAAATCTTCAAGCTGCTGCTGTGACAGATTCAACTCCCGACAGTCAAGCCATACCAGATACGAAGCCATCGGAAGCATTGCCTTAATCTTAGGCATATAAGTCTTCAGGTAATGATCCAAATAATCAATATTACCTTGTATATAAGCCAGACATTGTTCCAGCCACTCTGTTCCATTAGAATATGCAGCCTCTACTGCCGGAAAGGCAAAAACATGACCTCCGCCAAACTCACAGCTTTCCATATAAGTAGTAAACCGTTTGTGGAGTCCCTCATTATAGATAATAGCATGCGAAGCAGCTACTCCTGGCATATTAAATGCCTTACTAGGAGCCATGAACGTAACGGAATTATTCTTTGCACGCTCGGAAATCATGGCAAAAGGAACATGATGACGAGGTGGCAACGTCAGATCGGCATGAATTTCATCCGAAAAGACAATCACATTATCTTCAGCACATATGTCTGCAATCGCCTTCAGCTCATCGTGTGTCCAGACCACACCGCCCGGATTGTGAGGATTACATAATATAAACACACGCACCCCTTTTATCTCTTTGCGGAACAAATCCAAGTCCATGCGATACGTTCCATTTTCCAGTATCAACGGACACTCTACCACCCTTCGGTCATTACGAGTTACCAGCCACGAAAAAGGATGATAAACAGGAGGCATAATCATTATTTTATCTCCCGGATGAGTAAAGGCATTGATTGCCATCCCCAACCCCGGCACAATGCCCGGCACGTAAGTAATCTGTTCTTTTCTTACCTTCATACCATAACGGGAATCCACCCAGTTAATAACGGCCTGATAATAGCTATCAGGTTTGCAGGTATAGCCCAGCACAGGATGCTCACAACGCTTGCGGATTGCATCAATCACAAACGGTGGAGTTGCAAAATCCATATCGGCTACCCACATCGGAATAAGATCTTCCCTACCCCATATACTCTTCATTCCTTCAACTTTTTCAGCACTCGTTTCCCGACGGTCTATCAGTTCATCAAAATTATAATTCATGGTGATATTATGTTTTAATTAGCGAGTTTGTTCTAACACAAATTTAATCGAATATGTCGTGTAAAGAAAATATTTAAAGAAAAAGTTCATAAAACTATTGTTTTTTCAAGAAAAGTATTACATTTGCAACCGTAATGATAACAAAATAACAGAACAAAAATGAAAACATTTGCGACATACTTCTTCTTTTACTTTTTTTACTTTTACTTTAGCAATGAAGTGAAGCGGGAGTTCGCATATGTACGATAAACCAATGAATAAGTAAAAACAATATAACGAAATCCCGCTTCTGGAAAGAAACGGGATTTTTTATTTTAAACCAAGAGCAAATGAAAAAGATAGCAATACAAGGTGTTCCGGGCTCATACCACGACATTGCCGCCCACAAATATTTCAAGGATGAAGAAATAGAGTTAATCTGTTGCAATACATTCGAAGAAGTATTCGAGAACATGCGCAAGGACAGCAATGTAATCGGAACAGTTGCCATAGAAAATACAATTGCCGGAAGCCTGCTTCATAACTACGAATTACTCCGCGAAAGTGGAGCTACTATCATCGGAGAACACAAGCTTCGTATCAGCCACAACATCATGTGTCTGCCCGATGAAAGCTGGGAGGACCTGACAGAAGTAAACTCTCATCCGGTAGCCCTGGCACAATGCCGCGAATTTCTCCAGCACCATCAGGAACTGAAAGTTGTAGAAACCGATGATACTGCCGGAAGTGCCAAAAACATCCACGAAAAACAACTGAAAGGACATGCAGCCATCTGCTCCAAATATGCAGCAAGCATGTATGGAATGAAAATACTTCAGGAAGGAATTGAAACCAACAAACACAATTTTACACGCTTTCTTATAGTATGCGACCCGTGGATTGCCGACGACCTGAAAGACCGTTCGAAGGTAAACAAGGCAAACATCGTTTTCTCACTTCCACACAATGAAGGAAGTCTTTCGAAAGTTCTTTCCATTTTTTCATTCTACAACATAAACCTGACTAAGATACAATCATTGCCCATCATCGGACGCGAATGGGAATATATGTTCTACGTAGACGTGATGTTCAATGATTACCTGAGATATAAACAATCTATCGATGCGGTAACCCCGCTCACTAAAGCACTTAAAATTTTAGGAGAATATGCAGAAGGAGAATCAACATTATAATATACAGCCCGCCGACAGACTGGCTAGTGTCAGCGAATATTATTTCAGCCGTAAACTGAAAGAAGTGGCAAAGATGAACGCCGAAGGTAAGGATGTCATCAGCCTGGGTATAGGAAGTCCGGACATGCCGCCATCGGAAGAAACCATCAATGTATTATGCGAAAATGCCCGCAAGGCAGATGCACACGGCTACCAGCCCACAGTAGGTATACCTGAACTGCGCAAGGCGATGGCCGACTGGTACAAACGCTGGTACAATGTCGATCTTGATCCTGCTACGGAAATACAGCCGCTCATCGGATCAAAGGAAGGTATCCTGCATGTCACACTGGCTCTCGTCAATCCGGGAGATCAGGTTCTGGTTCCTAATCCGGGATATCCTACCTACACTTCACTAAATAAAATATTAGGAAGTGAGATCGTCAATTATAACCTGAGGGAAGACAATCACTGGCAACCCGATTTTGATGAACTGGAGAAAATGGATTTGAGCCGTGTGAAAATTATGTGGACTAACTATCCCAACATGCCGACAGGAGCAAATGCCACCATGGAGTTGTACGAAAAGCTGGTCGACTTTGCCCGCCGCCACAACATCGTCATTGTAAACGACAACCCATACAGCTTCATTCTGAACCATAAGCCTATCAGTATCCTCAATGTTCCGGGAGCCAAAGAATGCTGTATCGAGTTCAACTCCATGAGTAAGAGCCACAACATGCCGGGCTGGCGTGTAGGTATGCTTGCCACCAACGCGACTTTTGTACAGTGGATTCTGAAAATAAAAAGTAATATCGATTCGGGAACTTTCCGTCCCATGCAGCTCGCTGCCGCACAGGCATACCGCAACAGTGCAGAATGGCACGAAGAAGCAAACATCAACGTATACAGCCGCCGTCGTAAACTGGCGGAGGAAATCATGACTACACTGGGATGTACATTCGATTCTGATCAGGTAGGTATGTTCCTTTGGGGAAAAATTCCTGAGAGCTATACTGATGTAGAAGACCTGACAGAGAAAGTATTACACGAAGCACGGGTATTTATTACTCCGGGATTTATCTTCGGAAGCAACGGAAAACGGTATATCCGCATTTCTCTCTGTGCCAAGGAAGGAAAACTGGCTGAAGCCCTTAAACGCATCAAAGCAATTTTCTAAAGAATAATAAATTAAAAAGACAAGATAATATGGAACTAAATTTGCAACCCATCGAACTGGAAGGTGTATCAAAAGAACGCCCTCTTATCATAGCAGGTCCTTGTAGTGCCGAAACAGAAGAGCAAGTTATCTCAACTGCTACCCAACTGGCCAATAAAGGTATCAAGATTTTCCGTGCCGGAATATGGAAACCACGTACCAAACCCGGAGGTTTCGAAGGTATCGGTGTGGATGGTCTTGCATGGATGAAACGAGTTAAACAAGAAACAGGCATGTACGTAGCAACCGAGGTTGCAACGGCAAAGCACGTATACGAATGTCTGAAAGCAGGTATCGACATCTTGTGGATCGGAGCACGTACCACTGCCAATCCGTTTGCCGTACAGGAAATAGCTGACGCACTGAAAGGAGTAGATATTCCTGTTTACGTAAAGAACCCTGTCAATCCGGATCTGGAATTATGGATCGGAGCTTTGGAACGCATCAACAACGCAGGATTGAAGCGTCTGGGAGCTATCCACCGCGGATTCTCGTCATACGATAAAAAGATTTACCGTAACTTGCCACAGTGGCATATTCCAATCGAACTGCGCCGCCGTATTCCTAACCTGCCTATCTTGTGCGACCCAAGCCATATCGGTGGAAAGCGTGAACTCATTGCACCGCTCTGCCAGCAGGCAATGGACCTGGGACTGGATGGATTGATTGTTGAATCTCACTGCAATCCAGATTGTGCATGGAGTGATGCGGCACAGCAAGTTACTCCAGATGTACTCGACTACATCCTGAATCTGCTGGTTATTCGTAAAGAGCATCAGTCAACAGAAAGCTTGCACGAACTTCGTCTGCAAATCGATGCGTGCGACAACGAACTGATGGAAATCTTAGCCAAACGTATGCGTGTATGCCGTGAAATAGGTACATTCAAGAAAGAGCATAACATGACTGTCCTTCAGACCGGACGTTACAACGAGATACTCGACAAGCGTGGTGCGCAAGGTACATTATGCGGAATGGATGCCGATTTTGTCAAACAAGTATTCGAAGCTATCCACGAAGAAAGCGTACGCCAGCAATTGGAAATCATTAATAAGTAAGTAAGTAAATAACAGACTTTTATAAGAATCTATGAGAATATTAATTTTGGGAGCCGGAAAAATGGGTTCCTTCTTTACCGATGTATTGAGTTTCGACCACGAAGTGGCAGTATTCGATGTGAACCCAAAGAAACTGCGCTTTATGTACAACTGCTGTCGGTTTACCAATACTCAAGAAATAGAAGAATTCAAACCCGAACTGGTTATTAATGCAGCAACGGTAAAATATACTCTTGATGCATTCAATCAGGTTTTGCCCATTCTCCCGAAAGATTGTATCATAAGCGATATAGCTTCTGTAAAAACCGGACTGAAAGAATTTTACGAAAATTGTGGATTCCGCTATGTATCTACTCACCCGATGTTTGGTCCTACGTTTGCCAACCTTGACAAGCTAAGTACGGAGAATGCCATCATCATCAAGGAAGGCGACCATCTGGGAAAAATTTTCTTCAAAGATCTGTATCAAAGACTGGGACTTAACATCTTCGAATATACATTCGAGGAACACGATGAAACAGTAGCTTACTCGCTGTCTATCCCCTTTGTTTCTACGTTTGCCTTCGCTGCGGTAATGAAACATCAGGATGCTCCGGGAACAACATTCAAACGGCATATGGCAATAGCCAAAGGAGTGATGGGCGAAGATGATTTTCTGTTGCAGGAAATCTTGTTCAACCCACGTACTCCGGCACATGTAGAAGGTATTCGTACAGAACTCAACGAGCTGTTGGATATCATCAACAAAAAAGATGCTGAAAGAATGCGTGCCTATCTTACAAAGATTCGCGAGCATATCAAATAATATAGATGATTTCCAAACGGAAACATGGGATGACTTTACTTACAGTTTATAAGTTGACATTCTAAAAGTCCCTCTGTTTTCAGCCTGATATTGTAACAAATTAAGGCTGAAAACAGAGGGACTTTTCTTTTAAGGTTTCGATTTATCAGATTTTCCAGGCCTAAACCTTACGTTTACAACGACCTGTTTTCTTCATAAAATCAATACCAGCTTTCACAAAAAACATCAGCATATTATCAGCAATTCTTCCTGATATTTTTTTTAAATTTGTACAAAAAAGCAGATAAACATCAGCTAGATTTAAAACAAAGAAATACGGAAACAGCTGCACAATCCATAAAAAAAGCGGTCAGACCATTTGTCACAGTCCGACCGCTCTATACTTAGAAAGAATTTAATACGCTATCAGAAGCGATAACCCACAGTTATCATAAAAGCCAGGTTTTTATTATTTTCCTGTGTCAGGCTTTTCTTAAACATGTTAGTAAAACCATACTGGCCTGTCAGATTCAGCAAATATTTATATCCCAGTTCAAAACCTACTCCATACTGCAAACCTACAGCACAACGGTTCATCAATGCTTCGTCAGCTCCATCTATCTTCTTAAACAGTTTAGTTCCAACTTCAGCACCTCCTGATTCCACAGTCGCTTTTCCGCCCAAACCAAATCCTACATAAGGACCGGCATTTACAACAAACGTATTACCTTCGCTGATAGGTAATTTTATAGCAGCCAATAAAGGAATATCCAGATAAACAGGATTAATTTTCGCATCAACACCTTTCTCAGATCCTTTACAACCTTTGCTTGTAAAATTCAAACCGGTCTGGAAGGCCCACATATCAGTAATGGCATAATCCATTCCTACTCCTACCGAATAGCCAATCTTCAAGTCTGCATCACTATTGGTGATGTTTGCCATAGACATACCTGCATGTACATCAAATTTCGCCTGAGAAAAACCGGCAAGTGTACACAATCCTAAAACAACAGTTAATAATAACTTCTTCATAACTGATATTGTTTTTATAAGGTTCTCGTCCCCAAAGAATCTTAGTTTTTGTTTCCGAAGTGCAGGGACTGCTCTTTACAGGCACACTTCTGTTTGTTTTGTATCTATTAGCAAAGATAATCAATTCTTTCAATATAACAAATTTAAAGGAGAAGAACACAATATTGAACACATCAGTCTGTTCATAAAAAAATCCGTCCGGATTCCTCCGAACGGATTTCTTAACTTAATAAATATTTTACAACTTAATTTTTTTCTTAACAGCCTTCGATTCATTATGCAGACGGTCGAGTGCAGTCACTACATAGCGGTACTTAGTCTTTCCGTTTTCATAAGGAAGTTTATAGAAAGTATTGGTAGTGATTTCAACAATATGAGAAGGATCATTCAGATTAACCTTTTCATCGTTATTGAAGCGATATACTACATAACGCACAGCCTTGTCCATTTCATCTTTCGCCTTAGGAGCTGTCCAGAACAAAATATATCCGTCGGCAGTCCACACCGGTTTCAGTTTTTTCACTTTACCCGGAGCCTCTTTATCGATAAAAGGAGAAGCCGGAATCAAAGTTGGATATTTGTGGTAGACATTTGCCAGAACCTCACGATAGTTGCCTTTATTTTCTACTACTGCAGCAGCATACCACTGACAGCTTCCCTGTACGGTTGGAAGCATACGCTGCAAGTTATATTTGGCAAGCATCTGGTGCTGTCCCGGATTTTTCAGATCTGGCTTTGTTACAGTACGAACTACGTCTTGTCCGATAAACAGTGGACGTGCGGCAGAATGACGCGCCCACCAGCGGATCAGTTTATCATAATCTGCTGCCGGATGACCGATTTCCCAATAGATCTGAGGGATATTATAATCTACCCAGCCATTGTTGACCCAAAGCAGTACATCGGCATACAAGTCATCGTAATTCTGAAGTCCGTTTGTATCGCTGCCATTCGGATCTGATTTTCTGTTACGATAGATACCGAAGGGAGAAACACCAAACTTAACCCATGGCTTACAACTGCGTACAGTTTCGTGAATTTCTTTTATCAAGACATTGACATTATCTCTACGCCAGTCGGCCTTGTTGGTAAATCCGCGACCATAAGCAGCAAAGCTGATGTTGTCTGGAAATTCTTCTTCCGGATTCGGATACGGATAAAAATAATCATCCATGTGAATAGCGTCAATATCGTAACGAGAAACGATATCTCTTACAATCTTGCAGATATAAGCTCTCGATTCAGGATATCCGGGATCGAAATACAGCTGTCCGCCGTAACGTACAAACAAATTAGGGTATTTATTATAAGGATGCATAGGCGACAATGCCGTAGTTCCCTTGGTCTGTGCACGATAAGGATTTATCCATGCATGAAGTTCCATGCCACGCTTATGACATTCTTCCACCATGAAACGAAGCGGATCCCAGCCTGGCTGAGGAGCTTTTCCCTGCAATCCGGTAAGGAAACGGCTCCAGGGTTCATAGGTCGACGCATAAAGAGCATCACATTCGGCACGAACCTGAAATATAATCGCATTGATACCCGCACCTTTCAGGTTATCCAACTGACGGATCAGAGTCGCTTTCATCTGTTCTGTGGGCATACCTTGAAACTGACCGTTCACACATTGTATCCACGCACCGCGGAATTCACGCTTTGGATGCATTGTCTGTGCCTTAACACTTCCGGCAACAAATAAAAGCATTGCCAGCCAAATCAATAAAACTTTTGATTTCATATTTTTTATACATTATAATCGAGAGGGCAAAGATAAGGAAAAAATAATCAATAACTTACTTTTTCCTCGAATCGATAAAAGAATAAAGCAATGAGGACCTGTTTTACACATGTGAAAGCAATAAGCAGAGTTTTTTCCAAAATTGAAGCTATTAACACTCCTTATTTATCTTTTGTTTCACGATATGCATAAAATTCACTATTTTTGTCTATCAAAAACCAAACGAATCCAAGCATGTCTGACAGTAAATATATATCTATAAAAGGCGCGAAGGTAAACAACCTGAAAAATATAGACGTTGATATTCCACGTAATAAACTAGTAGTCATTACGGGGTTGTCCGGTTCCGGAAAATCCTCACTGGCATTCGACACATTGTATGCCGAAGGACAGCGTCGCTATGTGGAAAGCCTTTCATCGTATGCACGCCAGTTCCTGGGACGAATGAGCAAACCTGAATGTGATTTCATCAAAGGTATTCCTCCTGCCATTGCTATCGAACCGAAAGTAATCAGCCGGAATCCGCGTTCTACTGTAGGTACATCGACTGAGATATACGAATATCTGCGTCTGCTGTTTGCACGTGTCGGCAAAACTTATTCGCCGATAAGCGGTCAGCTTGTAAAAAAAGACAGCCCCGAAGATATTGTAAACTGCATGCTCTCATATCCGAAAGGTACACGCTATACGGTACAGACTCCTATCATTCCCCGAGAAGGACGCAGTGAAGCCGAACAGATAGAAATGGATATGAAACAAGGATTCACCCGTCTGGAAGTAAACGGTGAAATGGTTCGTATGGAGGATTATCAATATAATCCTGCCGATACGATATACCTGCTGGTGGACCGTATGAGCTGCGATGATACAAAAGATGCAATCAGCCGCTTGACCGATTCAGCAGAAACAGCTATGTACGAGGGTGACGGAGCTTGTCTGCTGCGCTTTTACCTGCCCGACGGAAGTACCAAACTACATGCCTTCAGTACAAAATTCGAGGCAGACGGTATTAAGTTTGAAGAGCCCAGCGACCAGATGTTTTCGTTCAACTCTCCTATCGGCGCATGCCCTACGTGTGAAGGTTTCGGAAAGATTATCGGTATAGACGAGCATCTTGTCGTACCCAACCGTGCATTGAGTGTTTACGACGGTGCTGTGATGTGCTGGAGAGGAGAAAAAATGAGCGAATGGCTCACCGAATTCCTGCGCGAAGCTCCGGCGCACGATTTTCCTATATTCGAGCCTTACTATAACCTGACTCAGGCACAGAAGGATTATTTATGGCACGGACCGCGTGACAAAGTCTGCATCGATTCGTTCTTCAAGATGCTGGAAGAAAATCAGTATAAGATACAGTACCGCGTAATGTTAGCCCGTTACCGTGGTAAGACAACTTGTCCGGAGTGTCATGGCAGCCGTTTGAAGAAAGAAGCGCTTTATGTCAAAGTGGGAGGACGCACCATTGCAGAACTGGTAGAGATGCCGGTTTATCAGTTGAAAGAATTTTTCCGTACCTTGCAGCTCGACGAACATGACAAGATGATAGCCCAACGCTTGCTGAATGAAATCAATAACCGATTGACCTTCCTGCTCGACGTCGAACTTGGATATCTTACATTAAACCGACTCAGCAACTCACTTTCCGGGGGAGAAAGTCAGCGAATCAATCTAGCAACCTCACTGGGAAGCAGTCTGGTAGGTTCACTTTATATTTTGGACGAACCTAGTATCGGACTTCACAGCCGAGATACAGACAAGCTTATCAAAGTACTCCGCCAGTTGCAACAGCTGGGCAATACAGTGGTAGTGGTAGAGCATGATGAAGAAATCATCCGTGCTGCCGACTATATTATAGATATCGGCCCTAAAGCCGGACGTCTGGGAGGAGAAATTGTTTATCAAGGAGATATGAAAGACCTGCATCCCGGAAGCAACAGCTATACTGTAAAATATCTGCTGGGAGAAGAAATCATCGAACGACCACAGACACATCGTTCGTGGAATAATTATATAGAAATAAAAGGAGCCAGAGAAAACAACCTGAAGGGAATCGATGTACGCTTCCCACTTAACGTAATGACGGTAGTGACCGGAGTTAGTGGTTCAGGAAAAAGTACGTTAGTGCGCGACATCTTTTATAAGGCACTGAAGCGTGAGTATAGTGAAGGCAGCGACCGTCCGGGAGAATTTATTTCACTGGAAGGTGATATCCAGATGATAAAGGACATAGAGTTTGTCGACCAAAACCCGATAGGCAAATCCTCACGCAGTAATCCTGTCACCTACATCAAGGCATACGACGAAATAAGAAAACTGTTTGCCGACCAGCCTTTGGCCAAACAAATGGGGTACTCGGCAGGGTATTTCTCGTTCAATACCGAAGGAGGACGTTGTGAAGAATGTAAAGGAGAAGGTACTGTAACGGTAGAAATGCAATTCATGGCCGATCTGGTACTGGAATGTGAATCATGTCATGGAAAACGTTTTAAGAGTGATACCCTGGAAGTACGTTACGAAGGGAAAAACATCTATGACATACTGGAAATGACAGTCAACCAGGCTATCGAATTTTTCGATGAACACAAGCAGAAGAAAATAGTAAAAAAACTGCTGCCGCTACAAGAAGTTGGACTCGGATACATCAAACTGGGACAATCATCCTCTACTCTTTCGGGAGGAGAAAACCAGCGTGTCAAACTGGCATATTTCCTGAGTATCGAAAAATCTCAGCCAACTATTTTTGTATTCGACGAACCGACAACAGGATTACATTTCCACGACATAAAGAAACTGCTAGAGGCATTCAACTCCTTAATAGCACGAGGACATACGGTTGTCATAATCGAACATAACATGGACGTTATCAAATGCGCCGATTATGTCATAGACCTCGGTCCGGAAGGTGGAGATATGGGCGGTAATCTCGTAGTATGCGGCACCCCCGAAGAAGTAGCTCATTGCGGAGCATCATATACAGGGCAGTATCTGTTAGAAAAGATACAAATTTAGCCCATACACATACAGAAAGAAAGTATATAGAGTAATTTTGATGTTTTTTTGTTAAGGTTCAGTAAACAATATTCCTCACTATATTGTTTAATTAATTATTTATTTTAATCAAAAAAAGAGAGATTTTATGAAAAAAAAGTTGTTTTTACTCTGTACTTGCTTCTTCGCCTACATCAGCATAGCGATGGCACAGGTATCGAAGGTGACAGGTGTTGTCATCTCAGAAGAAGACAATCTTCCTATCGTAGGAGCTTCTGTCCTAATAAAAGGGACTAATACAGGAACCGTGACCGATATCGATGGGAAATTTACACTTGGCAACATTCCGGCAAATGCAAAGAAAGTGATAATTTCTTTCATCGGTATGCAAAGTCGCGAATTAGACATTAAACCGGAATTAAATGTAATCCTAAAATCGGATACAGAAGTTCTGGATGAAGTGGTGGTTACCGGTTATGGAGTAACAAAGAAAAGTACATTTACGGGAGCAGCCAATGTAGCAGGTTCTACTACACTTGAATCACGCACCGATGCAAACTTCATGAAAGCGCTCGAAGGAAGTATGCCGGGTGTGCAAATGAATAATTCAACAAGTATGCCGGGTGCTCAAGCTAACGTGTATATCCGAGGAGAAAGTTCTGTTAATTCGGGTACACAACCGTTGTATATCATAGACGGTATGCCTATGAACTCGGATACTGATGCTGAAACAGCAAGTTACAACCGTGCATTCAATCCACTGGCAAACATTAACACGGCAGATATCGAATCGGTAACTGTTCTGAAAGATGCCAATGCTACTGCTATCTACGGTTCGCGTGCCGCCAATGGTGTAATCGTAATCACAACCAAAAAAGGACAGGAAGGAGCTATGCATATAGACTTGGATATCAAACAAGGCTTTACAAACATTGCTCCAAATAATTTTTCTTTCTGTAATGCACAACAGACAGCCGACTTGTTTGCACGTGGTCTGGTAAACAGTGATCCGGAAAAGTACACCTACGAATCGGCTATGGCAAAAATAAAATCAGACTATAACTGGGACGGTACACAAAACTACGATTGGCTGGATGCTATTACCCGTACCGGTTATTATCAGGATTATAACATCAGCTTCAGCGGAGGAAATGGCAAGACTCGCTATTATGCCAGTCTGGGATACCTGAATCAGGAAGGTGTTGCCATCAACAGCGATATGAAACGTTACTCTGCCCGCCTCAACCTGGAAACATCTTACAAATGGTTCAACTTCGGATTTAACACATCATTTGCTCTGGCAGATATGGATGCATTCTCTCAATCTACCGGAGGATCTTATTCGAACCCGTTTGTCAGTGCTACACTGAAAGCAACTCCACTCGATCCTTTTTACAACGAAGATGGAAGTTATAATACAAGCATTTCATACAACCCATTGGCTGTTTACGATAAAGAGGCCGGAGATATTTATAATACCAAAACTACCACAATCAATTTAAATCCCTATTTCGCCATTAATTTTGGAAAAGGTTTTATTCTAAAAACCTCATTAGGTATCAACTCTTACGGCACACGCCAATATGACTTCTGGAGCTGGTACAACAATCAGGGAGCAAGCGACAATGGTCGTGGTACGCAGTATAATTCGAATACCACAACGATAACATGGACAAACACATTGAACTGGCTTTATACGTTCAATGAAAAACATAATGTTTCTGTCATGCTGGGACAAGAAGCACAATGGAAAAACTACTGGAACGAAGAGTATGCCGGTATCAACTTTCCATTGATGGGCTACCGTGAACTGAATATGGCAGGTTCTTCTTATGGAATTCCTTCATACAAAACACGTAAAGCACGTCTGGCTTCCTTCTTCCTCAATACAAGCTACGACTATCAAGGCAAGTACTACGGACAGGTCAGCTACCGCCGCGACGGTTCTTCTGTATTCGGAAACAACAACCGATGGGGTAATTTCTGGTCTGTAGGAGGAAAATGGAGAATCTCGGAAGAAGAATTCCTCAAAGACAACGACGTATTTACCAACTTAGCAATCAGAGCCAGCTACGGAACTGTAGGAAATCAGGATATAGACTGGTATGCATCACGCGGATTCTATAAGGCTGGATACAATTATAACAACGAACCCGGTATCGCTCCTGAGTCGTTAAATCTTCCTGACTTGGGATGGGAAACAAGCAAGAAGCTGAACATCGGTCTTGATATTACACTGATCAGAAAATGGAATCTGACTGTTGACTTCTATAATGAAGCTACATCAGACATGTTGTTTGAACTTCCTATATCTAAAGTTACAGGACTGGATAAAGTATACCAGAATATCGGTTCTATGCGCAACAGAGGTGTGGAAATCGGCTTAAACGGTACTATCTTACAGACAAAGGGATGGACATGGACTGCTTATGCCAATGTTACATTCAACCAAAACCGTGTCACAGAACTGTCAGACGGAAAACCTGTTGAAGATACTTATACTATCATACAGGAGGGATATCCTCTACGACAATTCTATATGGTAGAATATGCTGGTGTAGATCCAGATACAGGCAATCCGTTATGGTATAAAAATGCTACTGGAGATGAAACAACAACCAACTGGAATGAATGTGCCAAAAGATATCTTGGATCGGCTGATCCGAAAGCTTATGGTGGTTTCGGTACACGTCTTCAGTGGAAGAACTTCGACTTCTCTGCTGACTTCAATTACCGACTGGGAGGAAAAGTTTATGCATCATCAAACCGTTTCTACCTTTCGGCCGGAAGTCAGGGTAATATAACTCCTGCAACTTATTTATATGAAAATGCATGGACAGAAGAAAACCGGTATACAGATGTACCTAAGTATGTATACGGAAACACATCGGGAGAAAACAACCATTCTTCACGATTCCTTTACAGCGGCAATTTCCTCCGTGTAAAGAACCTGCAATTAGGATATACTTTGCCGAAACATCTTTTGAAGAAAATACTGATAGACAATATGCGTATCTATATATCAGCAGACAATATCTATACTTTCAAGGCAAAAGATTTTGTAGGATATGATCCTGAAACATACACCAACGGATTGATAGCCTTCCAGTATCCTTCCACACGGACATTCCTGGCAGGTATTACACTTGGTTTCTAACAATTATGTTTAACGCATCAATATTGAAAATTAAATATGAAGAAATTTATATCTCGACTACTTATTTGTACAGCCTTGACAGGTTGTCTTGCTTCCTGCAATAATTTCTTCGATACAGAATATAATGAAGGAATAGATGTAGACAACGGACTTACCAGCGTAGACAATATAAAATATGCCCTAAATGGAACTTATTATCAGTTATTCAGATTCTATTTTGCCGGAAACTATTCACTGACTATTGGCGATATGGCTGGTGACATGGCATACCTGAATGGCTCGGCTAATCACTGGACCACCATCAACCATTATAGCGTAACTGCAGATGATTCTTACCTCAGCAGCATATGGGAATACGGATATAAGGTTGTAGACAACTCTGCACGTATCATTAAAGCCGGAAAAGAACTTGAAAGTACTACCGCCGATTCGGACAAGGCAGCACTTAAACAATATCTGGCAGAAGCATACGGATTAAGAGGATATGCAATGCTGGCTATGACCAACATCTTCGGCAAGCAGATCAAAGTCAACGAAACAACAGACAACAGCGATGCACCGGGTATCGTTATCATTGATGAACCGATTCAAGCTTTCGAAGAAGTCAGCCGTTCTACAGTTGGAGCATGCTATAAAGCCATACTGGAAGATTTCAACAATGCACTGACTTGCTATAAAGAAAGCGGAACCGACGGCAGAGAAACAAATTCATATTTATCGGTTGCTGCGATAGAAGGCTTAATGGCACGTACATATTTATATCTGGAAGATTTCGAAAATGCAGCAAAGTATGCCCAATATGCTCTTGAACACTCGAACAAGAAAGTTGAAGCCTACACCGAAGACAGTTACAAAAAATTGTACACAGGAGGCGACAGTAATACAGAAAGTATCTTCCGTCTGGCAATTGACGTAAACAACAGCTGGTCGGCCAACTCTTGTGGTAACGTATGGACTACGTATGGAGGACTTCCCAGCCAGCGTATGAGAAACTTAATAGCTGATACAGACTGTAGAGGCAGCCTCTACCTGCCGACAATCAAAAAAGGCTCGTACACACAAATGCAATATGGAGGAAAGTTCTGGTATGGAGGAGGAAATACTGCATATGCAACCAACTATATCGTTAATGCTCCCGAAATGGAACTAATCATTGCAGAAGCAAAGTTACGAGCAGCACAACCAGACTTAAACGGTGCTAAAGAAGCTCTGCTGACTGTAGCCAAGAGAAATTCAAACATTACCAGTACCGACGATTTAGGAAATACCAAAGAAGAAGTATTTGCATTCCTGAAAGACGAACGTGCACGTGAATTGTTCCAAGAAGGTTTTCGTTTTTATGACTTGCGACGCTGGGGTGAAAAAGCCGATGTATATGCCAACGTCGAAGATCAAGTATCGTATAAATACACAAACTACGATATATCTCAGTTCTGTTATCCAATTCCAAATGATGAAATCAATGCAGGATTTGGTATAGAACAAACTCCAAACTGGAACAATTATCTGCCTAAATAAATCTAATTTCGGCAAAGCCTTATAGGTCAGCCCACAAATACAATCCGTTTTAATGAACAAACTGAGTTTCAATCCCCAAACTCTCCCGTTCATTAAAACGGATTTTTATTTTTAGCCTCAACAGAAATTGAGTCAATTTTTCCCAGATTTTTTATCCCCTTATTATAAATTCTTTTACCTTTGCAATCAAAGGGTTAGTCAACACACAAATAATACTATAAAAACATGAACAAAAAAATTAAAGCACTTGTGGGGTTAGGTATGCTTTTATTTACCGCTCCTGTTATGGGACAACAATTTCCTTATCAAAACACCAGTCTTACTCCTGAACAACGGGCATCCGATTTACTTGAACGGTTGACCCTGGAAGAAAAAGTTTCTCTTATGCAAAATGCTTCTCCTGCTATTCCACGACTAGGTATCAAAGCCTACGACTGGTGGAACGAAGCTCTTCATGGAGTAGGCCGAGCTGGAATTGCCACTGTATTTCCTCAAACAATCGGTATGGCTGCATCGTTCGATGATGAATTGATTTACAAAGTCTTTACAGCCGTTTCCGATGAAGCCAGAGCCAAATATACAGAATTCAGTAAATCGGGTAACCTGAAACGCTATCAGGGACTGACATTCTGGACTCCCAATATCAACATATTCCGCGATCCTCGCTGGGGAAGAGGACAGGAAACTTACGGAGAAGATCCTTATCTCACTTCACGAATGGGGGTTGCCGTAGTTCAAGGTCTGCAAGGTCCGGATAATATGAAATATGACAAACTTCATGCATGCGCCAAGCATTATGCCGTTCATTCAGGCCCCGAATGGAACCGACACAGTTTCAATGCCGAAAACATTGCTCCACGTGACTTGTGGGAAACTTACCTGCCGGCTTTCAAAGCACTGGTTCAGGAAGCTGATGTAAAAGAAGTGATGTGTGCCTACAATCGTTTCGAAGGTGAACCTTGCTGCGGAAGCAACCGTTTGCTGATGCAAATCCTGCGTGATGAATGGAAATACAAAGGTATAGTAGTATCCGACTGCGGTGCTATCAGTGACTTCTGGCGCAAAGGCGATCATGAAACGCATCCCGATAAAGAAACGGCCAGTGCAGGAGCTGTATTGAGTGGTACAGATCTGGAATGTGGAAATAATTACAAATCACTTCCGGAAGCTGTACAAAAAGGACTGATAGACGAAAAACAAATTGACATTTCTGTAAAACGTCTGCTGACAGCTCGTTTCGAATTAGGCGAAATGGACGAACATGTCTGCTGGGACAGTATTCCATATTCTGTAGTCGACAGCAAAGCACATAAAGACTTAGCACTGGAAATTGCACGAAAAAGCATTGTCCTCCTGCAAAATCGGAATAATATCCTGCCGTTGAAAGAAGACATGAAAATCGCTTTGATCGGTCCTAATGCCAACGACTCTGTCATGCAATGGGGTAACTACAATGGTTTTCCTTCCCATACCTCTACCTTGTACGAAGCTTTGAAAGAACGTATTCCGGCAAATCAGCTGATTTACGACTTCGGATGTGACCGTACTTCTGGTATCAGTTTGGAAAGTGTATTCAGCCAATGTAGCATCGATGGGAAACCTGGATTCCGCTCTACCTATTGGAACAACATCAAGATGGAAGGCAAACCTGCTACCGTCACCCATACCAGTACTCCTTTCAAGTTTACCACATTAGGAGCAACAGTATTTGCAGCAGGAGTAAATATTCAAGATTTCTCTGCAAGCTACGAATCGGTATTTACCGCACCCGAAACAGAGGATATCAATTTCCACTTCGAGGCAGCAGGCATAATCCGCCTGAGCATAGATGGAAAAGAAGTAGCCAGCGGAAAATATCTGAAAAACAATATGAATCTGTATACGCTGAAAGCTGAAAAAGGAAAAACATACAACATTAAAATAGACTTTATCTTCTACAGCAAAGACAGAGCAGCCCAACTGAATTTTGATATGGGACGCAATGTTCCTGTAAACCTGCAAGCTTCCATCGACAAAGTAAAAGCAGCCGATGTCATTGTCTTTGCAGGAGGTATTTCACCTTCTCTTGAAGGAGAAGAAATGCCAGTAAATGCAGAAGGTTTCAAAGGCGGCGACCGCACAACAATCGAACTTCCTGCTATTCAGCGACGATTGATAAGTGAATTGAAAAAATTAGGCAAGCCGATTATCTTTGTCAACTATTCAGGCTCGGCTGTCGGACTGGAACCCGAAAGCAAGATTTGCGATGCCATTCTTCAGGCATGGTATCCTGGTCAGGCTGGAGGAACAGCTGTTGCCGATGTTTTATTTGGCGACTACAATCCTTCGGGTAAACTTCCGGTCACTTTTTATAAGCATACCGACCAGCTTCCTGACTTTCAAGACTACTCGATGAAGGGACGTACCTACCGTTATATGACAGAAAGTCCTTTATACAGCTTCGGTCACGGATTGAGTTACACCAACTTTACATACGGTCCAGCTACATTAAGTCAGCAAACAATCAGCCAAGGTAAAGAAGTAACACTCACAATCCCCGTACAAAATACCGGAAATTATGACGGAGAAGAAGTGGTGCAAGTATATTTAAGTTGCCCGGGAGATAAAGAAGGTCCTTCACATACACTCCGCGCCTTCAAACGCGTCCACATTGCAAAAGGACAGCGCGCAAATGTTTCTTTCACCCTCGACAGTGAAACATTCCAATGGTTTGATACAAACACCAACACCATGCGTATGGTAGAAGGTAATTATGAACTGCTTTACGGAGGTACTTCACGTATAGATCAATTACAGAAAATATCTATTAGCGTAACAGACTAAAAGACATATCATTTGAGTAAAAATCATCTCGAAGGGTAATATCCGGATACGTTAAATCATTTTACTAGAAATAACTGAGTAAATGATTTAATATATCCGGATATATACTGATTATATGAAGAAAATACCAATTCATGAGTAGTGGAAAATAGAACATTTTCTATCTTTGTAGAAACAAAAACATCATGCAAATCAATAGAATACTAACAAAAACATTCCTTATCTGTCTGATTTATTGCTTGTCTATACTTCCGGCAAGTGCCCAGACTAGTGTCTTATTTTCTACCGACAATCAAATATCAAGCAGCCTGATCAATGATATTTATCAAGACCAGAAAGGTTTTATCTGGATTGCTACAGAATATGGATTGAATTTATTTGACGGAAATAAGTTTGTAACCTTCCACCACATAGAAAATGATTCTACCTCACTTCGTAACGATTATGTATTTTCAGTCTTCGAGGATAGCAAAAACAATCTTTGGGTAGCTTCATTGGGCGGGCTGATGAAGTACAATCATAATACCAATTCATTTACAGAAGTACCACTATACATAAATTCTACCCAGGTTACTACCATACACACTGTTCAAATTATCGAACGCAAGAATGGAGAAATATGGGTTGCATCTTCTGGAGGAGGTATATTCAAAGCCAACGCAGAAGCAGAACGTTGCGACTGTGTAATGGATTTCTATAAAATGGGTATGCTGCATCTGACTTCTATGTTAGAAGATAACGAAGGGAACTTATGGATGGGAGCAGAAAATGACGGATTGATTTGCTATAACCCTGAAACAAAAGCTGTCCAAACTTTCCGTACTCCTTTTATCAGTGAAAACAACATATCCGATCTGGCTAAAGGAAACAGTGGAAACATTTATATCGGCACATTGACTGGAGGTCTTAATATATACAATGCAAGTAGCAAAAGTTTTACACAAGTTCCTTACAAAGGAAGAAACAACTTGCAAATCAAGACACTGAAATTTATAAATAATCAACTATATATTGGAACCGACGGAGAAGGACTAAAAGTGTATTCATTGAAAGACAAAGAGATTCAAGACCACCCTCTTGAAAACGCTCCGATAAATATTAACGACGGTAAGGTACACTCTATCCTAATGGATCGGGACAAAAATCTTTGGCTTGGTCTGTTCCAGCGGGGAATTGCTTTCATCCCCACCAAACGTAACCCTTTTCTTTACCACGGACAAAAACAAATACACGATAACCCCATCGGTCATAACTGTGTTATGTCTGTATTCCAAAACAGCAAGAAAGAACTGTTTGTCGGAACAGACAATGACGGATTGTATGTCTTGGATAAGAATTTCAATCAGATAAACCACTTTACTCCCGAAGGAAGTCCAAATAGCGTTGCCAATACGATACTAAGTATCTTCGAAGATTCAAACAATGAACTTTGGCTTGGTTCATACACAAAAGGAGTTGCACGGTGTAACCCTGCAACCGGATTCTGTGAATTTATTCCAGAACTGATAAATGAACGTATCTTTTCTATCACCGAAGATCATAATCACAACTTATACTTCAGCACTTATGGTTCTGGATTTTATGTATATAATAAGACCAACAAACTATTGAAGCGTTATAACAGTACAGAAGAAAGTACCGGAATAAGGACTAAGGATGAACTTCCCAATAACTGGATAAATTCTTTGTATTGTGATAAGGAAGGTATGATCTGGATCGGACATTTTAAGGGTATCAGTTGTTTTAATCCACAAACAGAAAGCTTCATCAACTACACATCCAATAACTATATCATAACAAGATGCATCGGTTATGCCATAACTGAAAGCCACGACGGAACGATATGGGCAGGAACATCAAATGGTTTATATTCGTTTGACCGGAAAACTAAAACAATAAAACGCTATACACAGCAAGATGGACTGAGTAACAACATTATTTGCGGTGTATGCGAAGATAATAATCATAATATCTGGGTAAGCACATTCAACGGAATCAGCTGTCTGAATAGAAAAGAACAAAGTTTTACCACTTACTTTTCAGGCGACGGACTACAAGGAAATGAATTTACAAGAGGAGCTTTCTATCGTTCAGTAAGCGGTGAAATTTTCTTCGGAGGAGTAAATGGAATCACCAGCTTTATGCCGGAAAAAATAGCAAACAATACTCCTACTCCCTCTATTACAATTACTGAATTTATCGTTGCTGGAAAATCAGTAAATACCAATACACTGTCAGGAGGAGAACCTATTACCCAAAAAGCTGTGATAGAATCGGACAAGTTCCGGCTAAACTATAAAGATAATACATTCAGCATATCGTTTTCTACATTACAGTTTGACAACGTACGTCAGGTTATCTATAAATATCGTATCAAGGAGCTGGATGAAGAATGGTTGTCAACAGCACCCGGAGTCAATACAGTGACATACAACAACCTGCCTCACGGGAAATATACATTCCAGGTATATGCTATCAATCATGGTTACAATTCACCTACCCGCAGTATCGAAATCATCATCACTCCGCCTTGGTTCCAATCATGGTGGGCATATATTATATATGCCATACTGACTATTTTCATCATACTGGCTATCATCGGAAACTTGCGTACACGCTTCGAACGCCGTAAAGAAATGGTAGAACGTAAGCATGCCGAAGAAATAAGCGAGGCTAAACTACAGTTTTTTATCAATATATCACATGAAATTCGTACTCCTCTCACGTTGATTATAAATCCGCTTGAAAAGCTGATAGCCAACTGTCATGACTCAGAACTAGAAAAGAGTTATATGATGATTTACCGTAACTCACAGCGTATTCTTCGATTAATCAACCAATTGATGGATATTCGTAAAATAGATAAAGGACAGATGAATCTGAAGCTAAGAGAAACAGACCTGGTCGGATTCATTGATGATGTAGTAACTACATTCAGTTACCTTGCACAAAACAAACATATCACACTTACTTTCCAACATCAGGACAATCGGTTAAGTGCATGGCTTGACCTGCATAACTTCGACAAAGTACTGATGAATCTGCTTTCGAATGCCTTCAAGTATACTCCCGAAGGAGGAAATGTTACGATTTCACTCACTACAGGAGAAGATGAAGAAGCACATCTTCCGCTTAAGAAATATATAGAAATTAAAGTAAGCGACACAGGAATAGGCCTGGATGACCAGCAGATAGAACGCATATTCGACCGATTTTACCAAATCAACAATGATATTACACGCAATCAGGCCGGAACCGGAGTAGGACTCCACTTAACCCGGTCACTGGTAGAGCTTCATCATGGTACAATCATTGCCCGTAACCGTACAGATGTACAAGGCAGCGAATTTATTATCCGCATTCCACAAGGTAGTGACCATTTGAAAATGGAAGAACTGGAACAACCAGATACAACTACCTCAGAGAATAATCCAACGATTACTACTACCACAACATCTGAACAGCCAGTTAAAACAACAGAAGAAACAGAAACTGAAAAGAAAATCAAATCAAAAAGCAACTTCCACATTCTGATAGCTGATGATGAAAAAGAGATTCTGAACTATCTGAAAAATGAATTGTCGGCAGACTATAAAATTCATACTTGCAACAATGGACGTGAAGCCTACGAATATCTGCTAAACAATCCAACGGACTTGCTCATAAGTGATGTAATGATGCCTGAAATGGATGGTATGACATTATGCAAAAAGATCAAGCAAAATGCCAATATCAACCATATCCCTGTGATTTTACTGACAGCTAAAGGACGTCCGGAAGAACAGGTAGAAGGTATCGAAATCGGAGCTGACAGTTATCTGATCAAACCGTTCAATATAGAAGTATTGAAGAGTACGATTGGCAATCTGCTTTCGAACCGACGACTGTTGAAGAATAAGTTCAGCGGAGCTCAGGAGCAAAGCGACAAAGTTCAGAATATCCAACTGAAATCGGCAGATGAAGTATTGATGAACAAAATAATGAAAGTCATCAATGAAAATCTGTCAGAGCCTACCCTGAACGTAGAAATGCTAGCGAACAGTGTAGGATTAAGCCGCGTGCACCTGCATCGTAAGCTGAAGGAACTCACCAATTTATCTTCAAGAGATTTCATACGCAACATACGTATGCAACAGGCAGCCAAGCTACTGAAAGAGAAGAAACTGACGATTTCTGAAGTAGCCTATGCTGTAGGCTATAACAACCTGTCGCATTTTTCGAATACATTCAAAGAATATTTTGGATTATCCCCTAAAGAATACATGCAAAACGCTCATGAAGAAAATGCTACAGAGAATGACATAATAGAAGAATAAATCATCAGCCACATCGAAAATCAGATAATATTACAAAAAAGAAAACTCCAGCATATCGTTCTAAAAACATGCTGGAGTTTTCTTTTTTTCTGTACAAACTTCTTTATTCTTCGTACAAACCTTTTTACCTTTTCGTACAAACTATTTCAACTTTTGTACAAAAAACAGACCTAATCCGCTGTTATTATCAGGAAAAGCAGAAGGACTATATTTCAGCTCATTCCTTTCTTGGCAATATATCTGCCCCTGGACATTCAAAATTCGTAATAGGCAAATGTACCTTTTTCAGTTCTTTCAGCCGGAAAGTTGCCTTTTCTATATCTTTGGGAAATTTCATTTTCGAAAAGCTCTGAAAATACAACAAGCAGGCATCTTTCCACCAGACGGCATCATTTACCTGAATATCCAAGCGTTTTGCAACTGCTTCATAACGCTCTGTATCAATATACGGACGCATCTGATTCCATGTATCGCGAAAACGCCGTACCTCTTTCAGCCCCGTATCATACTTATAACACAGTTCTTCCCACAGCGTATATCCGTCTTTCAATTTATATGTCCACGGAACATGGTGAAACCAAAGCAAAAATTCTTCGGGGCATGTATCCAGCGTTCCCCATATATTCGCCAACGAATCGGGATATTGCGAAACAGCATTACTACCTGTACCACTTCTGTCAAAGCCAAGTCCTTCACTATCTGCCCGATGATAATACGAAGGAAGCCAGTCGGGACGTGCCCCTTCTATCTCACACCACGGTTCTGGTCCGTAATGATGTCCCCACGCAAATATATGGTGTAACCCCAATGGCATCATATAGTTAACCACCGCTTCACGACTTTCCAGCATAACTTCACGCATTGGAACAAGAAAATCTTTGTTCGATGTAAAGGTCTGTTTCAACCATTCATCGGCAATTTCTTCCGACGACAGACGAGGATTCCAGGCAAGTCTGCCAAAAGTATACCAGTTAGCCTGTGCAAAATCGTGTCCGCACCAATTCACATCATCACCAATATTAGTCACACCTGCTACGGCACGTAACATATCTGGATCAACATATCTGAAAAATTCTTTCCACATCGGAGCCAGATAAGCCAAATGATTGGAATGCCCAAGGTATTCTTGTGTAACCTGAAATTCTGCCATTAATGGTGTATGTTTCATCGCCCCAAACAAAGGACTATACGGTTCACGCGGCTGAAAATCAATAGGACCATTCTTTACTTGCACGATAACGTTGTCGAGGAACTTTCCATCCAGTGGCTGAAACTCCAGATAAGCCTGTTTCGCACGGTCATTGTCGGAAGGACTATATACAAAAGCTCTCCACATTACGATTCCTCCATACGGTTTCAATGCCTCTGCAAGCATATTTGCTCCTTCAGCATGTGTACGATGATAATCACATGGACCAGGCTGCCCCTCGGAGTTAGCTTTCACCAAAAAACCGCCAAAATCAGGAATCTGCGAATATATTTCGTATACTTTTTTCTTCCACCATTCTGAAACCTCGGTATTTAAAGGATCTGCTGTAGCAAGTTTTCCTAAAACCATAGGAGAGGCAAAATTTACAGACAAGTAGACTTTTAAACCGTATGGCCTGAAAACATCAGCCAGCGCTTTTACTTTCAACAGATAAGCATCCGACAATATTTCCGGAGAAGCATTGACATTATTTAATACCGTACCATTGATTCCAATCGAAGCATTGGCACGTGCATATGCTTCATAACGAGGAGATAACACATCAGGCAGTTCTTCCCATTTCCAAAGCGAATGCCCAGCATAACCGCGTTCTATTGTTCCATCCAGATTATCCCAATGATTCAGTATTCGGTATTCATATGCCGGCTTTTCCTTTATATCCAGATGGCCTAAATCAATATCCGTTTCCTGTAAACGAATCAGATGATAAGCAGCATAAAGCAGTCCGGTTTCCGACAATGAACCGATAACTATATGATTTTTATCCGTACGGATAGTATAACCATCTTTTCCTAAAGCAAGGTGTTCCTTATCTGCACAGAGTTGTAAAGTGACAGGAACACCTTTCCACGACCTATTCAGTTCACGCTGTGCAATATTCAACGTCTGCGAGTGCAACAAACAATCAATTGTTGCACTCGCAGTAGTATCTTGACGCAGCCATAAACGACTGCCGTCTTCTGCGGATGCTCCTAAAGTCCATCCGCAGAATAACAGACCGAGAAATAAATTCCTGATCATTCTCCTCCTCCATCTATTGTAATAATCTTACCTTCAGCATCATATTCCAGTTCCACAACTTTTAAGCTACGTAACCATGTTTTTCCTCCAGAAGGTACACAATCGTGGTGAAACAAATACCATTTTCCTTTATATTCCACGATAGCATGATGAGTAGTCCATCCAACTACCGGAGTAAGAATAACACCCTGGTAAGTAAAAGGTCCGTATGGATTATCACCGATAGCATAACATAAGAAATGAGTATCTCCTGTAGAATACGACAGATAGTACTTGCCATTATATTTATGCATCCACGATGCTTCAAAAAAGCGGTGAGGATCACCAGCTTTCAAGGGTTCTCCATGTTCATCCAAGACAAGGACAGCACGTGGAGCCTCTGCAAATTCCAGCATATCATCACGCAACTTGACTACACGACCGGGTAATGCTGGTTCATTGTCTGCCGGCAGGCAAGGATTCTCTATAGCTTTATTATCACGATAACGTTGTAGCTGTCCTCCCCAAATTCCCCCAAAGTACATGTAATGACTGCCATCGTCATCGCAGAATACGGCAGGATCAATGCTGTAACTACCTTTCATCGGATCGGATTGTGGGATAAAAGGTCCCTCAGGTCTGTCACTTATAGCAACTCCCATACGGAAAATATCATTCTGGTCCTTCATTGGGAAATACATGTAATATTTACCATTTTTGAAAGCTACATCGCAATCCCATAATTGTCTGCCTGCCCAAGCTATATCTTCAACTTTCAAAACAACTCCGTGATCTACAATCTCTCCATGCATCACATCATCCGTTGAAAACACATGATAGTCTTTCATATTAAAATGATCACCATTATCATTTTCAGGCACTCCACTTTCCCAGTCATGAGACGGATAAATATAGAGTCTGTCATTAAAGACATGTACAGAAGGATCTGCCATATAATCACCTGGAACTAAATATCTTGCTTCTTTTTTCATGATAATATCAAATTTAAATTCTTATAGATAAAACTGATTATTATTTCTTTTCTTCTGCCGGCAACTGGCTCTCTGCCATAATTTCTTTTACAAAAGGTTTCGGTTGATAGTTACGGTCGAATAACAACGGATAATCATGACGTCCTTTCACCGGAAAATCATTTTTCCATGAATCACTATCACTTACTCCCCATGCAGTTACACGACTAATCACATCAGCATGTTTCTCAAATAAGCCGAAGAATTGCTTCATACGGTTATTCCATGCTTTAGAAACAGAATCGGGCAATGTTTCCGGATAAGGATTCAACATTTTCTGATAAGCTACGGTATCCGAAATATTAGCACTTTGTTTTACTGTCGGCAAAGCGCTCATGTCCCACTCAGTAACCATCACTTTTACTCCAGTTCCGGCAAAGGCCACTATACTTTGTTCAAATTCATTAATATCAGGATAGTCCATTCCCATATGTCCCTGCATACCTACAGCATCTATGCGAATCCCCTTTTCTTTCAGACTGCTGACAAGCTTTACTACTCCTTCACGTTTGCCTGGCATATTCATGGCATAATCATTGTAATACAATTCTGCATCCGGATCAGCTTCATGCGCATACTGAAACGCTAACGGAATGAACTCTTCTCCTAAAATCTCATAAAATTTACTTTTACGATACGAGCCGTCTTCTAGAATAGCCTCATTTACAACATCCCATCCCTTTATACGTCCTTTATATCGGGTTACAATTGTTGTAATATGATCTTTCATGCGTTGCTTAAGCACTTCAGGAGTCACATTATTTCCTTTTTCATCCACACAGAACCACGGAGCCAATTGTGAATGCCAGATAAGGCAATGCCCGATAACAGCCATACCATTTTTTTCTCCAAAACTGACAAATTGATCAGCCAAGGTAAAATCGTAACGATCTTCTTCCGGATGAATCACTTCACACTTCATACAGTTCTCAGCTACAATCGAATTGAAATGCTGTTTCACAAGTTTTATCGAACTGGTATCAACACCTGAAGACTGATTAACATTCAACGCTACTCCCATCAGGAATTTATCACCAACAGCATCCTTCAGAGAAGGTTCTTCAACTACTGTTGCCTTTTGATTTCCACAAGCAGCAACAAAAGCTGCTATCAATAATGCTGATGCAATGTGTTTCACTCTCATGATATGATTTTTCTAAAGGTTAATAATCGTTTTTACTTCTACGTTCGGCAAGTTCTGCCTGCATTTTCTCATTATATTTTTTCGTTATCGGATAGAAGAATAAAGCTATCACTCCGACAAAGAATGTTGCTGCTGGAATAAGACTTGACGAAAGTATAATTCCATGAATAGCCGAATCACTTTGAGCAACTCCTGCTCCTGATATATAGCCAAAGCCAGACAACAAGAAACCTAAAATAGCTCCTCCCACACCTAGTCCAGCCTTAAGAGCAAAAACTACTCCAGCAAACACAAATCCGGTAGCACGACGATAATGTACATATTCAGAATGATCGGCTACGTCAGCTATCATCGCCCACAACAAAGGCACGGTAGGTGCATAAGCCAAACTCTTCAGGAAGTTCAATACAAACATGAATCCTATATTGTCCTTTGCCGGGAAGTAGAACATGGCTGTAAAGATAGCAGTCAGCGTTAAACAAACAATGAAGGTTTGCTTCTTTCCGTACTTATTAGCCAGATATTCTGATAACAAAATTACTCCGAAAAATTGAACCAAAGCTCCTAACATATTAAAAACTCCAAAACCAACTTCGTATGCCTTATCAGGAGAACTGACTATCAGTCCAAAAGCATTTAGTATAGAATAACCTATTGAATCTTGAGCCTCGGTTGCAACCAATCCTAACTTATCGAGAAAAGCATATAACGCCCCTGCATCTACATAATTTTCGAAATAATAGTTCATTGCACTTCCCCACATTGCCAATGTTATAAAAACAAACAGTGTCAATACAAACATAGCCCGCCACGGCAAACTGCTCAATACATCCTTTATATCCTGACGTGTATTGTTTTTCTGTCCGGCAGGAGGAGTTATTCGTTCTTTAGCAGAAAAAAATACGGTAACAAGAAAAATGAAACCTATTATCGCAAACAAGGAAATAGTACACAACCAGCCATGAGCTTTATCTCCACCATCGGAAAACTTGCTGACCAAAGGAAGTGTCAGCCCCTGAACAACAAACTGGGCAATAGTAGAAAAGATGAAACGGATAGAAGTAATACTGGTACGTTCTTTGATATCGGCAGACATCACACCTCCCAAAGAAGAATAAGGAGTATTATTGAATGAATACATCGTCATCAATAATGTATACGAAATAGTAGCATACAAAGCCACAAGCCCTTTATCCTCAATACCCGGATTATAGAATGCCAATACATAGAATACCATAAAAGGCAAAGCGGTCCATAACACCCACGGACGATACTTTCCCCATCGGGAATTTGTTCTGTCGGACAAGATACCAACGGTCGGATCAACAAAAGCATCGACTATACGCGCCACTAACATGACTGTACCCGCTATCGCTCCTTCCAGACCGAATATATCGGTATAAAATTTTGTTTGATAAATCATCATCATCTGGAACACGAGGTTCGCAGAACAATCTCCTAACCCATAGCCAATTTTTTCGGTCAGAGTTACTTTCTGGTTTTGAATTGTGCTCATAGTATATCTCTTTTTTTGTTTTATCATTCAGCAGACAGTACAGCTTCTACAAGTCGCGTTCCTGCTGTTTTCTTATCAAGCGGATGAATATCATTCCACTCACCGGTATCACTGTTCTTTATTAATGTAGCATGGTCTACCGATTGAGCAGCCTTTGCCTGCTCAGCCCGAAGTGCAGCCCAGCTTGCACGTTCCGGATCATCAGGCGCCAAGAAATCAGCCAATTCAACAATATAAAAAGGCAACTTATCATTTTGGAAAAGCTTTCTCCAGTCTTTCATCAAAGCAGTCAGCAAAGATGAGTATTCTTGCCATTTTCCAACATTCGATTCTCCCTGATACCAAACGACTCCTTTAAACATGTAATTTTCTAAAGGTGCAATCATTCCATTGTATAGTCCTACCGGTACATAATGAAAGTTGGTTGATGCCGGAGCAGAAGGCATTTCCGCTCCTACATGATATTTCCACGACGGAGATAATACGATTTCATCTTTTCCACATATCAGCTTATAAGGCTTTTCTTTCACAAAAGAGGGATATCCTCCGTTGCTGATCAGACGTACGGTAATCTGGTTCTGTCCTGTTTTCAAGACTCCAGCCGGAACCTTATAAATACGGGGAGGATACTGATAAGAGGTTGTTCCTACCAGGCATCCATTGACGTATACCGAATCAGCGTCAACAATACAACCTAACCGAAGTATGGCCTCTTTATTATTCCATGATTCTGGAATATTTATCTGCTGACGGAACCAGTGCGAACCATTTATCGGACGCCATCCATTCGTTGCCCATGAAGAAGAAAACATATCAACTGTTTTCCATGATCGGTCGTCGAATGATGCCGCATACCAGGGAGTTTCAGTGTGAAGTCCTTTATCCGATTTATATAATTCTTTCTGCCATTCCTGCTGATGCATTCTTTCAGACTGTTTAATTTCAGTTACCAGATCATCACACTCATACATTGCTTTCTGATTCAGATATGACGGAAAATCTTTCAGTCCAGACTCACTTATCCATGCTTCGACAGGTGTACCTCCCCAACTGGAATTGACAATTCCGACAGGAACTCCTGTTTGCTGATACAAGAGTTTTGCAAAGAAATAACACAAAGCCGAGTAATTCATTACATTATCTTTAGTAAGAGGTACCCACGCCGCTTGCTTTGTATCAGTTTGAGGCATCTTAAAATCATAACAATAGGGCACTTTTATATAATGAATCATCGGATTTTCATAACTGTTTACTTCTTCGGCAAACTTATCCATTATACGAGATACCGGAAGTTCCATATTCGACTGACCGGAACAAAGAAATACATCACCTATTAATATATTATGCAAAGTCACTTCGTTTATTTGCATATCATACGGACCTCCAGCTTTCCAGGCAGGAAGCTCAATCATCCAGCAACCTTTCTCATCGGCAACAGTACGAAATGTTTTGCCACGGAACTTTAATTCCACTTTCTCACCCACATCGGATTTTCCCCATATCTTTACCGGACATTCACGTTGCAAGACCATTCCATCTGCCAGTAATTTGGGTAAGGTAATCTTTGCTCCGCAGTCAAAAGCGGAGCAAAGAAATAATAAAACTAACCCTAACTTAATATTAAACCAATCTGTTGTTTTCATTCTATACTTTTCTTTTTGTTTTTCATGATACACAAAAGTATAAGGAATAAGGTCATTTCATTTCACTTATTGATTCAAAGCCTTGCTACCAGATTACATCGCGCCCCATGTCTGTTACATATACTTTTCTCAGTGTTACATTTATGACCTGCAACATATTCTAGCTTTGTTTTCATACAAAAACATACTTACCTTTGTACGAACCAAAAAGTAACTTTATACCATGAAAAAACTTATTTTATTTGCTGTACTTTCCCTATTTCTTATAAAGGGACATGCTACAGATCAGTTTGTATTCTTCCAAAAAGAAACAGGATATTTTACATTAATCAATCAATGTACTCCTTGCCGCATTGTGACCGACAGCAATGAAGACGAAGGAATCCGAATGGCGGTTGAAAATCTGAAAGAAGATTTTTTCCGCGTATCTGGTAATCGTCCTGTTGTATCATCATCTGCTGGCAATGATTCTGTTTGTGTCTATGTAGGAAGCATGGAAAGTCCGATTATACGCCAGCTGATAAAAGATAAGAAGATTTCAGAAAAGGAACTTGCTGGAAAAAATGAAAAATACATTATTAGTTTGCTGGAACATCCACAAAAAGGAATCGCCCGTGCGCTGGTGATTGCAGGAAGCGACAAACGAGGAACAATATACGGCATCTACGAACTCTCACGTCAAATGGGAGTTTCTCCCTGGTACTGGTGGGCAGATGTTCCGACAGTACATAGAGAAAATGTATATATCCGTCCCGGAAGTTATTCTGACGGGGAACCTAAAGTAAAATACAGAGGCATTTTTCTGAATGATGAAGCTCCGGCATTAAGTGGATGGGCACATGAAAAATTCGGCGGCTTCAATAGTAAGTTTTACGAAAAAGTATTCGAATTGGTTTTACGTCTGAAAGGTAACTTCATGTGGCCTGCTATGTGGGGAAATGCCTTCTACGATGATGATGCAGAAAACGGTCCTCTCGCCAATAAAATGGGGATTATTATGGGAACTTCTCATCATGAGCCTATGGCTTTGAACCAGCAAGACTGGAAACGGAGAGGAAGTGGCAGATGGGATTACCAGACAAACTCCAAAACTCTTCAAGAATTTTGGACATTCGGTATGGAACGTGCTAGAAACTGGGAAAAAGTAGTTACGGTAGGCATGCGTGGCGACGGTGATGCTCCAATGGGTGGAGAAGAAGGTAAAGACCACGAATATACTCCCAATGAAAAGAAAAACATAGCTTTACTGAAGAGAATCGTCAATGACCAGCGACAGATCATCCGTAAAGTGACCGGAAAATCCGTCGATAAGACACCACAAGTATGGGCTCTTTACAAAGAAGTTCAAAATTACTACGATAAAGGAATGAAAGTTCCAGACGATATCACTCTGCTGCTTTGTGACGACAACTGGGGAAATATACGAAAACTTCCTGACCTGACAGAAAAGCCTCGTAAGGGAGGATACGGTATGTATTATCATTTCGACTATGTCGGCGCACCGCGAAATTCAAAATGGATTAACATCAGTCCTATCCCGAGAGTATGGGAACAGATGCATCTGGCATACGAATACGGTATTCGACAGTTGTGGATTGTCAATGTAGGCGACTTGAAACCAATGGAATATCCCATTACTTTCTTTTTGGATATGGCATGGAACCCCGACAGATTTCAAGCAAACAATCTTCAAGAGCATACCGAATCATTCTGTCGTGAACAGTTTGGAACGACCTATGCCAAAGAAGCCGCACGCATCTTGTCGCTTTATCCTAAATACAACCGCCGTGTAACCCCTGAAATACTTAACTATCAAACTTACAGTTTCAACTACGGAGAATGGGAAAAAGTTGTAAACGAGTACAATGCTCTGGCACGCGATGCCGATAACTTACTACAAGAAATGCCCGGTAATTATCGGAACGCCTACGAACAACTTGTGAACTTTCCGGTGCAGGCATGTGCCAATCTGTACAACATGTATTATGCACAAGCCATGAACCACCGACTGGCAAAAGAAAACAACCCGGAAGCCAATATATGGGCAGACAGAGTAGCCAGTTGTTTTAAGCGAGACTCTTTGCTCATGCAATACTACAACAAACAGATAAGCGATGGGAAATGGAACCACATGATGGATCAGGTACACATCGGTTATACATCATGGAATAATCCTCCAAAGCAAGTCATGCCTGAAGTCGTACGAATATCTCCAGAGAAATTCCCTCATACATTTGCCGAAAAAGATGGATATGTTTCAATGGAAGCAGAACACTATACCCGTGCTGCGAATGGAAAGGAAACACAGTGGATAATAATTCCGGATTTTGGAAAAACACTTTCCGGTGTAACCACAACTCCTGTAACTGTTTACCCTGAAAATTGTTATCTGGAATATGATATTGATTTCACCAAAAGCAACAACATCAATGTAACTCTTCTACTCGCTCCTACACTGAACTTCAATCATAACAAGGGCTTAAGTTATGGCATCAGTATGGATGGAGAGAACGAACAAATAATCAACTTCAACGGACACTATCGTGGAGAGCTTGGCGAATGGCAAGCGAATCCGATAATTAAATCGGAAACACAACACAAAGTAACAGCAGGTAAGCATACTTTACGTATACGCCCACTCAATCCAGGTATTGTATTCGAAAAGATTCTGATAGATTGCGGAGGATTGAAAGACAGCTATTTAGGAGCACCAGAGACATTGAATTATACAAACATGCAAGCATCCAAGAAATAATCTTTATCTTATCGGTAACCTACGTCAGCAGACTCACCTAAAAATCTGCTGACGTTTTTTTATTTTATGCTGATGTTTTTCAGAAAACATCACGACGTTTTTTAAATATTCGTACAAAAAAATAAGGTACTCTCATAGAGTTTCCAAAGAAAGTAATAAAAGCCTCATACATGTATGCTGCTATTTCTTTACTTTTGCAATGAAAAAAAGAAAAAACGATCATGATCAGAGCGGTTACCCTACAAGATACTTCTGCCATAACGGCAATTTACAATGAATATATCGCACATAGTACGAGTACTTTCGATATAGAACCTGTCAGCGAAGAAGAGATGCAAAAAAGAATCTCTGAAATTTCAGCGCGATATCCGTATTTTGTATACGAAACAGACGGAGAAATTGTGGGATATTGCTACGCACATCCGTGGAAAGAACGGGAAGCCTACAACCGCACACTTGAAACGACTGTATATCTGTCGCCTGCCCATACGGGAAAAGGACTGGGCCGGCTGCTCACGCAGCGTCTGATAGACGAATGCAGACGACGCGGCATACATGTCCTGATAGCCTGTATCACGAGTGAGAATACAGCAAGCTGTGCCTTCCATGAAGCCTTAGGGTTCAGAAAAGCGTCTTCGTTCGAAGAGGTCGGTATGAAATTCGGACGATGGCTTGGGGTGACAGACTACCAGCTTATTCTGTAAACCAACATTTATCTGATGCTGTCGGGATATAAGATCATCTCCCTAGCCTTCCCTTTTACTGTTATCTCCGGACGAACAGCCGCAGCTTCCTCTTCTGTAAGCAATCCTTTTGCACACAGTCTTTCGGCTATCAGGCGGAAATAACCTCCTTGTGAATCACGCAAAGTAGCATCTTCATTGAATGAAGAACGGAAATGTTTGGGCTTCGGTACAATGGAAGCCAGAAATATAGCTTCTTCTACGGTAAGGTCGGAAGGTTCTTTTTCGAAATAAAAATGTGAAGCTTCACAAGCACCGTATACCAAAGGAGCCCATTCTACCAAATTCAGGTATACTTCGTACATACGTTCCTTTGAAGTGAGATGCTGGTTTTCTATCAGCCATACGATAAGAGCTTCCTCCAGCTTTCGGGCAATATTTTTATGACGGTTCAGAAAGACATTCTTTACCAGCTGCATGGTAATAGTGCTTCCTCCGCGTGCAAAGCGTCCTACCTGCAAATCGTAGGCAAGAGCTTCCTGAATAGCTCCAGGAAGAAACCCTTGATGATAATAAAACCCTCCGTCTTCCGACTGCATGATTGCCATCTGAAGCAAAGGAGAAATACGGTTGAGCGGACGGAAATTAGGATTCGACGGTCCGATAAAGAATGTTCTTACCGGCAAGTCGTTCTCGTATGCCCTATATTCAAACTCCTCGTTCATCTTGGTAAGTTCACTGCCACCCAGGCTTTCGATACGGAAACCATGCCCGCGCAGATCGGAAGAGAATTGCAGACTATCCAGATGATTGAAGTCAACATCCAACAATAAATCATAACTCAGTTTGCCTGATGTACGAATACCCTGTACATGGCGGAACAAACCTTTTGGCAAGGAAGCAAACAAATCTTCGGAAGGGAAAGGCGAACGATGGATGCTTGCCGTATAATGCCACTTTTTTTCTTTTTCTACCCGTAAATAAGGATGGAAATCAAGGCGGTTGAATATAACAGTAGAAACACTGTCCAATTCGAAATAATTACCTCCTACATGGCAGGTATATTCCAGCTTTCCTTTATCTAGATCAATCGTATCGGGTGAAAGTGCTGTATGATAAACCTCCAGCCCGTCTACAGATGCCATCCCCTCCAGTGTAAGAGGCGTAGCAGAAGCAGACTTTTCTGAAAGCTTAAAGGCTATGGAATCGAATGCAACCGTCGCATTATAATGGGGACGGATATAGGGAAGTATGATTTTTTCATCTGTACTGCCGGAAGCAATGCTGCCTTCTATCAGGCGCATACTGCGTGCAAGCGTACCTCTTACTTTCCATTCTCCCTTTACAGCTCCCTCTTCCACCTGAATGGCAGAAGCAAACTGACTGTTTGCCAGTATAAGCTCAGGAATATAAAAACTTGTTTGCAGCAAGTCCCGGCGCGCCGTCACACTCAGGTTGCGCAATTCTCCATTTTCCGGCAATAATCTGAATACCAGGCTAAGTATTTTACTTACCTGCACATCGTATCCAGCCAATACACTTTCTACTTTACCCGAATCAGCCTCCGATACAGTCTGTTGACGGAAAAGAAAATCATAGTTCGAAACATTACCTTGCTTTACAAAAGAAAGTTTCATACCCTCTACATCAACCTGATGTACGGAAACTCTTTTTCTAAGCAAAGGAAGCAAATCGATATCGATCTCGGCTTTTTCGAGAGTCAGTAAGGTATCGTGATCTTCAGGAACTACCGTCAATCCTTCCAGGCGGATGACAGACAAAGAAGGCATTCCCAATTCACGATAGGCAATACGCAAGTTATAACGCTGCTCTAAAGCAGCCAACTTTTCATCGGCAACACAGCGCAACAGGGCTCCCCGAAAAAGAAAGAGTCCTGTTCCTGCCACAAGCACAACTGCAATCAATCCTGCGGCAATCCATTTAAGTACTCGACTTTTCATAATATCTTTATTGATATCTGCCGCAAAAATACGTTTTACTTACATGTTGTGCAAGAAAGATTTTTCTTTTATTTGTTTAACTGGTTTCCTGTTTTCTTTTCTTTCCGGACGAACAGACGGACGGTTATCCTTACGTTCTGTCCTTGAAGGTCTTGTCACCCTGTTGGGAGCTTTATCCGACGGTCTGGAAGTACCGGGTCTGACCGAATGGTGATTTCCGTTTTGAGGCGGACGGATACCACTTGCATGAGGCGGACGTTTGTCTGGCTTTGGTACCGGTTTGGGAGCAGGTTTTGCACTTATACCCGGACGATATGGCGGACGTGCCTCAGGACGATGAGAGGGTGCTGCCGGAGCTGAAGGTCGTGCCGGAGTAAAATAATATCCGGGATTCTTAACCGGCCGAGGAGCGATAAAGTCATGTTTTCTGAACTCCGGACGAGAGTGGAAATGACCTTTATACACCGGATGATGATAACGACCGGTATAATGCGCACAGTAATAGCCTGTATTCCGGTAAAAACGGCGACTGTGTGCTCCATGGTAAGTAAGATAATGTACCGGACGTCCGAAATAGAAGAAACTTCTGTTAGGGTATACCTTATACACCCGCAGATAACAAACATTATTCATCGCATAAATCGGACGGAAAAAGTATTCGATTGCAAGAAAACGAGTGTATGCCGAACTGGAAAGAATCCAGCGAAGGTCATCGTTTCTTTCATCCAAATACCGATAATAAGCATCAAGTGCAGCAGCATCGGCACATGCCATACCCGTCAGATAAGGATCCACTCCACTCAGAAAGTCAAAGTTTATTTCAAACAAATCATTGTACTGACTCTGGTTCAGATTCAGTTCGAAAGCCATACGGTCTGTCAGAAAACGAGCATTTACGCGTATATCGCCTAATGACGAGGCATTTGCCGGCAAACAACATGCACAAAGCGCAAGGCAAAGTAATAATGCGAACTTCTTAATCTTCATATTCAATATCTTTTTAATTTCCTGATACAAAAATAGGAGGATAAAAATCCTCCTGCAACGGAAACTCTCCATTTGCCGATAGGGAGTTTCCTATTTCTTTTAGGGATAATCATCTGCGCCGGCGCTTACGATGCTGCTTGCGTTTACGCTTGTACGCCTGAATACGGCGGTGTATCTGCCATCCGCTCAGTCCCGCTACAACAACCAGAATAAGAATAACAATCCCGCTATTCAAATTATCCCCTTTGATACGTGACCATATTTCAAGCACATTGACCGTCTTGTCACCAAAATCGCGTATCATGGAACAACGGTTTACGACAGAAATATCAGGATATTGCGTATTGCGTAATTTTACATCACGTCCTTCCGGTCCGAAAAAGTAGCTTGCATCCACCGTTTCAGTCAGTGTTGTATCAATGCATGCTTCCATGATTTCGGGAGCAGCTATTGCGCTGACATAGCCATTTTCTTCCATATTGCGCAAAGCAATATCGGGACGGCACAGAAAGTTGATAAAGTAACTTGCAGCTTTTACGTTCTTGGCATACTTCGGAATCACCCATCCGTCGTACCAGATATTACTACCTTCTTCAGGGATAGAATAAGACAAATCGACACCCACCTGTTCAGCTTCTTCGATAGCCCATTGTGCATCACCGCTCCAAGTCATATTTATCCATGCTTTTCCCTTTGTCATCATCTCCTTTCCGAAATCGGCTTCCCAGCCAGCGACATTGGGTTTCAACAGTTTCAGATACTTTTCTACCGTATCCATAGCTGCCGGAGAATAATCGTTCATCAATTCAGGAACAGTAACGGTACTGTCGGCAAGCTGCTTGCGGTAAGCATACAGCATAGCTGTACCATAAGCATCACGATAGGCGTCTTTCATCAGAATACGTCCTGCAAAACGTTTGTCCCACAGACAGCCCCATGTTTTCATATCCTCGGCAGTAACATACTGAGTATTGTACAACAGTCCGGCAGTTCCCCACATATAACATACAGCATATCGGCTTGCCGGATTTTCAGCAGTTCCCAGTTTATTTAGGGACATTCAGTAAATATTATAAAATTAGCCAACTAATTCATACACAAAGCATT
>DXLO01000012.1 GCA_019414665.1 Bacteroides sp. | reverse complement strand
ATACTTTGTGTATGAATTAGTTGGCTGATTTTGTAATATTTAATGAATGTCCCTTCTTTAAGCTGCAATATTTTGATATGTGTTCGCAACATCTAAATATAGCTACTGTAAGCTCGTAAAACCGTTTAATCAGCCAATCTATACCTTCTTTAGCCATTTTTGCACACATCTTTTTTATATTGAAGGCAACGGCAAAGAAAGCAAAGTCCATGAAGACCTTATCCTTACCAAAATGGCGGAAACGTTTGTAGTTCATATTGTATTTCATTTGTTCGAACACGGCTTCCGGCTCTATACAGCTCTGTCCTCTGTGCTTCAGTCCTTCCTCGGAGCAGAGCAGCTCTTTGGCATTCTGCCTGTATTTTCTGAGCCTGTGATTCAGTTCTATCGTCCTGTTTCCTTTTGCTTTAAAACAGCGGCATCGCAGGGGACAGCCTTCACGCCTGACAACTCTGTACCGTGCATTTTCGCTGACATATCCGGATGCGGTTTTCACATGTCCGGTTCCTATTCTTTGAAGGTGTGTCAAAATGCACCCCTTCTTTCTTTTACGCACAAAGCCCCTGCTTGTGAAAGTCGGGGCTTTGTGCATAATTAGTATATATCCAGTGTTACACGTTTTTTGTGCTTTTCCGGATATTCCGGCAAGTTTCTTCCATTCACGGAAGTGTCTTTAAGGCGGATATTTTCCGCACACTTTAAGTAATAAGGATAAGCAGCTTTTCGTACATGGAAATGCTCTATTTCGATATTTCTTATGGGCTTTTCTTCATATCCATCCATAAAGATTGCATAGTGGTCGGAACAATCAGCTTTTACATTACTGATGCGGAAATTCTCATATTGAGAAGCATGTCTGCCACCTCGAAAACCGAAATAATTGGTTTCAAAACGGAGAATGGCTCCTTTTGAGCGTTCTATAGTAATATTGCTGACTTGTATATTACGAATATATCCTCCTCTGTCACGGTTGGATTTAAAATAAAGGGCATTCTTTACTGTTCCGATTTGTATATTATCCATATATACGTTTTCCACGCCGCCTGACATTTCACTGCCGATACATAAACCATTGCATTCAGACTGGAACAGACAATTACGTATGACGATGTTTTTTGAAGGGCGTCCTATTTCACGGCCGTCGGCGTCACGGCCTGCTTTGATAGCTATGGCATCATCTCCCGTGCGGAAAATGCATTTTTCTATTAATACATTGGAAGTTGATTCAGGATCACATCCATCATTATTAGGATAGTGACTGTCAATGGTGATGCTTCGTACTATTACATTGTCACAGTATACAGGATGAATAGTCCAGAAAGGAGAATTCTTAATGGTGATACCTTCTACTAAAATGCGAGAACATCCCATGAATTGTATGCAAGAGGGACGTAGTATAGTACCTTTCCCAAAGATCCTTTCTGTGACAGGGATTAGTTTTTCTCCCATTTTACGCAGACGATTTCTGTCTGATACCTCTATCTGAGACCATGAAGCAAATTCCCGTCCTCCTTGGGCGTCTATGGTACCTTGTCCTGTAATGGCTATATTAGTGGCATGTTTGGCATAAATCATGGGAGAATGTCCATATAGTTCCGTACCTTCCCAACGTGTCCATACTTCAGGAAGAAAGTCATCAGCCTTACCGCTGAAAAGTAGATAGGCGTCTTTCTCTAAATGTAAATTGACATCACTTTTCAGTACTAGATTTCCCTTTAAATAATAGATTCCTTTCGAAATTATAACGTGTCCTCCGCCTGCCAAAGAACAAGAGTCTATTGCTCGCTGTATTAACTGGCGTGAATGACCTTTTTGGTTGGAAGCGGAATCAGGGCAGATCACTTTTATTTTCTTATGCGGAAATGAAGTACGCGCTATATTGGAAATAATCTGTTCGGCTGCATTGTCTATTTTATTTTGAGGTCCGTCATGTTTGTATTTGAACCATTGGAATGAAGCTGTTCCTGCTTCCTGTTCTTTGTTGTAACAATATAGTGCAATGCGGGCGCCTTTCCAAAAACCGAATGGAATAAAAAAGGAAGTTCCATAAGGAATAAAACGTATATTATCTGTACTGTAGAAGTATTGGAACTTCTGATTGGTCATGTCGATAGATACACGTAGATAAATTTGGTTTCCGTTTGGGAAAGTTGTACTTATTTCTGTTGTATCATTGGATGTGTACAGATACTTTTGTCCTTTCTCCATCTTGATACCTAGAACATTATTTATTTTTCCCATGCAAGCTAATCCGCATCGTTGCCCATCAGCTATTTCTGTAAAATCCATAGCTATTGTAGCTTCACTTATATTCCCCATAATCTTTTGTGTCAGGGTGTTGCGTGCCAATCTGAAGGTTGAAGATTTCAATGCTTTCAGAGTGAGTGAACCTGGATGTGCCGATAAGGACCATGCGTGGTCTGTCGGATTATGATTAAACTGCCATTGCAGTGATAGGTTGGGGGTAGAGAAATCATCATCTGTTTGCGGAGCGAATATGGTTTTGCTTTCAATGGGTTTCTGGCATACATATACAGGTTCTCCTATTCCATTTCTATCAAAGTCTACTCCGATAACGGGCCAATCGTTTTCCCAATGCATGGGCTGAAGATGAACTACACGGCCTAAGGCATGATGATGTTGGAAATGAAAAAAAGCCCATTGATCATCCGGAGTATCGACAATGGCTCCTTGATGAGGGCCGTTTATCGTAGTACTTCCTTGTTCCAATACTACTTTCTTTTCATAAGGACCATATATATTTTTTGAGCGGAGGATAGTCTGCCATCCCGTACCTACTCCTCCTTCCGGAATAGAGAGATAATAGTAACCATCTTTTTTGAAAATTTTTGTTCCTTCGGCTACAGGTCCAGTGTATACGGTCATTCCTTCATCAAGTAGACGTGTACCGTCTGCACTCATTTTATGAATAATGATAGGCCCGGCTCCATGACGGCTCCGGCCTAGGTATGCTTGACCATCTTCATCCCAAAAGGGGCAAGGGTCTTCCCATTTTTCTACTTTCTTAACTAAATGTAAAGGGCTCCAAGGACCTGAAGGATTGACAGCATTTGACATGAATAATCCTTCTTTGGGAGTACAGAAAAAGACCCAGAATTTGTTATCATGGTAACGAATTGAGGGTGCCCATGAACCTCCTGCATATTGTTGGTTGTTATCCCAGCCGGGAAAATCAAAATGGTGATAGATTTGGGAAATCAGTTTCCAATTGATCATATCTGAAGATTCCAATACTTGCATTCCTAGAAAATGAAAGTCGGAAGCTATCATGTAATATTTATCTCTGACCCGGATAACGTCCGGGTCAGAGTAGTCAGCATTTAAAATCGGATTTATGTATGTTCCATTGCCCTGATCTCCCCATTTACCGGGAGTACCTTGAGCTGACAAGACTAATACATTATTTATAAAGTATAGAAGAATAAGTAAAAAATTTTTCATCAGCATGTTTTTTAACTTAATAACCAGGGTTTTGTGTCACTTTAGCTTGATTCAAATCAATGGCAGCTTGTGGAATAGGACGAAGAATCTTGTATTTACCATCAGGGCCTATCATAGCAGATTCTTTTATGCCGTCTTCATTATATTTTGTGGCATATTCCACTAAAGTGTGAGTACGCTTCAAATCTGTCCAACGGACATATTCTCCAGCTAATTCACGAGCACGTTCATCAAGAATAAAATCAATATTAATATCGTTGCTGGTGACAGTCATTTCTGTTGTGTATCCTTTACGAATAGTTCCTGGACGTTGACGAAGTTTATTGATCATTTGTGCAGCCTCTTCTGTTTTACCCATTTTTAAATAGGCTTCGGCGGCAATCAGATAGGTTTCTCCTAAGCGCGCTACTACCACATCATGCATGCTGCAAGTAGAATTACGGTTAGCAATAGAAGTTTCTGAATAATCATCAAATTTCTTGATACAAGCATTGCCGTAGTCTTGTGAACGACGGTCTTTGTATGTGGCTGGGGCACCGTTGGATGGAGCAATACCACCGTCTGCTATTGTTTTGCTTACCAGTGTATTCTTTTTAATTCCATAAGGATCGTCTGCTTTCCAGGCAGCGATATCTTCATCTGTAGCCCATGCTGGAGCATAATAATAAATGATAGAAGAACTAGTCGGTGCTGAGTAATAGTCGAAATAACTGGTATGGAATTCTAACATAAAAGTTTGTTCCAACCGTGCATCACCCCGACTATACATTTGCTGTAGACGTAGTGAAGGAGCAAAGCAACCGTCAATTGCCTTATTTCTTGGTTTTTCGGAACCACCTAAATAAGCTCCGAATTGGGCTTGTTGGTAGGAACCGTCTTTTACGGGATCTTCTACAGCAGCCGAATTAAACTGTATGCTCCAGAATATTTCATTGTTTTCTTCATTTTCTACGTCAAAAGCTTCTTCTATGGAGAGGAAAGGAATTTCGCCATTAATTGCTTCCAAGGCATACTTAGCTGCATTTGCGAAGTCTGAATTTTGAGCTATATTTTCTTCTTGGGCTTCGTAATCAGTGCCATCTAGCCATCCACGAGTCAGATAGGTTTTGGCTAAGTAAAAGGTTGCTGCGCGTTTATTGGCACGTCCTACACCGGAGTTGGCACGTTCCATTAAATGGGATTCGGAAGAGGCTAGATACTCAAACTCTTCAATGATGAACTTATAAACATCTGCAAGACTGGCACGTTCATGACTCATTTCGGCATGGTCAAACATTTGTTTGTTCAAAGCTACAGGCCCGAACTGTTGCACTAGTTGGAAATAATACCATGCACGGATAAAACGTGCTTCGTCCACATATTGCAGTCGTACACTGGAATCTTCCGTTATGTCTCCATAAGATATAACGCTATTGGCTAGCTGAATACCTTTAAAACAACTTACATAGAAATTTTTTATAATGCCTTCATCTGCAGTGAAGGTATATTGGCTCATGACTACTCCCTGTGACTTTCCGTCTGCATACAGGTCTGTTCCCGCTACGAATAATTGCGGTTGGGCATTATAAAGCTCTCGCAGTGTGGAGTAAGCGCTGTTAGTTAAACTGGCGAATCCTGCCGAAGTCTGATAAAATTCAGCTGATGGAACATTAGATTTGTTGTTTTGGTCAAGAAAATCCGAACATCCTGAGAGAGTTGCCAATCCTAATGCCATAATGAAATATATTTTTTTCATAATCATTTAATTTTAGAATTTTAAATTTATACCAACTTGATAAGTTCTTGAACTGACACCACCGGTACCGTCACCTACTTGTGCATCAGCCCATTCGGGATCGAATCCTTCATAACTTGTGAAAGTGAAGGGGTTTAATACATTGGCGTAGATTCTTAAGTTGGAAATATGAAGTTTTGAAATCCATTTCTGTGGAAAAGTATAGCCAAGAGTAATGTTTTTGACTCGGACATATGAGTTATCAACGAAATTTTGTGCCCGGTCCTCATTGGCACCACTTTGCCAGTATGCACCGCCTCCTTTACCGTTTCCACCATTGGTTGGGAAGGGATAACTACCGTAATGAGTGGCTTCCTGATAGGCTATAGAGCCATCAGCACCTAGTATCGGAGCACCTTGCGGTATATAATAATCCATGTTCAGACGATTCATGCCACGCTGTCCATAGTCTACGAATTCGGCCATGAAGGGAGAGTATACCATTCCTCCCTGACTAGTGTAAATACTGAAAGAGAAATCAATATTCTTGTATGACAGGTTAGAAGTGAAACTGCCGGTCCAGGTCGGAGCACAATGTCCGAGGATCATTTTGTCATTGGCATCAATAGTACCATTGCCATCCTTATCATAGATTTTCATCTCGCCTTCATAGAATTTGGTTTTCATTTTCGGGTCTTGGGCATAAGCTTGCGCTTCTTCTCGAGTACAGATTCCGGTGTATTTATAGCCGTAGACTACGTCTATAGGGTGATTGATAAACCATTTGTTACCCACTAAGTCTTCTTTGGTACCATTCAATTCTTTGATAGAGTTAATGTTACGCGCAAAAGAGAAGGTTGTCTCCCAGTTCCAATCTTTATTCTTTACGTTGATGGTATTCAGTTGGATTTCCATACCCTTATTGTTCACCTTACCCACATTACTTACAATAGAGCCGGTATAGGAACCTAGTTCAAATGGAGTTTCCATCTCCATCAAGAGATCTTTGGAATCTTTGTTGTAGATATCGATAGATCCATTGATACGATTATTCAAGAAACCGAAGTCAAGACCGAGGTTGATTTCGGTTGTCTTCTCCCAAGTCAGGTCGGCGTTCGTCATGGTATAACCATAACCGTTGGCAACAGACGATCCGTAATTATAGTAATATTTAATATTTGCCAAAGCTTGTGTGTCATAAGGCCCTACACCGGCATTATTACCGGTAACGCCAAAACTGGCACGGAGTTTTAAATTGCTTAACCATTTGCTGGCAAATCCCATAAAATCTTCATCGGAAATGCGCCATGCCAAGGCAGCTGAGGGGAACATCCCCCAACGATTGTCTTTTTGGAATTTGGAACTGCCGTCCCAACGTGAAGATACAGTCAGCATGTATTTGCCTTTGTAGGCATAGTTGATACGGGCTACATAAGATAACATGGAGATTTTTTTATAATAGCTAGACTGACTTTGTACAGTGCCTGAACCAAGATTATGCCAGTCTACATCAAATGGCATATCCACTACATTGATATAGTCGCCTTGTAATTTTTGTTCATAGACACTGAATAAGGCCAAGGCATTCAGACTATGATCTCCAAAATTCTTGATGTAATTGGCTTGCGTATCCCAAGTATACGAGAATATTTCATCATTATAGTTTTCGGCCATGTTTGTTTTTCCAGAACGAAGTTGGGTTTCTCCGTTATAGAATGTACCACGATGGGTTTTGGTATACATGGGGGAGAAAGTAGTTTTAAGAATTATTTCTTTAACGGGGCTGTATTGCAAATAAATGTTTGCCATCACATCATAAGAACGTGTATCGTCTTTTGAGTTCAAACGGTCCACCACTGGATTGATGGAGGAAGTCGGACCACCACCATTGGGATAGATGGCGGCATCTTTACCTGGTTGTGAAATTAATTGTCCTGCCTTTTCCCCTTCCCAATAATAGCATGGCATATTAGGGGTCATACGGAACCCTTCCAAAATAGAGTAGTTGCTACCACTCTCTTTGGATGCTGTTGCCATATTTGTGGAGAATCCGGCTGAGATTTTATCTGAAATCTTATGATCTACTGCTCCTTTTATATTCCAGCGTTCATAACCGTCATACATGATTCCTTCCTCATTTTGATACCCTAGTCCTACGCGGTAGGTTATATTTTTTGCATTTCCCGAGATATTGATGAAATGATTCTGTTGTGAGCCGTTACGGGTTACGATATCTACCCAATCGGTATAATTATTATTGAGATACATATCTTTCACTATTTGACTGCCATTTCCCCAGAAGTTCAGGAAATTGGCATCAGTCATTTCCCAGTTAGTCATTCCCGAAGAGGCATCCATAGATGAAACCAGATAACGGGAGAAACGGAATTTCATGAAATCATCTCCTTCCATAAAGTCCGGCATATTGGCTTTGGTTTTTACACCATAATATCCATCATAGCTGATTGTAGTCTTGGCTACATCTTTGTCTCCCTTTTTGGTGGTAATCATCACTACACCATTTGTGGCCCGTGAACCATAGATGGCGGTAGATGAAGCATCTTTCAAAATGTCCACTTTTTCAATATCCATCGGATTTAGAAAATCCATATTTTCACAAACTACTCCATCGATTACATATAATGGATTGCCGCCATTTAATGAACTTTTACCTCGAATCTGAATATTGAATCCGTCACCGGCACGGCTAGAAGACTGTGAGATATTCACTCCAGCAACTTGCCCTTGCAGACTTTCGACAACTGATGTTGCACCTTTAGCAGAAATCGTCTCTGATTTTACACTACCTACAGAACCGGTAAGGTCTGATTTCTTTACTACGCCATAGCCCACTACTACCACTTCGTCCAGTAGTTTATTATCTGCTTCGACCGTGATAGACAGTTTTTGTTGGTTCCCTACTTTAATTTCCTGTGTTTTATAACCCACGTATGAAATAACTAAGGTAGCACCTGCTGAAATCTCCAGTGTGAAGTTACCGTCCAAGTCAGTTACTGTTCCCTGAGTAGTTCCTTTTATCAATACGGAAACGCCGATCAATGCTTCTCCACTTTCGTCTATGATGTTACCCGTAATGATTCGGTTTTGCTGAACCGATTTTAGAATTGCTGAACTTTGTTGGCCTGACCAGTTGTTTGCAAAGGTGGATAATGGTAAGGAAACTAGTCCTAAGGAAATTCCGCAAGCAAACCAAAATCTTTTTGGAGAATACCCTGTACTATAACAGAACGGGATTTTAAATACTCTTTTTTTTCTCATGTCTTTCATTATTAATTTAGTATTAGAGTTGTTTTTGTTTTGATGTCAAATATAGACGGATGTTATCTTTTTATAAGTGGAAAAACTGATAATTTAGTTGGAATATCTATCAAAGGTAGCTAAACAACATATATTGCGATGGATTAAATGTAGAAAGTACTTTGATGAATACCCATTTTCTGCTAATTTCGCAAAGGAAACACATTACTTTGATATGAAAACATACTGGGTTGATATTCTTACCTTTTTCTGTGTAGTAATACTATGCCTTTTTGCAGCCGATGTGCCGGTAAAAGGAGCTATACCTCAAAAATATTCAGTTACGTACTTTTCCAGTCAGAATGGAGTGGAGGATGGGCTGGTCAACGATATTATCCAAGATCATAAAGGTCTGTTATGGTTTGCTACTTGGAATGGGCTTTATCGGTTTGATGGTTATAATTTTAAGAATTATAAATCGAATATGGAAGATTTGGGAGGACTGACCAATGATCGTTTATTAGATATAGTCGAGGATAAATTCGGATGTATATGGGTATTGTGTTATGATTCCACTTGTTATCGTTTTAATCCTGACAAGGAAGTCTTTGAACCTGTCATTCAAAAAACAGCCAATAGCTTTCGGTCAATATCTGTCCTTCCGAATGGAATAGTATGGTTATTACGTGAAGATGGGAGTGCAGTACGGGTCGTTACGGCTCCCGAAGATTTATCTATGACATTTCAATTCTATTCATCAAGAGAAAATACGTTGTCTACTGGTAAAATCCGGTCTGTATTTATGGATTCGAAATTACGGGAATGGCTTCTTACGGATGAGGGGGTATATCGACTATATGATTCAGAACTTTCTATTATTTCTTTGTCTGATTGTCGAAAAAGTGAGAAAATACCTTTTTATTTTGCAACAGAGTTGGAAGAATATATATATTTAGGTGCACATCAAGGTAAAGTTTATAAATACTTGTTGACTGGAGAACTTTCTATTCATACTCAATTGCCAACATCGGCTTCTGTGATTTCTATTTTGCCTTCTGTGGCTGGACTGATATATGTTACTGATTCAGACGGCTTTTTTATTCATGACTCTCTCGGTGAGATAAGACATGTGATGCTTGACTCTCTTTCTCTGTTGAAAGACAAAACCATAGAGTCTGCTAAAATTACTTGTGGAGATTTATTGTGGCTTGTACATCCTGTTCCGGGAGTCACTTTGTTTGATCTGAAAACACAGCGTTTAAGCTTTATTGAAGGAAAGGACGAACTGGGAAGACCGCTAAATACTGAAAGTGATTTTTTTGCTTTTGAGGATCGGAACGATATTTTATGGGTACACCCTAAGGGAGGAGGATTTTCTTATTTTGATTCTCAAAATAGGCGGTTAATACCTTTTAATACTACGGAGCAGCCTGTCAAGTGGAAATCAAATGACCGCTGTTTTGCTGCTTTTGTTGATAAACAAGGAAATTTATGGATGAGTACCCAGCTCAACCGACTTAAGCGTATCACTTTTATCCTTGATAAATTTCATATCTATACGCCTACTCCTCAGGATGTAGAGTTACCTGATAATGAGATCAGGGCACTGTATATAGACAAAAAACAACGTATTTGGACGGGAAGCAGAGATATGAATGTTTCTATATATGATGCCCGGCTTCGATTATTGAAAAGGATGAAATGGGGCAAAGTATATGCCATCATGCAAGATTCGGCTGGTGTTTATTGGATTTCTACTAAAGGCCAGGGATTGATAAAAGCAACAGAAACTTCAAAAGGCAATTTTGAATTACAGCATTTTAAATATAAAGCTGATGACCCCTATTCATTGAGTAATGATAATATTTACTTTACTTTTCAGGATAGTAAGCAGAGACTTTGGGTAGCTACTTACGGAGGTGGATTGAATTTGATTGAAACTATGCCTGATGGTACTTTAAGATTTATCAATCATCGCAATTTGTTAAAGAGATATCCGATAAGTCATTTTTATAAAGTCAGACATATTACTGAAGATAATCAAGGGCGTATCTGGGTGTCTACAACAGCAGGGATTTTACAATTTAAGGTTTCTTTTCATTGTCCTGAAGAAATAGATTTTCATTCTATATGCCGTGAGCAGGGGAATGTGAATAGCCTTAGTAATAATGACGTACAAATGATTCAATGTATGGATAATGGGAAAATTTTTGCCATTACTTATGGCGGAGGGTTAAATGAGCTTTCTCCCATGGGGCTCCATTCTTATCAATGTAAATCCTTCACACAGAAAAATGGACTTATTTCAGATATTATTTATTCTATGCACGAGGATAAACAAGGGAATTTATGGTTGGTGACGGGTGGTGGATTAGTGAAATTTGTAGCTTCGGCCGAACAGATTCAGTATCCTAGTGAGCATATCGCATTTAATATGCATTTCAGTGAAGGTGTGGGGGCAACAGATGGCAGGCAGATTTTTTTTGGTACTAACCGAGGTTTGTTCTATTTTACCCCTGAGAATATCCATAAAACAGATTTTATACCACAAATATTTTTCTCTTCTATTTGGGTAAACAATCAGGAACTGACTCCCAGAAAAACTCCTTCTATTTTGTCTGTTAATCCTGATGATAGCAGGGATATGCAGTTACCTCCTAATAATCATACCCTCAGACTGGTATTTTCTGCTCTAGACATGACCAATACGGAGTATATTCAATATGCTTACAAGTTAGACGGTTTTGATAAAAACTTTCGTTTGACGGATAACGGGCATGAGGCCAACTATACTAATCTTCCTCCGGGAAAATATGTATTTCGTGTAAAGTCTACCAATAATGAAGGTGTATGGGTTGAAAATGAACGAACACTTTCTTTTGAAGTGCTTCCTACTTTCTCTGAGACACCTTATGCTACTATGCTCTATATCTTCTTGATTGTATTATTTATTGCAGTTGCCATTTATATATATACCGTTTTTTATCGGATAAAAAATAAGGCTAAAAATGAAGAATTGATTACTCAATTAAAACTTAGCTTCTTTACTGACGTGTCTCACGAATTAAGAACTCCATTAACATTGATTACCGGACCTTTGGAATATATACTCAGAGACGAGAGCCTTTCTGGGAAGGTGAGAGATACTTTGAAGATTATTAAAAAGAATAGTGACCGTATGCAGAGGTTGGTAGGGCAGATTTTGGATTTTAATAAAATCCAGAATAGCAAGATGAAACTGAGAGTTCAGTATGTGGATATTATCAGTTTCACGAAAGAGATAATCAACTATTTTACAGCTTTATCTCAAGAGCGGCATATTAGTCTGAATTTTAACACTCAATTGTCTAAAGTAAATCTTTGGGTGGACAAGGATAAATTAGAGAAAATTATTTTTAATTTGCTGTCTAATGCCTTCAAATACACTCCTGATGGCAAGAACATTTGGGTTAGTATGAAAGATGATGGGAATGCAGTCCTTCTTCAAGTTCAAGATGAAGGAGTAGGGATAAAGAGAGAAAAGCAGAAAGTGATTTTCAATCGTTACGAGAATGTGGTTCCGGATAGCATTTACGCTCCTTTAAGTTCTGGTATCGGACTTTCAGTAGCTAAAGAACTTGTGGAAATGCATTATGGTAGTATAAATGTGGAAAGTGAGTTCGGAAAAGGGAGCCTATTTACTGTAAGGCTATTAAAAGGTAAAAAACATTATCCGTCTGACACGGAATATATATTATCAGATTGGAACGAAGATACAAATTTAGATTTCAATTCTCAAAACGAACTACAAGAATTGAATGAAGCGGAGAAGCCGCTCATGCTTATTGTTGAAGACAATTATGAATTAAGAGTATTTATCAAACAAATATTTCAGGAAGCATATCGGTCTGTTGAGGCTGATAATGGAGAGGTTGGATTAAAAAAGGCTTTCTCTGATCTACCTGATATAATAATTACTGATATCATGATGCCTGTAAAAAGTGGTCTACAGATGTTGCAGGAACTAAGGAACGATGAACGAACTTCGCATATTCCTGCCATAGTATTGACTGCTAAGACGGATATGGATAGCATTCTGACCGGTATCCATACAGGAGCTGATGATTACATTACGAAGCCATTTAGTATTAATTATTTGCAAGCTAAAGTAGAGAATATTCTAACTCGGCGTAAAATGTTACAAGCATATTATTGTAAGGTAGGGTATGAAGAGGGGAGTGAAAATAAAGAAAAAGATAAATCGGTTCAATTGTCGGCTAAAGATGCCGCTTTTCTTAATAAGTTAGCTGGAATTATGGAAGAGCAACTTAGTAATCCGGAATTGAATGTAGATCAATTGGTCAGTTATTTCAGTCTGAGTCGGACCAATTTCTTTCATAAGCTGAAGTCTTTAACTGGTATGGCTCCTATAATGTATATAAAAGAAATGCGTATGAGGAAAGCTGCTGAACTGATTAAGGAAAACCAATATACAATGTCGGAAATAGCTTATATGGTAGGTTTTAGTGATCCTCATTATTTTAGTAAAAGTTTTAAATCTTATTGGGGAATGACTTCTACAGAATATGCAAAAAATCAGGTTGGACAATGAAGATAAATGATGGTAAAGTTATATTTTATCATTATATCGGGTGAGCCCATTGTTCACCCGATATAATAGGGGGCATCTTATTTTTTCACCTTATTTCCATTGATATACACTTCATTTAACACTACATCTTTGGCTCCGGTAATTAAATTTCCCTTTTTCTCTACATTATTGAAACGGCTGTTTGTTACATGGATGTCTTCAATATTAACACGGTCATCATATCCGGTAATCAAGACTCCGTACTTACTTTTTTCACTGGTAACATTATCCAGATATACATGGCGTACTACAGGTGGGAAACTTCTGTCACATTTTTCACGGTTTTCATATTGCAGGTTGATTTTCAAAACGGCTTCGCGACATTCACCTACTTCTACATTACGCACATAAATATTTTCAATGACACCACCACGGCAGTTGTTGGTTTTGATGCGGATGACACGTTCTAGGTTCGGGCTGTCCATTTTGCAGTTTTCAACAAACAGGTTCTTATATCCTCCCGAAATCTCACTGCCTACAACTACACCACCGTGTCCGTCTTTCATTTCGCAATTGCGTACAATGATATTTTCACTTGGTACATTCCATTTCCGTCCGTCGGCATTCCGTCCGCTTTTAATGGCAATGCAGTCGTCTCCAGTATCGAATATACAGTTTTCAATTAATACGTTCTTACTTGATTCCGGATCGCAGCCATCGCTATTGGGACCGTGACTGGAAACTTTAACCCCACGCACTGTCAGACTTTCACAAAATAAAGGATGGATAACCCAAAACGGAGAATTTTTCAATGTTACATTTTCTATTAAAATAGTGTTGCAACGATATAGATTGATAAGTTGGGGACGTAAACCGTCTTCAAAAGTCATTTGGCGCTTATCTATCGGGGCAAATGTTTCGGCGTACATCAGTAATTTGTCTCTGCCGCCATTTTTTTGAGCTGTCATACCTTCCTTCCAGCCATAGTGTGGAGCACCACACATACTCCACCAGTTATCATTACTGGCCTGTCCGTCTATAATACCTTTACCGGTAATGCCTATGTTGCTTTCACCATAAGCATAAATTAATGGATGCAAATTGTAACAGTCTACTCCTTCCCAGCGAGTGAGTACGGTTGGAGTATATAGATATTTCTCTGAAGAAAATTTTAGATAGGCACCTTCTTCCAAATGCAGATTTACATTACTTTTCAGTGTGATAGGACCTGTTAGAAATTCTCCGGGTGGAACTAATACAGTTCCTCCACCTGTCTGGCTGCATGTGAGGATAGCTAGATTGATTGCTTCATGGCAGAGTATTTCACCATTATTTCCTTCTTTGGCACCGAAATCTTTAATGTTGTACACACGATCGGGAAAAGAAGTCTTTTTGATTTGTTTTTCTATTTGCTCACTTTCTTTCCAAATCTCTTGTGGTATTTGTGCATGAGCAAGTCCAAAATATGCACATATACAAAGTGCACTAACTAACTTTTTTACCATATCTTTGATGTTTAATAATTAATAATTTCATAGTTACCAAAAAATATCTACGATGCAATATTAAAGCATATAATTAGAAAATAAGTGGATTAATTGCCCATTATTGTGTAAATTCTAATAATAGAGGAATAACTGCTGCTACATTTTTATATTATTTGTATATTCGTACCTTAATAATCTGATATTATGAAATACATCACTTGTATATATTGATATCTGTTGGGGAATTCTTGTCGTGATAGGAGGTAGTATTTCTACTACCAAAGATAGTCTTCTGAATATTATAAGATATACAAGCGCAGGATTCCATTAATTCTTCTAGTCTGAAAAAATAATTTAGTGAACTACCTGTAAAGTATGGAGTAGATCAATTGAACTATGAAAATTACCGTTTGGAAACTAAGAACAGGAGTTTTTTAGTAATTAGACTTTTTATGGTACTTGTATTGGTGAAATTACCAAAAGGGGAAATGTTTATCTCCACCAATGAATTGCATTTGTCGCTAGTGATAGAGAGCCTGTTTGATAATACTAATAAATTTACAGATTCTGGATCTGTAACTCTTAAGATAAAGTTGGATAAGGCACAAAGTAAGTTACGAATTGAAGTAACCGATACCGGCTGTGGCATTCCTCCCGAAGAACGGGAGGAAATATTTCTGTGTTTGTCTGTATAACTTAGTGTGTGCCTTCTTCAATGTCACGCTTTCGTTTCAATGCTTCCAGGAAATAATAGTCTGCATAATTTAAAGGTACATCTATTTCTGTGCCATGAGGAATACTGCCCACTGAATGCATTAATAAAAAGTTACCATTTTTTCCAAGAGATGCCAGATAGTTTGGTGAGGCTAGAGAGGCCATAATACTGTCTGCATAGTTCTTATAACTGTTTGCATCAGGCACATCCATTGTACTAATTTCATAAAGTGCAGAAGCTATACAAGAAGCACTTGAAGCGTCTCGTGGTTCATTGGGAATATTGGGAGCATCCATATCCCAATAAGGAATCAAGTCTTTGGGAAGCCGGGGATGTGTTTTCATAAATTGGAAAGTCTTCAATGCCTGATTCAGATACTTTTTATCATGAGTTTCCCGGTAACACACAGTGTAACCATAAATCGCCCATGCTTGTCCACGACTCCAAGTCGATTCGTCTGCATATCCTTGGGCTGTTTGTCTATGCCGTACCATGCCGTCTGCCAAACTATAATCTATTACATGATAACAACTTCCGTTTGTACGGAAATGCTCTTTCAAAGTGCGGTCTGCATGGTTCACTGCTATATGATAAAAGGTGGAATCACCAGATAATTTAGTTGCTTCAAATAGTAACTCTAAATTCATCATATTATCTATTATGACCGGACATTCCCAACCGCGTTCCGATTGCCAGCCGCGGGTCACATCCCATGATTGGATAATTCCCGGCTTTTCACGGAAACGAGTAGCTAATGAACGTGCAGCTTCTATCATGACTTCTTTGTATTTGGGTACTTTAGTTGTTCGCCATCCATTGCCGAAACTACAATTTATCATGAAACCTACATCATGGTGCCAAGTCAGTTTTTTGGCTTCTTCTATGGCCGAAGTGTATTTATCAGCTAATGATAAGAGAGTAGTGTCGCCACTTAACTCATATAGATACCACACTGACCCAGGGAAAAAACCACTTCGCCAGTCGGCGTAGTCACAATAATAAATGGTACTGTCAGTTTTCAATGTAACGGGGTTTATAAATTTCTCTGATTTTTCTATAATTTGTATTTCATTCCCGATTTGTGCACGTGCAAATGCTACATTTTTTTCTATAAAGGAATCTGTTCTGGCGGATTGTTTATTTTTCTCTGTGCAAGATCCCCATAAAGTAGAGCAAGCGAGTATTGTAATATAGAGGACTTTCTTCATAGTACTTATTTTTTTATAATTTGCTACGAAGATAATGATAAATTTGTTGAAGAGAAACTTTAAGGTATTCTTTTACTTTGAAAACAGATTGATTCTGCTTCCAAAGTAAAAGAATATTGATCATAGAAATACAATAATCATTTCAGTTATTATTCTTCTTTTTGTAACTGAACTTTTATAGTATTGCTGTATCACTTAATAGTTGATATACCCCACTTATAATTCCTAAAACGAATATGCCGGCTACACATACCAACAGACTGATGCGCATCGGAGTTGCTGTACGAAAATTGCCGATAGGGTCTTCATTAGGTGTGATGAACATGGCTTTTACAATCAATAAGTAATAATACAATGAAATGATTGTATTGACCAATGCGATAAATACAATAAGATAATATCCGCTATGGAATGCTGCCATGAATACAAAGAACTTACTGAAGAATCCGGCAAATGGCGGGATACCTGCCAATGAGAAAAGAGCAAGTGTCATGACCATAGTTAGTTTAGGGTTGGTCTTATAAAGTCCGTTATAATCTTCGCGCTCTATTTTACCGTGGGTATGTTGCTCAATGGTATTGATGACACCGAATACGGCGAGATTGGCGGCAATGTATACTACTATATAATATACTAGGGATGCCATGCCCTGCGGAGTTCCAGCCAGTACAGCCAACATTATGTAACCGGCTTGTGAAATACTACTGAAGGCCATAAAGCGTTTCAGGTTGTTTTGGCGGATGGCGAACAGATTGGCTATAGTGATGGTGGCTACAATGATAATACATAGTATTTCACTCCATTGTTCAGTCATTGGTCCGAATACTTTCATTAAAATAATCATTAAAGCAAAAGCAGCTGCACCTTTTGAAATAACGGATAGGTAGGCGCTTACTGTAGTCGGTGCACCTTGATAAGTATCTGCTGTCCACAGATGAAAAGGTACCAAGCTTAACTTGAAGGCCAATCCGGAGAAGAAAAATACTAGTGCAAGAACTTGTAATGGAGTTCCTGTCAATCCGGCAGGGATATCTTCAAAATATAAAGTACCTGCTGTCCCATAAATCATAGAAATACCATAGAGGAAAATACCGCTGGAGAATAAAGCCGAAAGAATGAATTTAGCTCCGGCTTCGGCACTATGTCCTTTATATTTATCGAAAGCTACGAGACAAGCCATAGGAACGGTTGCCAATTCCAATCCAAGGAAGAATAGCAGGAAGTGCCCTGCGCTTACCATGAAATACATACCCAGCAAGGTACTGAGGGTAAGGATGTAGAATTCGCCTTGTTTATGACGGGTGTCTTCACGTTTTAGCCAAGTGTCTGCTTGCAGAAACACCAGTATGGTACCTATGGTCAGGATGCTTTTCAGAACAGACGCCATAGGGGTTGAGTGATACATGCCGCCAAATAAAGTCACCTCTTCCGGCCATAGGTTTGCTAAGAGTTGAATGGTCAGCAGGATACATGCCATGGGGCGTAACCAGTGACGTTGTGGAGCCGGTAAAAATAAATCTAACAGAAACATCAGAATAAAAACGGCTGTCAGACTCAGTTCGGCATGCATATGGAGTATTGCAGTTATGTCCATCATTGCTATTTTTTTAATTTTTAATTCTCAAATTTTAATTTAATAATTGACTTATGATTGGTTCTACACTGTTACTGATCAGATCGCTTATCCAGAATGGAGCCATTCCTAAACCTGCTACACAGGCGATGAGGCAGATAACGGCTACTCGTTCATCCCAGGTTGCGTCTGTGAGTTTCAGATGTTCGGGATTCAAAACTTTACCATAAAGAATTTTACCTACTACACGCAGGATATAGACTGCGGTAATGACGATACTTGTTGTTGCCACTAGGGTACATACGCGATGGAATGTATCATCATTTTGGAAAGAACCTACAAAGACCGTCATTTCAGCAACAAAACCACTTAGTCCCGGAAGTCCCAAATTAGCAAGACCAGCAATAACATAACCTACAGCCAGGAAAGGCATAATCTTCATCAAACCTCCCATTAATCGGACATCACGAGTGTGGGTACGTCCGTATATCATACCAATAAGGGCGAAGAACAAAGCGGTCATTAATCCGTGACTCAACATTTGGAGAATAGCACCCGTACAACTGGTGCGTGTCATCATCAGCAGGGCAAAGAGCACTAATCCGCAGTGGGATACGGAGGAATAGGCATTGATATATTTTAAGTCGGTTTGTACCACAGCACTGAATGCACCGTAAACTACAGAAATAGTGGTCAATATCAGGAATACATCTCCCCACATGGCTGCACCTTCAGGCATCAGGTACATAGCAACACGGAAGCATCCGTAACCTCCTAGTTTCATCAATACTCCAGCGTGAAGCATAGAAACAGCAGTCGGTGCAGAAGCATGACCATCGGGACTCCATGTATGGAAAGGGAACAAAGCTCCTAAGACTCCGAACCCCAAGAAGATAAGCGGGAAGAAGATGCGTTGCATTTCATGAGGTATATGCAGTTTGGCGATTTCCAGCAAGTTCATAGTTTCACCGCCTGCACCATAAAAAATACCGAGAATTCCGATCAGTAGAAATGCAGAACCACCCATTAACATTAATGTAAGTTTCATGGCGGCGTATTCTTTACGTCCGCTTCCCCATACACCGATGAGCAGATACATTGGAATTAAGGCTACTTCATAAAACATGAACATGGTGAACAGGTCTGTTGAAACGAAGAATCCGAATACCCCTACACTCAATAGAGTGAACCACATGAAATATTCTTTTGTCAATGGTTGTAACTTCCACGATGCAAAAGTACCGGTGAATACAATAATGGAACTAAGCAGCAACATTGCTACTGATATACCGTCTACTCCTACTGAGTAGCATATATGGAGCGGTGCATACCAAACTGTGCTGGCTGTGAACAGCATCTCTCCTGTAGCACCGGCTTGGCGTAGTTCGATATAATCAATGGTGAGGTAAACGGATAATGCCAATAATATGGAAGATCCGACAACCATCACTCCGCGAACTTGATTGACGCTGCGCGAAGCCCAAAGGCTCGCGAGCATCAACAAGGGAACTATAATGAAAAAACTTAGTATGTTCATCTTTTTAAATTAAAAATTAAAAAATGGCCATGCGGCGGATTTTTTATTATTCATTAAATTAATAGTATCAGCGTCAATATCAATGCACCTGCAAGGAACCAAATACTGTACTGCTGTACGTTTCCACTTTGCATGTCGCGTATTTCATCGGCGGTAGCATGAGTACTCCACGCAGTGAAGTTAAAGAATTGATCGATAACGTGCCGGTCCCACCAGGCTATCGGAGTACTGATGCACCGGAAGATGATTTTCTTGGTTACGAACAACCATATCTCATCCATATAGAAACGGTGGTAAGCTGCTGTGTGCAAACGTGGGAATGTGCGCGCCAGATAGTTGGCTACGGGTTGTCTCTTACCTGCATACATCCATGTAGCTAAAGTGATGGATGCTATAGCAATAATGATACTTGTAGCAGCTATCTGCATATCCAGATGAATGGTATAGGCTTCTCCGTTACTACTGATCAGATTGCCGAAGGGTATGAATCCGGCAATACAGGTGATAGCGGCTAAAAACATCAGCGGGAATGTCATGGTACGTGGAGCCTCATGCGGAGTATGTGCATCAGGTCCGGATTCGTGGGAGTGTCCTTTCCATTCTCCATTCCAGAAAATACAATAATAAAGGCGGAACATATAAAATGCTGTCATGGCGGCAATGCCTGTCATTATCCATCCCATAACAGGACTGAATTGGAAGCAGGCAGTCAGAATTTCGTCTTTAGAGAAAAAACCTGAGAATGGCCAAATACCCGAGATAGCCAGACAAGCAATCAGGAATGTCCAGTGGGTGACGGGCATGAATTTATGAAGTCCTCCCATGGCGCTCATCTCGTTACTGTGTACGGCATGAATGATACATCCGGCTCCTAAGAACAGCAATGCCTTGAACATGGCATGTGTGAACAGGTGGAACATGGATGCCATGTAGCCTAGTCCTCCTTCATGAGGGTTCATGGAAGTACAAACGCCTAATGCAACAATCATAAATCCAATTTGAGATATAGTGGAGAAGGCGAGCACACGTTTGATATCGCTTTGTGCACACGCCACACTAGCGGCGTAGAATGCAGTGAACGCACCGATATAAGCTATCCAGTGCAGCACTTCGGGCGCATATCCTACAAACAACGGGAACATACGGGCTACCAGATATACACCGGCTACTACCATGGTAGCAGCATGGATTAATGCACTGACAGGAGTAGGACCTTCCATAGCATCCGGTAACCAGATGTGCAATGGAAACATCGCACTTTTACCGGCACCACCGATAAACATTAGCCCCAAGGCCAATGGTATCATACTTCCGGCAACTGCAAGTACCTGAAGTTGGGGGGTGAACGAGAATGTTTCGGCATAATAGCCGTAAATCAAGATACCGATCAGAAAGCCTAAATCAGCGAAACGGGTAACAATAAATGCTTTTTTACTGGCAGCAATCGCTTCTTTCTTGGTGTAATAAAAGCCGATAAGTAGATAAGAAGAAACACCTACCAGTTCCCAAAAGACATACATCTGGAAAATATTAGTTGCTACTACGAGCCCCAGCATGGACATGGTAAACAGGCTAAGAAATGCGTAGTAACGTTGAAAGCCTTTTTCACCTTTCATATATCCGAATGAATAGATATGTACCATCAGACTGACGGTGGAAATAACGACTAGCATCATAACTGAAATAGGGTCAAGCATGATTCCCATGTCAATATGCAGGTTCGTTGTGAAAGGTAACCATTCAAAATTATAAGGTGTGAGAGTAGGATAGACGCCTTCTGCCGTACGCCCTCCTGCAAAATAATTGAAGGCAGTGAGGTAGGAAAGCAACGTCACCCCTGCCAGTGAAACGGTGCCGATGGTCCCTGCCAATCCGTTCTTCATACGCATACCTGCCAGCCCCAGTATCAGGAAACTGAGGAAAGGTAGGATAAGGATTAGTATTGTATGTTCCATAATTAGTTTTTCATTTCATTTAAGTTCTTCACTTGGATATTGCGTACATTGCGGTAGATATTGATAATGATAGCAATAGCTACTGCTGTTTCAGCCGCACTCACGCCGATAGCGAACAGGGCGAAAAAAAAGCCTTCCAGTTCTTCGGGAAAGAGGTATCGGTTGAATACGGCGAAGTTGATGTCTACCGAATTCAGTATCAGTTCCACACTGATGAGCATGGCCAATAAATTGCGGCGGGTGAAGAAACCATAGATTCCCGCAAACATCATAAAGGTGGAAACCACCAGATAATATTCCATGTGTACCATAAGTTCTATCTTTTTCTAGCGATTAGGATTCCTCCTACGATGCAAGCGAGTAATAACACGCTGATTACTTCGAAAGGAAGGATATATTGATATTTTTCCATGCCCATCAGTGCATGACCGATCGTGCGTACATCCAGTTCACCATGAACAAAATGAGAGGGCAAGAATTCGTTCTTCAGCATGACGAACAGACAGATAGCCAGTCCTGCTATAGTAGAAATAGCTCCGGCCACCATCTTTCCATTTTTTAATCTCTCTGCTTTGTCTCCCTGTGAAGAGGTCAATAAGATACTAAATACATAAAGCACTGTTATACCACCGGCGTAAATCAGTAATTGTACAGCTCCCAAGAATGAGTAGTTGAGTTGGAAGTAAATACCTGCTGTACCAAATAAAACGAACAGCAGATAAGTTGCTGCACGCAAGATACGTGAGGTCGTGACTGCCAATACCGAACAGACAGCGATAAACAACGCCAGTACAATGAATACAATTAGTTGTAGTGTCATAATATCGTTTGTTTTTTATTTTTTGTTCAGAGTGAGAACTAGTTTGCTGCGGTCGAATACAGCATTTTCGAATTCTGTATCGAACCGAATGGCATCGTGTGGACAAGCGTTCACACAAAGTTGACAGAACATACAGGCTCCCAGGTCGTACTCATACTTTACTAATATTTTCTTTTTCTTGCCTGTTTCTTCGTTGGTCACAGATTCGCTGGTAATGGTGATTGTATCATTGGGGCAAGCCATCTGGCAAAGTCCGCAAGCAATACATTTGTTATTACCATTCTCATCAACCGGCATGATAAGCCGTCCTCGGAAACGGGGCGATATTTTTAATGTGGCACGGTTTTCGGGATATTGTTCAGTGACTTTAGGAGTGAAGAACTCTCGTCCTGTCACTTTCATGCCGGTAAGTAATGTACCGATGCCATGAAGCAGCCCTTTTATATAGGAATGTTTTTCTTCTTTCATCAGAAATGTAATTTAAATACAACAATAATTACCATCAACAACAGGTTGCACAAACCTATTGGAACCAAGTACTTCCATTCCAGCGTTAGAATTTGGTCAATACGCAGACGGGGAAATGTCCATTTGATCCACATTAGTAACCATACTACAAAGAATGACTTGCCAAAGAACCAAATAAATCCGGGTATATAATCCATGATGGCATTGAATCCGTCTAGCCCAGGAATATGTAGCGGCATCCATCCTCCCAGGAAGATGGTTGTGGCTACTGCGGCGATGATAAACAAGTTTACAAATTCTGCCACATAGAACAGGCCGAAGTGCATACCGGAATATTCGGTATGATATCCCGCAGTCAGTTCACTTTCTGCTTCAGGCAAGTCAAACGGGCCGCGGTTGACTTCTGCATTTCCGGCTATCAGATAAATGATAAAAGCGATCAATGCAGGTATATGTCCTTTAAAAAGGAACCAGCCGTCAGCTTGGCGTTCTACAATTTCGCTTAGTTGCATGGTATCTGTTAAGATTACAATGGTAAGGATGCTTAATCCTACAGATAATTCATAACTAATCATTTGAGCGCCACTTCGCATGGCTCCGATTAATGAATATTTGTTATTGGAACTCCAACCTGCCAGCAAAATACCTACCACGCCGATACTGGATGCTGCCAATAAGAAGAAAATACCTACATTGAAATCAAGGACCTCCATGCCCTTGTTGATGGGTAGGCAACTGAAAGCCATGATAGAGGCGAGGATAACAATGTAAGGTGCCAAATTGTACAGGAACTTGTCAGCATGCCGGATGGTGATAATTTCCTTGATCAACATCTTGAATACATCGGCAAACACCTGTATGGTACCTTGGGGACCTACACGCATTGGCCCCAAGCGGCATTGGAAAGCGGCGCACACTTTACGTTCCATGAAAATCATAATGATAGCAATAACTGCATATGCCAACATGATACATACGCCAATTACTATACATTCTATGAGCACTGCCAGTTCTTCAGGCATAAATGACGTGAGCAGTGAGTGTACCCATTGGGTGACTATACTAAAATCGAACATAATTTAATAATGTGTCAATTTGCTAATTTGCCAATAGGCAAACTTGTAATTATTTAATTTGTTAATTCTCAGTCTGATAAATAGTGCATTCTCCAAATTGTATATTGAAGAATCGGCACATTATTATCGGTCAATATCCGGTACTACATAATCCACCGTTCCACCAATAGCAATTAAGTCGGCAATTTTTGCGTTGCGGCACATAGTTTCCATTGCTGATACTAAAGGCAAACCGGTAGCGCGGAATTTCATGCGGTAAGGAAATTTGTCTCCACGACTTTCCAGATAAACACCGAACTCTCCGCGAGAACCTTCCACTGCGGCATAATAATTCCCTTCGGGCACACGTATAATCGGTTTCATCTTTTCCTGATAGTTCCCTTCAGGAATATTGTCTATCAGTTGCTCAATGATATCCATACTTTCCAGTATTTCTTCCATACGGACCATATAACGTGCAAAGCAGTCACCTTCAGTGTGGACAATCTCTTTAAAATCTACCTTGCCATACATCGCATAGGGATGACGCTTGCGGACATCGCATGCCCAACCGCTGGCGCGTCCTGTACCTCCTGTCGCTCCGAAAGAGATGGCATCTTCCCGTGAAAGAACTCCCACACCTTTCAAACGTTCTTGGGCAATGACATTTCCGGTGAATACTTCATGGTATTCTTTTAGCATCGGACGCAGATAAGCAATGAATTCTTTTACTTTCTGTACAAAGTCCGGAGCGATATCAGCTTGTACTCCTCCAATGGTGTTATAATTCTGTATCAAACGTCCTCCGGTAGTTGCTTCGAAGATATCCAATATCTTCTCACGATCACGGAATCCATAGAAGAATGCGGTCAAGGCACCCATATCCATACAGAGACAGGAGAAGAAAAGCAAGTGAGAATCTATACGTTGCAATTCGTCCATAATGGTACGAATGTATTGTACCCGTTCGCTTACTTCTACGCCCATTGCCTGTTCAATGCACATACAGAGAGCATGGCGGTTTTGGTGCGCACCTAAATAATCCAAACGGTCGGTCAGGGCCAAGGTTTGGGGATAGGTAAGACTTTCGCACATTTTTTCGATACCTCGATGGATGTATCCGCAGTGCACATCCAGTTTTTTGATAATCTCACCTTCCAGTGAAACACGAAAACGAAGTACACCGTGGGTTGCCGGATGTTGAGGACCTATGTTAATGATATATTCGTCCTCATCAAAAATGGTTTCGCGTTTTTCTATTACACTGCCATCATGTTGTACTTCTATATATTGTGTCGTGTCTACAGGTTCCTCATTGGTCATACGGAGTGGGTTGAGGCTTTCATCGTAGTCCTTACGCAATGGATAGCCTACCCAGTCATCACGCAGGAACAAACGGCGCATATCAGGATGTCCTATAAAGCGGATACCATAATAGTCGTACACTTCGCGTTCATTGAATTCAGCACCTTTCCAAATATCACTTACACTAGGAAGTTCCGGCTTTTCTCGGTTGGTTGTGCGAGTGCTGACCACTATATTTTCTCTTGTATTCGTATCTTCCAGATGATAGACTACACCTAGTCCTTCTTCGCCCCAGTCCATTCCGGTAAGGCTGCGTAGAAAATCCATATGTTTACCCTGCCGCAATTTCAGCATTTCTTCATGTAGCTTTTCGGCAGGTATTTCTATTCTTTCACTCATGCTTGTTCGGGATTTTGTGGTTCATTTTCTTTGCGGTTCACTCCGCCGAAGAATTTTTCCAGTTTTACTTTACGTTGCAATTGTATCATGCCGTACAACAAGGCTTCAGGTCGGGGCGGACATCCGGGAATATATACGTCAACGGGAAGAATTTTGTCTACTCCGTTCAATACGTGATATGATTTTTTAAAAGGACCGCCGCTAATGGCGCATCCGCCTACTGCAATGACGTATTTAGGATCCGCCATCTGGTCATACAAACGTTTTAGTACCGGAGCCATCTTGTGTGTGATAGTTCCTGCTACCATGATCATATCTGCCTGGCGCGGACTGGCACGGGCTACTTCAAACCCGAAGCGGGCGAAATCATACCGGGCAGCACCCACTGCCATAAACTCGATTCCACAACAACTGGTTGCAAATGTAAGCGGCCACAACGAATTGCTGCGTCCCCAGTTGATAAGGTCATCCAAACAGCCCACCAATACTTTGGTACCGCCTTCATTGAGCTGCTTGACCATGTTTTCCAAATACTCATTGTCTTTGAAGTCTTCATAAGGAATAGACTTTATGGTTGGTTTCTTTACTTCCATTCCAACGCTCCTTTCTTCCAGGCATATGCCAGACCTAAAACTAATATAACTAAAAAGAAAAGGATGCTAAACAGACCGTACACTCCTAGGTTTTGTACCACTACAGCCCAAGGAAATAAAAATACTGTTTCCACATCGAACATCAGGAAGAGGATAGCAAATAGATAATAACCTACTTTGAATTGCATCCACGACCGTCCCCGCGTAGGAATACCACATTCGTAAGCTTCTCCCTTTTGTGAGTTGTATGAACGGGGAGAAATGGCACGGGCAATTCCCAATGCTACGGCAACTAATGCGATTGCCGTCAGGATAACGACAACTAATAATGTAAAATACATATCTAAACTTTTTTTGATTAGACAAACGAATAGAAAAATTTTCCTTATAAGACGTTTGTTATAAGGATTTCTACTCAGCAAAATGCTGAAAAAAGATTAAAAATTAAATGATGATCCGCCGGAGTGCATAGATATAATAATCTACTGCATCAGTGTAAAGCGAATGAAAAGTGTGGCAAACTATATGGTTTGTTTGTAGCTCCTGCTTTTTAAGTTCGTTCAATGCTGCTAAAATGCGGACTATACATTTGAACTTTGATGTGGAAGGGTTGTCAAGTGATATGGCTATTTGTGGCATATCTGCAAAATTGTTGGTAAACAGGAAGTCCACTGTTCTTTTGCAGGGGTCTTGTTGTTGCTGGTAACAAGAGGTCTGTGGGGGTAAATCTGTTGTCTCAACCGTATGATAATCCTGATCTACTGTTATCGTAAACAGTAGAAATAATAGGATATATACAATGTATCTCAACATATTATTCATCTTGTTACCCTTTAAATGAGGGTGCAAAGATAGCCAATATTTGAAGCTTCATTGAGATTTTTTGAATTATTTATGTATAAAAATGGTTATAGGACGTAAATGTCAATGCTTTTTCCAAAAACTCGGCATGAAGAGCAGAAGTACGGTAAATAATTCCAAACGCCCTATCAGCATCAATATTGCACTTATCCATTTTGCTGCATCCGGCAACCCGTTCCATGAATAGGAAGGGCCGCATTTTCCAATACCTGGTCCTACATTGCCCAAACTGGAAATGACTACGCTATAAGCTTCTTCAAACCCTACTCCAAACAGCATAAGAACCAGCCATCCAATAAAAATAATAGCCATATATAGAAAAATGAATGCAAGTACTGCTGACTTGGTTGTTGATGAAATAACTTGGCGGTTGATACGTACAGGAAGTATAGCATTGGGATGAATGATATGTTTGAATTCATTTTTAGAAACACGGCTCATAATGGCTATGCGTATACATTTTATTCCTCCTGTGGTGGATCCGGCACAAGCTCCAAACAGCATGATGATGCACATTAATGTCCAAAGTACAGGTACCCAAGTCATATAATCTGCAGAAATGAATCCGGTAGTGGTTTGTAAGGAAACAACCTGAAATATGGCTTTACGGAAAGATTCTTCAATACCGAACGGACTGGTGAAAATAAGAGTGACGGTAGTGAAAAGGGTAAAAAATCCCACAGTTCCCAAATACCAGTGGAGTTCTGTATTTTGGAGTAAGCGTTTGAAATTTCCTTTTAGGAACAGTAGATATAGTAAGGTGAAATTGATACCTGCCAAAAACATGAATAGCGTAATTATATATTCTATGTAAGGAGAGTTGAAGGCGGCAATGCTATTTTGTTTGGTTGAATATCCTCCTGTGGCGGTAGTAGTCAGAGAATGACATACACTGTCGAAAAAGTTCATGCCTCCAGCAACCAGCAGGATAATCTCTGTAATGGTCAGCCCCAAATAGATAGTCCAAATCCATTTGGCCGTAACTCCAATACGCGGATGTACTTTATCATGGGTGGGACCGGTGGCTTCCGCTGCAAATAATTGTACACTGCCTACTCCGAAAATCGGTAATACGGCAATAGTAAAAAAGACAATTCCTAATCCTCCGATCCATTGTGTCATACTTCGCCAGAACAAAAGCCCGTGTGGCAATGACTCTATATTGTCCAAAATACTTGCTCCGGTGGTGGTGAATCCTGACATGGTTTCAAAAAAAGCATCCGTTATAGTGGGAATATATCCGCTTAGATAGAATGGAAGCATACCGAATAAAGAAAAAAACACCCAGGCAAGGGTTACAATAACGTATCCATCGCGGCGGCTGATTCTCTTTTCTGCATTTTTCCCTGCTAAAGCGGCTATGTTACCTGCTCCGGCTGTTATTGCGGCAGAATATAGGAAAGCTGAAATATCTGATTCATTATAATAGACAGCGAGAAACGAGCATAGAATAAGAAACCCCGCTTCGATGAAGAATAACGCCCCCATAATCCGGGCTATCATTTTTGCATTTATCATCAATTGAAGAATTTTTCTATTTTCTTAATCATCATACCTAGACAGAATACTACGACATGGTCGTTAGGTTGGATGACGGTATTACCTGTCACCAGTATCCCTTCACCGTTGCGAATCAGTCCGCCAATGGTGGCACCTTTGGGAAGGCCGGCATCTTTGACAGCGCATTTGGTTATACGTGAACCGTTTTTAACCGTAAATTCGGCTACATCAGCATTGGCAAAAGTCAGACATTTTACGTTGGAAACATCTGCATCCAGCATCATTTGATAGATATGGCTGGCGGCAATCATTTTTTTATTGATAACCGTACCGATATCCAGGCTTTCTGCCATGCTGATATAATCGATATTTTCTACTTCTGCCACAGTTTTGGTTACTCCCATACGTTTGGCGGCAAGACAAGCCAGAATGTTTGTTTCAGAATTGTCCGTCAGAGCGACAAATGCTTCCGTGTTTTTTAACCCTTCTTCCATGAGCAGATCCATATCCCGTCCATCTCCGTTGATAATCATTACTTTGTCATCTACCACTTCGGTCAGCCGGTTACATCTGTTGATGTCATTTTCAATAATCTTGACCTGCATGTAATCCGGTACATATTGTGTGGTGCGAACAGCTATGCGGCTGCCGCCCATAATCATCACATTGCGTACATCGGGATAATTTTCTTTTCCTGTAATCTTGCGGATATAGGGAATGTATTTCTTTGTTGTTGTGAAATAAACAATATCATGCAGTTTGATAACATCATCTCCCCGGGGGATGATTGTTTCATTTCCCCGTTTGATAGCTACAATGTGGAATGGAATATTACGTCCTCCCAGTTCATGAAGGGGAACGTTCAGAATTTCTGCCGTTTCGCGCATTTTGGTACCTATCAGGACCAATGCACCACCGCAAAATTCCCACCATTGGCGTATCCAGCTCATTTTGATGGCATCTACTATATCTTTGGCGGCCAGCATTTCCGGATAAATCAGTGAGTGTACTCCTAGTTGGGAAAAGAATTCTTTATGTTTAGGAAGTAAATATTCGTAATTGTCAATCCGGGCTACAGTCTTTTTTGCCCCCATATTGGTAGCCAACATACAGGCCGTCATATTGCGGCTTTCTTCCGGCATGACCCCGATAAATAAATCCGCGCCTGCCACTCCTGCATTCTTAAGGCCGGAAATGGAGGTGGGGGATGCATTGACAGTCATTAAATCGAAGTTGGAATCAAGTTTGCTCAACTTTTCTTCGTTTTCATCCATCAAAATGATGTCTTGCTTTTCATCCGATAATAATTTCGCCAGATGGGTGCCTACTGCTCCTGCTCCTGCAATAATGATTTTCATTGTTCGTCTCTCTTAGAATGATATCAAAACTTTGTAAATACCTTCTTCGTCCATGCCGCAAATATGATATAGTTCTTTTACTGAACCATGCTGGACAAATTGATCCGGTAGTCCGATACGTTTTATTTGCGGATTATACTCATTGTCTGCCATAAATTCCAGTATGGCACTGCCCATTCCACCTTTTAGCACACCGTCTTCAACAGTGACCACTTGCTTGAATCTCTTGCCTATTTCGTGTAACATACTTTCATCTAACGGCTTTAAGAAACGCAAATCATAGTGAGCAATGCTTTTTCCTGTTTCCTGTTCGGCATGTGTGATAGCCTTTTCTGCTTGAACGCCAATGGGCCCCAGCGTAATGACCGCTATGTCTTTTCCTTCTTTCAATTTTCTTCCTTTTCCTATCTCAATCTCTTGCATTGGACATTTCCAGTCTACCAATGAACCTCTTCCACGTGGATAACGGATGACAAAAGGACCTTTGTCAGGTAGCTGGGCGGTATACATCAAACAACGCAGTTCATGTTCGTTGTAAGGGGAGGCCACAATGAGATTGGGTATCGGTCTCATATAAGCCAGATCGAATGCTCCGTGATGAGTAGGACCGTCTTCTCCTACCAATCCAGCGCGGTCCAGGCACAATACTACATTGAGTTTTTGGATCGCTATATCGTGAATCACATTGTCATAGGCACGTTGCATGAAAGACGAATAGATATTGCAGAAAGGCAATAGACCATCTTTTGCCATTCCTCCTGAAAAGGTAACGGCATGTCCTTCGGCAATTCCCACATCAAAACCTCTTTCGGGCATGGCTTTCATTAATATGTTCATAGAGCACCCTGAGGGCATTGCGGGAGTGACTCCTACGATTTTATCATTTGTTTGGGCCAGTTCCAATAGGGTATTTCCAAAAACATCCTGAAACAAAGGGGGCATTCCTTTGGTATCGACAACGATACGCTCTCCGGTTTCCTTGTCGAATATGCCCGGAGCATGCCAGATGGTGGCAGCTTTTTCTGCCGGACCGAAACCTTTTCCTTTGGTGGTATGTATATGGAGCAGTTTAGGTCCTTGCATATCTTTAATCTCTTTTAATACACGTGCCAAATTGTTGACATCGTGTCCATCAATAGGTCCGAAATAACGGATATTCATGCCTTCAAATACGTTTTGCTGTTGTACCAGCATGGATTTCAGGCTGTTGTTAAATCGTATCAGGCTTTTCCGGCGTTCTTCGTTCAGGATACCCCATCGATGGAACATTTGTGATATTTTATAGCGTATCCGGTTGTATCCTTCAGACATTTGCAGGTTCAACAGATATTGTTTCATGCCTCCTACACTACGGTCTATAGCCATGTTGTTGTCATTCAGGATAATCAGAAGGTTATTAGGAGTTGCCGAGGCATTGTTCAGCCCTTCGAAAGCCAGCCCTCCACTCATGGAACCGTCACCAATTACAGCAACGACATGCCGGTTATTCTCTCCGTGCTTTTTGGCTGCTACAGCCATACCTAAAGCTGCGGAAATAGAATTTGACGCATGCCCGCAAGTAAATGTGTCATATTCACTTTCGGATGGAGAAGGAAAAGGACGTATGCCATTCAGTTTACGGTTGGTACAGAACGCATCCCGGCGTCCGGTTAAAATTTTATGCCCGTAAGCTTGATGCCCTACATCCCATACAATGCGGTCATAGGGTGTGTTGAATACATAATGTAAGGCGACGGTCAGTTCTATTACGCCCAAACTGGAACCGAAATGCCCCGGATTACATGAGAGCTCATCTATAATCTTTTGCCTTAGCTCTTTACACACTTCGGGCAGTTTGTCTGCGCTTAAATGGCGCAAATCATCCGGAGTATCTATGCTTTGCAGTAAGTTATATAAATTATCCTGTTCCATTCCTATGATATGATAAATATCGTGCAAAAATAGCATAAATATGTGTATTATGATTACATTTGCCCTTAAATTTTAAAAGCTTTCCTTATCGTATGAATTTCAGAACGCAAGTAGAATTACCTAAAAGGGAAACAGAAATCCGGCATTCGGACCGAATCATGCTATTTGGCTCTTGTTTTGCAGAAAACATCGGAAATTTGTTGTTGGCAAATAAGTTCCGTTGTGATGTAAATCCTTTTGGAATCCTCTATAATCCTTTATCCATAGTGGAAGCTCTTTGGCAAATTCTATCCCATCAAACATATACGGAGGAGGATTTGTTCTATGCCGGAGGCTGTTGGCACAGTTGGATGCATCATAGCGCTTTTTCAGCCTCTACGGCAGCATCTTGTTTGTCTTCTATAAATACGCGGCTGGAACAGGCTTCAGCCGGACTTCCTCAGCTTGATTGGCTGGTTATTACTTGGGGGACTGCATTTGCTTATTGGCTGAAGGAAAGGACCATGGTGGTAGGAAATTGCCACAAACAGCCCGACAGCCTTTTTACCCGACAACTTCTTACGGTAGAGGAAATTGTCACTGAATGGGAATGTGTGTTGGTGGAATTGAGAAAAGTAAATCCGTTCTTGAAGATACTTTTCACTGTCAGCCCCATACGGCATAGCAAAGATGGTATGCATGGTAATCAGATAAGTAAGTCCACTTTGCTTCTTGCGGTGGATGAATTATGCCGCCGCTGGTCTGATTGTTACTATTTCCCTTCTTATGAAATCATGATGGATGAACTTCGTGATTATCGTTTTTATGCAGATGACATGTTGCATCCTTCTCCTGTTGCTGTATCTTATTTATGGGAATGTTTTACAGAATGTTATTTTAGTAAAGAAACGGATAGAATAATGAAAGAGTGGGAGGATATCCGGAAGGCTTTAGCTCACAAACCGTTTAATGCCCAATCTGAAACATATCGCAAATTTTTAACTCAAATAGTGTTAAAGATAGAGCGACTTAAAGAAAAGTTCCCGTATTTTGACCTTCAAAAAGAATTAGAACAATGTCAAGCTCGATTGAAAATATAGAAAAAGTTCTGGGAGCAAAGCGGTTTGGGGACCGTAGTGCACAGATTGATTGGATTTTAACTGATAGCCGTTCATTGTGCTTTCCGGAAGAAACATTATTTTTTGCTTTAAAAACCAAACGGAATGACGGGCATAAATATCTTCCGGAATTGTATGAACGTGGAGTCCGTAATTTTGTAGTGGGCGAATTGCCGGCTGATATGAAATCTTTTCAAGATGCGAATTTCCTGCAGTTGGCCAATCCTCTGAAAGGATTACAGAAATTGGCGGAAAAGCATCGGGAGCAGTTTCAGATTCCGGTTATAGGAATTACAGGCAGCAATGGAAAAACCATTGTGAAGGAATGGTTGTATCAATTGCTGAGCCCGGACCGTGTGGTAACCCGTTCGCCACGTAGCTATAATTCACAGATAGGTGTGCCACTTTCGGTATGGTTGATGAATGAACGCACTGAGTTGGCTATTTTTGAAGCGGGTATTTCCGAAATGGGGGAAATGGAGGCGTTGCAGACTATCATTAAACCTACTGTAGGGATTTTGACTAATATTGGTGGTGCGCACCAAGAGAACTTTTTCTCTTTACAGGATAAATGTATGGAGAAGCTTACTTTGTTCAAAGACTGTGACGTCATCATTTATGATGGCGATAACGAACTGATCAGTTCGTGTGTGGCAAAATCTCTTTTTACCTCGCGTGAGATTGCTTGGTCGAAAAAGGACAATGAACGTCCGTTGTTTATTGAGTCTATTCAAAAAGGAGAACATGTTACCACTATTAAATACCGTTATCTGGGGATGCCGAATGAATTTAGTATTCCTTTTATAGATGACGCTTCTATTGAGAATTCGCTGCATTGTCTGGCTGTGGCTTTGTATATGATGGTTTCCCCTGAACAAATAACCGAGCGCATGGCGCGTTTGGAACAGATTGCTATGCGTCTGGAGGTAAAAGAGGGCAAGAATGGCTGTGTGTTGATCAATGATAGTTATAATTCGGATTTGGCTTCTTTGGATATTGCTCTTGACTTTATGTCGCGTCGTTCTGATGATAAAGGAAAAAAACGGACACTTATCCTCTCGGATATGCTTGAAACAGGACAGAGCAGCAAACTGCTTTATCGTCAGGTAGCCGAATTGGTACATAGCCGGGGAGTAGAGAAGATTATCGGGGTAGGAGAGGAAATTCGGACTGCTGCTGCCCGTTTTGAGATAGAAAAGTATTTTTTCCGTACTACAGAAGAACTGTTGGAGTCGGATTTGCTGGCTGGGCTGCGTAATGAGGTGATTTTGGTAAAAGGTTCGCGGGCTTTTCATTTTGACCGGATTTCAGATCGTTTGGAACTGAAAGTGCATGAAACCATTTTGGAGATCAATTTGAATGATTTGGTTGATAACTTGAATTATTATCGCAGCAAACTGAAACCGGAAACAAAAATGGTATGTATGGTGAAGGCTTCTGCATACGGTGCCGGTTCATACGAGATAGCTAAGACACTGCAAGATCATCGTGTGGATTACTTGGCGGTAGCTGTAGCTGATGAAGGTTCGGATCTGAGGAAAGCGGGAATTACCTGTTCCATTATGATTATGAATCCTGAGTTGACAGCATTCAAGACCATGTTTGATTATAAATTGGAACCCGAGGTTTACAGTTTCCATTTATTGAATGAACTGATTAAAGCTGCCGAAAAAGAAGGGGTAACGAATTTCCCCATTCATATTAAATTGGATACGGGAATGCACCGTTTGGGTTTTGCACCCGAAGAGATTCCGGAACTGATAGACCGTCTGAAGAAACAGACAGCTGTTATTCCACGTTCTGTATTCTCCCATTTGGTAGGCAGTGACGGGGCTCAGTTTGATTCGTTTACGCGCAGACAGATAGAAATGTTTGAAGCTGCTTCTGAATGTTTGCAGGAGGCTTTTCAGCATAAGATATTGCGTCATATCTGTAATACAGCCGGGATAGAACGTTATCCGGGTGCTCAGTTCGATATGGTGCGTTTGGGAATCGGTCTTTATGGAATTGATCCGTTTACCAATCAGATCATCCATAATGTAAGTACATTAAAAACCACTATTCTTCAGATTCATGAGGTTCCTAAGGAGGAAACAGTGGGGTATAGTCGTAAAGGACATTTGGAAAGGGATTCCCGCATTGCCGCTATTCCTATCGGCTATGCCGACGGGCTGAACCGACGTTTGGGAAATGGACATGCCTACTGTTTGGTGAATGGGCAGAAAGCGCCATACGTGGGTAATATCTGTATGGATGTATGCATGATTGATGTGACGGATATTGATTGTAAGGAAGGGGATAAAGCTATCATTTTTGGAGATGATTTACCGGTCACTGTCCTGTCAGAGATTCTGGAAACTATTCCATACGAGATCTTGACCAGTGTGTCTAATAGGGTAAAACGAGTTTATTACCAGAATTAACGAAAAAAAGAACGAAAGAAAAAGACTTGAAAAGGATGAACATACGTTACTTTTGCGTATCTTTAGGAAGTTACTAAAAATAGATAGCTATGAAACGTATATTCTTCCTTTTGTTATGTCTTTGTTTCTCGGTGTTGTCATTTGCCCAGAGAACGAATGAGACCAAGCAGTTGACCAAACAGGACTCTTTGCGTTTGCAGCAACTATTGAGCGGTCAAGTAGAAATTGTGATAGATGATGAAACACAGAAAGAGATTGACAGATTGTTCAATCCCGAAAAGTGGAAAATGAAATCAACTCCCTTCCCTAAAAAAAACATGAAGTTTGAAACGGAACTTCCTCGTTATTATATCTCTCAAATGGATACAATAGATGGTAGAGGGTATATCAGGTTATTGCCGTACGGACCGTTTGAAACTCCGGAAGAGGAACAAATTTATGTAGAGATTCCTATCAACAAAGAGTTGTTGGCAGGCTATGATCCTCGTTTGGAACCTGCGCCGGCAGGCAAATTTACTCCTAGCGCTTTGATGGTGGGGGCGGGTATCAGTGCTACGTTTGATGCCGATAAGCTGCTGGGAATCATTTTCAGTAAGAAAATGCGTGCAAAAGCCCGTAATGCCAAAGAGGCTGATGCCTGGAAGAGTTATTGAACTATTAAGTAAAGAAACGAATGCCGGATATATGTGGAATACACCGGGATCTTGTGAATTTCATGTTGAAAAAACAGGAGCCACGTTTGGATAGTGCCAGCCGTGGCTCGTGATTAGATATTGTTGAATTTGATTTATTCAACTGCTGATCTTATTTTATATTATTTATACTTACCTTTTTCCAAATGAAATTGTCAATCATTTCTTTGTCGCATTCCCCGTTTTTAGCTTTAATGTTCAGGTTTTCGAATGTAAAGTTAGTAAGTTGATATTGATCAGACTTTTCTACGCTGAAGAAATTATCGCATTTAAAATCAATGTTTCTCATTGTCACATGGTTTGAGTAAGAAACGGGAATGTCTTTTCTGTCTTTCAGGTCAAAGAATTGTGTCCAAGGCTTGATATACAGAAAATGGTCTGCATCTCCGGTGATATCCTCCACCAGAATATACTCATATTGTTGAGGAGTGTCCGGCCGCATTTTTAACCATAACAAACGATTGGCATTGGTGATGTGGATGCGTCGCAAGATAATATTGCGATTGTGGATGGATTCGCTTCCACAAGTGAGGGCGCCGTGGCAGAAGCCGTAGGTACAATCTTCGATGATGATGTTGGAATTTCCTCCATTGTTCGGGTCTTGGTCTGCCCAGGGACCTTTGCCGCCTTTTAAGGCTATGGCGTCATCATTGACAGACATATAGCAGTTCTTCACCAGTACATTGCTGCATACATCAATATCAATGGCATCCGTACTTGGAGCCTTTACCGGTTTCTCCGGTGAGAAAATATAGAGGTTCAGTAATTTTATGTGATTGCATTTATAAAGATGGGTAGTCCAAAAGGGAGAGTTGATGAGGCGTACTCCTGAGAGTTGGACGTTATTGCTATGGGAGATATGAACCAGCCGGGGACGTAATTCATCCATATTGGTACATTGGGGATTGACTTTTCGACGAAGCCAGAATGATTTCCAGTATCTTAATCCGTTACCGTCAATCGTGCCTTTTCCGGATAACGTAAAACCGTCCACTTTGTCGGCATTGACCAACGCCGCGAAATATTTCAAGCTTTGCCCTTCCATTCGGGTATCTATGATGGGGAAGTTGCTGATATCATCACTTCCCTTCAACACAGCTCCTTCCTCCAGATGCAGGTGTGTTTGGGGTTTGAAGAACAGCGCTCCGCTTAAATAGGTTCCTTTGGGAATGACGATAACTCCGCCACCATTTTGTGCGGCAGCATCAATGGCAGATTGGATTTTCTCTGTTTGTAACAGGGTGCTGTCATTGATGACACCGTAATCTGTCAGAATGTATTTCTTGCCTAATGTGTTTATATCTATTATCTTACTGTCCTTAAACCAATCGGATACAGGTGTGCCGTCCGGAAATTTTTCTTGTGCCAAAGACGGAAGGCATAGAAAGGCGGCACATACAAAAGTTATTAATTTCATGATTTTGCTATTAAATTAATCACTAACTACGATTCACTTGTTTATTGTCGGAAATCAAACATCAAATTCAGATGTAACCCTTCATCCCCCGATTTGATACGGATATTACCCGGCTGGCTGTTCGGCCCTTGTTGCTCGATGGGTTTAAAGGAGCAAATAGCCGGGATGTCCAGCAGGAAGGATATATCCCCTTCGGGGAATTTGGGCATGGTGTCTTTTACGCGTCCTTTCGGTTCTTCGGGAGTGAACACATGGAAGAAGATACCGTCATTCCGGGAATAAACGGTGAACGGTGTCGTGTCACTTTCCAAAGTGGCCCAATACATATTGGCATGATATCCTTTGAATTCCGGATAAACCAGATTCTCAAAACTTTCTCCGGTGATGGTATTGTTGTACTCTTTGTGCCATACTCCATAGTTCGTTCCCGGAATCCGGTTTTTCCAGACACGGTACGGGCCGCGGCCCATCCATTTCATGCCGGAGCAATTCTTTTCAGGATAAGAGAAAGTCAGACCGAGATTGAATACTTTGGAGTCCATGAAAGCATCATCGAATCCACCTCCGCCGGAAGCCCGATTCAGCAGAATGGCATCCATATAGAGTAATCCTTTGTCCGTAAGACGCCATACGATGGAGTCGGCGGCACCTTTGTATTTGGCACAGTAAACAGCCCCCTCGTTGCTGTTGCGGACATAACTCAATGTTGGCTCGTAGCGCATTTTCATGCCCACTGCCACAGGACCGTCTTTGAATGGAACTTCTGTTCCTCCTGATATGATACGGCTGATCATGCCGGTAGCCGGATCAAAAGTGACGGTTACACGGTCGCTTTTCAGTTCGATGGAGGTAGCGGTTTGAGTGGCGGTTGCCGGTTGTACCGCTTCCAGGGTCATCGGAGTCTGTGCCATTTTATGGTCAAAGTATTGTTTGGCCAGCCGGATAGGATAGGTCCAGTTACAGATACTTTTTCCCTCTTTGTCAAATGCCTCTAACTCCAGTACATCACCTTCCCGGAAAGAAGCAGGAAGAGTGAAGCGGGCTTTTCCGGTTTCACCCGGTGCGATGGCTGGCAGTTGTACATGGCCTTCTGCGATAACTTTACCGCTTTCCATGGCATTTTTCAAAGGTGTTTCGCAAGTACGTATTTTGTAAGTCATGCGACATTTGTCCAGGTTAGTATACGTATATTCATTAGTAACCAGGAAGCTGCCGTCAAAGTGGTCGGTAATCAGCAGGGGTTTTAACTGGATGGGCGACCATTGTGCGCGGATAGCATAGTAACTTCCTTCTTTTTCTCTACGCGGACCAACTACCCCGTCAGGAGCATTGGATTTATCAGAATCCAATATGCCTCCTTTATCAGAACGTTTGGGGGCTTCGTCACAGAATACCCAGATAAAGCCTCCGGCAAACATGGGGTTCGTGCACCAACGATCCCAAAAGTCACGCAGTCCGGCACCACCTCCCTGATCGTACATGGCATGCATGAATTCGGTAGGCATAAATACTTTATAGCCGTTGGTAAAACGTGCCACTCCGGTCAGATAAGTGGGATAATGGTGGGTGTCCAGATCATTGAAATCGGCCCAAGGGTGTACCATGTGGCGTTTCTGTAATTTATCGTATTTGGCGAATAAAGGATCCAGATTATAATTCCATCCTCCTTCGTTGCCATTACTCCAAATAATGATGGAAGGATGATTCACATCGCGTTCTATCATTTCTTTGACTAACTTAGGACCTACTTTTGAATCGTATCCGTTTTGCCATCCTGCCAGTTCGTCCATATAGACAATTCCTAATGAATCACACATATCCAGGAAATGTTCATCAGGCGGATAATGTGAACGGACCGCATTCATATTCATTTCTTTTACCAGCAAGGCATCCTGACGGCTCATAGCCGCACTGGTAGCACGACCTCCATCCACGGAAAAAGAATGGCGGTTGACACCTTTCACCACTAGTTTGGTTCCATTCAGATAAACTCCGTCTTGTGGAAAGAACTCAATGGTGCGGAAACCTATCCGCGTTTCACGGCTTTGCACCGTTTTCCCTTCGGGGTCTTTCAGTTCCAGTCTGGCTACGTACAGATTGGGGTCCTCTGTAGACCAAGGCTGGATATTCATCCAGTTTCCTTCCACCAACTGTTCCTTGTTCGAATCCTTAATCTGATGAGAAACGGTAGGTTTGTGTCCTTGAGTGTACATTTCTTTTCCATCCTTTAATGAACGGACGGAAACAGACAATTCATATCCTTTGGCATCCCCTTCCATTTCTATTGCCGCTTGCAATTTTCCATGCTGATCGGCGTTCAGAACAAAATGTCGCATGTGGACTGCCGGGACAACTTCCAGCCATACGGGTCTGTAAATACCACCATACAGCCACCAGTCGGCTTTACGTTCGGCTGCATTGATGGATTTGTTGGCTGATTCTTTGGCTATCTTTACTTCAAGCAGGTTCTTTTTGCCGGGCTTCAATAAATCGGTGATATCATAACTGAAGCGGTAGAATCCTCCCTGGTGCATTTCGCCTGCGGGTTTTCCATTGATGAAAACTTCCGTGTCGGTCATCACTCCGTCAAAGAATATTTTTATCCGCTCACCGGGAGTTGTTGCCGGAGATTCAAATTTATATCGGTAAATACCCGTTTCGTCGCTTGGCCTTTCACCTTTTATAGTATACCAACGACCGTAAGTATATTCTCCGAATCCTTGCAGTTCCCAGTTGCAGGGTACTTCGATCTTTTTCCATTTCCCACTGTTTTGTCCTCCCGAACAAAAGAACTCCCAAGTCTTGGTGTTGTCAATACCGGTTCCCGATAAATAGATACGTTCGGGGTGCGGAGCTTGTGCCTGCACGGTTGGTCCACTCCACAGGGCAGCTATTGCTAAAGCCGCCAGTTTGGTCCATTTGTTTTTCATAATACCATTGAATACTGTTTTCATGATACAAAAATAAGGCGGGATAACCCGCCTTACAATGGAAAATCATACATTATGATGAAAAATGATACAATTCTAGGGGATTATAGTTGCGGAAGTGGGTGTGATAAGTGTGATTATTTAGGAGAAAGATTGGAACGCAAATGACGCGAATGACACAAATAAAGCCCCCTCACTACATAGAGGCAAAACCTACCGAAAGGTTAAATTTGTGTCATTTGCGTCATTTGCGTTCCAAATCAGACCGATATTTAGTTACTTTATTTCTATCCTCATGGGAGATTCCTTTTTATACTCAACCTTTTCCTGATTGGCATTGATGTTCTTGAAAACAATGTTTCCGGATCTTTCCCCTTCCACATTCACCATGATCTCTCCGGCGGGGAGTTTGAAATGTATATCCTCGAACAGGATGTCTTTTCCATCCAATATGTGAATGTCATTGTGCTGCGATTCTATCGTCAGCTTCCGCATCGTAAATCCGGCGGCATCATTCAGGGCACCGATTAATTTCTTGCATTTGATCTCTCCATTTTCCACCACTACCTGGTTGAAAGGTATTTCGGGAATACCATTGGCGGTAAAGAACTGGTCGGCTGATTCTACAATGAAATCTTTGATCAGGATATTCTTTACATCAGGCGTCAGCCGGTTTACTTTTCTTGCCGGATAGCGTGCGGCCAGTTCGCCCATATAATAAGCACTGCCCAACAAATCCCAGGTAAAGGCTTTTCCTACATTGATCATGCGCAGTTTCTCATAGTACGTGTTGTCACTGCCTCCTCCACGGTTGCGTCGTGTCTTGAAACGGATGCCGGTACGGGTTCCGTCGAATACACAATCGTGTACATACAGATTCTTGATCACTCCGGCTGTTTCACTACCACAAGTTATCCCGCCATGTCCATGCTGGGCCAGCGAGTAGCGGATAACTACATTTTCTGTAGGTTTGCCTACACGTAATCCGTCTTCTGCTCTACCGGCTTTCAGGGTAAAGCAATCATCACCACAGTTCAGCGTGCAGTATTCAATCAGTACATTTTTACAGGATTCTATGTCAATGCCGTCTCCGCTGGGCACCTTGGTGGAGTTGACGGTAATGCCTCTTATAATTACATTCTCGCAATAAATGGGTACCACATTCCACAAGGTACTTCGTTCCATCGTGATCCCTTCTATTAATACATTGGTACAGTTGATGGGAGAGATTGTTTTAGGACGATAGAAAGTCCTGCCTTCCATACCGTCATAGATACGTTGTTCTATAGGCATGTCCCACGGAACATCTTTTTCTACCACTGAAGCACCGTTAGGACGTTTTCTGATTTCAGCATCCATAGGTGGTCCGTAGATGGTTCCTTCTCCCGTAATGGCGATGTTGTTTTCCCCATTGGCGTAAATAAAGGCGGCCGGCCCCATTATTTCTACCCCTTCATGGCGTGTGAAAACCGCCGGCAGATAATCTTCCGCGCGACCGGCAAACTCTATTTCGGCTCCTTTGGCTAAATGTAGATTAACATTACTTTTCAGTACAATACGGGCCGATTTCCATTTTCCCTCAGGAATGACGACTGTTCCTCCTCCTTGTTTGCTGACTTCGGCAATCGTCCGGTTCACTAAATCTGTAATAGGGACATCTTCTGTCATTCCTTTGTCTTTCATATTGACGATGAAATCAGGGAAAACGGGACGCTTCAGCTGAGGCATATTGAAATAGGGATTCTTGATCGGAACGATATTCCGGGGCATGGCTTGTGCACCGACTTCATTTAAATAGGGGATAGCCGGTTTCAGTTCTGCTGTCAGTTTATCCAATACTTCCGGATTCGAGTTTGCTTGTATTGTTCTGATGTTATGAAGACTTGTGTCGCTTCGGACAGTATATAAAGATTCCCCATTGGTAATTTCATTGATATGGGATGGGGTATAGTTTTTTTGATTATCAGTTTGGATATTTGTATTTTCTATCTTTTGAGCGACACTTTGTGTGCTTGCCATACATATCCCGATACACAGTCCCCAAAAAGCGTTTCTTGTCATACTTAGTCTTTTAAAAGTTAAATGGCCTTCATTTTGCGGCTCTTATAGGTAATGACGTTTATAGATCGAATTTGTAACCATTGGATTTGTTCTTATTTTTATAAAGCGGTTCGATGTCTTCTTGTTTGTCTGTAAAGGGAAGAAAAAGGTTGTTTTTATAGGAGTCAAACCAAAATATGCTGTATATTTGAAGGCGAAATAATCAAATACCTATGAAAAAGTATATTATAACTCTGCTGTTTTGCACGTTGTTCTGTCATCCGGGCATTGCTCAAGGTTTGAAATCCGTTTCTATTCTGGGGGATTCTTATTCCACTTTCGAAGGCTATGTTCAGCCCGATACTAATTTTGTATGGTATCTGAAGACGCCTCCTAAAGGACGGAAGACAGATATGGTTTCTGTACGTAATACCTAGTGGCATCAGTTTATTAAGGAGAACAACTACCGTCTTTGTGTGAATAATTCGTTTTCCGGTGCTACTATTTGCCATACCGGTTATCGTTCGGAGGATTATAGCGACCGTTCTTTTATCACCCGGATGAAGGCGTTGGGCTGTCCTGATATTATTTTTATTTTTGGCGCGACTAATGATTATTGGGCGAAATCACCTTTAGGAGAGTATCAGTATGCGGATTGGTCTAAAAAAGATTTGTATTCTTTCCGCCCTGCCATGGCTTATATGCTGGATACAATGATTGATTACTATCCTAATGTGGAGATTTATTTTTTGTTGAATGATGGTTTGGGAAACGAGATAACTGAATCAGTCAGAACAATTTGCAAACATTATCAGATCGATTGCATCGAATTGAAAGAGCTTGATAAGATGAGCGGCCATCCTTCGGTGAAAGGGATGAAACAGATTAGTGAACAGGTGAAGGCGTATATGAATTCCCGGCAGAATTGAGTATGACGGTTTATGTGGTGATTATTTTAGAGGAATAATGATAAACAGTTTCCGATGATATTTTAGTGAAAGATATACTGGTTGAAGTATATTCTCTCACTAAAATATGCCTATCACTTCTTATTTTACAAAAAACAATCGTCAAATGGCTTTCAGTTATAATCCGATCTCGATGGTTAGAGCAGGTAAACCGGAAAGTTTTTTCATTGTGATTTCATTAAAGTTTCTTTTTTAGCCTTTAAAAATGAAGAGAGCTTATTAATTTCGCTTCTATACTTTCGTTCGTTGACCCTGTTCTTATTTTCTTCTGGATCTATGTGATGGTCAAACAACATTCGAGAATGAATCTTTTCTTTTTGTTTCCATTCCGCATAGTTGTATCTATTGCTAACAGCATTGTCCCCTCCTTCCCATTGGATATATACTTGGTCTTTTATTTTTGCTTTTAAATTTGTTAAAATAGGAACAAAACTAGTGCCATCTAATTGATTCTTTGGTATGGGCAAATGACAAAGTTCACATAGTGTCGGATATAAATCTACGAATTCTACCATGGACTTAGTCTTTCCTTTTTTCAATCCGGGAACACGTACAATTAAAGGAACGTGAGTAGAACGATCCATTAAATTATGCTTACCGAGAAAGTTATGTTCCCCTAGATGCCAGCCATGGTCTCCCAGTAATACAACGATGGTATTATTTGCTAAACCTAACTCATCCAGAGCGTCCAGTACTTTCCCTATTTGCGCATCAACATAACTCAGACAAGCATAATATCCATGTTTGGCTTCTTTCTGAAAAGAAATATCATCTGCTGTGGTGGTACGTGCGTAAGCGTAGATTTCTGTAGAGTTTTTAACCTCATTCGGTAGATCTTTAGGACGAAAACGATTGTTAGCAACTGGAATTTTCTCTCGGTCATATAAATCCCAATATTTTTTAGGGGCATTAAAAGGTAAATGTGGCTTCCAAAATCCACATGCCATAAAGAAAGGTTTTCCTTGTTCTTTTAAACGTTTTAAGTCTGCAATGGCTTTTAATGCCAGTTTTCCGTCATCATAAGCGGTGTCAGGTACTTCAGCCCACTCACAGAAAGGTCCACGCATTGTTTTGGGATTGATAGTTCGTGCGGAGGCTTCATTCATCCATAATTCCCATTTATTGTATTCTGCCCAATATACATCATATCCGTCGGGATGTTTACGGTAAGGGGGTTCACTCCATGAATTAGCATGATCTGAAAGATGGTGGAAAACCTTGCCGTTTGAGATTGTGTAATAGCCATGTGATGTAAACCATCTTGATATCGGAATTGCGGTCGGGCAATCTTTGCTGGCATAAGCGGAATAGTTGACAAAACGATCTGGATAGTGTGGATACACTCCTGTTAATAAGCTGGCGCGTGAAGCTCCACTTACTGGGATATTGCAGTAAGCGTTCTGAAATAATAACCCGCTGGCGGCAAAACGGTCAATATTGGGGGTCTTTACTTCTTTTACCCCATAGCATCCTAACTCAGGGCGCATATCGTCTGCCATCAAGAATAGAACGTTCATTTTCTCTGTCTGTGAAAATACAGACAGAGAAGAGAAGGCAAGCATTGAAATGCTTGAAAACAAAGTGTATTTTAACTGCATAATTTTATTTATTGTTTTCCCATCCAGGATTTTGTTCGAGAGCAGGATTGAGTGCCAATTGATTTAGAGGAATTGGATTTAGATAGTAATGTTCCAACCACCCTATGGGTTTCTCGAAATAATATACATATCCTTCATTGTTGGATGGACCATTCATAACTTTTACATTAAATTCACTTGCATCTTTTAAATAGACTCCAGTAGGTTGTTTGTTTACATAATGTCCTTTTTTCCATCGGCGTAAATCGTCCAGACGAGTTCCTTCACCCATTAATTCAACGCGGCGTTCACGGCGGATTTCCCATAGTAAAGGATTTACATCTTGATCTCTGTCAGGATCAAAATCTGTGGTAATATCTGTCAAGACCATGTCGGCCACGTGAGCACGTTTCCTCAGTTTGTTAATAGTTTTATCTGCTATAGATTGATCGAATAGCCCTAGTTCATACATTGCTTCGGCATAATTCAACAGTATCTCGCCGAGTCTGAATAGGGGAGCGTCTGTAGTACAAACTCCATTGGCAGTGCTGGCATCGGTATGGGTATTATAGTATTTCCATACCCAGAAACCCATTTGGCTGGCATTCCATCCCTGTCCCCAATTGACATTTTTAAAATGGGGTTGCCCTTTGGTTATAAAACCTTTGAAATTAGATGTCGGCAACCGGTGATAAGTTTCTTTAGAAATTGTTGCCATCAAGTCAATATACTCGCGTTCAGAGGGATTATCTGTGAACTTCCATTGAGTAGTAGAGGCACTTGCTAGACTTACCATATAGGGAGGACATACTGTGTGATATAGACGATAATCCCTGTTGCGGAACTGGGCATACACATCTTTGTCACCTCCGTATGTGGTACTGTTTTTGATAGGATGTCCGTCACTGCACAAATAACTGTCCACGGCATCTTTGGTTGCTTCTATTTGTGACTCGCCGGTTCTTACCATACGTGTGAGTCCATGGCATAGCTGGCTGGTAGCATACTCTTTGTATAGAATAATTCCATTGATGCCAGCTAAAGACTCTGAGTTGAAAAGTTCTTCATAGTTGGGGTGTAGGGTAGTATATTTATTCATGACTTCCTTGGAAGCCCGTGTACATTCTTCTAAATAGGTTGTGGCATTTGGTAGGGCATGATATTTTCTCCATGTCCCTTCAAACAAACAAAAACGGGAGATTAATGATTGTACTACAGCTCGATTGATTGTATTATTGCCATCTCCGTCTACTTTGATATGTTCTTCTGCGTATTTCAAGTTATTCAGAATATTTTGGGCCACAACATCCCGTGGGTCTCTAGGGAGATATAGTTCCTCGCTGTCTTCTGATAAGGTATGTTCTACCCATGGTAAGTCTCCATATAGAGACAACATTTTAAAATATTTATAAGCGCGAAAAAAATATCCAACACTTCTCCAGTGTGCTTTTTCTGCATCATTCATGGATGATTGGTCTATATTGTCCAACATTAAATTTACCCGGCGGATGTATTCATAATCCCATGAATCAGAGGATGCAGGTACCTTAGCTTTTTGATACGCCCATTGGCTTTCATTGCCTGAGACATGCTTGATCATATTGTCAGCTTCATAATCTCCTTTAAAGATTTCATCAGTTTGTCCTGTTTTATATGCATAGCCGAAAAAGACGTTATACAGTCCCCAAGAGTAAGTCTTGAAGTTTTCATATGATCGGAAAGAGGTTAATTCCGTTTGTTGATCTTTAGGATATACCTCCATAAAATCATTATTTAAACAAGAGTTCATCAACAGGAAGAGTCCTGCTGCTACTATATATTTTTTCATAATGTCAGCTTTTATTATAAACTTAAATTAATACCAAATGAGAATTGACGCATATAAGGATAAGTAAATCCACGTTGTCCCAAATTGTCTGTTACTACACGTTCAGCATCTATCCCTTTGGGCAGATGATCAAATGTAAAGAGGTTCTCTCCACTGAAAAATACTGATAAGTTAGTAATACCCAGCGGCTTGATCAGTTTTATGGGGAAGGTATATGATAAACTGATATTGCGTATGCTCAAATATGCTCCATTTTGCAAAAAACGGGTTTGTGGTTTTTGATTGGCTTTAGTGTTTCCTTCTGCCTTTTCATATAAACGTGGGAAATAACTGTTTGTATGTTCTGGAGTCCAGTAATTCAATTGAGAGTCAAACAAAGTTGAGTAAGCATCGTAATGTGGATAGAATAGTTCGTTCATGAGCCAAAGATCCCGTTTGCCGACTCCTTGTAAAATAAATGACAGTGAAATACCTTTCCATGTTGTACCACCACGAATTCCGTATTGATATCTGCGAGTATCATTACCGATAATACGAGTGTCGCCTGGTTCGTTTGATGTGTTTTTACCATTGTTTATGATACCATTCCCATCAAAATCCACATAAAGTATATCTCCCGGATTAGGATTATAACCTTCCACTTTGGGAATATTGTTTTTTAACTTTCCTTGACTGTCAAAATCTTCGGTAGTATATAAGCGGTCTGTAGTATACCCCCATATTTCACCTAATTCCATTCCTTTCCGGTAAATCAGATTGTCATCCGAATCTTTTCCTAGTAAGCCTACCTCATTGTCGTATTTTGTGATTTTCGTACGCGAGTCATATAGGTTAAAACCTAAATAATATTGCACATTGCCGATACGGTCATTCCAATCCAAGGATATTTCCCAACCTTTGGCGCGTAAGTCGGCAGAGTTTTGTAATGGGGCTTTGGCACCCAATACTCCTGGAAGTTCCATACCTGGAGCCAACATTCCTTTTGTATCCCGTTGGTACCAATCAAATACAACATTTAGGCGGTTATTAAACAGTCCTAGGTCAAATCCGAAATCCAAGGTACTAACTTTTTCCCAAGTGAAACTATTGCTGACTAGGGCTGGAGGAGCCAATGTTGTAGTAGCTTGTCCGTTTACAACCCAATTAGCCAATGGAGAATCCATGCCAGGAATAAAAGCATAAGGTTCTATACTTTGATTACCGATATTACCATAAGAACCTCTCAATTTTAAGTTAGAAAGAAAAACTTTACTCCATTCCATAAATTGCTCTTCACTGACACGCCAGCCTACGGAAACAGAAGGAAAGAAGCCGAAACGATTTTCTTTAGGGAATTTCGAAGAACCATCATAACGCCCGTTTGTTTCGAGTAAATATTTACCGGCATAAGAGTAATTTATCCTATAGAATAATCCTCTGACATGGTATTCTTCAAATTCATCACTGTTTTTATAATCTCCTGTAGCTTGTGATAATGAGGGTAAATCTTCGTTAATCATATCTGTGCGTGACGCTTTCATCATCTTATAGGAATTGCTTTCCTGATTGAAACCAGCCATAATTCCAATGTCATGTTTGCCTAATGTTTTGTTGTAATTGGCATATACATTAAAAGCATTATAATTGGTTGCCCGATTTTCTATTTCATATTTCGAATTTGAAACAGACTGTTCTTTGCGGAAGTTAGCTCCGTGAGCATAAGCAAATTTCTTATCGAAAGTTGTGATTTCTCTAGTCTTTCTATTAAATGTATATTCACCGATTATTTTCAGATCTTTGAACGGAGTAATAGTCAGCTTGCCAAAGATGCGTAAATCGTTTCTGTCATTTTCTTTAGGTGCTGACAGATTGATGAAATTATGAGGAGTATTGATAGGCAAGATTTCACCATCCAGTTCCATATTGCCTAATGGAAAATAAGATGGAAAGGCTACTGCTGCTCCCCAAATACCATAAGAAGCTGAAGTATAGGGAAGTTCTGAATGTGAATTCGCATATTTGATGTCTAACTCCGGAGTAATCCAGGAATGAATGTCGGAGCGGATGTAAGATGATATATTATAACGTTTGTATGAGTCTTTGTCTGTAACAAGAATTCCATTTTGATTCACCATACCGGCTGACATTCTGTAAGATATTGATTTATTACCTCCTCCAACAGAAATGTTATGTGTTTGTTGAAAACCTGTTTCCATCATGTCGTTTAAGAGATCTGTTTCTTGTAAACTGTATCGAAGTCCGTCTACAACGGCATAACCGTCAGGATAATTGCTTGAATTAGTATTATATTCTTTCAATAACTCTAACCAGGTATCTACATTTTGTCCTGTCTGATATGATACTGTTCCCATATCTTTATAAGCTTGTACTGTTTGTAACGGAGTTGCTTTATGGGGTAAATTACTGGGCTTACTGAATGAGAAGTTATTAGAGTAGTTGATAGAGAAGCGAGTGTCTTTCATTCCCTTTTTAGTGGTAACTAGGATAACTCCGAATGCAGCGCGTGCACCGTAAATAGCCGAAGATGCGGCATCTTTTAATACAGAGATAGATTCAATATCATTAGGATCCAGCATATTTATGTCCATCTCTACATTGTCAACTAATACAAGCGGGGCACCTTCATTGATGCTGTTCACTCCACGGATATTGAAAGACATTTCAGCACCGGGTTGGCCTGATGTGCCTGTTACCTGCAGTCCCGGCATTGCTCCCATCAGTACATTACTAACCGAAGTGACAGGACGATCACCCAATATTTCATCCATTTTTACACTGCTTACTGCTCCTGTCAGGTTGGCCTTTTTTTGTACGCCATATCCTACGACTACTACCTCTTCCAAAGTTTCAGTATCTTCCTTTAATACAACATTAAGTTCTTTCTTTCCAGAAACTTTCACTTCTTGAGAAACATACCCGATATAAGTAATCTGTAAAACGGCATCTTTGGGAGTATCCAGAACGAACCGCCCGTCTATATCTGTGATTGTACCAGTTGACTGGCCTTTTACGATGACATTGGCACCGATTATCGGTTCGCCATTCGCATCTTTCACAATACCTGTCACCTTATTTTGTTCTTGCTGTATTCCTTGCACAATCTCAGTAGAAAGAATGATTTTCTTTTCAAGCACTGAATACTTCACATTCGTTCCTGCGAAAATCTGATCCAATATCTTGAAGATATTATTGTTGTTTGCCGAAACTGATACAATACGTTTCAGATCTACGTGTTTATTGTTGAAGAAGAAATCAAACCCCGATTCTTTTTTCAGCTTTTCCAACACAGTGCCAACTGTTTCATTACGCACTTCAAGACTGATCATGGTCTTTTGCGCATACGACTCTGCCGCATAAGTCATACTTAGCGAACAGATTAAAAAGAGTACACTCAGTTTCATAGGTAATGGAGTTTTATTTAAGATTAACCTACACGACTTTATCATCCATAATAATTGGACGCTAAAATAAATTTTCATAATTTTGTAATTGAGATAAAGTGAATAAAATGTTGTCTTTGCTTGTCGCCAAACAAGCATGGAAAGATGATTTTTTCATACGGGGTGATACGCCAATATCCTCCCGTATGTTTTTGTTTAGGGAGCCTGTTGTCTGTTCATTTTTCTAGTATTTAAATTAAGGGTTAAACGTATATTAGTACACTTCTATTTTCAGCTTTTCCGTCTTTATATCTGCACTGTCAATGTAACGCCAGCGTATGTGGGAAGAAATCCGGAAATATTCCATAATACGCTCTAGACGCTGATGGGTGAATGTTCCTGTGAACGAACAGCCTTTCAGCCCCTTGTTGGACAATACGAATTCCACATTGAACCGCTTTCCAAGCATGTGCAGCACTTCATCCAGCGGAGTGTCATTAAAGATAAGCTTGCCGTCTTTCCATGAAATCTCCGATTCGCCCGAGGTAGCGTAGCACTTGATATCTCCGGTTTGTGGAGAATAAACCAGCTTCTGTCTGGGGGAGAGCATACTCTTTTGAAATTTTCCTTTGCTATTCTTATAAATAAACCCTACGCTGCCTTCGATAAGCGTGGTGGAAATGGGAGTTTCATTACCGTATGCTTCCACATTAAAACTTGTTCCGTACACTTCCACCTGCGAATGGTGAGGGGTGGAAACGATGAATCGTTTCCGGGGATGTTGGGTCACATCGAAATAAGCTTCACCGTTTAATTCCACTTGGCGTACATCGCCGGCAAAAAAGGTGGGATAGCGGAGGGAGGATTCCGAATTGAGGTGAACTACCGTGCTGTCCGGTAACAGGACGGAGGTAGTCATGCCTGCATTGGTTTTTATTTCCACCATCTGAGCGGTGACTACCGGCTGCTGTCTGTCCGGATACAGAGCCAATACACCTATCAGGAGGGGAACGGACAGGATGGCCGCAATGCGTTGTGTCCATCCCCACCAGGACAGGTTTCTAACTTTTGTTCTGCTTTTTACCTTGTCTAATGCCTTTTCCGTATCTATCTTCTTTGTGATGTGCTGTGTGTCTACAGCCAGATAGAGCGTATTCAGCTGCTTGGCTATACGCAAATGCTCCTCATCGGCATTCAGCCAGGCTTCTATCTGTTCGTTCTCCGGCGGAGTGGTGTTTCCTTCGAAATACTTGGTCAACAAAGTTTCTATATCGGTATGGTTTTCCATGAATTATACTTTAATGTTTTCCTTTATATTATTAAGACAAGCGAGAATGAAAGGTATCTAAACGAAAAATGCTTTTTTTTAAAAAAAAGTTTTTTCCGATAAAAACAACTATCTTTGTACACAAGGAAAACAGTTATTATACTATGAATCATACCGTGGAAGACTTGTCTTTGTTTAATGCTCTCCGACAGGGGGATGGTAATTCTTTTGACCATTTATTCAGAAGGTACTATCCTATGCTGTGTGCCTATGCTCACCGCTTGGTGTCGCTGGAAGATGCCGAAGAGATTGTTCAGGAGGTGATGTTATGGCTGTGGGAGAATCGTGGGGATTTGATAATCGAGTCTTCATTGAATCAGTATTTGTTCAAAATGACTTATCGGAGGGTCTTGAACCACTTGACGCGGGAACAGGTGAAAACCAAGGCGGAAGCTGCCTTTTATGAGCGGACACAGGCGGCATTGTGTGAAGTGGACTATGGTCGTTTTGAGGAATTGGACCGGAAAATAAAAGAGGCGATGGCTGCTCTTCCCGACAGTTATCGGGAAGCCTTTGTGATGCATCGCTTTAAGGAACTGAGTTATAAAGAAATTGCTGAAGTGCTGGATGTGTCGCCACAGACGGTGGCTTACCGCATCCAGCAGGCATTGAAGCTGCTTCGTGTTTCCTTAAAGGATTACTTGCCCATGCTGGTATGGCTGGTGGGCTGAAAAGTACCTCTCCCTGAGTTTCCCTTGTTTTTTCCTTCAAATCCTTCAGCCCCTTCGCAAACGCCCGTCAATAAAGAAAAGCGGCTGAAGGATTTCCTCCCGGAATTCCTTCAGCCTAGTGTAGAAGTTTCAGCTCTTTATGGTTTGAGCTTCGTTTGTAGAAGTTTTCTATTATATTGTTTCGTTGTATATTTACTTTATTGTCAGGTCCGTGTCGTTTGTTGCCGATACGTTTTCCGTTTCGTTCTCCGGTTCGGGCAATTTCTCTTTTCCGTAGAATCCCGGCATCGGTTCATAGATGGGGTTGCGCGGAATGGAGATATTGCGCAGTTTTTTATCTTTCGCCAACTGAGCGATATAACGTCCCGCGGTAGCTCGTGTCAGTCCGCATAACGATTCAAACTTCCGGCGTGTCAGCACGCTGTTTGTCAAGAAGTATTCCGTCAGTGCTTCGTCTATACTCTCTTTGGTTACCGGCATGGAGTGCGGCTTGTATTTCGAACGCTCGGTCTTGACGTCGCTCAACTGATGCTTCAGGTATTTGTCCGCACGGAATGTCACCGATTTGAATTTCACCTTGTTGGCACGTGTGGAGCTTGGTGTCCGTGTCTCGGGGCAGGTAAGCGATATATGGAAATATCCTATCCCTTCGATATGTACCCGGGCACCGTCCTTCAAGTAGTAGGCCAGTTTCTCGCTGAGCGAGATAATGGTTGCCTTGATGTCCGCCACGGTGAGCGAGGAGCCGTACTGTATTTCCCGTGCCAGATAGTCGGTGTTGATGCGCTGCCAGTTTACTACACGGGCGTGATAGCGCTTCTTGCGCGTACCTATCGTATTGGGTGATTCATAAAATTCAAATTTGATAGCCATTCGCTTATTTGTTTTTATCCGGTTGTTTATGCTTTCTTGTACGGAAGAGTTTGCTGCAACTTCCTTTCAAGTTAATCGTTTCACTTTAGTGATGAAATCATATCACTCTAGTGATGAAGTTGTATCACTTAGGTGATGAAATTTCATCATTCTAGTGAAACGATTAACTTGACGGTGCAAAAGTATGAAATAGTCTTGATAAAAACGAATAATTTCCCAGTTATTTTCGCTTAGTCACTTTTTTGCGGTAGTGTGGGGTAAATGCTTGTAAAAGGGTGTTTTGAGTGTTATCTTTGTGATATTACACAACCCCAAATAATGAAAAAGGATGAAAAAATTAGTGGAAAAATTACTGAGTTGGTGCAAAAAGAGTATGAAAATGAGGAGATGCGTGGGAAAAAGCACGGCTCCGGTTACCGGGCAGTCGGTGGGGCAAACCGGAAATGCGGAAGGGGTGTTGCCTTCAACGGCTACGGAAACGGTGGATGAAATTGTTCTCCCAGCGGCTGTCGAAACAGCTGGCATGGCAGAAACTATCGATGAAAAGGCGACTTTTGGCAAATCGGGGCGCAAGAAACCGGAGAATATGCTGGAGGCCTTGCAGTGCTTTTTGACTGCACGGTATAATTTCCGTTATAACCTTCTCACCGAACAGACGGAGTATCGTGGGAAAGAGATGCCGGATGAAGAGTATGGTATAGTGGCTCAACGCGATTTGAATACATTCTGTCTGGAGGCGCGTTCCGGTGGCATCAACTGCTGGGATAAGGATGTGAGCCGTCTGCTCCATTCCAGAAAGGTGGAAAACTATCATCCTTTTCTACATTATATGAGCCACTTGCCTCAGTGGGACGGAGTGGATCGTGTAACTCCGCTGGCCGTGCGTATATCGCGTAAGCCGATGTGGGTGAAAGGGTTTCACCGTTGGATGCTGGGTGTTGCCGCCCAATGGCTGGGGCAGGCGCAGGATTGCGCCAATGCGGTGGCGCCTATGTTGGTGAGCCGTGAGCAGGGGAAGCGCAAGTCTTCTTTTTGCAAGATTTTGATGCCTAAGGAACTTACACCTTATTATATAGACAAGTTCGACCTGACGAGCGAGAGTGGATGTGAACAGAAACTTTCGCTTTTCGGATTGATCAATATGGATGAGTTCGACAAGTACCGTGCCGGACAGATGCCTGCCTTAAAGAATCTGATGCAGATGACCACACTGACTTTCCGCAGGGCACATCGTCCGGCATTCAGTCATCTGCCTCGTATCGCCTCTTTCATCGGTACGTCCAATATGACGGATCTGCTGACTGATCCCACAGGAAGCCGCCGTTTCCTCTGTGCGGAAGTGGATGATAAGATTGATTGTACACCGCCCGATCATGCGCAGCTGTTCGCCCAGCTGAAAGCGGAGCTGGCCGGAGGAGAGCGTTACTGGTTCTCGGAAGAGGAAGAAAAGGAGATACAGCACAGCAACCGGAATTTTTATAAAATGCCTGCCGAACAGGAATTGTTTTTGCGTTGTTTCCGGATGCCGCAGGAAGGGGAGTTGTCCAAGCCCTATACCACGACGGATTTGTTCAATTATTTGCAGAAACATTATCCGGCTGCCATGCGCGGGGTGACTCCGAACCGCTTGGGCAGGATGATGGTTGCATTGGGGATACAGCGTGTTCATACCGAGTATGGCAATGTGTACCGGCTGGTGAAGCTGAAGGATTCTTCCGCAGCCTGAAACCTTTTTCCGGTGTGATCCTTCAGCCGGAACGCCCTTCTGCAAAGGGTTTGCGGAAGGGCTGAAGCTTTTGAAGGATTTTTCAGGGGGAATCGTATAAGGAGAAATAAATGAAAAAGATTGCTTGGCGATTTGTTTGTTCGACTTTTTTAGTGGTGGTGTTTTTATCTATAAAAACATGGGAAGTGACAGTTTACATATTTATTACATTGTTTCTTCTTGGGATTGTCCGGAAACGAGATGCTCCAAGTTTCATGCTGCTTCGGGAGATACTTTGCAGTTGAAAGTTTCTTTCCGGTCGGACAGCATAGGGGTGTTTGTCCGTGAATTTCATATCTATGGCAACTTTCCCTTTTTGCCATTTGGTCTGACGGTGGAGGGCGATTGCATATAAGGCAAGCTCATAGCATATAAGAGAAAGAATTAACAGGATAATTTTGTTTTTATCGAAGGTTTATTGCTAACTTTGCTCTACCATCGTAATATGGATGAAAAGCACAACCGATATACAAATGAGTGTACCTTGCAAATTTACACACCTCATTTTTATGTAATTTAATATATCCCACTTTTAGCAGGATATTACTTTACAGTTGTTAACTCTTTTAAAGTGTCCGTATCTTCACTCCGATTGCTAAAAATTGTTTTCCTGTTTTCCATCCGATAGCTGTTTCTTGACAGTTGTATAATCTCACAACAGTAGAGCAGTCTGTCAAGCAATGCCGCTGCGACAGCTTCCTCTCCCGGTATTGCCAGCCACTCTGTAAGGGAGTAGTTGGCTGTAACGATAAGCGATGTCTTTTCCTGAAACTCATTCACCAGTTTGAACAGCAACATGATATCTTCTCTTTTCAAGGGAAAGAGTGTGGCATTATCAATGGCCAGCAGCTGTGCCTTCATGATCCGTTTGTAGGTTTTCATCGCATGCCTGGAAACATCCCTTGTCTTCAGACAGGTCAGAAGGTCCTCCAGCGTAACCATATATGCCCTGTATCCGGCTTTCACCGCCTCATGGACAAGTCCGGCGGCAATATAGGTCTTTCCTGTTCCGGAACCGCCTGCCAGAAGCAGGTTGTATGCCTGTCCCACCCATACCAGCTCGCGCAGTTCGCGCAGCTTTCTGGAGTCGATTCCTTCCGTCCGGGTAAAGTCGTAACGGTCCAGATCATGCCTTGCAGGAAGCCCGGCCGCTTTCAAACGGCACAAATATTTCCGGTTCTCCCTGGTCCGGACCTCCTCCCTGAGGCAGGCGAGTAGAAACTCCGGATAGGTCAGCTGCTTTTCCTGGGCCTGATGCAGCAGTTCCTCCAGATGTTCGGTCAGATTGCCCAGCTTGAGCATACGTGCACATTCCATGAGTTCCTTCTTATGTCTTGTCATAATCCCTGAGTATTTCGTTATAAGACTGTATCAATCCGCCTTGTCGGGGCAGGCGATCCTCCAGTCCGTATATTTCTGTTCCATTTTCCTTTCCCCTGCACACATATTCACACAGGCTTTTAACCGAGTCCCCGTTATAGATGCCTTTGTCCAGACATATCCGTATGGCCTCTATCAGTGTATTCTTGTCATATCCGGGAATTATGCGCAGGATCACCTCCAGATTATCCCTGTAATAACGTTCCTTCCTCCTTTTCAGATTATCCATCCACATGGCCACCTCCCTGTTGCCCGACACATGGACAAGGATGCGTTCGGCTATCTTCACTCCGGTGTTTCTCGGTTTTCTGTGGGAGTCGTCATAAACGGTCCTTCCCTTTCTGGTACAGAGCGCATGCCGGCAGATGAGTTTCCCCGTATCCTTGTTGTACAGCTCCACATTCCCTTCCGTTTCCTGCAGCCAGACGGTTGTCTGCCCGCTCCGGTAAGTTCCGCATGGCAGGCTGTAATAATTCCCCCTGTACTGCACTGTATTGTCCTTGCGTACATGGTATTCCCTCATCTCCTCCTGCGGTGGTTGTGGCGTCCCATGATAGGGCATGAGAAAGCCTTTCTCCACGGCAAACTCTTCCCGGGGAACAAGACGGGTGGTCCCGTGCACCTTCCCGTTCCCCGTCCTTTCAAGCCATTCGAGGGCCTCCCTGTTCAGACTGTCAATATCACGGAACACACGTGCCACCAGAAAGTTCTCCTTCACATATTTCACTACGTTCTCGACCTTGCCTTTGGACTCGGGATCGGCCTTATGGCAGAACACCGGCTGGAAATGCTGCTCCCTGACAAACGTCTGGAACTTCCTTGTCAGCATCAGGTCCCCCAGGTTCTCCCGGGAGATCAGCACCCTGTCCTGGTCATAAAGGATCTTTTCCGGTTTCCCTCCGAAATACTCAAAAGCACACTCATGTGCATAGATGGCGAGTTCCGTGTCGAAAGGGCGGCGGGCGAAAAAGGTGAACTTGTAACGTGAACGTGCCAGGACGATCGCAAAAAAATAGACTTTCGTGCTTCTGCCGTTTCCCGCTGACATCCATTTCTCCCCGAAATCCGCCTGCGCATACTCCCCGTAGGGGGTGTCCGGCAGTTTCTCATAGTCCCTGCGTATCCTGGCCTCCGACTTCTTTCCGATGCCATATTTGCAGCGCACCTTTTCTACAAAATTGAATACGGTCTTGTCGCACACTTCCGGGAAATCCGGATAGCATTCCTTAAGCCAGTCATGTATCCTTGCGGCCGATATATACGGATATTCCTCCAGAGTTCCCCGCACATACTCCTCGTATCCTGCCAGTTTCAGCGTGTATTTGCGATGCGAATTCCGCCTCCTTACAAAATCTTCCCGGGACATCTGCAGATATCTCCGCACGGTGCTTCTGTCCACTCCCAGGTGCTTCCCGATCTGTGTCTTGTTTAATCCTTTTGACTGAAGCTCTCTAACCTTGTACCACATATACTGTTTCTCTTTAAAAAATCGGCTCGTTGTTATCATAATGATGTCTGTCTTTTTGAGCCGGCAAAGATAGGCATCCCCGGAAAAGTGCTGTATTCACATTTTCCATTTTCCTGCTGGTAAAGTTACAAATTACATACATGGATAAGAATTCCCCGCATTGGGCGGGATATACGGAACGGCCGTACTTGAAAAAACATTCATTCCGGATAAAAGTGAGAACAAGGTTATTTTTTATCGGGTGTGAACTGTAGCGGGGACGGGTACTATTCTTCAGACTGCCATTCCCGGAACTGTCGTACCTTTTTTACCAAAGACAATGCCGCCCTCCTTGAGAAATGTACGGGGGAAAACGTTTGGCAGGGAGGTGAACGGTATTCTGCAATTTACTTAAAAAGTATATATGTATAATAATAGAAAAAAGTAAATCATTGCCTGAAGTTTTATATGCAAGTTACTTGTTTCTATAAAAAATCCCCACTTTCCCTTGAAAGGAAAATGGGGACACGGTAATAATAAAGGAGAGCCGTCCGTTATATTTCTTTTGCATATCCTGTCCGTATGAGATCGGATAGGAATTTCTCCGGAGTATCGGTGGCAATCCTCACCCCGGCCTGCACCACATAACGTTCGGCAAAATTGTGCATATACTGCTCGTCGGTACAGTCGGAATCCATCCAACTGCCCACACGGAGTTCATGCACAAACTCTTCGGCGTTGCCGGCAACGATACGCTCGTCACCAGGCAACATATATGTCTTCTTGTTCATATTATTCATACGGCTAATTTTTTTGTTCTTAATTTATAATACAACTTTTGTTTCTCTCCCAGGAAAGGAAAATCTTCCAGTCTGATTCCTGCAGGCAGAGAACCCACGGATGCAAAGGTAATCATTCTGTCGAGAAAACACACCCAATTTTCTATTTTTGTAAAACTGATGGTTCCCGAATGCTGGCGGAACTCTACCGTCCTGTGGCGTGAATAGGCTTGAAGGTTCACTTTCATATACCTGCTGGGGAACAGCCCCTGAAGTTCCCTGATGTTTCGTGCCGAGCGTATCCGCTCATCGGGAAACTGGATGAGGGAGCCACAGTAAGTGTTGCTGCCGCCCCTGCGCGAGGCTGGCATGAACTTGTCTATTTCCGCTTCGGCATGCTTGTAGGAAAGCAGCAGGTTCCGCCATGTAGTGATGTTGAAGTCCTCCGCATTCATGTGCACATGCAATCCGCAGCTTCCATTAATCTTGACATTACAGGAGTCCAGCACCCAGCAGACCCTCTCCAGTTTCTCCAGTCCGTCCTCTCCCTCCAGTATGGGGCTTACGAGTTCGAATGTGTCATTCCCGTTCAGACTGCTGTCCGTTACCAGTTTCCAGTGCGGACGGAGGTCATGGTTGTATCTTTCCGAGGCCACCTCGATTCCCGCTTCCGTCAGCTCGCGTACGAGCCGCTGGCATGTGCAGTTATAGGCTTCTATCTCGACACCGAATTTCCTTCTGAAAGAATAATCAAGTTCGGGTGTGGTGGTAGGAGTCCCTGCGGATACGATCAGCCCCTCGTCCCTCATTCTCTTGTAGACATTCCATACAAACCCACGGTTTCCACGGGTTACAAGATCGGCAATTTCACGGTGGGTGAGTCCGAGCAGCAGAAGTTTTCTGATTTTCGAGGTCTTTGTACCGTCCTCGGCTAAAATGGTTCTAATTTGTTCATTCATAAGATGTTATCTCCTTTATTATTACATATCAAAGGTAATGATTTTTCTTCGAATATCCAAGTTTTATCATGCTATTTATCAGCGTGTTAGCTTTGTTTTGCTTCTGCTAAAAGTTGTATCCGGTATTTCCATGAGCCGTTTTTCCTTCTTTCATGGGGATTTTTCCACATGCCCGTCATTTCCTCCATACGTTTTCCCCTTTTCTGCATGTCATTTCTTTTCATGGGATGGACCTTCCCTAAAAACGCCTTGTTCCGGACATGCCTCTTGCCCTTCCTTACCGAGGGGGCTAAGGGGTTCATCCCCTTAGTGAATTCCTGATAAGGAAGAGCAAGAGGAGTTCCCGCACACGTGAACATGAATCGACGCATAGCGTTGATTATTAGTATATTATATATATCTTCTGTAAACATTGGTGTTACACTTCGTTAACAAAAATCTGCCAAAATATTGATTTATAGCGTCTCCCGTCGTTAACTTCGCGTTGTTTTTTTTGTAACTGTTCTACTATTTTACTAATTTTCAGAATATTATAATATATTACCTCCGAAAAGTAGGTGTCACACTTGAATCCGGAATGCATTTGAATTACCTTTGTTTCAGAATTAAAAAATGTAACGGAAATGAGTACAGGTAAGGAAATATCAACCAAAGTGGTCAGGGTTTCCCCAAGTGTGAAGAAAAGACTGGAAATCTTTCAGGGAGGCGACACTCCAAATGTTGTCATTGACAGAATGCTCACTTTTTTTGAAGTGACCGGGTACAATCCACGCTATGCCTCAAGGAATCCGACGGCTTTGGTGGAAAAGAGAGTTGAGGATCTTGTCAGAATAGTAAAGTCCCAGGAACGTGACATTTTCAAGCCCATTCTTGAAAAACTGGCCGGCATGGGAGGCGGCCTCCATGAATCCCCGGACTATGCAAGGCTGATGAATGAGATGCACGATCTGCAGGAAAGGAACAGGAAGCTCCAGCAACAGCTGGCGGAGTACGGGGAGGGCTCCCCGGCGGATGTGGAAAAAGAACGGGAGAAGCTCCGCAGGCTGGCAGAACTGATAAAATTCCAGCTCAATCCGGACAAGTTCCCGAAGGTGAAATTCTGTGATGACGTCAAGATTCCCGTCAGCACCCTGCAGCTGCTCATCAAGAAGATCAACGAGGAATATGTATTGTAAAGTCCACCGGCCTGTAAATACTCCGGGCGTGTCGGACAACAAGGGAAAATGCGTGCAGCTGGTGGAATATCTCAGCAAGGAGCTGAAGGAGGAGCGTACTTATTATGATAATTTTTTCTCACAGAAAGAGGATTATGTGACCCCTCTGACCGTCATGTATCATATGGACAACAACCACAGGACACTGAAAAGGAACGACGACAAGTTCTATATGCTCACCATCAATCCCAGCGGTGAGGAGCAGCAGCACCTCATTGAAAAAGTGACTGGGAAAAAGACCGGCGAATTCCCGGAGCTCTCCCCGGAGCAACAGAAAGAAGTCCTGGCTGAAATGAAACGGCTCACCCGTGAGTGCATGGATGAATATGCCCGTAATTTTTACCGGGAGAAAATCAGATCCGGTGACGATCTGGTATGGTATGGGCGTGTGGAAACAGAACGCCACTATAAAGGCGATGATCCCGAGGTGGAAGCCGGCAAGGCAAAAGCCGGTGAAAGAAAGCCGGGACTGCAGCTGCATGTGCATATTATCGTCTCCCGCATGGACAGATCCCAGACCGTGTCCCTTTCCCCGCTGTCCAAGAGCAGGGGAAACCGGCAGGTTCTTGACGGCAGGGATGTGGTGGTCGGCTTTGACCGTTCCCAGTGGTCCGCCCGGTGCGCCTCCAGGTTCAACCAGCGGTATGGCTACTTCCCTTACTGCCGGTCCAAGGATGAGGGCCTGAAGGAATATTCCGGGGAATGGAAGGCAAGGAACGAGCTGCGGAACGAGACTGTATCGAGAATCAAGCGTGAGATCCTGCACGGGGAATTCAGGGAGGAAAGGCGGCTGTACATGAATGTCTGCCGTCTGTACCGGTTCGTAGTAAATCCCAGGAAGGCCATTATCCAGGAACTGGAAAGGCTGGGAACCGATCTTCTGACCGGAAGGGAGAGATGACTGTCGGTTGTATCGTAAAAACATTTATAATTTACGATATGTGCAAAGGCGAACAGATAGGAATTTTTGCAAAAAGTGAGGAGTTTCGCAGAATAGTACACAAAGAAATGAGTAAGGTAGCCCAATAGTTCTTCTGAAGCAATATTCTTAATAGAATCTCCATTTATCTCACTTCCCCGGCAGTGTCACCAGGAAATGCGGGTTCAAGGTATGCTGAGCAACGGTGATAGAAAAAATCAGTCGGGTAACAAGCAGAAGTCGGAACAATACTCCATCTGTCAAGTTGCTCCGACTTCTGTATAAGCTATTCATTAACCGTAGGCCATCCCGGGTTTTGGGTTAGATTTTTGTTCAGCAAAAGTTGTTCGGTAGGTACACAATACAAGTAGTATTTGTCAATCCATCCCTTCCCTTCCACTTTTGGACTGGGTTGAACGTAGATGTAACCTTCCCGGAGTGTTTCATCTTTCAAGCCTGTTTTGGTATTCAGGATACCATTGGTGTTGGCCGTATAGAGAGGATCGTCCATACTCCACCACATGCCTTTTTCCTGACGGTTGATGAAATAAGGTGCTTTGGCCCACCGACGTACATCATAGAAACCAAAACCTTCCCCCATCAATTCCACTATGCGCTCACGGCGGATTTCCCACAAAAGTGGTTCTACTTCATAGTCAGGCATTTCACCGGACCAGTGAGGGTTGTTGCCCTTATCACGGTTCGGGTCGAACGAGGCGTCAATCTTGGCCACTTCCATGTCGGCTACACCGGCACGTTTACGAAGGCGATTGATAGAGATGTCGGCTGCAGCTTGGTCAAACTGCCCGAGTTCGCAAGCAGCCTCGGCATAGTTCAGAATTGCTTCTTCTACCTTAAAGATAGGCTTGTCAGAATCGCACATGGCTGAATTGTTGTTGCTCAATTCCCAGCCATTGTAGTTTTTCCACAGATAATAGCCCGATGCAGTACTGCAAGGTCCGTTGTCCCCCCTAAGGTTAGGCATTTTCTTGATCAGATTACCTGCATTCCAGTTGCTGATGGGCAAACGTTTCATCTGCCCGGCCTTGCCTGGGTTAGCTACCGTCACATCTGCCCCCATGATATCGATGAACTTGCGGTATTTAGGGTCACGGGTATCATATCCCCAGCTGCAGTTAGGGTTTTCAGCCGGTTTATCGGTACCTCCCTGAATGACAGAGTAAGGAGGAGTCACCGTATGATACATACGCGGGTCTCGGTCGGTAAAGATGTCGTAGATGTCCTTGCTGGCTCCCTTGTACTGTGTATTCTGTGCATTGGTTATGGGAAGTCCGTTTTTGGTCAGATACATATCAGCCATATCTTGTGACAGCTGATAGACTGCCTGGTCATTCCGTTCGCGGAAATTGAACATGGAGGTCAGGAAGTCGGTCTTGTACTCTCTGTACAGAATCACGCCCGGCACATTGGCCAGACTGGGCGATGTCCACAGTTCGCCATAGCCGGCAGCCGGCTGACCGTCTGTACCGGTATAGAGTTCCGGATATTTGTTTATCAGTTCTTTCGATACCCGTACGCATTCCGTGAGGTATTTGTCTGCATCATTCAGACCGTGATATTTCCGCCAGGTACCTTCACGCAAGGTAAAGCGCGACAGGGCCATTTGAACACAAGCCTGATTGATGGCGTTTCTGCCGTCTTGTTCTTCAAAATTACCGATGTGCTCTTCCGCCCATTTCAAACGGGTCAGGATGTTGTTGGCCACTTCATCACGCGGAGTACGCGGACCGTAAGGCTCATCGGTGTCGGGGTTGAGCACCTTATCAATCCAAGGCACATCACCGAAGCGGTTGATCAACTCCATATACCAGAAAGCGTGGAAGAAATATCCTACCGCTTGCCAGTGCTCTTTCTCGGCAGTAGGCATGGAAGAGGTTTCCAGTCCCTTCAGCATGATGTTGATGTGATAGATCCATCCGAAATCCCAGCCGTTGCCCGAAGAGGACGGAGCTACCGTCTGGAAGGCATAGGCATTATATCCTCCCGGTGTACGGTTGGAGAAATAACCGGCATTCCGATCACCATTATATACCGACGCATAGCCGTGGTCATTGGGCGAGGTGGCAATGGTGGTATTGTAGAGGATGGCATAGCATGGCCACATATAAGCCTGAGTGGACTTATAGGATTCGAAAGCTGTCACTTCACTGATGGTGGTAGTTGGAGCTTTATCGAGAAAGCTGTCATTACATCCCGCAAAGCCTATGGCCAATGCGGCAATGGCTGTATATTTTGCAATCTTTTTCATGGTTCAATCGTAGGTTTTAGAGTGTAACATTAAGACCGAATGAGAGAGTACGGTAGAACGGGTATCCCCAGCTCAATCTCTCGGGGTCGTAGCCTTTAGGCAGTGAACTGATGGTGGCCAAATTTTCTGCGCTGACAAATACCTTCAGTGCACTGAGGCTGACTTTGCTGATCAGTGCCTTGGGGAAGGTATAGGCCAGGGTGATGTTCTTCAGACGCATGTAGGCACCGTTCTGCAGATACTTGGTGGACGCACGCTGGTTGGAACCATGGTTCTGCATATTGCTGTAGAGACGATACAGAGACGCATCGGGGTTCTTGGCTACCCAATATTCGCGGTCGTTTTCGGTGTACTGTCCGTCGCAGCTGCCCATCGGTTCCCAATAGTCGGTCTGGTTGTAGAACACCGGATAATAGGCTTTTGCACTGCCGCCGAAAGGGAAGAGTGACATGCCTCCGATCCATACATCACGCTTGGCAGTACCTTGCAGGATGGCGCTCAAAGAAAATCCCTTATAGCTTACTCCTAAATTGACTCCGAAGTTATAGCGCGGAGTGCTGTTTCCGATTACCTTCTGGTCTCCGGGACTATCTACCGTATTCAAGCCACTATTGATTTCGTTAGTACCCCGGTCATCGTTCAGATTCACAAATTTCTCGTCACCCGGACGCGGATTATATCCGTCAAGCGAAGCAACCCCGTCTTTCAGCTGCCAGGTACCGGGACCGTCAAAATCATCAATGGTATAGAACCCGTCGCTTACATAACCCCAAATTTCACCTAACGTCTTTCCTTCGTAGTAATTCTGAGACAAGAGTTTGTCTTCATTGTTGCTGTATTTGGTAATCTTTGACTTATAATCATAGAGGTTGAAGCCTACGTTATACTTCCAGTCGCCAATCTGGTCACGCCAGTTTACGGCAATTTCCCAACCGCGTGTACGCATGTCAGCTGCATTCCGCATCGGAGCAGAAGTACCTACTACGGCAGGAAGCTGGATACCGGCTATCAGCATATCACGGGTAGTACGCTGGTACCAGTCGAAAGTCACCTGCAGGCGGCTGTTGAACATGGAAGCATCAAAACCGATATCCAAGGTTTCTACGGTTTCCCATGTGAAGGAATTGGATACCAGACCGGGAGTACTGATGTAAGTAATGAATTCACCGTCTTTCAGCCAGTAGTTGCTGTTACCCACCGGCTGCATGGTAGAATAATAGCCGTAGTTACCAATATTCTGGTTACCGATCTGTCCCCAGGATGCACGCAGTTTCAGGTCGCTTACATAATCCAATGCCTTTTCCATCCAGGATTCCCGGGCAATGTTCCAACCTACAGAGAAGGACGGGAAGAAACCAAAGCGGTCATCCTTGGGAAACTTGGAAGAACCATCATAACGACCGTTGGCCTCGAACAGGTAGCGGTCTTTGTAATTATAATTGATACGATAGAATGCCCCCCGGATAGCGTAGTCGCTGTATGAGTTCTGAGGAATGATTTTTCCTGTGGCACTGGTGAATGACGGAGCCGAAGGAGCAATCATATCGTGCGTCTGTACGGAAATCCATGAATTCTGCTTACGTTCCTGGTTGAAACCGGCCATTACCTTGAACATATGGTCTTCCTTGATTGAGAAGTTATACGTACCATACAGGTTCAGGGCATTATAGTCTTCATGGTCTTCGCTCTTGAACAGGTAGTCTGAAGTAACTGAATTATTGGAACCCAGCTGCTCAGTAGTATATTCCCACTTTTTGGCATAGTATGACTTCTGCCAGTTTTTGCGGTCGTAGGTATATTCACCCACCAGCTCCAGTCCCTTGATGGGACGCATAATGGTGCGCAGGTAGATACGCGTGTTATCGGTGTCTGTCAGATACGGGTTGTTATAGCGGATCTGGTTTTCAGGAGTAATCAGAGGCAAGTCTTTGCCTACCGATGTATTGACCGAACCGGGCATCATACCTGAAGGATAGAACGAGATGTGGTTCATACAGTAGATACCGTCACCGGAACCCATCGGTTCTGAGCGGTCTGCCACGGTATAACGGAAGTCTGCCTCCTGTGTCAGCCAGTCGGTGATGTCTGCACTGATGAAAGAAGAGATGTTTTTACGCATGTAGGTATCCTTCGATTCAATCAGCGGCCCGTCTTCTTTGGTGAGACCGGCACTCAGACGGTAGCGCAGTTTTTCAGTACCTCCGTTGGCAGTCAGATTATGCGTCTGCATGAAGCTGGTTTCCTGAAAGGCCTTGTACACATCCTTGTCGTTCAGGTAATAGGGAGCACCGTCTTCACCGATATAGATACCGTCACCCACGGTAGGATAAGCAGCAGGATTTTCCTTATATCCGGCCAGGTATTCGCGCCACTTACTCACGGATCCGTTTCCGGCATAGTAAGTTTCAGAGAAACCGGCAGCCTGGTAAGCTCTCAGGTATTCGTCAAGGGAAGCTTGTTTGGGACTGTTGATAGAAGTCTGGAAGCCAAAATTGGCGTTGTAGTTCAAGTTGAATTTTTCGCCTTTCTTGGCTTTTTTGGTGGTAATCAGGATAACACCGGCAGCAGCACGTGCACCATAGATGGCGGACGATGCCGCATCCTTCAGTACGGTGACGCTTTCAATATCTTCCGGATTCAACAAGTCTATATCACCTTCAACGTTGTCGATCAGCACCAGCGGATTCATACCGTTGATGGATACTGTACCACGTATGTTGAAGCTTTTTGCTTCACCCGGTGATGCACCACCACTTACCATCAGACCGGGCATAGAACCCTGCAGGGCATTCTTGACATTGGTTACAGGACGTTCGCCCAGCACATCATCCATCTTGACCTGCGAAACCGAACCTGTCAGGTTGGCTTTTTTCTGCGAGCCGAAGCCTACCACTACGACTTCTTCCAACGTCTGGGAGTCTTCTTTCAATGTGATGTTAAGCGGAGTTCCCTGCCATACGACTTCCTGGCTCACATAGCCGATGTAAGAAATCTGGATAACATCACCTCTCTTTACATTGTCAAGGGTGAAATCACCGTCAAGACCTGTAATGGTACCATTGGTACTTCCCTTTACAACAACGGACGCACCGATGACAGTTTCTCCCTGATTGTCCTTTACTACACCTTTACACACACCGTCTTGCTGTGTAATATCACTGTGTATCAGCGTGTTATAGGGGGGGGGTAAAAGCGGATACCGTTCCCGTAGAAGCACCCAAAAAGGCAAACAGCATGCCTACAGTTTTGAATTGATCTAACATAGTTTTAAATTTAAATTAATACAAGGTTAGTTATGTTTATTGTCTCTATTCTAATAAACGGGTATCTGTTATTTGTTTAGAATTAATTTCTTTCTATTAAAATAGATTTAATAAAACGATGCAAATATATTAAAAACGTGCAAAACGACATATTATATGGATAGTTTTTTTAGTATATCATCTAAGAATGTTCAAAAAATCCCTGAATATCTCATTTATTACTTGTTTTTGTCGCTTTATTGAATTGCTTATCCCTTACTTTGAAACAGCAACAGATTTTAATTCTTTTGGAACTAAATGCAGGATGCCATAATAGGCTTCTTTCGGTAATACGCATCTGCTAAAAAAAGAGTTCCAAGGCCATTCTTTAACGGGTGGGGCGCTACAATACCCCCCCGTTCCGTCATTCACACGGGAACAGCTCCCGTACTTCCTCAAGAATCCTTGCGAAGTTCCTGCCCAGCTCTCCCGGCTCAAGGACCCGAACATCGGGCAGGGGTTCCTCGTTCCTGTCGTCATACATCTCCAGCTTTACCTTGAAGTAGCTGACGTTGGCACGCGTGGCGGAACCGATGAACTCCCCGGGTTCCAGATCCGCAAAATCCTTTCCCTGATATATGTCCTCTTTCTGGGATGATACGGTCACGCTCCTGTTCGTGCTTCCACCGCTTTTTCCCGTGCTGCGGGATCTCCGTTCCTTTTCCTCCTTTCCGAAGATCATGGGATAATATTTCAATGATTCCACGTCCTTGGTCCGTCCGAAAAACTGGTTCCCGAAGTTGGCTTCCACGGATGAACGGTCGAGCCTGCCATACTGGTTCTCCACTTTGGAACCGGACTGTGTCTGTAATACAAATCCCACCTTGTATTCGCGCAGAACAGAAGGCATCGTCTCAAAGTTCCTTATATTGACTGTCGTCATCTCGTCCAGGAAATAGACGAAGGGAACCTTATTCCGCATGGTGAACTGCCGGGAGGATATACTCATGAGCATGCCGATGACCGGAGCATAGACCGAATTCTTGGAGAAGTTGTTGCTGATGGCAAAAAGTTTCGGATTTTCCGGATCGATCAGGTTGAAATCGAAATCGTCCCCTGAAAGGACATAGGCGATCTCCTCGTTCTGTGAAACAGTGGCCAGATTGTTACACAGCGTGGAGAGATAGGAGGCCTGGGTCTTCTCGGAACCTTCCGCCTTCAGATAGGCGCCGGCCAGCATTTCCGACACGAGGTTCTGCTGCAGGAACAGGGAGAGCTGCCTTGCCGAGGCGGTCATGATGAAGGCCAGTATATGCGGCAGCGTGCAATGTTCGGGGAACTCGTCCCAGAACCGGAACGCCACGCCGCGGAGGATGCCCAGACCTCCGGCGACCCATTCGTTCTGCTGTTCCTTCTTGGGAAGCAGCGCGAGCAGCACGTCCTCCATCAGCTGGATCAGTTCCGTGCGGTCCCTCACCACCTTGAGCGGGTTGAACCGGTACGACCGTTCAGGCCTGTCGAAACTGACATAGTAGAACTTGTGCGGATACCTGTGCCTTTTAATGAGGTTGTAGGCGGTACGGGTATAGTCCGTATCCTTGAAGTCATAGATGAATCCGGCGAATCCCAGCCGCATGTATTCGCTCAGAAGCCATTTTCCGATACTTTTCGTCTTTCCGGAACCGGCCCCTCCGTAAACCAGGAAGTTGGAGTAATAGTAATAGAATTCGAGCCGGGACTCCCGGATTCCTGACCTGACCGGCAGCCGGATGGGATCAGCCCCGTTCCCCTTTGCCGAGGTTCTGGACAGGTCCCATATCCGGGAAAGGAAGAGGATTATGAACGAGGCGGCCGCCGGACACAGCATGTATCCGGGGAAGAACAGGTGGGCCAGAAAGGTCTCGCCCGAGAGGCATGCAAGAAATGCGGCCAGGTTGACATACCATCTCCGGCTCAGCATGCAGCAGGCCGTTATCAGTGACAGGACTGCCAGAAGCGACAGCTTGCAATAGAAAATGTAATGTTCCATTGTACTTTTTTAGTTTTTACCGCTATTAACTTTATTAATATCATACTTTATAAGTAATCCGGTCCAATTACTGCATTTCCGCCTGGAAGGAGTGTCCCTTTTCCCCGGCCGGAAACAGACACCTGACCGTATATCCGGAAGGGACCCGTACCATGACCAGGGGGCTTTCACATCCCGGCAGCACGGTAGGCCGTCCCCTCAACAGGGAGATCCATCTGGCCGGGGATATCCTTTCCGGCCTTGCGCCGGCTCCACGGATAGTCTCCAGCATCATGGTCATGTCATGGGGGACACCGTTCACATACAGGGTGGCCCCCTCTCCGGAAATCCGGATTTCCCGCCTTCCCCATGAAAGGCTTATAGCATTTTTTTCACCGCACTCGTCCATATCTTATTTTTCCGTATCCTGTTTTACATTTCCATTCCCGACTCTCTTGCACTCCCCGGTGACACATCGGATATCCTCATCCCGTATCCGGCCGGTTCCCTTACGGCCATGAGCTTCCTGCCGCCGGGAAGGATGATGCCGCCGTTAAAGACGGCTTTCCAGTCCTCCTGCCCGAGAGAGGCGGGGCTGATTCCCGCTTTTCTCATCCGTTCCAGAAGGGAGGTCGCATCCGTCTCGACTCCTTGCCGCCTGAGAACCGCCCGCCCGTATCCGCAGGAGAGTTCAAGGTCCCCTCTTGCCGTCTGTATTACGGCCGGTTCCGCAATTCCGGTGAGATTTTTCCGGCTGGCGGCGAGTATGCCCCTCAGTTCCCTTGTGCCGATTTCCAGGCAGAACCCCAGCTTTCGGAGGAGATTCCGGAAGGCGGTGACAATCCTGTCCCATAAAGACCGGTCCGTACCGTCCTCGGCCATCCGTGCCAGATACTCTTCCGTTGCGACACGTATGTCCGTCCTGTCTGCAGCCGCCATCCGGAGAATCTCATCCCGTACTTTTTCTCCGCATCCGTTGAAGATGTCATCCAGAAAAGCATCCATATGCTTGTGACCTGCAAGCTTTCTGAGGCCGTAATGTGCCACACCCTCATGCAGCAGGGTACGCTCGACATCCGCTTTCCCCCGGGCATGCGGAAGATACAGGCAGACACGTTGCGAGGGGATGTCATACCAGCCCCGGATGTCTTTCCCGCAGGAGAGCAGGCCGCGTATGTCGGGAGAGCCTACCTCGTCGGCATGACGGATCACTTCCACCGGAATATGCAGTTTCCCGGCCAGAAAAGACACATGACGTGCGAGCTCGTCCATCCGGACGTCCCTTGAAAGGAATATCTGCCCGTCCCGGGCGATATCCTCGGTGGAAACGGCAAGCGTGTTCCGTCTTTGGGCGGAAGTAAAGTCCAGTCTGCTTTCCACGTTGCGCGCTTCCACCTCCCCTGCAGTGGAACGGTATTCCTGTATACTGCTCCTGAAGCTGCCGATGTCGTTCACGAGATCGAATATCGTCTCATACCCGTATTTGCCTGCCACCGCGTCCAGGCTGGAGCTGTTGTCCCTCAATATTGTCCCGCCATAGGCTGTCTCACGGTTCAGCGCGGCGAAAATGCCGTCCGGCGTGTTGTCAAAACCGCCGCCCTCCAGAATCCTTCCGTCAGTGGCCCGCACGATGTCCAGGATCACATTCTCCGTCGTGTTTTTAAACTCCCCGGGATTGCTTCCCCGCGCAAACCCCTCCATGGCCTGTATGGTGTGCTGTATCTCATGGGCCAGGACAGACCTCACATCATCAGCCCGGGAGATGTTTATCACGATTCTGTTGTCCGAATGGAGGTAGGCCCCGCAATACTCGGCCGACGGCAGGTCCACAAATTCCATCCGGGTCCGTTTCATTTCAGGATAGGCCTGGAACAGTTCATCGTCCTTCACATAGTCATCAAGATAGATCCGTTCACGCAGCGCGTCCTGTTCCTTCAGTCCGGCTGCCAGCTCCGTCAGTTCCTCAAAACGTTTCCACTCCGCTTCAGAGAGTGCTTCGCCCTCTATCTGCCGGTCAAGAAGATTTTCAAGCTCCCCATGCCAGGACTGTTTTTCCAGCAGTCGTGAATAGCCCAGATCTCCGGCCGGATGGTATTCGAAATCCGCCGTCTCATAACGCCACTTGCTGTCAGCCCCGCGTTCCCAGCCTGTCGCCGCCTTTATTGTTCCGGCATCCTTGCCGGACTTTTCCATTTCGCGGGCGACGGCGAGGTTCTCCAGCCGCAGGGAGGCCCCTTCAGACCGGTCAAGTCTGGAGGCCCCTTTCTCTCCGATGAAGCGGAAACGTTCATGTGCGGTTATCTTCAGGTCGGCCTCACTGAAAATGACATAGTTCCGCGCGCCGTCAGCCCGGCCGCCGGTTGAACACTCCGCCGGATAGTCAATCCCGGTAAAACCCGCTCGCGAAAGAAACCCGCTGGCAAGCCGCTGTGAATCGGTATCCCGGTCCGGATTCATGAACATATGGTCCAGAAAGCCGTAGAACTCTTTCCCACTGTTCCATACATGCGACCTGCCGCTCCAGAACTCCGCCGTGGCTTTCGGAAAGAAGAAACGTTCCTTGCGGAGTTGCAGGAATATCTTTCCCTGCTGCTCCGCGGATACCGGCCTGTCCCAGTACAGATAGTTCATCCCGTTGTTTTCCGGGATTTCCACCGTATAGAGGTGGCGCGGCGGCTCAATGCGTATCCTGCCCGCATCTATGTCGGAAAGCAGCTCCTGCTTCTGTTGCTCGAATGCCTTTCTCCGTCCGCTGTATGCGCTTGCGGTACGCCCGTCCATATACACGGAAGAAATGTTCCGTTTCAAACTGTCCACATCGGTGGAAGAAAGGATCTGGCGTTTCCATATCCTCCATACCTCATCAAAATAATATTCGTTGTCAAGCACCGGGGATAAAGGCTCCCCGTCATAGGTGATGTGGTTTCCCCGCTTTATACCGATGGCCGCATATTTGCGGGCGATTCCTTTCACTTCCGTCACGTATGTCCCCCATCCGTAGGCCTGCGCCCCTTCACCGGTTCCGGTAAAGGCATGGTCGAAATGCCCGAAGGAGGCCGGACTGCCGTGATAGACCTGACGGAAGCGGATGTCGTCATTTGATGTGGAAAACGCGCCCGTGTTTTCATAAGCGTGTAGATACTAATTGAAAAGTGCGCTGTATTCTAATTGAAAAGAGCTCCATC
>DXLO01000011.1 GCA_019414665.1 Bacteroides sp. | reverse complement strand
TGAAGCCACAAAGGTAGGAAGGAAAAGAGGGGGAAAAAACACGCACGAGGCCGAACGCTTACGGAAGCAACTGGATACATAACAAGGAAGATAAAGGATATGCTCCAAGAAAAGACAGCTAAGTATTTCTTAAAATACAGGCATGACGGACGCACCTCTCATCTAACAGGTAGGAACAAAAATATGGGCTGGAAGTAACTGACAGGAAGCTGAAGGTTCTCCTATCAGGATACTTCCCTATTTTACAAGCAGTTAGACCGGCTGAATGAACTGAAGAGACACTCCGGTTTTCATGTACCGAAGCCCCTTTTCCATCATTACAGCTGGTTCACCGCCGTCAAATACTTATCCATCGTTGTAGCCTTCTTTATCGCTTTCTTTATCTTCCGGTCCGCATCGGGCAGCAGGTATTCCCAATAAGGCTTCATTTTACTCAGCAATTGCGCCTCTCCCTGTAAATGGGCTTCATAATATTGAAGAAGGCGTGCGTGAAGCGCCTTCACCTTTTCATGCAGCTCATCGGGAGAAAAAACGGTTCCGTTTGCATATTCCCAAGCCAAAGCAGGATTGGCCAGCAACCCGCGTCCCAGCATGACGCCCTCCAGGCGGGGAAACTCCTCGTCCACCTTCCGGATATCTTCCACCGTCAGCAAGTCACCGTTATACACCAACGGATGGGCGCACTCCTCATAGAAAGCGGTGAACGCAGCCAAGTCCACCTCTCCTTTGTACTGTTGCTTCCCGATACGAGGATGCAGAACGATCCGCCGCAAGGGGGCAGCGTTCAACAAAGGCAACAACGGCCGCCATTCATCCGCACACTCCCATCCCAATCTCATCTTGACGGAGAAACCCAGTTCCGGATAGTGCACCAGCTCTTTCAATAAAGCTTCCACCTCGGCCGGATACGGCAAAATGCCCGAACCCTTATGTTTCCCTGTCATCAGGGGAAAAGGACAACCCATATTGATATCCGCTTCCTTGTACCCTTTCTCTATAAACAAACCGGCCAGCCGTTCCAGTTCGGCAGGAGTGGAAGCGATAAGCTGGGGAATCAGCCGGGACACAGTATTGTTTTCAGAAGCGATCTCCCGTACATCCTTGTTACGGAACTCTCCTTTCTCCATCCGCACAAAGGGGGTATAATAAGCATCTATCCCACCAAAAACTTCCTGATGAAGATTTCTCCAGGGGGCTTCCGTAAAACCTTGCAAAGGGGCAGCGTACAGTTTCATTTGTTTCTTTTTTTAAGTTTATCTGCAAAGTAACACATTTTTCTTATACCTTTGCCTTATGGAAAAGTATATTTATGAACTGAAGATGAAGGTACGCGATTATGAATGCGACCTGCAGGGTATTGTGAACAATGCCAACTATCAACATTATCTGGAACATACGCGCCATGAGTTTCTCACATCGGTGGGCATCAGTTTCGCACGCTTGCACGAAGAAGGAGTGGACCCGGTAGTGGCGAGGCTCACCATGGCGTTCAAAACTCCGCTGCGCAGCGGTGACGAATTCGTGTCCAAGCTCTATCTGAAAAAAGAAGGTATTAAATATGTGTTCTATCAGGACATTTTCCGTCTGCCCGACATGAAAGTGACTGTCAAGGCCACTGTAGAATCAGTATGCGTGGTAAACGGCAGATTAGGGGACAGCGCTCTATTTGACGAGACTTTCGCCCCCTATCTGAGCGAATGACACAAGACGAACAAATTTGCAGCCTGGCCCTGACCCGGATACCGGGATTGGGACCGACAGGCGCATTCAGACTGGTGAGCAGTCTGGGAAGCGCCACCCGTGTTTTCGAACACCGCAAAGAGCTGTCACAACTGGTCCCCGGAGTAAGCGAAAAGATCATTACTGCGTTGAATAACTCCGAAGCTTTCCGGCGTGCAGAGCAGGAACTTACTTTCTGTGAGAAAAATCATATCCGCTGCCTCACCTTAAATGATGAAGGTTATCCCGGCCGTTTGCGTGAATGTGATGATGCTCCGCTAGCTTTATTTTACCGGGGAAATGCCGATCTGAATGCACTGCATGTCATCAATATGGTAGGAACCCGTCATGCCACCCCCTACGGACAGGATATCTGCACCCGTTTCCTTGCCGACTTGTCGGTATTGTGCCCAAACGCCTTGATAGTGAGCGGGCTGGCTTATGGCATTGATATCCATGCGCATCGCGCCGCCCTGCAGAATCATTTCAAGACCATAGGCGTGCTGGCACACGGACTGGACCGTATTTATCCTGCCGAACATCGGAAGACAGCCGTCAGCATGTTGGAACAGGGAGGTTTGCTGACCGAATTTACAAGCGGAACCAATCCCGACAGGCAGAATTTCGTGAAACGAAACCGCATTGTGGCAGGTATGAGTGACGCCACCGTCGTTATCGAATCCGCCGCCAAAGGGGGAGCCCTCATCACCGCCGAACTGGCGGAAAGTTATCACCGGGACTGTTTTGCCTTTCCGGGACGATGCAACGACGAATATTCCATAGGCTGCAACAATCTGATAAGAAAAAACCAGGCAGTGCTTATCACATCGGCCGAAGATTTAGTGAAGGCCATGGGATGGGAAAGCAGCCCCAAAACCGAGAAAACAGTACAACGGGAATTGTTCCCTGATTTAAGCGAGGAAGAGGAACGAATAGTAAAACGACTCGGCAAAATGTCGGAAGGATTACAAATCAACACATTGGTGATAGACACCAACATACCTGTAAACCGAATGAGTGCATTATTGTTTGAATTAGAAATGAAAGGGGTGATACGAGCACTGGCAGGAGGAGTGTACCGGTTAATAATGTAACCATGTATCAAGATACTCATATACCCATTGACATACGGTAGCTGTACCGTGAACGGGTACATGAGTATATTGATGCATGGTTATTGCACTCCTAGTTCGGCAAAGCCCATCGGTCCGTCATTTTCCACCATCCGCACTGCTTTCAACAGCACATATCTGGCTGTTACCGGACTGAAGTAGACCGATTGGAGAATCGGATTGTTCTTGATGTTCGAGAATTCCCCGCTGCTCACCACCTGGTTCACCGCACCGGCTTCCGTGCCGACTGAAATCTCATAGGCAGCTATCAGTCCTTTGTTATACTCGCTCTGGTCGGGTAAATAATGGAAAGAAGAAACAGTCTGTTCCGTACCTAAATCCACCAGAAGCGTATTGCCATCCACAAAGCAAGTAGTGGCGGCATCTTTATCCGCACATTTTCCGGCTTCCGCTTCATCTACCTTCGGCAATGTAAACGGATATGTTTTCAGTTCCTCCGCTTTTGCTGTAAACACATCAAGGGTTTCTCCTGCATAATAAGCCTCTATATTATTGATACACAGGCAGGCGCGTGATTTCTCAAAGTTCACGCGAAGTTTGTCCGTAGTGACAGTCTCAAAACGAAGCAAACGTTTATAACCGATTGTAGTAGTCTCTTCATTCAGTTTCACAGGCAGCCACTCCCCTTCCTTATTATATTCCACCACAAAGGACTGTACACGCTGTCCCAACGGAATGTATTCCTGCAACAGCATACGGTTTACCTTCTGCGGGGCCGGCCATTCAAACTCGATAACAGCCGATGTGACGCTATCCTCCGTAGCCCAATATGTATCATACTCTCCATCCGTCACCGCCTTTGCCGTATATTTTCCACCCCGTTCATTGGAAACTACCGGAAGAACACCTTTCAACAGATTGTTTGCCAACTGTTTCTGTACATTCTTATAAAAATCAACAGCATTCGCCGAATCTGTAGGGTGAATCAATCCATCCCGGTTTACGGGGAAATTAAGCAATAAAGTCGCATTATGCCCCACACTGCGGTAATAAAGGTCTGTCAATTGCTCCACCGTCTTCACCCGGTCGTCCTCCTCCGGATGATAAAACCAGCCCGGACGGATAGACACATCACACTCGGCAGCCGTCCACTGATTGCCGTCCGCATGTCCGTATTGCAGTTCCCTATACTTAGGATATCCCGGATAAACCTCTCCGGCACGCAAGAAAGACCAGTTTGTCGCCCCGGCAAATCCATTCTCGTTACCTACCCAGCGGCATCCGGGACCGCCATCCGAGAATACAACAGCCTGCGGCTGAAACTTGTCAATCATTTCATAGGCACGCGCATAGTCATAGTAAGTCTTCCGGTCTATGGTACGGGAATCTTTTGCTCCGCCATACCAGCCATCACCGCCATTGGCCCCGTCAAACCAGATTTCAAACACCGGGCCATAATTGGTCAGCAACTCGTACAACTGTCGATAGAAATAATCCACATATTCCGGAGTTCCATAATTGGCCTGATGCCTGTCCCACGGTGAGAGATAGACAGCGAATTTTATACCATACTTCTTGCAAGCTTCCGAAAGATCACGCACTATATCCCCTTTTCCGTCTTTATAAGGCGTGTTACGGATACAGTATTCGGTCAGCCCCGTAGGCCACAGGCAAAATCCGTCATGATGTTTTGCCGTAAGGATAACTCCTTTCATCCCTGCCGCCACAAAGGTTTTCACCCATTGTTCGCAGTCCAGTTTGACAGGATTGAATGTAGCAGGATCGGAATCTCCATATCCCCATTCACGATCATTGAACGTGTTCAGTCCGAAATGTACGAAAGCGTATGTCTCCATTTTCTGCCAATCCACCTGTTTCTTTTCAGGAATGGGGAAAACAGGTTCAGGAGCATTCACAGCCGGAGCGCAGGCATTCAGTAATGCAACAGCAGCTCCCAAGCATAAAAGGTTTGCGTGTCTTTTCATTTAGATTGTCAATTAATTACATTGACACAAAGATAACATAAAATCCGATGGATGAAAACAAGAAGCTGAATATTTTAAAAGACAGGAAACTTGACAGGCAGGAAAAGAACAAAAGCGAAGGGCTTAAAAAAGGAAAAGGAGCAACGCTTTGCTCCAACCTTTGTTAACCTTAAATCTAATACTATGAAAAAAATCACATGACAAATGTACAACTTACACTCATTTTCTCCAAATATTTAGTTCAATTTCGCTTTTCATTTAGTATTATTTCACAAATACAACCGTTTTCGCACACAACATTACAATTAGATTGAAAAACACGGATTAAAAAAGGAATATGAAACATTGCCCTATCCATATGATAAGACCGTTCATTTCTGTCCATTGGAAAGTAAAAAGCAAAAAGAAAGTATTCCTCTGATTATTCACTCCAAATAAAAGTAAGCTCCCCTGCCCTTCTCATTATCCGGCTGCCCAAACTTGCAAATTCTGTCCAATCGCTTCACTAACCCTTTCACGTCCGAAAATAGAACATTTAATACGTTTTTTTTCAGATTTTATCACCTATATTTGCTCCACACATAATGGTAATCCATGGAAAAACGCACTACTATATTCAGCATATTTGTGTTTTTGTGCCTACTGACCAATAGCACTTATGCCCGGACGACAGAGTACGAAAATCCAAGAGATACCATATTGGACATGATGCTCTATTTTGACCTGAAGGCCCGACAGGCGGACAAGGATTACCAAGGAAACGGTAAAACGCTGGCAACATTGGATTCCCTGCTTGCCCATCCTGCCCGCAGCAGACATCTTTATTCCATTATTCTGGTTTCACCGGATTCATATAACGGAAAAAAAGAACCGGACATAGCGCCGGGCCTAAAAAGAAGCGAGGAAGTAAAAGCGTTCTTATGTCGGAAATATCCGCAAGTCAATGCCGCCCAAATCTGTATCCGTACAGGAGAAGAATACGGGGATGCCTTACGGAAACTGATAACGGACGACAGGCTGGTCCCCGACCGGGAGGATGTATTGGCATTGATAGATTATCACCATGACAATCCTGTAAAAATGCAAGATTTCTTGCAACATCTGGATGCCGGCATACCTTATCAATATATTTCCAACCGGCTGCTACCGGAGCTCAGACGGACAAAAATAAGAGTCTGCCTGTCTTATCCGGAAGAAAAGGAAGGAAAAAACTCCTCCACGGAACAGGCGGCCATGATAGAAGAAACTGAATTCATTCCGATTGACAGGGAAACGACCATTGCGCCAATGGCGGTGCAAGCACTCCCACAAAAGGAAAGGAGACAAGTAATAACAGAAACAGAAAAAACAGTAACAAAGGCAGAAAAGGAAAAAGAGACAAAAGCAAAACGGGGAAAAAAGCCCAAAGAAAAGGCAGCAAGAAGAGACAAGACAGCCGGCAACACAGTGCTTGCACTGAAAAATAATTTATTGTACGACCTGGCACTGGCGCCTAATATAGAAATAGAAATTCCTGTAGGAAAGCGGTGGTCAGTGAACCTGGAATATAAAAGCCCCTGGTGGTCCAACAGTAGCAAAGAAATCTGCTACCAGCTGATTTCGGGAGGAATAGAAAGCCGCTACTGGCTGGGCAACCGTGAACTGCATCACCGGTTGAACGGACATTTCTTTGGATTGTATGCCGAAGGAGGTATCTACGACTTTCAGTTTAAAGGAGACGGCTACCAAGGTAAATATTACGGTGCGGCAGGATTCACTTATGGATATTCCACTTCAGTGTCACGGCATCTGGCATTGGAATTCAGCCTGGGCATAGGCTACCTGACCACGGAATATCAAAAGTACACTCCCTATGAAGGGTCACTAGTTTGGATGAGTAGCGGGAATTACACCTTTATAGGCCCTACGAAAGCAAAAATTTCGTTGGTATGGGTGATAACAAAGAAGAGAGGAAGAAAATGAAAAAGACAAGGTACGTAGCTCTTGTACTTTTATCTTCACTATTGACTTTAGTGGGATGCAGCCGACGCGAGATTCTGGACGATTATCCCGTAACAGGAATAAATATCCGTTTGGATTGGGAAGGAGTAACCGGCCGTCTGCCGGAAGGAATCCGGGTTATTTTCTATCCCAAGGACGCCCAAGGAAGAAAGATTGATACTTACTTGCCGGCAAAAGGCGGAGAAATGAAAGTGCCCCCGGGGCATTACTTGGCAGTGATTTACAATTATGACACCGAAGTAGTGCAAGTAAAAGGCGAAGACAGTTACGAAACGATAATGGCGTGTACAGGAAACTGCACGGGATTGGGCAACAGCGAAACAGAAAACATGGTATGGGGGCCGGATAATTTTTATGTGGCAACCCTGGACGATGTAGAGATAGGAAAAGGAGAAGAGTTACCGACACTAGAGGTAAGACCAAAATCTGTGGTAACCACTTACATCTTTTCAATAAAGACAGAGGGGCTGAAAAATGTCTCATCGATCATTGGCAGTGTTTCCGGAATGGCTGAATGTTACCATTTAGGTAAAGGAGCCGGCTTATGCCGCTTCGCTCCCATTTATTGTGAAACCGGTAAAGGGAATGGGGTTATAAAAGGGAGTTTCACCTGTTTCGGACATCCCGAACTGACGCAGGCAAGAGCTGATATCACTCAGTTTCTGAATCTGATCATAGTAAGGGTGGATGGTTCCAGACAAGAAGCGAAAGTGGAAATAACGGAAGCGGTAAAACCTCCTGAAGACGAGCCGGGAGAAGGTGATGAAAAACCTCAAGAGTCCGAGATAGAGATTGAGCTTCCAGATGACGAGAAAATTGTAGTGGATGATGTAGAGGTTCCTCCAGATGAAAGTGGCGGTGGATTTGATGGGAGCGTTAGTGACTGGGACGATGAAACGAATGTGGAATTACCGGTTGGTTAAGATATAAAATAAAGAGTCATAGAATTATTAACTTAAAACACACAGAATATGAAGAAGATTTTATTTGCAGCTTTAGCTGCACTGGCAATCACAAGTTGCTCACAGAATGAAGAAATTGAAGCTCCGACACAAAAAACGGAAATTAATTTCCGAAGCGTAGTTGGGAAGTCATCCAGAGCTGCAGAAGCTACAACTGAAAACTTGGAATCCCAAGGTTTCATACTTTACGCCTATAATACTAAAACAATTACAATGGACAAAGTAACAGCAGGTAGCTTAACAACAACATTTATTAATGGGAAAAAAGCAACTTGTACTAACTCTAACTGGTCCGTAGCAGATGGTCCATATTATTGGCCAATAGCCGAAAATTTACAATTTTTTGCTTACTCACCTGAAGCCGGCGGTATTACAAATTATGCCACAACCGGTACTTACCCGAGTTTCACGTATACTCTTCAGACGATACAGACAGATTTACTAGCCGCCTGTGTAACAGATAAAGCAAAAACCAATAGTGCAACCTCTGTTGGAAGTGTAGATTTAACATTCAATCATATTTTAACTCAGATTAATTTCAAGCTCCAAGGTAAAGACACAGGATTCAAATACAATGTTACATCTATAAAATTATCAGGAGTTGCAAATAGCGGTACTTATACTTATAACGCAGATAAAGGTGCATGGAGCGCTCAAACTGGCAATGAAGAATATACATATAATGCTACCTACTCTGAAATTGACGGTACAGCAACAAGCGAAATTGCGACAAGCAGTAATGCATTAATGTTAATCCCTCAGAATGATCTATCGTCAGTCAAGATTACTGTTACTTATTCCACGACTAATGATAATGGCAAAGTATTTGAAGGAACAAAAGAAGCCACATTAACCGGAACATGGGATATAGGCAAAAAAATACTTTATACGTTAACATTACCTGCCGGTGCTGAAGAATTAACATTTACAGCCCAAGCGGATGGGTGGACAAATGAAGATCCCCAACCTAGCCCAATTGAGCCCAATAAATAAATCACATCCATTTGTCAGGCCAATTATAATTTCCTGATAAGAACATAACAATTTCCTGCTCCGCAATGAAACACCGTATCATCCCCACCATGATTTGCGATTTCATTTGCGGAGCATTTTTACCTGTTGTCAATCAACCGTCCTCAAAAAGTATATGCGATAGTTATGCAGCTCGCCAATGATACCGGAGAAATTGGAGGATGATACTACACATTCCATAATCTATGCTGTTTTAGCCGGTATACCTCCCCATGGATACACACAAAGATACTTTCTTTCTGCTACTTTCCCAACAATTGTAACTTCTTTGTGTTTGGCCACACAAATTTAGCCCTCTATGCTCACGCCCACAGGCTATCGTTTTCCGTAACGGCAGAAGACAAACAAGTGGAAACAGGATTCTTCGGTCTTTTTCCTGAAACTTATTGCAAATTATCCATATTTGACCTACATTTGTCAAATCAACCAAAAGAACACAAGCGTTTCTAACATCTATATATGTCTGGTCTGCCCTGTAATGAAAGGATGGATTGTACCCAATGCCCTAAAGCAGTGGAGAACAGCATCCATTACACACATAACAAAAAAGGTTTCCACTTACCCCCACATAAGTGTGAAACCAATATTTTATTTTTCTTACTCAAAGGTCAAATATTAATCAATAGTGAAGAATATGCCGGAACCATCATCAATTCCGGAGAATTTGTGCTGCAAGCTATCGCATCAAAAGTGGAAATACTGGCCATGACAGACTCGGAAGGTATTCTGTACACATTTGATGACCCTAAAGCCTTCTGCTATGACCGCTATACCTATATATTGAAAAACGTGCCTCCGCCACTCATCTCCGAGCCACTGAAAATAAAGCCCGAAATAAAGCTTTTCCTTGAAGGGGTTGCTTCCTATCTGAATGCAGACAAAATTTGTAAAGAGCTGCTCGAATTCAAGCGTAAAGAACTTTATTATCTGTTGGCGCACTATTACACAGACTATGAGCTATCTCCTGTTGTACACAGCCTATCCCAATACACCAGCAGTTTTGAATATTTCATATTAAAGCACCACAAACAAATAAAGTCCGTAGAGGAGTTCGCACAACTGGGCGGCTACAGCGTCACCACCTTCCGCCGCATTTTCAAAGCCATCTTCAACGAACCGGCCTATGAATGGATGATGAAACAGCGCAAAGAAAGTATCCTTTACCAATTGCGCTATACAGATGCTTCCATCTCCGAAATCTGCTTTGGACATGGATTTGAATCTCTCTCACATTTTTCCAACTTCTGTAAGAAGTCCTTTGGCGACTCTCCCAGAAACATCCGTAAAAAAGAAAAGGAAGAAACTTCACCCAATACATAATTATAAAAAAAATGCCCCGCCAAAAGGCAGGGCACTCTCAAATATCAAGTAAAACTAACCGTAATTAGTCTTTCAGCTTCGCAGCAATAAATTCACGGTTCAAACGAGCAATGTTGCTGATAGAAACCAGCTTCGGACATTCTGCCTCACAAGCACGAGTGTTTGTACAGTTACCAAAGCCCAATTCATCCATTTTGCTCAACATAGCTTTCGCACGGCGTGCAGCTTCCACTTTACCTTGAGGTAACAGTGCCAACTGGCTGACCTTTGCAGAAACAAACAACATAGCAGAACCATTCTTACATGCAGCAACACAAGCACCACAACCGATACATGCAGCAGCATCCATAGCCTCATCGGCAATAGGTTTTGCAATAGGAATTGCGTTAGCGTCAGGAATACCACCGGTATTGATTGACACGTAACCACCCGCCTGCATAATCTTGTCGTATGCGCTGCGGTCTACCATCAAGTCGCGGATTACCGGGAAACCGGCAGAACGCCAAGGCTCAACAGTAATGGTGTCACCGTCTTTGAAACGACGCATATAAATCTGGCAGGTAGTAGCACCTGTAGCAGGTCCGTGAGGATGTCCGTTGATATACATAGAGCACATACCGCAGATACCTTCACGACAGTCGTGGTCGAATACGATAGGTTCTTTACCTTCATTGATAAGCTGCTCGTTCAAGATATCCATCATTTCCAGGAATGAGGTATCACCCGGAATATCTTTCATTTGGAAGGTATCAAAATGTCCTTTATCCTTAGGACCTTTCTGACGCCAAACTTTCAGTGTGAAACTTATATTTTTATCCATGATTTCTATACAATTAATAATTAAGACTTATAGTTACGAGTTTGAACCTTAACGAACTGATAGTTCAAATCTTCCTTGATCAATTCGGGTTCTTTTCCTTCACCTGTGTATTTCCAGCAAGCTACATACGAGAACTTGTCATCGTGACGAAGCGCTTCACCCTCCGGAGTCTGGTGTTCTTCACGGAAGTGACCACCACAAGATTCCTCACGGTTCAATGCATCGTAAGCCATCAGCTCACCGATTTCGATGAAATCAGCCAGGCGGATTGCCTTTTCAAGTTCCACATTCAATTCATTAGCTTCACCCGGAATGCGAAGGTCGCTCCAGAAGGTCTTTCTTACTTCTTTCAGTTTAGCCAGAGCAGTAGTCAAAGATTCCTTGGTACGTCCCATACCTACGAAGTCCCACATGATGTGACCCAGTTCCTTGTGAATAGAGTCTACCGAACGATGACCCTTGATATTCATCAGTTTCTGGATCTTATCGTTTACAGCCTTTTCGGCAGCCACAAATTCAGGAAGGTCTGTCGAGAAACGGGGAACCTGAATCTGGTCTGACAAATAGTTCTGGATAGTATAAGGCAATACGAAGTAACCGTCAGCCAATCCCTGCATCAATGCAGATGCACCCAAACGGTTTGCACCGTGGTCAGAGAAGTTAGCTTCACCGATAGCATACAAGCCCTTGATAGAAGTCATCAGTTCATAGTCAACCCAGATACCACCCATCGTATAGTGGATAGCCGGGAATATCATCATCGGAGTCTTGTACGGATTTTCGTCAGTGATTTCTTCGTACATATCGAACAAGTTACCGTAACGGGCACGAACTACATCTTCACCCAGACGGTCGATAGCGTATTTAAAGTCAAGGAATACGGCCAGACCTGTGTTGTTCACACCGAAACCGGCGTCGCAACGTTCTTTCGCAGCACGTGAAGCAACGTCACGGGGAACCAGGTTACCGAATGCCGGATAACGGCGTTCCAAGTAGAAGTCACGGTCTGCATCAGGAATATCGGTCGGTTTCTTAGTTCCTGCCTGCAATGCCTTGGCATCTTCCAGCTTTTTCGGAACCCAGATACGTCCGTCATTACGCAATGACTCGGACATCAAAGTCAGTTTAGACTGCTTGTCACCGTGTACAGGGATACAGGTCGGGTGGATCTGTGCAAAGCAAGGATTGGCAAAGTAAGCACCTTTGCGGTAAACCTGCATAGCAGCCGAACCATTTGACGCCATAGCGTTGGTAGACAAGAAGTAAGTATTACCATAACCGCCGGTACCGATAACTACCGCATGGGCAGCGAAACGTTCAATCTTACCTGTAACCAAATTACGGGCGATGATACCACGGGCGCGTTCCACACCTTCGTTATCCTTAATCAGCACAACGTCCAACATCTCATAACGAGTGTACAACTTCACGTTACCACGCTGAACTTCACGGCTCAATGCAGAATAAGCACCCAGCAACAACTGCTGTCCGGTTTGACCGCGGGCATAGAATGTACGTGATACCTGAGCACCACCGAATGAACGGTTATCCAGCAAACCACCGTATTCGCGAGCGAAAGGAACACCTTGAGCTACGCACTGGTCGATGATAGCATTTGACACTTCGGCCAGACGATAAACGTTAGCTTCGCGTGCACGGTAGTCACCACCTTTGATTGTATCGTAGAAAAGACGGTAAACAGAGTCACCATCATTTTGATAATTCTTAGCAGCATTGATACCTCCCTGTGCAGCAATAGAGTGTGCACGACGGGGAGAGTCCTGGATACAGAAGTTTAATACCTTGAAACCCAGAGCACCCAGTGAAGCAGCAGCCGAAGCACCTGCCAAACCGGTACCTACCACAATAATGTCAAGACGACGTTTGTTGGCAGGGTTTACCAATTTTTGATGAGCTTTATAATTGGTCCATTTCTCGGCTAAAGCGCCTTCAGGAATTTTAGAATCTATAGTAGCCATATTCATTTACAATTTTATCATTTACAATTTACGATTAGCAAGCACCACAAGCGAGTGATTTCACGAAGTAGATAACGACTACTGCTGCAAAACCAAGAACTACCAAAGTAGAGTAGATGTTACCAATAGTCTTCCAACGCTCGAACCAGATTTTATTGCTCCAGCCCAAAGTCTGCAAAGCACTCCAGAATCCGTGAGTCAGGTGGAACCACAAAGCTGCTAACCAAATGAGGTAAAGCACTGTAAATACAGGGCATCCGAATGTTTCACGAATGTAATCGGCACCGTCTGTAGGACCGAATGCGCCCAAATCATGAACACCGATAATTTCGGCAAACTGCATTTTGTACCAGAAATTGGCAAAATGAAGAGCCAATCCGGCAATGACAACAATACCCAGGACAAGCATGTTCTGAGATGCCCATTCCACAGTTTTAGGTTTAACGTTCACTGCATAACGTTCGCTACCGCGAGCTGCACGGTTCTGCATGGTCAACCAGAAAGCGTAGATGATGTGAATTACAAACAGAGCAGCCAGCCCGGCAGTTGCAACCAACGCGTACCAGTTAGCTCCCAAGAATTCACAAATCATGTTGTAAGCATCTTCCGAGAAGAGCGCAACAAGGTTCATCGCCATGTGAAACGTCAGAAACAGGACAAGGGCGATACCTGTGACACTCATCACCACTTTCCTTCCAATAGATGAATTACTTAACCACATAAATGATTGAATTTAAATTATTTAATTGTTAGAACTAAAAATTCTGTTAAAAGCTGTGTATTCACGATGCAAAAGTAAAGGAATTCTAGCGATAATACAAGGAATTATGGAAATTATTCTTTAATTCGGGGAAGGGTAAATGCGAATTACATTATTTTCCTATCTTTGCACTGAACAAATGCCAAACTAAATGAAACGCCAAAGGATTATTTTTCTCATACTGACAGCCTGTTTTACATTCAGCCTCAGCGCACAAAATATAGACATCAATACGTTGAAAACCATCAACCGATGGGATGTACACGGACTGAGCCGCGGATTGTCCGCTAGCGGAGTGATTCTACCCGTAGGAATACCTACAGCCATGGGACTCTATGCATTGATAAAAAAAGACCAGCCGATGCTGAAAGATGCCATTTACATAGGAACCAGTGTGATTGAAGCAGTGGGGATTACATACGCCGCCAAACATATAATAGGTCGTGACCGGCCTTTTGTAAAGTATCCGGATAAGATTCATGCATACGGAGCACCGGATGCCGATAGTCCGTCATTCCCTTCAGGACACACCGCGGCAGCTTTTTCTTTAGCCACCTCACTCTCCATCACTTATCCTAAGTGGTATGTTATCGCCCCTTCAGCCGTATGGGCTTGCGGAGTAGGGTTTGCCCGGATGAACCAAGGGGTGCACTATCCCAGTGATGTAGTGGCAGGAGCCGCTATCGGAGTAGGATGTGCTTTCGTGAACGTGTATGTGAACCGATGGCTGAATAAGGTGCTGTTCGGGAGACAGATAAAGTGATGGTTGGAAAATTATTCCACACCTAAAAGAAGACACAGCAGAAGTTTTTCAGACAACTGCAGGAGTGCAACTATGCGCCCCTGCAGTTAATATAAAGTCTTGACTATCGCTTTTTCAACAGCAGCCCCTCAAAGTCCGGTTGCTCCAACAGTTCCAGCGCTTTCCTGATACTTTCATTCGCGTCATTAATGACGTGATAATATTCATTCATATCCCATAAATCACGGGCTATCAATGCTTTCATCTGCAACCTCAGCAGAGGCAGGGCCTTTTGATACTCTTCTTCATTATATTCCACTCCCATCTCCTTGCCGGTAGCAACCAGTTGTGCCAACATATCCGGAGTCACTTCAAAACGTTTGTAGAACTCATTGAAAGTCTTGTATTTGCCCAGCCACTCTTTACGATGGGCATCAATAAAATGGAAATGAGCTTTCATCAACGCTCCTTTATCACGCAACTGACGATGGTATTTAGTATAGAGAGTCGTATCAATCGGCACAAAATAATCGGGCATGATCCCTCCGCCACCATATACCGTACGGGCCAACCTATGAGTCTTGAACTTCAGTGAATCCGGAAAGTGGATGCTGTCTTCACTCATCATTTCTCCTTTATTATAACGGTCTATCAGGTCTTCATTATACTTTTCAATGCTCTCGTAAGGTTTCTGGATACAACGTCCGGCAGGCGTATAATAGCGGGCCACCGTCAGACGGATCATCGAACCGTCCGGCAAATCAATGGGACGCTGCACCAAGCCTTTACCAAAACTGCGCCGGCCCACAACAACTCCTCTGTCCCAATCCTGAACAGCTCCGGTCACAATCTCACTGGCAGAAGCAGAAAATTCATCAACCAATACCATCAGACGACCGTTCTGAAACTCGCCCGTACCTTTGGCAAAAAACTCGCTACGAGGATTGCGACGGCCCTCCGTATAGACAATCAGTTCCTTTTTACCCAAAAATTCATTGGCAATATCGATAGCAGCATTCAAATACCCCCCGCCATTGCCCTGCAAATCAAGAATCAAGTCTTTCATTCCTTTCTTCTGCAACCCGGTCAGCGCTTTCTTGAACTCCTCATGGGTAGTGGCGGCAAAACGGTTGATACGAATATAACCGATCTTATCTTTAATCATATAGGAAGCATCCAGGCTGTAAACAGGTATTTTATCCCTTTTCACCGTAAAGGGGAGCAGTTCCTTCACCCCTCGGCGAAGTATTTTCAGATTCACTTTTGAATCTTTAGGACCACGGAGACGACGCATAATATCCTCGGTACTCATCTTTACACCGGCTATCAGCGTATCTTCCACCATGACGATACGATCACCGGCCAGAATACCGACTTTTTCGGACGGTCCGCCCGATACAGGCTGTATCACCAGCAAAGTGTCCTCCGCCATATTAAACTGTATACCGATACCTTCGAAGTTTCCCTGCAACGGCTCGTTCATTCTCTTCACTTCCTCCGGATCAGAATAGGTAGAATGAGGATCAAGCTGCTCCAGCATTTTTACGATAGCTTCTTCCACCAGCTTTCCCTCATTGACTTCGTCTACATAAAGATTGGCAATGGCAAATTCCGCCAGTTGCAACTTACGTGCCGGAGAATTCAGGAATTTACTCTCCTGAGCCTGTGCGGCTACGATAGAAAAAAAGCAGGCAATCAAGCCTGCAAAATACATAGTATATTTCATGGTCAGTCTATTTTCATTCCTTCAGGCAAGAATGGCGTCACATCTTTGCCAAACTGCAACAATTCTCTTACAATCGTAGAGCTGATAGAGGTTAGTTCCGGCTCCGTAAACAACAGAATCGTTTCTATTCCGGCCAGTTTCCGGTTGATATCGGCTATAGTTTCCTCATATTCAAAATCGTGTACGGTACGGATACCACGAACAATGAACTGCGCCTCCTTAGCTCGGGCAAAGTCAATGGTCAGACAATCATAAGCATCGACCTTTACCCGGGGATCATCCGCAAAAAGTTTCTCGATCATCTCCACTCGTTTCTCTGTAGGAAACCAAGTTTTCTTATTCTCATTGATACCGATGCCGATCACCACTTCGTCCATAAAAGTCAACGCTCTCTTCACGACCGAATAATGACCGATGGTAAAAGGATCAAAGGTTCCCGGAAATATCGCTCTTCTCATATTTTTTAGTGATTCACTCACGCAATATCTTCTTCTACAACAAGGTTATCTATAATAAAATTCTGACGTTCCATCGTGTTCTTACCCATGTAGAACTCCAGTAATTCCTTTACCAGATCAGTCTTGCGGAGGGAAACTTGCTCCAAACGCATATCTTTGCCGATAAAGTGCTTGAATTCATCGGGTGAAATCTCTCCCAAACCTTTGAACCGTGTGATTTCGGGATTGGGGCTTAACCGTTCGATTGCGGCAACCCGTTCTTCTTCCGAATAACAATATACCGTTTCATAAACTCCTTTCTTGCGGTTACGGACACGGAACAAAGGAGTCTGAAGAATATATACATGACCTTTCTTTATCAAATCGGGGAAGAATTGCAGGAAGAAGGTAATCAGCAACAAACGGATGTGCATACCGTCCACATCGGCATCTGTTGCCACAATCACTTTGTTATATCGTAATCCTTCCATACCGTCCTCTATGTTCAGAGCAGCCTGAAGCAAGTTAAACTCTTCATTCTCATATACAATCTTCTTGGTCAGCCCGTAAGAATTCAACGGCTTACCACGCAAACTGAATACTGCCTGAGTATTTACATCACGGCTCTTGGTGATAGAACCGCTCGCCGAGTCACCCTCGGTAATGAAAATGCAGCTTTCCTCCTTCTTGTCTCCTTTGGCATCATTCAGGTGAAAACGGCAGTCACGCAACTTACGGTTATGAAGATTTGCCTTTTTGGCACGTTCACGTGCCAGTTTGGTCACTCCGGCTATAGCCTTACGCTCTTTCTCCGATTCTTGAATCTTCTGCAACATCACATCGGCCACATCCGTATGTTTGTGCAGATAGTTATCGACCTCAGTCTTTACAAAATCACCTACAAACTTATTAACGGTAGGACCACCGGGAGCCATATTGGTAGAGCCCAGCTTGATTTTAGTCTGACTTTCGAACAACGGTTCCTCCACATTAACGGCAATGGCAGCTACCAATCCGTTACGGATATCGGCATAGTCCATATTCTTGTTGAAATATTCCTTGATGGTACGGGCTATATGCTCTTTGAAAGCACTTTGGTGCGTACCTCCCTGTGTGGTGTGCTGTCCGTTGACAAAAGAGTAATATTCCTCACCATACTGACCGGTATGCGTAAAAGCGATCTCGATATCTTCTCCTTTCAAGTGGATGATGGGATATAATCCCACAGCCGTCATGTTGTCGTTAAGCAAGTCCACCAACCCGTTACGGGACAGGATACGCTGACCGTTATAGATAATGGCCAGTCCTGTATTCAGATAGGTATAGTTGCGGAGCATGGTTTCCACGAACTCCGGACGGAAACTGTAGTTCTCAAACAACAGGTTATCCGGTTCAAAGAAAATATAGGTACCGTTCTCCTCTGTTGTATCTTGTGTGGTATCCGTCAACAAGTCTCCCTTGGCAAAGGTAGCGATACGCACCTTTCCATCACGATAGCTGCGCACCTCGAAACGTGAACTCAATGCGTTGACGGCTTTCACACCGACCCCATTCAGTCCGACGCTCTTCTTGAACGCCTTGCTGTCATATTTACCTCCCGTATTCAACACACTAACAGCTTCAATGAGTTTTCCCTGCGGAATACCCCGGCCATAATCACGCACGCTGACACGGAGATTTTCTTCAATAATAATCTCAATCTTTTTACCCGCCTGCATTTTAAATTCATCGATACTGTTATCGATAATTTCTTTCAAAAGAACGTAGATACCGTCCTCGGCATGTGATCCGTCACCCAACTTTCCAATATACATACCGGGACGGGTACGCACATGCTCCATGTCACTGAGGTGGCGGATATTATCGTCGGTATATTCTACGGCGGGATTGTTTATCAGTTCGTTGTTTTCTTCCATATTGACTTATCACATTTTTATATATCGTTGTTACAGAATACTCTTTTTATAAGCACGACGGCGTTTATGCTGCTCGGTCTTGAAATATTCCCACTGGGCCTGCACCTTTCCGTTCAGTTCCAGTTCCGGATTACTTTCGGCATACTTGAATCCCAGTTGCTGATATACGGGGATCAAGTCCGAGAATAACAAAGCATTGACACCTTTGTTCTGATACTCAGGTTTTACAGCAACCAGCAACAAATCCAACATAGGAGGATACTTATGCAGGAACAACACTTTCAACAGGTGATACCATCCCATAGGCAGCAAACGTCCCTTCGCTTTTTGTAACGCTTCGGACAGAGAAGGCATTGAAATCCCCACTGCCACCAGTTTATCTTCGGCATCGGTCACCAAGGTTACCATACGCAAATCTACAATAGGCAAATACATCTTTATATACTGGTTGATCTGTCCTTGCGACAAAGCCGAGAAACCATAAAGCGGAGCATAAGCCTCATTCATCAACTCGAATATAGCCTGTCCATATTCGGCCGCAATTTTCTTACCCGATGTATATTTCTTCACCTTCAGGTTAAACTTACGTTGAATCAAGTCACTGATACGCTTATGCTTATCAGGAATTGCATCCGGAATATAAATTTTATATTCCACCCAATCGGCATCCTTCTCGAATCCCAACTTCTCCATATGCTGTGGGTAATAAGGATAATTATAGATAGTCGCCATGGTGCTCAATTGGTCGAATCCTTCTACCAGCATACCCTCCGCATCAAAGTCGGTAAAGCCTAAAGGCCCCTGAATGGTATCCATACCTTTTGATTTACCCCATTGGGCTACTGCATCCAACAAGGCACGTGATATTTCGATATCATCCAGAAAATCGATCCATCCGAAACGGACTTCTTTTTTATTCCAAGTCTCGTTTGCGCGTTTATTTATAATCCCTGCAATACGTCCTACCACCTTGTTATCCTTATATGCCAGAAAATACTCCGCCTCACAAAACTCGAAAGCGGCATTCTTCTTCGGGCTGAACGTATTCAGCATATCATCGTACAAATCGGGTACGGAATAGGGATTCTCTTTGTATAACTCGTAGTTGAACCGTATAAACGTCTTTAGTTCTTTCTTTGAACTGACTTTTTTAATGGTAATAGCCATGCTGTATTTTTATAAAATTCGGGGTGTAAAGATAGAAGTTTTTTTGCAGAAAACTTATTCTTTTTATGGCTTTTTCACTGTTGGGCAATAAGATAGGCGGTATAAACGACATAACAGCCAACCATCAATGCGCCTTCAAGCCGGGTTATGGTACGTTTGCGGAAAAACCAGCCTACCAGCCACAACAACAGGGAGGAAGCAATCAGTACACTTAAATCGAGGTTATTTATATTCCCCATCGGAAGCGGTGACACCGTAGCGCTGCACCCCAGAACAAAGAATATATTGAACAGATTACTACCGATGACATTGCCGATAGCAATTCCCGGATTCTTCTTTAAAGCCGCCGTAACAGATGTGGCAAGCTCCGGCAAGGAAGTACCTCCGGCTACCAATGTCAGTCCGATTACCGATTCACTGACACCCCATGAACGGGCAAGCCCGCTTGCCCCGTCGACAAAAAGCTGTCCGCCGAATATGAGTCCGGCCAGCCCTCCTGCAATATACAACACCGATTTCCATACAGGCATTTCCTTTATCTTCTGCTCCTCTCCTGCCTCATCTGCCCCATTACGGGCGATGGCAAATGTATAACGCATAAATATAAGGAAGAAAGCCAGCAGAACAAACCCATCGGAACGGCTGATAACATTGACCGCTTCCCTGTCCAGCATCATGTCATTGGCACAGACAAAAAGTACCAACGAAGAAAGAATGACTAACGGAATCTCTTTACTCATCGTCCCCTCACCTACTTTTATGGGGAGTACCAAGGCAGTACAACCTATAATCATCAAAGCATTGAATATATTACTACCCACCACATTACCAATAGCCATTTCAGCACTGCCATTCAATGCAGAAAGCACACTGATAACCAATTCGGGAGCCGAAGTGCCGAAAGCTACAATGGTAAGCCCGATTACCAAATCAGAAATACGGAAACGTTTGGCAACCGCTGCAGAACCATCCGTCAAGCCATTCGCGCCAGCTAAAATGAGAGCCAGACCACCAATCAAAAGGAGTGTATTCAACATAACAAAAAGTACATTTACAGTTTTATACCGCAAATGTACTCTTTTTCCCTAAAATAACTATCCCTATTTGGTGCGTTTTACAGTATAGATTACTTTTCCTTTCTTATCAATCATGTGCATATCCAGTTCTTTCTTGTCTGCCGTAAAGATAGAAAAGCCCGGTTCGGGACTACAGAACAGAGTGCCTTCCACTGGTTTTACCTTACGGCTCAACGAACCAGCCGAATTTACCACATAGTCGATATCACTGCCCGGCACACGAAGGTGCTGGAAGTTATGAATGTGTCCGCATGCATAGATATCCACCTTATGTTTACGGAGGATAGGATCCAGACGCTTCTGCATATCGCTGCGTTCACTGTCGTCTTTCGACGTTTCAGCATAAATGGGATGATGTCCGATTACGACTACCCAATCTTCTTTGGCAACAGTCAGTACAGAATCTATCCATGCCAATTGCTGATCCATATCTTGTTTACAGGCATCCGGATAAGTTTCGCTCTCGTTACGGTATTTGTCAATCAGAGGAGCGGTATCTATCATCACAAAACGGATGGCAGTTCCTTTCTTCTCAAAGACTTTGGTATAATAACGACCAGGCATCGACCAGCGACGACTCACATTGGTATAATCCAACACAGCCTGCGTATTACCCCGGTATTCATGATTTCCCAAGATCGGAAACCAGTCTATCATCAACTCGGGATGACTGTAAATCAACTCGTAGTTGGTCATCCAGAGCGGATCGTTAACGCTGCGCACACCTTCAAAATGGTGCACGTCTCCGGCTGCAAATACACACTCGGGACCAATAACATCCGCCATTTCTCCCATCAACTCGGCTATGGGCTTCTGGTCATAATAACCGTTACGTCCCAAATCGTTGGCCATATAAAAATTCAGTTGTTTCTCCAGTCTTTTCCAATCTTGCGGAGTCTGGGCACACACATTCAGGCAGATAGCCGTACCAATGACGGCAATCCATACCCATGTCAATACTTCTTTCATTTTTCTAATCATCATCAACGTTTTCATATACTTATTTTTAGAAACTTATTTTTAAACCTGCATTCATTCTCACGCCATAATATCCTGCCTGCATAGTACGATCCTTCGTCCCCTGGTAGTAACGGAGCGGCTGGTTCAGCAGATTGTTCGCCTCAGCATAAAAGGTCATTTTCACCTTCTTGCCAAAGGTATAACTGGCGTTCACATCCATATAGTTCACAGCATCATAATATCTGTCATAAAATGTACTTGGGCCCATTTCATCGATAAAATCAGATGCAAAGTTATAGCTCAGGCGCACATTCAAGCCTCCTTTTTCAAAGTAAAGAGAGGCATTCGCCGTATGCTCGGGAGACCCCGGCAAACTCAACCCGCTCTCGTTCTCACGTCCTTCGAAGTTAAAGTCCTCCACGCGTGAGTGAGTATAAGTATAGGTTCCATAGAAACCCACATACTTCAAGGCCGGAGCAATGAAGCCGAAATCACGCTGATAAGAAAATTCCAATCCCCACAGATTAGCATTTCCTGCATTCTTGGGCTGAGTGAAACGGGTATATTCTGTTCCTTGGTATTCATAGTTGGTCAGTACCTGATCTACGATGAAATCGTCTATTTTCTTATAGAAAAAACCTGCGCTCACTAAACCTACACTCTTGAAATAATAATCGGCACTCAAATCAAAGTTATAAGAAATAGTCGGTTTCAAGTCAGAATTACCAATCTTTATTTCATTATCACCACGGTTGATATTCACACTGGGAACCAAAGCTGAATATTTGGGCCGGCTCAAGGTCTGCGTGTAAGAACCGCGTATCTTGAAATCATCATTTACATCCCATTTCACCAAAATAGAAGGAAGGAAATTCACATAACTGTTGGTCATGCGGCCGGTCTTGGTGGTCTTATCTGTCTCATCATCATAGTTACGGCCGGTATAACGAAGGGAAGTATGTTCCATACGGAGTCCCGCCATCAAGTTTATATCGGAAGCGAATTTATGATCAAACCGCACATACCCGGAACTTACAGTTTCACGAGCCTCAAAGTTCTCAGCCAATTCGGCTTGTACCTGTTCTTTATCGAACTGGGAAGCATCATTTAAATTCAATCCACCCACATATTCTTTACTGGCAAATGTTCCTACCTGATATTTGTCGCTCGGCATAAACTTATCCGTACTCTGGTCTACCGTATTTTTCAGGCTGTTGGTCATGAAGGCATCCTCGTCTTTCGGAGTATATTCGTAGAAGTCTATTTCTTTCTCTTTTGTTTTACGTACTACCTTCGCACCGAACTTCAGTTTAGCTCCATTATTTAAACTGGCCTTGAAATTGGCCGAGAATTTCATATCTTCTTCTTTGATGTCCTCCTGTTGTTCCGTCAGTTCCTTCAAGCTGAACTTATCACTCAGTGTCAAAGTAGAACCTGTTCCAGGTGTTGCCAACGGCTGGCGTTCATCACTCAAGTCCATATCAAATTCCTGCTTTTTCAGTTGGAAGTCAAGATAACGTTCATTAGGGCGTTCTTCCGTAGCTTTTGCATAACTGGCATTCCAATCCATACCGATTGCCCCCCATAAGTGTTCTCCGCCCAAAGCGAAATCCATGGTACGCTGACGCTCCAGACGGGCATTGCGATTATCGGGAGTACCTGCTTTGGTCTGGATGCGGACTGTGCCTTTTCCGTTCTCATCCAAATCCTTGATATTGGTACGGTAACGGTTTTCCCAATCGTTACGGTTGTTGAAGATCCCTTTGAAAGTCAATTTATGGTTTTCATTGATATCAAAATCAAAAGCCGCCGAATAACTTTGACGTTCACGGGTGACAAAGTACCGGCGCATCTGATAATCGCTGACATATACTTTGCCATCTTCATTTTGTTCCCACATGAATTCAGTATCATAAGAACCGGAAGGAGCATTCTGATAAGAAGCGGAGAGCAGCATGCCCAGTCTGTCATTGAAGAAACGATCGCCGTAAGTGAAACCTAAGTTCAACTGGGCTTTCTCGCTGATCCAGTTGTAACCACTTCCCGCTGTAGCATTGATAGTGCGTTTATAAGGAGAATTTTTGGTTACCAGATTGATGGAACCACCGATAGCATCGCCGTCCATATCGGGTGTAACGACTTTGCTTACTTCGATGGTCTGAATCATATCGGCAGGAATCAAGTCCAACTGCACGTTACGGGTATCCCCTTCAGCAGATGGGACACGGTTGCCGTTAATGGTGACGGAACTTAAATCGGCACTAGTGCCGCGGACCTGTCCGAAACGGGCCTCGCCTTGATCGTATTGCACATTGATGCCACTGATACGTTTCAATGCATCACCTATGTTTGAGTCGGGAAATTTCCCTACCTGGTCGGCAGATACAACATTAGTGATACCCAGATTATTCTTTTGTGTATTGATTGCTTTCTTCTGTCCTTGAAAAGCTCCCTTTACCTGCACTTCCTGCAGTTCCACCCCTTCATTCATCACTATATCTTTTTCTAAAGTCTTGCCTTCGGGGACGGTAACTTTCATTTCAATGGGGCTATAACCTACGTAGGTTACTTTAACTGTGTAAGTTCCGGGTTTCAGATTGGGCAGCGTATAAAAACCGTTCACATCACTGATTACTCCGGTTTTCAGATTTTCAACAAAGATGGAAGCACCCGGCAGAATTTGTTTTCCATTGTCTATCACACGTCCGCGGATAGCGCCTTGCCGGACAATGTTTTCATTTTCCTCGGCAAATGCATTTCCACAAACACCTGCCATCAGCAGCATAAGAGACACAGCTCTAACAACCTTTTTCATATACTTTTTTATGCGTTATAAATCTGCTGCAAAAGTAGATGGGTCAGGTTTCTTGAGAGTTACACTCTATTAAAGGTTTCGTGACAAAGGAGTTTCATTCCTGTTACAAGATATTCGGTGCAAGACGACGGATACAAAGCATGGACAAGGCTTACAAAACAGCAGAGTAAGATTTTTCTTACTCATGCGATCACTCTTTCGTAACTTTTGAAAAGGAACAGGTATAATATGATTAAGAAAGAAATACTTTCACAGATTATCGTAATGCTGTTATCCTTGCTATGGGTAAATGCACTGCTATCTGGATCCATAGGGAACTTACCGGACAGAAGAAATCTCTCCGGACACAAAAAAAGAAGCTGACAGTCCGGATTATCTGGTTGAACTGTCAACTTTTCGACTACAAGCCTGAGAAACCGTTCTATTTTGACCCTGCTACAATTTATAACTATAATCTTTTGTATTGAAAATCACATAAATATCCTAAACAAACACCCCCTTCAATAATTTTTAAATGACACTTTTTCCCACGACTGCTTATATAAATCGATCATTAGCTAATTCATCATACAAAGCCGCCATCCACCCAAATAATTCATCAGCTTAAAATACCAACTACTAGTTGCAATAGGTGTTCCACTTTCTCCTTTCTGCATAACAATCGTACACTTCACCTCGTTTTTAACAGGAGTATAGAACTTTATATAATCTATCTTATAACTTAATACAGGAAAAGATTCCAGCATTTTTGCGACTTGATGCAATTCATTGTTATCCAATTGAATAGGTTCATTCCAAACATCTGCTGAATCGGCTTTATAAAGCATAGCTGCGGCAGATTCCAGCTGACCATTTTTCGCATATTCCATAAATTGATTTATTAGGTTTGTTATCAAAACCGTATCAACTTCCGTTAGATGAGCTACAAATTCATTAATACTCTTCTCTTCTTTGCTTTGCACCTTCTGTTTTCCTGATTGACAAGAAAAGGTTGTTAATAAAACAGTCAACAATAAAATAAATTTCAGTTTTTTCATTTCATTCTTTCCTCCTATTAAAAAAGGCCAGCCACTATGAATGGCCGGCCCTTATTTAAATTAAACTCAAAGTTATTACAATATTAGTTCTGAATAGTCTTATTGATATTCAAATCAACTTCGGTATAGATAGTACCCCACTTATAAGTAACTTCCAGCGGAACGCGGATTGTAAACTTACCTAAAGTAGTACCATTATTGTAATAATAGAATTTACCATTATCGCCAACCTTCAGAGCAGTAAATACATTGGTTGTAGATTTATCTTCACCGAAATACAATTTTACATTCTTCGTTACAGAAGATAATTTAGTAGAACCTAATGTTCCACCATTCAAAGTTGTTGTAGCGTTTTCAATATCAGCAGCAACTTTAGTTACGCCATAAAATCCATAGAAATTATATTTCTTACCATCATCACCAGTAGTATCTTCTGCTTTATCAAAATACTTGTCTCTCCAATCAATCAGATTCAAGGTCAAGCCTGCAATAGAAGCACCATTAGTAGCATCAATTAATTCATCTACATCTGACGGATCTACTGATACAGGACGCAAATATTTAGCATAGAATACGTTGTTACCCAAAGCATAATCTACATAATCGCAGTTAGCAGCATTAATTTGCAATTTAGCAGTAAATGTCTGGTCTTGTCCCAGCAAGTTGTGATCTGCATTGTTCAAAATATCTTTTGCAAAATCATTTTCTTGATATTCCATCACTGTTCCAGCAAGAACAACAACTGCTTTTGTTACAGCGTTATTAGTAGCTTGTAGAGTTTTTCCATCAGCAGATACAGTGATATCATATTGAGCACCAGAAGCACCATTCACGACATAAGCAGTTCCCTTCTTAGTCAAATGATCTTGAGGGTTAGCAAATACAACTTCCTTAGTCAACTTATCATTAGCAAATGCAGGATAAGTAGCGTCACTTGTCACGGTAATCACATTACCAGTGAAAGTATTCAAGATTTCGCTATCAAATGTACAATCATTAGAGTTATCGCTAACAACTTGATGAACATTAGCATGGATATCTGAATAACCAGAACCTGCTACAGCACCGTTCTTTTCATACCAATATTTATCAATCTTAGCAGAGTTTTCAATGGTACCATTAGGAGTAAAGTTCAAAGGACTAGGAGTCCAAGTGAAAGTAACATATACATATTGATATACACCTTCAGATACTTCATAGCTATAACGTACATTTACTGCAATACTCTTAGCACCAGCCTTAAAGATGTGATATGCCTGATTATTCTTAACTACCCAAGTCAAAACTTCAGTCATTTCATCCGCCGGATCCCAATTAGTCTGTGAAACCACACCAACCGGAGTAGTAACAGCCTTAGAATCAACAGTAATTCCATCATACTGAGTAGCATTTACCAAAGCTTGTTGCTCTACGTCTTCTACAGCACCATCCAATTTGAAATTCTTATGGAATTCATCCTTAGAAATACCAATTTCTTCCAATTGAGCCAGAATCTGTTCTTCAACTTGATGCCATGACAAACCAAGTTTAGTCTCTGTTTCTGTACAATCAACAGTATAACCATTGGCAAATGGGAAATTCGGGGTCAATACAACTTCATTCTGATTAGCAGTATCGGTAATCTTGAATTTTAAATAACCAACAGAAGCTATTTTTCCGCTAATAGTATCAGTCAAGATAACACGAACCAACGGTTCACGATCTTTTGTAGCTTTATTCTGAGTAAATCCCCAAGGTTGCTGCTTACCACCACTTGTCATCTGAGGACGAATAACAGAACCCTTCAATGCAGCATGAGCACTTTCTGAAGTTTCGTTATTACCTTTATGATAACCAACTAATTCGTAAGAATATTTGAAACCATATTTTTCTACAGTACCATCAGCAGCACGAACATCCCATTTTGAATGTGTACCTTCTTTATCTATATTAGTTCTGTGAGTATTGACCAAACGAGCAATATCGATACCATTGCTGTTCCAGACAATCTTGCAAACATGTTCATTATCAGCAATAGCGTCAGCAGCAGTTGTAAACAAGTGGCGGTCATTTGCATGAATACTATCTACAGCTGCCAATACCAAGTCCTTGTAATAAGCAGCCTTAACAGCAGCATAATCAGAAGTAACAACGGTATCCCCCTTACTTACTTGCAAAGCTAATACAGTTACTTGCTCATCATTTTCAATGTTCTTAATATCAGCATCTGTAAAATGAGCATTTACAGTCAATATACCCTTGGGGGCCTTACCGTTTGTAACATTAGTTTTTACTACTTTCGGAGCTGTCGCAGCAGAACGAGTATAATTCTTGTCATAACGCAAGAAAGTATATGCTTTTACATCACCTGGAACTTTTGCTACGGTAGGATTTACATGATAATCAGCTACCAAGTCCGGAATCATTGTAGTTGCTTCACCTACAACAGGAGCATCCTTATCATAATTTCCATCTGCATCTACTTTAGCTACTGTCAAGGTTTTATAATTAAGACCAATAGCTTCCATTGCTTCAATACCGTGATAATAGAATGCAGGTTGGAATACTAACGCCTTCAAATCAGCAACCAAAGAGAATGTAGCAGATTTTCCATCTAGTTCAATGACATAGCCAATCACCTCACCAGTTTCTTCATCTTTCACTTCTGTAATAGAACCAACGCTTTGAGGTTTCTCTACACCTGAGATTTTTACATCTCCATAATACAGATAGCCATTGTTCCACTTCAACAAAGTAGGATCAAATGCCGCAGGAGCATCAGTTGTAGGCAGGGGTGCTTCAGAAACGACCTTGTCACCATCTAACAACTGTATCTTACCATCTACAACTTTCAAAGAGTAAGTGGGAAGTTCAGCAGGCATCGGAAGTTGGAAAGTTTCACCGTTACCGCCGGTAACAGTCAACTTACCTGTTGCCGCATCATACTTGACAGCTGTGACATATTTTCCAGCTGCGGCCTGTAATTCAGACAAATCTTTAGTCAGCTTGTCCACTTTCTCGTTCAAGCTGTCGATGTCATCATCATAGTCCTTACAAGATACAAATGTTCCTGTCGAGGTAACCATCAAGGCACCAAACAGGATTGCACTTAAAAACTTTTTGTTCATAATAGAAAAACTTTAAATTTATAAATTTAAAAAACTAAAATTGATTATACATAAATCATTGATTCTAAGAGCGAATTATTCTGTTCTCGAGCTAGAAAGCGCAAAGGAGACATTCCGACTATTTTACTAAAAGAGGCATAAAAAGCACTTCTAGAGGCAAAGCCACATCGCTGTGGGAGTTCTTCTAATGAACATTTCCCAGCATGGAGTAACTCTTTGGCATATTCCACACGGTAAGTATTCAGCAACTCCTTCAAATTGCAGTTGAAATACTTGTTTACCACATTCGACAGGTAAGTTTGGTTGGTGTCTATCATAACGCTAAACTTTTTCAAAGAAAGCTCCGAATCCAAAAAAACTTGCTTTATTTCAAGGTTATACAATATACATTTATATAGGGCACAATCCACCTTTCTCCCTTCAGTTCCCTTATTGGCGAACTGTAGTTCCCACTGGCGTTCAGCAGCCTTAAGAAGCAGGCTTTTCTGCCTATTCGAAGTAGCAGTCCGTCTGTGTCGTCTCAAGAATAGATAGTCCATATTTTTATTTACTTTTAATCTTCGCTTTAACATCTTCACAACCATACATTATTATATGGCGTGTCATCAGTTATACGATAGATCTCTTATTAAGAGATATATAAGAGATATATAACACATTATAAATCAACAAAATACATTCACACAAGAATACTTTGAAAGACTAAATCATGTATTCAGAAAACGTTTTTTTTGAATCAATTATTAAATTTCCTTGCTAAATTGTTCTAATTCTCAAAACTTTGCTTAAATTTGCGACAAAATATATATCTCTTAATAAGAGATATATAATATTCCAACTTAGTATTTTTTCTATAAAGTTCTTGTAATAAGAGGATTATCTCCAAAATCAAAGAATAAAACCCAAGTAAACTTTGCCTTTTCTTTTATTCAAGTTTGTCTATTAAAAAATAGTTGTATCAGCTATAATTCACATAAAAAAACAAACCTATGACAATTGTCATATTACGGAAAAATATTGAATATTTGGAAGCTGATATTTTTTCATAACAAATAGGTGGACAAAAACAGCATAATGGTTTATGGCAATTGTTTCAAAATCTATCTGTAATCCGATTCTCCTTTACTATAAGGTATCTTCTGACAAAAGATAACAATAAAGAGATCATAGGCTGTGCCGACCTTGCAACAAACATATTCAACTCAGCCACATCAGAAAGTGCTATCATCTTTAGAGAGAACAAACACACATTTATTAAGCAAAATACTAGACACACTGATCCCGTCAAATGGAGGATACCTTGTGATATGATATCCTCTTTTTGACAAGAAACAATATCTTTACCCTATTATCACAAGAATTCCCTCAGCACCACCATATTCGCTTTGTCTATCACGGTGGTATCCAATGCTGCCAGATAAATCAAAGTCGTTTTTTCCGAATCATGTCCCATCCCTTCACTTATCACAGAAAGAGGAATATGTTTGCCTCTGGCAACACTGGCCCATGAATGGCGCGCCACATACATAGTCAAAGGATGAACAAGCCCCAACTTTTTCCCTATTTCTTTTAGCCTTCTGTTCACCAAGCAAATTGAATTTTTATATTGCAATCTTTCATCTTTCCTGATATGAATTATAATAGGAAGAAGATAAGTCGAATAGTTTCCGGGATATTTATCCACTATATCCTGCATGCATTTCTCCCATCTGATGGAAAGCAACTGACCGGTTTTCTTTCTTCTATAAATCAGCATACCATTATTTAAATCTGTTTTTTTAAGAAAAGCCATGTCCACAAATGACATTCCCCGGGTATAAAAGCTGAACATAAACATATCACGCGCAAACTCCATTGACTGAGAGTGACTTAAATCCATCTCCTTCAGTTGTCTGATTACTTTAAAAGAAATGGCCCGCTTCACCGTTTTTTCCACTCCCGTATAGACGTGCTTAAAAGGAAAACGCTGTCTGATCACCCCTTTATCTACTGCACGATTATACGTTGCACGCAAAATACGCATATAAAAAGAAACGGTGTTCATACTTGCTCCCTGCTCCTTTAAATAAGTTTCATACCCCATCATCAACTCGGCATCCATATTGCTCAACAGAACATCCTTGCCATCCATAAATTTCATAAAACTGTTCAGTGTAGCTCTATACGTCTCACTGGTACGCAATTTTCCCGATTGTCTCAGACTGGCAATATTCACTTGCATAAAGGAAGACAGTGTCTTCTTACCTGAAAAGGATAATCTTTTACTTCTTACTCTAGTTGATTCCACCATAATACTTGTTTTTAAGTTGATTCTTTTTTTCTGTAAAAACCTCAAGCCAAGATAAACGATTATTCCCAGCGGTCCTTTATAAGGTATGCAATAGGGGAGATTGTTCAAAGAAACAGGAATTTTTCACTGCATTTAAAAACAAAAACGCATGTTTATTCCTTTTAAAGAATTATATTTGTAGAAGAAAGCCACAAACCTGTGTCTATGATGAAAAGAATAGAATTCATATATTTATTGACCGGTTTCTGTACAATCTGCTCGTGTACCTCGAAAGCAAATAGCGAAATTAAGGAAGTGATAACAGAGGTACACAATACTGTGACAGAAGCCATCACCGAGATTGTAGAAAAAGATATCAAACCCGAAGACATCAGGCTTGACAAGGAACTGCTGTATGATAAACATACTTTGAAGGATACCTATCCTTATAAAGACACCACCCGCCATTTCCAATGGGAGAAAATAAAGGAGCGGCTGGCATTGTTGGAGAATATTCGAAAAAAGCCGGCACAATGGTGCATCTTACAGAATTATAAAAACCGGAACGGAGAAGCGCCTTTAGTGAAAAGTTTTAAAAGGGATGCATACAAACGGATAGCCGACACATTGGGAGTGGAACGCTATCAGGGAATTCCTCTTTTCCTAACAGATGACACCCTTACTGCCGAACGCTACGGACTGGATGGACTTCTTACCCGTCACCTAGGTGAGGAAGGAAAGTTCACCAAAGTAGAACCTGTCTTTATAGGTGGCGAATGGTATGCTCCGACAAAATATATAAAACTGATTCCCGACAGCGTAGTGTTCAACAAAGCTATTTTTATAGACCGCCATAATCAGAATATAACTACTTTGGAACGGAAAGAAAGGGGCTACTGGCTGATACGTAGCATGAATCCTGCTACAACAGGACAACATCGTCCTCCATACGCCCAAGAAACTCCATTGGGTATGTTCGTTCTGCAAGAGAAAAAGACCAAGATGATTTTTCTAAAAGACGGTTCTGCCGCCACCGGTGGTTTTGCACCTTACGCCAGCCGTTTCAATAATGGTGGTTATATTCACGGAGTACCCACCAATGCACCGGCAACAGGGATCATAGAATACAGTTATACGTTGGGTACCATCCCCCGCTCACATATGTGTGTAAGAAATGCCACCTCTCATGCCAAGTTTATTTTCGAATGGGCACCTGTTAATGAGACGATTATATTTGTTTTGGAATAGAAATGTGCGTAACTTTGCACCCGTTATCCAGTTTTTCCATACGTATGCAGAAAGCTTTTTTACTCCTGTTCCTATTCCTCTTTCCGTCGAGCAATGTATCGACCCGGACGGCTACACCCGAAAAGAAAGTTGCTACATCTGTCCCTGCACCTCAAAAAATGGACGGCGAACAATTATTCGAAGATATGCAATTGGGAGGGGTGGTCAATTTCCTGGCATTCCGACAGGCTGTGGCAGGATACAACTTGATTAAACAAAAAAGCAAATCCATACTGACATTGATTGATTTCACCAAATCCTCTACCGAAAAACGTTTGTTTGTCTTTGACATGGAACAGAAAAAGATGCTATACTCATCAGTGGTCTCTCATGGGAAAAACAGCGGCGAGAACTATGCTACCTCTTTCTCCAACGAAGTCGGCTCTTATAAAAGTTCCCTCGGCTTCTATCTTACCGGAAACACTTATCAAGGCAGAAACGGATACTCCCTTTTATTGGACGGGCTGGAAAAAGGAATCAATGACCGGGCCCGTGAACGTGCCATCGTAGTTCATGGCGCCGCATACGCCAACCCTTCCGTCTGCAAATCAGGCAGACTGGGACGAAGCTTCGGTTGTCCGGCTTTGCCACAGGCACTGACCAAACCTATTATCAATACGATAAAAGGGGGAAGCGTACTCTTTATCTATGCCAATAATAAAGAGTATATGGCTAAAAGCTCTATTTTGCCTAACCAGACATCACAAGAATTATTTACTGAAGCATGTGAAAGTGAGCAAACCGTTTCAGCTCATTTATAGTTTCTCCTCAAGCGGTTCCTTCATTATTTCTTAGTTATTTTCTTTTCTTCTGATTTCAAACGGCGTTCCACTTTCTTTAAATCTTCGCCTGCAGGCAATTGTTCCGGATAGATTCCTCGGCTTACCATCATAGTAGTTTTGAGCAAAAGCTATAGCCGGTTTACGCGCATCACCGTTTTGAGCAGTCAAATAACAGGCATAACGGGTAAAATAGATATCATCTATCTCTCTTTCTGCACCAGCCCCCACAGAAACCATTTTGCTGACATCAGCAAAATGGTAGGCCACATATTCCCCCCTCTTATTACTTGTTATTACGTCAATGCCTTCCTTCTACTACAGAATTCACACTGCATATTTGCACAAATATAACCTTTTATTATCAGATCCGACCAACAAAACTCTTTTTCCTAACTATTTCGATTCTTATATTATCCGTTTCTTCTAGAACAGACTTATTCCAAGAGTTATTTTACATTTCATTAGTATCCATTTCAAAGCATATTTAAATCCATAAAAAACATTTTTCTTTATATACCCGACAAATAGCAAACTACCAAACGTCTTTTTTACTCTTTTTGATATTCTTTAAACTCACGAGAATCGCTTAAACGCTTCCTTCTCGTCCCGTTCATCGAAATAATCAAATGAGAGAGTAGTTTGCCCTTAAAATCATTTCATACTATTTTGCTATCGTGTTCAAACAAAGATTGGAAATAAAAATAAGAGAATTGAATCTTTTCTAATTCAAAAACGAATAAATTGACTACTTTTGTCCGAGTTATTACTAATAAAACTAGCGATATGGTTCTGAACTACATTTGGATAGCCTTTTTTCTGATAGCCTTCGTAGTAGCGTTGATGCGACTCGTTTTCCTTGGCGACACACAAGTGTTTCCCGAAATTATCAACTCTACTTTCAATTCCTCCAAAACCGCTTTTGAGATTTCATTGGGACTGACCGGTGTCCTTTCTCTTTGGCTGGGTATCATGAGAATAGGTGAACAGGGCGGAGTCATCACTCTGTTTTCCCGATTGCTGGGACCTCTGTTCAGCAAACTTTTTCCCGATATTCCCAAAGGACATCCAGTAACAGGCAGTATCTTTATGAACCTGGCGGCCAATATGCTGGGGCTGGATAATGCCGCCACTCCCTTAGGACTGAAAGCAATGGAGGGCCTGCAAGAATTGAACCCCAAGAAAGATACTGCCAGCAATCCCATGATCATGTTTCTGGTACTGAATACATCAGGGCTTACACTGATTCCTATCAGCATCATGGTATATCGTGCACAGCTGGGAGCAACCCAACCTACAGATATATTTGTACCCATCCTGCTGGCAACCTTCTTCTCCACTTTGGCAGGCATTGTAGCAGTAAGTATTTATCAGAGAATCAATCTGTTTAACCGCACTATCCTCCTCTTTTTAGGAGGAATGAGTTTGCTGGTAGCAGGAATTATTTATTTCTTCAATACCTTGTCACGAGATCAGATAGATATTTACTCCACCACTTTCGCCAATGTTTTCCTATTCCTTATCATCATCGGCTTTATTGTGGCAGGGATCAGAAAAAGAATCAATGTCTATGACTCCTTTGTCGAAGGGGCCAAAGAAGGATTCAGCACCGCCGTGCGCATCATTCCTTATCTGGTAGCCATACTGGTAGGTATCGGAGTCTTCCGCGCATCGGGTGCGATGGACTATTTGATTGACGGTATCGGCAACGCCGTAAAGCTATGCGGTATCGACAGTGATTTCGTAGGAGCGCTCCCTACGGCGCTGATGAAACCTTTGAGCGGAAGCGGGGCACGAGGGTTGATGGTAGATGCCATGACCACATACGGTCCCGATTCCTTTGTAGGCCGACTGTCCTGTATCTTCCAAGGCTCCACAGACACCACCTTTTATATTCTGGCGGTATATTTCGGCAGCGTAGGAATAGTGAGGACACGCCACGCCGTTCCTTGCGGACTGCTAGCCGATGCGGCAGGGGTCATTGCAGCTATTCTTATCTGTTATCTTTTCTTCGGCTGAAATACTTTCCTTATCTTTGTACATTATAAAAAAATAATCAGCCTATGATAAGTTATCAAACCGAAGGGGTAAAAATGCCCGATATCAAAAAGAAAAAAACCACCGGATGGATTAAAGAAGTAGCCGCCTGCTATGGAAAAAGAGTGGGAGAAATCGCCTACATCTTCTGTTCGGACGATAAAATTCTGGAAGTGAACCGACAGTATCTGCAACATGATTATTACACGGATATCATCACTTTCGACTATTGTGAAGGCGACCGTATTTCCGGCGACTTATTCATCAGCTTGGATACTGTCCGCAGCAATGCAGAACAATTTGAGCAACCCTACGACCGCGAGCTTCACCGGGTGATTATTCATGGTATCCTGCACTTGTGCGGCATCAACGACAAAGGCCCCGGTGAACGGGAGATTATGGAAGCCGCCGAAAACAAAGCGCTGGCATTGATTTCCCTATAACAGGACATACAAGGCAGAACAACCTATAAAAGCTACGGGCATAGTTCGCAAGAATGATTGCCCGTAACCTTTTAAAGACATGCCCATAATTAGGAAAACTTTCCGCCGGACGGATAAAAAACGTCGAAAGCTGTACATACACAGCTACATTTCTTCCCTTATCTTCTTGCTTTTTCGGATTAATTGCTTTATTTTGTGAATTGAAAAACAGATAAACACAAAATATATGGAAGCTAACGTATATTTTTTCGCTGCATTAGTAAGTACGGGAATCTTTCTTCTGCAATTCATCTTATCCATCTTTTTCGGCAGTATGGACACCGACATAGACGTTAATGCCGATGGCAACGCCGATATAGACATGAGCAGCGTACTCTCCTTCAAAGGACTGATTCATTTCTGCATGGGTTTCGGTTGGTTCATGTATTTATGCCAGCCTCCCTACATTGTCTTACATTACCTGGGCGCCGTGATAAGCGGCAGCTTTTTTGTCTTCGTCCTAGCTTGGATTTATAAACTCTGCTATAAGCTGAAACAAGAAAACAAGCCCGAACAGGGAGAAGAATTAATAGGCAGGAAATGCGAAATATATACCCGCTGCCAAGAACAAGAACAGGCAGGAACAAACTATGTGGTCTATATCGCCATCAATGGCGCACAAAGAGAACTTACCGTGCGGAGCATACAGGGTAAAAGCTACCGGGAAGGCGATATCCTCACACTGAAGGATTACAAGGAAGGAATCTATTATATTGATTAAATAAACCCTAAAAACGCAATCATTTATGGATGAGCAGATTCTCATTTATGCAGCTATTCTGGTAGCTGTCATCGTCCTGACCATCGTCGGGATTTTAAGTCGTTACCGCAAGTGCAAGAGCGACGAGGTATTGGTAGTATATGGTAAGACCGGCGACAAGAAATCGGCTAAACTGTATCACGGAGGAGCCGCTTTTGTATGGCCCATTATCCAGGGATACTCTTTCCTGAACATGAAACCCATGCAGATTGACTGCAAACTGACCGGTGCCATTTCCAAACAAAACATCCGCGTAGATGTGCCCACTACCATCACTGTGGCCGTAAGCACAGAGCCCGAAGTTATGCAGAATGCAGCCGAACGCTTACTGGGACTGAATATCGAAGCACAACAGGAACTGATTAAAGACGTTGTTTACGGACAAATGCGTCTGGTCATTGCCGACATGACCATCGAACAACTGAACAGTGATCGTGATACATTCCTTGAGAACTGCCGCAAGAACATCGACTCCGAATTGAAGAAATTCGGTCTTTACCTGATGAACATCAACATCAGCGATATCCGCGATGAAGCCGATTATATCGTCAATCTGGGAAAAGAAGCCGAAGCGAAAGCCAAGAACGAAGCCTTGGCTAACATTGAAGAACAACAGAAACTGGGTGCCATCAAGATTGCGGAACAACAAAAAGAACGTGCCACCAAAGTAGCGGAAACCAACCGCGACAAGAACACTCAACTGGCCGATACGCAACGTGACGAGGAAATTAAAGTAGCCATAGCCGACAAGGAACGTGAATCGAAAGTAGCAGAAGAAAATGCCGAAAAAGAATCACGTATCGCCAAAGCCAGCGCCTCTATGGAGGTGAACAAGGAACAGGCGCGTACCGAACAGGAAAGCCGTACGGCAGAGCTCCAATCCGATATGGAAATAAAGCAGGCGGAAGCACAAAAGAAATCGGCCATCGGGCAAAATAACGCTGCCAAAGAGGTTGCCGAAAGCAATGCGGAACTGGAAGTTACCAAGGCGGAAGCCTCTAGAAAAGCCGGTGAAGCACAAGCCCGGACACAAGCTGCCGTCCTCACCGCACAGGAAAACGCACAGCGTGAAATAGAAGAAGCGAAAGCCCGCAAAGTGGAACAGGCCTTGAAAGCGGATAAGATTGTTCCTGCCGAAATAGCCAAACAGCAGGCCATCTTGGATGCGGACGCATTGGCCGAGCAAATAAAACGTAAGGCAAATGCAGAAGCGGAAGCTATCCTGGCCAAAGCACAGGCGGAAGCCAAGGCCATCCAGATGAAACTGGAAGCAGAAGCGGAAGGCAAGAAGAAATCCTTGCTGGCCGAAGCGGAAGGTTTCGAGGCCATGGTGAAGGCTGCCGAGCGCAATCCCGAAATCGCCATCCAATACAAGATGGTTGACCAATGGAAGGAAATCGCTTCGGAACAGGTTAAGGCATTTGAACATATCCAACTGGGAAATGTTACTGTATTTGACGGTGGCAACGGCACAACGTCCAATTTCTTGCAGAATGTGGTCAGCAAAGTGGCTCCCGCACTGGGTATTCTAGACAAGCTTCCCATTCATGATACCTATCAGAACATTGTCAATCCTTCCTCGAAAGGAAATGCACAGAATAAACCTGAGAAAGAGGATTTTGAACCGGTAGACAAGGACGGAAAGAAACGCCCGACCGACACCCCTCCTGCTCCGGACAAGAAATAACAGGAAATAGTTTACTTTAAGAATAGCGTTTGTATGATGTGGCGGCAGAAACAGATTTCTGCCGCCACACATTCTTTTTAACCGTATTATCACCGCTTTACAGAGTAAAATTCGTAATTTTGCAATCGGTAAAAAGAAATAAATCAATGGATTTTAAGTACGACGTTATTGTAATAGGCGCCGGACACGCAGGCTGTGAAGCAGCCGCGGCCGCAGCCAATATGGGTTCGAAGACCTGCCTGATTACCATGGATATGAACAAAATCGGGCAAATGAGTTGTAACCCTGCCGTAGGTGGCATCGCCAAGGGACAAATCGTAAGAGAGATAGACGCATTAGGTGGCTACATGGGACTGGTTACAGACCGTACAGCCATACAGTTCCGTATGCTCAACCGCTCCAAAGGTCCCGCTATGTGGAGCCCCCGCGCCCAATGTGACCGCGGCAAGTTTATCTGGGCATGGCGCGAGATTCTGGAGAATACTCCCAATCTGCACATTTGGCAAGATACCGTAGAAGAACTAATCGTGGAAAACGGCGAAGCGACCGGAGTCATGACTTGCTGGGGAGTGACTTTCCATGCTAAATGTATCGTGCTCACCGCAGGAACCTTCCTGAACGGACTGATGCACATCGGGCATAAACAACTGGCAGGAGGACGCATGGCCGAACCTGCCTCCTACCATCTGACCGAATCAATCACCCGCCAGGGAATCACCGCCGGACGCATGAAGACCGGTACGCCTGTCCGCATAGACGGGCGCAGCGTACACTACGACCTGATGGAAACACAGGACGGAGAAAACGACTTCCATCGCTTTTCGTTCATGAGCGAACCGCGCAAACTGAAACAACTGCAATGCTGGACCTGCTTTACCAACGAAGAGGTACACGAGATACTACGGAAAGGTCTGCCCGACTCTCCCCTTTTCAACGGACAAATCCAAAGCATCGGACCGCGTTATTGTCCCAGTATAGAAACCAAAATCGTAACCTTCCCCGACAAGCCGCAACATCAGCTTTTCCTGGAACCCGAAGGAGAAACCACACAGGAACTTTACCTGAACGGGTTCTCTTCTTCACTGCCCATGGACATACAGTTGGCGGCATTGAAGAAAGTACCCGCATTTAAGGACTTGGTAGTCTATCGTCCGGGATACGCCATCGAATATGATTACTTCGACCCCACCCAACTGAAACATACGTTGGAATCGAAAATAATCAAGAACCTGTTCCTTGCCGGACAAGTAAACGGAACTACCGGTTACGAAGAAGCAGGCGGACAGGGAATCATTGCCGGCATCAACGCACACATCAATTGCCACGGTGGCGAACCGTTCACACTGGGACGGGACGAGGCCTACATCGGTGTCTTGATTGACGATCTGGTTACAAAAGGTGTGGACGAACCTTATCGTATGTTCACCTCCCGTGCCGAATACCGCATCCTGCTCCGACAAGACGATGCAGATATGCGCCTTACCGAACGCGCCTACAAGCTGGGACTGGTAAAACAAGACCGTTACGAACATCTTTGCAGCAAACGGGAAGCCGTGAGCCGAATCATCGACTTTGCCAAAACCTTCTCCATCAAAGCCGCATTAATCAATGATGCTTTGGAAAGTTTAGGTACTGCCCGTCTGACACACGGCTGCAAACTAATCGACCTGCTGAACCGTCCGCAGATTACTATCGAAAATATAGCCGGGCACATTCCGGCTTTCAAAGCCCTGCTGGACCAAATCACCGACCGTAAAGAAGAAGTGATTGAAGCCGCCGAAGTGCTGATCAAATACCAAGGATACATTGACCGCGAACGAATGATCGCCGACAAGATACATCGCCTGGAAGCCATCCGCATCAAAGGCAAGTTCGACTACAACTCATTGAACTCGCTCTCTACCGAAGCCCGGCAGAAACTGATGAAGATAGATCCCGAGACTTTGGCGCAAGCCAGCCGCATACCGGGCATCTCTCCTAGCGACATCAATGTCTTACTAGTCCTGCTGGGACGGTGAAACAAGGTATGTTTCACGTGAAACAAGTAATTTAATAGACTAACAATAAAATACTGGTTATGAGCAAAGAAACGCTTAAAGCAAACTTAAGAGAAATTCCAGATTTCCCCATTCCGGGAATTCTGTTTTACGATGTGACAACCCTGTTCAAAAACCCCGAATGCTTGCAGGAAATACTAGATACTCTATACGAGATGTACAAGGACAAAGGCATCACCAAAGTAGTAGGAATTGAATCGCGTGGCTTCATTATGGGTGGTGCGCTGGCGGCACGGTTAGGTGCCGGATTCGTGATGGCACGCAAGCCGGGCAAACTTCCCGCAGAAGTAGTAGAGGAAACATACGCAAAAGAGTATGGAACCGACACCATTCAGATACATAAAGACGCCATCGATGAGAACGACGTGGTTCTGCTGCACGATGATTTATTGGCTACCGGCGGAACCATGGCGGCCACTCATCGCTTGGTACAAAGATGTGGCGCCAAAAAGATTTTCATCAATTTCATTATCGAACTGGGAGGTCTGAACGGCAGAAAGGCATTCCCCGAAGATATCACGGTGGATACACTGCTTACTTTATAGTGTCACACAACATGTCCATCAAAACGGGCCCCATCATCGTTCACAATAAAAAGAGATCTATGGAATGAGATGGACGATGAAACCGAAAGATATATATCTTCAGGCTGTAAGATATATAATGTTACAGCTTGAAGATATATAATGTTACAACCGAAAGATATAGGATGTTGCGGCTGCAACATCAACTCAAGAAACAGTTCTGCCAACCGGCAATATTCAATAAGCATGTATGGAAAAAGAAGAGATTACAACCAATGATTATCTGAAAGGAATTGTACTAAACCTGCCCGACAGCCCCGGCATTTACCAATACTTGAACTCCGAAGGAACCATTATCTACGTTGGAAAGGCAAAAAACCTGAAGCGCAGAGTCTCTTCTTATTTTAATAGAGAACACCCCAACGGCAAGACACGATTACTGGTCAGCAAAATTGCAGATATCCGTTATATCGTGGTAAAAACAGAAGAAGACGCTCTTTTACTCGAAAACAACCTGATAAAGAAATACAAGCCACGTTACAATGTATTGCTGAAAGATGACAAGACTTACCCCTCTATTTGTGTAAGCAACGAATATTTCCCACGTATCTTCAAAACCCGGCAAGTCATCCGCAACGGGTCCTCTTATTATGGTCCGTACAGTCACATGCCCTCCATGCTTGCCGTGATGGACTTGATCAAAAAGCTCTACCCCATCCGTACCTGCAAACTCAATCTAAGTCCCGAAAACATTCGCGCCGGCAAGTTCAACGTATGTCTGGAATATCACATAAAGAACTGCAAAGGGCCCTGCATCGGGCAGCAGTCACACGAGGAATACATGAAGAATATCGGTGAAATCAAAAATATTCTGAAAGGAGATACCCAGATTGTAAGTGACCTGCTGATGGAAGAGATGCAAGCGCTTGCTGCCGAAATGAAATTTGAGGAAGCACAGAAAATAAAAGAGAAATATGACTTGATAGAAAACTATCGTTCCAAGAGCGAAGTCGTTAATTCCATCATTCATAATGTGGATGTGTTCTCCATTGAAATGGAAGAAAATTCAGCCTATATCAACTATCTGCATATCACAAACGGATGCATCAACCAAGCCTTCACCTTCGAATACAAGAAACGTCTGAACGAAACGAAAGAAGAACTTCTACAATTGGGCATTATTGAGATGCGTGAACGATATAAGAGCACTTCCCGCGAAATCATCGTACCTTTTGAACTGGATATGGAGATGAACAATGTATCCTTTACCGTTCCCCAACGAGGAGAAAAGAAGCATTTGCTGGATCTTTCCGTAATGAACGTGAAACAGTATAAAGTGGACCGCTTGAAACAGGCGGAAAAGTTGAATCCTGAACAAAGAAGCGTCCGTCTGATGAAAGAAATCCAGGAGCAGCTGCACATGAAAAAACTACCGAACCACATCGAATGTTTCGATAATTCCAATATTCAAGGCTCGGACGCGGTGGCCGCCTGCGTCGTTTTCAAAAAGGCGAAACCAAGCAAGAAGGAGTACCGGAAATACATCATCAAGACTGTGACCGGACCCGACGATTACGCCTCGATGAAAGAGGTGGTACGCCGCCGGTATAGCCGTGCCATAGAGGAAGGTTCCCCCCTGCCCGACCTCATCATTACCGACGGTGGAAAGGGGCAAATGGAAGTGGTGAGAGAAGTGATAGAGGACGAACTTCATCTGGATATCCCCATAGCCGGACTGGCCAAAGACCGCAAGCACCGTACCTCGGAATTGTTATACGGATTCCCTCCGCTGACCATCGGTGTGAAGCAAAGCACTCCCTTGTTCCATCTGTTGGAAAACATACAGAACGAGGTACACCGCTTCGCCATCACCTTTCACCGGGACAAACGAAGCAAGAGTCAGGTGGCGTCCGCTTTGGACAATATCAAGGGAATAGGCGAAAAAAGAAAGACCGCCCTGCTGAAAACATTCAAAAGCGTCAGCCGCATCAAGCAAGCCTCACTGGAAGAGATTGCAGCCGTGGTAGGTGAAGCAGCCGCTAAAAATATCAAAGAAAATCTCACAGAATAAAAGGGATTTCCTACCTTTGCATACATCTACTACAGGGACATGCTCTGCCTCGTATCAGTCCAGGCAAGAAGCCGGCAACATATTGTCCATTGTAGAAGCGGAGACATTACCGATAAACAACTAGAATTTTTCTAACAAGAAATTAAAGAATATAAATATGAGAGTAGTTATTCAACGAGTAAGCCACGCCTCTGTTACCATAGAAGGCGTATGCAAATCGGCGATAAAAGAAGGATTCATGATATTGGTTGGCATTGAAGAAGCTGATACACAAGAAGATGCCGACTGGTTATGCAAAAAAATAATAGGACTGAGAGTCTTTGACGATGAAAATGGAGTCATGAATAAATCTATCCTAGAGGTAGGAGGCAACATATTGGTGATCAGCCAATTCACACTACACGCATCTACAAAAAAAGGCAACCGTCCCTCCTATATCCGTGCTGCAAAGCACGATGTAGCCATCCCCCTCTACAATTATTTCTGCCAAGAACTGAGCATCGGTCTGGGCAAAGAAGTAGGAACCGGAGAATTCGGAGCAGACATGAAAGTTGAACTTCTGAACAACGGTCCTGTTACTATATGTATGGACACCAAAAACAAGGAATAATGACACTGGAAGAAGCACAAAAAGAAGTGGACCGCTGGATTAAAACGTATGGTGTACGTTACTTCAGCGAACTGACCAATATGGTTGTTCTGACCGAGGAAGTAGGCGAACTGGCACGTGTGATGGCACGCAAATACGGAGATCAGTCTTTCAAGCAAGGAGAGAAAGACAACCTTGCCGATGAAATGGCAGATGTACTGTGGGTCCTTATCTGTCTGGCCAACCAGACCGGAGTAAACCTGACCGAAGCCTTCCGTCAAAACTTGGAGAAGAAAACAAATAGAGATAAAGACAGACATAAAAACAATCCCAAATTATAAAGAATTATGGAACATAATCACGAATTCGAAGGTGGACATGAACATCGTCATGACCACGATCATGGACCTGAGCACAGCAAGTACGAAGAAGCACTTGCCAAGTATAACATCCGTTTGCACGATGAGGATGTAAAAGCGAAAACTGCCCTACTCATCGAAAAACATGTAGCAGAAAACAATACACCGGATGTAAAGAAATTCCTGTTCCATTGCATTGACCTAACCACTTTAAAGTGTACTGATTCAGATGAAAGTGTAATGAAATTCACCGGAAAAGTAAATGAATTTGTTGACAAGTACCCCGATCTGGACAATGTAGCCGCAATCTGTGTATATCCTAATATGGCAGAAGTAGTCAACGACACCTTGGAAGCAGATCATGTAAACATAGCCTGTGTATCGGGCGGTTTTCCCTCCTCGCAAACCTTTACCGAAGTAAAGGTAGCCGAAACAGCCATGGCTCTCCATACCGGAGCCGATGAGATAGATATCGTTATCCCGGTAGGCAAGTTCCTGAGTGGGGATTACGAAGGAATGTGTGATGAAATAGAAGAATTAAAAGCTGTATGTGGTGAGCATCACCTGAAAGTGATCTTGGAAACCGGAGCACTGGGAAGCGCATCCAACATCAAAAAAGCGTCCATTCTATCGATGTATTCCGGAGCCGATTTCATCAAAACCTCTACCGGAAAGGAAAACCCCGCCGCTACTCCTGAAGCTGCCTTGGTGATGTGCGAGGCTATCAAAGAATACTATATGACAACAGGCCGCAAAGTAGGATTCAAACCCGCCGGAGGAATTAATACCGTACACGATGCTTTGGTTTACTATACCATTGTAAAAGAAGTGTTAGGTGAAGAATGGCTGACAAACGAGTTATTCCGCTTAGGAACAAGCCGCCTGGCCAATCTGCTTCTCTCAGAAATTGTAGGCCAAGAAACCAAGTTCTTCTAAACAAAGAACTGTTTCACTATTTAAATAACAACCACATTTAAAGTGACCGGAATGAGCCTTATCTATTCCGGTTATTTTAAACTACCAAAGAAAGGCGTACCTCAAAAAGTTCGGGCGTGGTCCTTATTGTATAAAGGACCACGCCCGAACTTTTTGAGGTACATATCTTCAACAATCGTACTATTTATCTCTTTCAATCACATAATCAATATAAGCAGTCAAAGCATCTTTTACAGCTTGACCGGCTGATTGTGGAAGTAAAGCCAACGCTTTATTACGATAATCCACCATTGCCTGCCTGGCATACTCTATCCCTCCCTTCACCTTAGTATATTCGATGAAACGGGCAATATCTTCATCCGAAGCGTCTAATGCCCGGATGCGTAGCGCCAGTTTCCGCATCTCCTCATCATCAAACATATTCAACACATACAAAGCCGGCAATGTCAGCTTCCCTTCACGCATATCGTTCCCGGTAGGTTTACCTATCTCATCAGAAGAATAATAGTCGAAAATATCATCCTTTATCTGGAAAGCAATACCAATCATTTCGCCAAACAGACGAGCATTTTTCACCATTTCATCGGATGCATGCACCGAAATAGCCCCCGCTTCCGCACTGGCAGTAAACAATGCAGCCGTCTTTTTACGAATGACATCATAATACACTTCTTCCGAGAACTCAGAAGCATTAATATTCGCCAATTGAATAATCTCGCCTTCAGATAAGTTCTGTCCCAAACAAGCCACCAAATCTACAATTGTAATCTCGCGGGTCATGGCAGAATGCTTCAGGCTGGTTGCCAGCATATAGTCGCCTACCAGAACCGACACCTTATTATTATAGATAGCATTTACCGAAGACTGCCCACGGCGCTTGTCACTCTCATCCACCACATCATCGTGCACCAGGCTGGCCGTATGGAGCAACTCCAATGAAAGAGCCGCATGAAGCGTAGAATCATTGATTTCACCGAATAATTTAGCAATCAACAACGCCAATATGGGACGCATCATCTTGCCATTTCTCTGCTTAATATAGGATAACACCTCACTAAGTAAAGAATTGGAACTTTGGAGCGAAGAGTCAAACAACCTTCTAAATTCCTCAAACTCCTTGTCAATAGGCAATTTGATTTGCTGTAATTTGTCCATGCAGGTTAATTTGTGCACAAAAGTAGTAATAAAAGACGGAATACGGTATTTTTTTGTACTTTTACAATGAAAAAACTAAAGATTTTTAAGAATGGACAAACTTTTTCTATTAGATGCTTATGCATTAATATACCGTGCGTATTACGCTTTCATCAAAAGCCCGCGTATTAACTCCAAGGGTTTCAACACTTCAGCCGTACTGGGATTTGTCAATACACTGGAAGAGGTCTTGAAGAAAGAAAATCCTACGCACATCGGTGTGGCATTTGATCCCGCCGGTCCCACCTTCCGGCACGAAGCCTATGAACAGTATAAGGCACAACGTGAAGAAACACCCGAAGTAATCCGTTTGTCCGTACCCATTATAAAGGATATTATACGGGCCTACCGTATTCCTATTCTGGAAGTACCGGGATACGAGGCCGACGACGTGATCGGTACACTGGCCACCGAAGCCGGCAAACGGGGGATCACTACTTATATGATGACACCGGACAAAGACTATGGCCAACTGGTGGGCGGAAATGTTTTCATGTACCGTCCCAAGCATACAGGCGGTTTTGAAGTGATGGGAATAGAAGAGGTAAAGGCAAAGTTCGATATCCAGTCACCCGCACAAGTCATTGATATGCTGGGACTGATGGGCGATAGTTCCGACAACATTCCCGGTTGTCCGGGCGTGGGCGAGAAAACAGCACAAAAGTTAATCGCGCAATATGGCAGCATCGAGAACCTCCTCTCCCACTCTGCCGAACTGAAAGGAGCCTTGAAGACCAAAGTGGAAACTAACCGGAAAATGATTGAGTTCTCCAAGTTTCTGGCAACTATCAAGATTGATGTCCCCATCGCTTTGAACATGGACGAACTGAAAAGAGAAGAACCGAATGAAGAGGAACTACGGAAGATTTTTGAAGAGATGGAGTTCCGTACCCTCATCGACCGCGTTTTCAACCGAAACAAGAAATCCGCCTTCGCCGGAACATACCCCGATGCGACCGGAAACGACCCGCAAGGACGAAACCGTACACTGGGAGGAAGCGCCCGGCAGGGAAATACGCCGAACGGTTCGGGACAACTCTCCCTTTTCGGCGAACCAGCTTCGAACGGTGAATCACCCGCTTCCCCGTCTTCTCCTCAAGGCAATCTCTTTGCAGAATTTACCGACGGAGGGACGGAAAGTGAGAAATATTCGAATCTAGCATGTTTAGATAATTTAAAATACGACTATCAACTCGTTGATACAGAAGAGAAAAGAACTGAATTATTACAAAACTTACTTACAAAAGAAATTTTCAGTCTAGACACAGAAACAACAGGAACCGATCCCATCACCGCAGAACTCGTGGGAATGAGCTTCAGCTATGCCGAAAATCAAGCATTTTATGTTCCTGTACCTGCCGATCGGGCTGAAGCGCAAAAAATAGTTAATGAGTTCCGGCTGGCTTTCGAAAAAGAAGGAGTATTGAAAGTAGGGCAAAATATAAAATACGATATGCTGGTACTGGGCAACTACGGAACCGAAGTGCGCGGTCCCCTGTTCGATACCATGGTGGCACATTATGTACTACAACCGGAATTGCGTCACAACATGGACTACCTTGCCGAAATCTACCTGCATTATCAGACTATCCACATCGAAGAACTGATTGGTCCTAAAGGCAAAGGTCAAAAGAATATGCGCGACCTCTCCCCCGAAGCTATCTATAAGTACGCATGCGAGGATGCTGATGTCACACTGAAATTGAAAAACATCTTGGAACAGGAATTGAAAACCAACGATGCGGAAAAACTCTTCTACGAAATAGAAATGCCCCTGGTACCCGTACTTACTTATATGGAACGCAACGGTGTACGTGTAGACACTGAAGCCTTAAAACAGACCTCGGAACATTTCACCGCCCGCATGAACCAAATAGAAGAAGAAGTGCACCAACTGGCAGGTACGGATTTCAACATAGCTTCACCCAAACAGGTAGGTGAAGTGCTTTTTGACAAACTGCGCATCGTGGAGAAGGCCAAGAAAACCAAAACCGGACAATATGTCACCAGTGAAGAAGTATTGGAAAGTCTGCGAGGAAAACACGAAATAGTAGGCAAGATATTGGAACACCGCGGTCTGAAGAAGCTTCTCGGTACTTATATTGATGCTCTGCCCCTATTGATTAATAAAGAAACAGGTAAAATTCATACTTCGTTCAATCAAACGGTCACTGCTACCGGCCGGCTCAGTTCCAGCAACCCGAACCTTCAGAACATCCCTATCCGCAACGAAGACGGCAAGGAAATCCGTAAGGCTTTCATCCCCGATGATGGCTGCGAATTTTTCTCCGCCGACTATTCACAGATTGAGCTACGCATTATGGCACACCTTAGCGGAGATACCAATATGATAGAGGCTTTCAAGGAAGGAGATGACATTCATGCCGCCACCGCAGCAAAAGTATATAAGATAAGTATAGACAAAGTTACCCGCGAACAACGCAGTAAAGCAAAAACAGCTAATTTCGGTATCATCTACGGCATCAGCGTATTCGGACTGGCAGAACGTATGAATGTAGACCGCAAAGAGGCAAAAGAACTAATAGACGGCTACTTCGAAACTTATCCCCAAATAAAGGAATATATGGACAAAAGCATTGACCTTGCCCGCGGACAAGGATATATTGAAACCATATTCGGCCGTAAACGATATCTTCCGGATATCAATTCCAGAAATTCGGTTGTGCGCGGATATGCCGAACGGAATGCCATCAATGCTCCTATCCAAGGAAGTGCAGCCGATATTATCAAGGTAGCTATGGTACGCATATACCAGCGCTTTCAATCTGAAAGTATAAAGTCCAAAATGATACTTCAGGTACATGATGAGTTAAATTTCAGCGTTCTACCCGAAGAAAAGGAAAAAGTACAGAAGATTGTGATTGAAGAGATGGAAAATGCCTACCGTATGCAAGTACCTTTACGCGCAGACTGCGGTTGGGGAAGCAACTGGCTTGAAGCACATTAAAGCATACATAAACCAACTATTAGCAAAATAGATAGTACTATATGTAAAGTATTTATATCATAAAAGCTCAATGGTATTTTCCAATCCATTGAGCTTTTCATTTGCCATCCCAGACATAAGTGGAAAACACAAAGACAAGACAATTATAACAAATAGCCATTATACAATTCTTAATATTTGTTTAATCAGTGACATTTTGCAAAAATATCATCATTTTCTAGCAGAAATGTTAGGATATTCAATTTTCTTTCGTACATTTGCACCGCTTTTAAAAACAATATGAAAGTAACAATCTAATATATCAATATCATGAAAAAGATCAATTTTTTGAAAGGAATGCTCGTTGTAGCAATTTTATTTATTGCTAACCTTACAGTTTTTGCAGGAAATCCGGGTGACAACCTGATTTACAATGCAGAAGAAGTAAATGGAGTAGTTGTTTCGGAAACGATTTTTAAAATGGAAGGCACCATGCTTACTAATTATATGAAGCACAATTACAAGTATGACGCCAACAACCAACGTACTGAGGACGAGGCGCAAAAATGGAACAGTAACAAAAACCGCTGGGAAAATAACCTCTGCATTCGTTATACTTATGGCAATAAAAGTATGACTACTGAATATTACAAATGGAACTCTAAAAAGAAAGAATATATATTAGTACCCGAAATGACCGTAACTATGGACAAATAAATCTATTCTAACAATCTAACACTTTTCATAAAAACTCGACGAAAGGGCAGCCGTGACGGTTGCCCTTTCTGTTTCGTAACAAGCCCCCCCTTTTCGCATATAAAAAAGCCAAATCTGACTTCAATATGAAGTCTGATACAAAAAGAATGGTTATCTTTGCAAACAAATAGATAGATAATAATCAAAAAAACAAATAGATAATGGCTTTACAATGTGGTATTGTCGGTCTTCCAAACGTAGGAAAGTCGACACTTTTTAATTGTTTATCGAATGCAAAGGCTCAAGCAGCCAACTTCCCTTTCTGTACCATCGAACCGAATGTAGGTGTCATCACCGTTCCTGATGAACGCCTGACCAAACTTGCCGAACTGGTTCATCCGGGACGTATCGTTCCCACTACTGTAGAAATTGTTGACATTGCAGGACTTGTAAAAGGGGCTAGCAAAGGTGAAGGGCTGGGAAACAAGTTTCTGGCAAATATCCGTGAAACAGATGCTATCCTGCACGTACTCCGTTGTTTTGACGATGAAAATGTAACTCATGTAGACGGTAGTGTAGATCCGGTACGTGACAAAGAAATCATTGACACCGAACTCCAGCTGAAAGATTTGGAAACCATTGAAAGCCGTATTCAAAAAGTACAAAAACAGGCACAGACGGGCGGTGACAAACAAGCAAAACAAATGTACGACATCCTTGTTAAATATAAAGACGCATTGGAACAAGGCAAATCTGCGCGTACCGTACAATTTGACAGCAAAGACGAACAAAAAATCGCAAAAGAACTGTTCTTGCTGACCAGCAAACCAGTGATGTACGTATGCAACGTGGACGAAGCAAGTGCTGCTACCGGCAATAAATATGTAGAACAAGTACGCGAAGCCGTAAAAGAAGAAAATGCAGAAATTCTGGTCGTAGCCGCCAAAACCGAAGCCGATATCGCAGAACTTGAAACCTATGAAGACCGCCAGATGTTCCTTCAGGAAGTCGGTCTGAAAGAATCAGGTGTAAACCGTCTGATCAAATCGGCTTATCACCTGCTGGAACTGGAAACCTTCATCACCGCCGGAGAAATGGAAGTAAAAGCCTGGACCTATCGTAAAGGATGGAAAGCCCCCCAATGTGCAGGAGTCATCCACACCGATTTCGAGAAAGGATTTATCCGTGCCGAGGTAATCAAGTACGAAGACTACATTAAATATGGTTCGGAAGCCGCCGTGAAAGAGGCTGGAAAAATGGGCGTGGAAGGTAAAGAATACGTAGTACAGGACGGTGACATCATGCACTTCCGTTTCAATGTATAAGGTAAATCAAAACGCAAAAGACTTGTCATGCAATGCATGAAAAAACATCAGGAAACCAGCAAAACTGATGGCAGACCGATAAGTCAGTGTTTTGTTTCCTAAAACAAAATACAACTAACATGGAAAAATATTTAATCGTGGGAACCGGCGGCGTTGGAGGAAGCATCGCCGGTTTCCTTGCTTTAGCAGGAAAAGACGTAACATGCATTGCCCGTGGCAAGCATCTGGAAGCCATTCGTGAAAAAGGGCTTCACCTAAGATCAGACTTAAAAGGTAATCACTTTCTACCTATACAAGCCTGCACAGCCGAGGAATACAACGAGAAGGCCAACGTAATTTTTGTATGCGTGAAGGGCTATTCCCTGGATTCCATCAAAGATCTGTTGGAAAAAGCCTCGGATAAAGATACCTTGATTATCCCCATCCTGAATGTTTACGGTACAGGTCCCCGCATCGGGCAACTCGTTCCACATGTAACAGTATTGGACGGATGCATCTACATCGTAGGTTTCGTTTCCGGACCGGGTGAAATCACACAAATGGGCAAAATATTCCGGCTGGTTTTCGGTGCACGTCCCCAACAGGGTGTGGCTCCGGAACGTCTGGAAACCATTGCCGATGTACTAAGAAAAGCAGGGATCAAAGCCGATATTTCGGATGATATCAATCGCGACACCTTCATCAAATGGTCATTCATCTCGGCTATGGCCTGCACAGGTGCCTACCATGATGTCCCGATGGGTCCTCTGCAACATCCCGGAGCAGAACGCGACACTTTCATCGGTCTGTCCAAGGAAAGTTCTGAAATAGGCCGCAAAATGGGAATTACCTATGCGGAAGACCCGATAGGATACAACTTAAAAGTGATTGACAAATTAGACCCGGACAGTACCGCATCCATGCAAAAAGATATAGCCAAAGGACACGAGTCCGAAATACAAGGACTATTGTTTGATATGATCGCACTGGGCGAAAAGATGGATGTGGATATGCCCACTTACCGCAAAGTTGCACAAAAATTCAAGATATGAATACACTGTCAGCCATTCTTTGGAATCCCGATATAGAAATCTTTTCCATTTTCGGCATTTCCATCCGTTATTACTCCGTATTGTTCGTTACAGGGCTTTCATTGGCCTACTGGGTGATATACAAACTCTACCAAGACCAAAAAATTCCTTACGAAAAATTTGATTCCCTGTTCGTTTACTGCCTGCTGGGTATTGTTATCGGTGCTCGCCTGGGACATTGTCTGTTCTATGAGCCAGGCTATTGGCTCTCTCACCCTGTAGAAATGCTGTTGCCCGTCAAGATTACCGATTCTGGGATAAAATGGACCGGTTATCAAGGTCTTGCCAGCCATGGAGGAACCATCGGACTAATGCTCGCCTTATGGATCTATTCACGCCGTGTAAAATTGAAGTTCCTGACTGTACTAGACAATATAGCCATCGCCACCCCGCTGGCAGGTTGTTTTATCCGTTTAGGTAACCTGATGAATGGTGAAATAGTAGGTACGGTAACTCATGTTCCTTGGGCGTTCATTTTTCCGCACGAAGATATGCAACCCCGCCACCCGGCACAACTCTACGAAGCCATCGCCTATCTTCTGATTTTTATCATAGGCTTGCGGTTGTATAAAAAGTACAAAACCACGCTATACCCCGGTTTCTATTTCGGCTACTGCCTCACTACCATATTCACCTTCCGCTTCCTTGTGGAGTTTATAAAAGCCAGCCAGGAAGCCTTTGAAGACAGTATGATGCTGAACATGGGGCAATGGCTCAGCATTCCGTTCATACTGCTGGGAGCGCACTTCATGTACCATTCTTTTAAACCCGTAAAATAAATGAAACATATAATAGATATTGAAACCTGGGAACGCCGGGACAATTATAATTTTTTCCGCAACTTCCATAATTCATGGATATCCATTACCAGTGAAGTGGATTGCACTGAAGCATTTCCAGCTGCAAAAGCCGCCAAGCGCTCTTTTTTCCTGTATTACCTGTATGCTGTGCTACGTGCTGCCAATGAAGTGAAAGAATTCCGTTTCCGTACAGATAAAAACGGACAGGTGGTCTATCACGATCAGGTGGACATCATATCACCTATCGCTGTACCCGGCAAGACTTTCTACACAGTCCGCATCCCTTACCATGCAGATTTTGAACGGTTTTATGCCGAAGCATATCACATCGTCCATAACATCCCCGAAGAGGGTGACCCGTATGGAGCCGAAAAAGTCATTAAAGAACAGGGAGATTTTGATATTATCCAACTGAGTGCCACGCCTCAGCTTTATTTCACTTCACTCACCTATACACAAATGGCTCCCGACCATCCATTAGACTATCCGCTGATGAATGCCGGCAAAGTAGTGCCACGCGAAGGAAGACTGGTAATGCCCATCGCTTTCACTGTAAACCATGCTTTTGTGGACGGAGCGCACATAGGACAACTCTTTCAGAAAATAGAGGAGATATTGAAAGAGCTGGCTCAATAAATAGAGGGATCTCAAAAGGCATAAAGATCCCTGTCGGACACGTATGTATGCATTTCCCTACATATACGTTCACATATATCCATAAAAGAATAAATAACCAGAAAAAGAAGACAATCTGTCAAAATGCCGATGCACGAGAATACGATGAAAATACACAAACTGTATCCTTTAAAACAGGACACCCTCATACACCGGCATTATCATTTTGACAGATTGCCAGTTTAATTAAATCAGTTTAGAAACGATAGCCTACGGAGAACTGGAAAGTTGAATTCCGCAAACCATTTTGTGCCTGTATCTTTTTTATTCCGACCCTATAATCAAAACTTATCGTATAATGATCGGCAATAACAGCCTTCATTCCAACAATGCCCCCATAATCCCAACGGCGGAAAGCCTGAAGATTACCACTATTATTGGGCTCCCCGGCTTTATAGGAAAAACCATCCAAGGGCTTCCATTTTGCAGGCTCGGTAGTTATATTATCCCCCTCTTGGTGAATAACATCCAAAGAACAGTTTCCAGCACCAAATCCGTAAGAAGCATAAACTCCAACCGACGGAATGAGGCTGAGTTTATCCGAAACCCGAATATTATATCCCATTTTTAACGGCAAAATCAGATTATTCATCTTTATCTCTGTCTTAGGAAAATAAGTAACCATGTGATCCATCATTTTCATGGTACTTCTATTCTGCAACCAAGACAAACCGGACATTAACATCCAATGCTTTCCTATCTCGTAGTCCACAGTCACCCCCAATTGAAAGCCGGGCTTCATTCCACCTACCTGCTCGGCTTTATATCCGTCAGAACCGGAAACCAGATAATGAGACAGGTTCATTCCACCTTCCACACCAACTTTTACCTGTGCAGACAAAGGCAATACACACATGGCAGCCAACACCACCACTACAATCATTTTAGTCTTCATACTTATTTTTTTATTTGATGTTGCAAAATTAGAAAGAAGATATAAGCATAAAGCTCTATCCATATAACATCACTCACCTATACAACACTAAAAATCAACCATATAACATATTTTATCATAACATGAGCAATAAAATAAGATTCAGATATGAACTTCACATTATCAATAACCTTAGATTATCAACTAAAATATTATCATACAGCCTTAATTGGAATTACTTAAAAACTTAAATTTATCTGAGTCGAGTAAGCACTTCCTTTATCACACTTAGGAAGTACAGCTGTTTTTTCAAATGCGTTATCCATAACTACACCTTTTCATTACCATCCTTATCTAGCATAGTAATGTCAGCATCATCTAATGAAAATTGAAATGTGAGATACAAGCAGTCATTTATATCCTCGGTTTGTACTGAAAAAATAAAAGGAATTCTAGTAGCCACCTTTTCATAAACTTTGCAAACTGCATGAGGCTTCTTTTGGTGATGCTCCGAAGCAAAAACTCCCAAACTCAAGGAAACTAAAAATAACATCAATAATAACTTTGCTTTCATACTTCTTTTTGTTTAAAAATGATGCCGCAAAGTTAGAGGGAAAGGAAAGAACGTACAACTATTTGCTGTGACATAATATTTCTATAAAACACTGATAAACAATATATTTCAGTTTATCACTCTGACATTTTCTTTTTTAGACGCGATTTCCTTTGATTGAGGGCTACCGTATCCGTATGTCCGAAACATAAAGAAATGGCCAACGGAGAAATACCCGCTTCTTGCAGGCAAAGGACCAACAAGTCATCCTCCGTCAGTTGGGAGTATTGTGCTTGCAAAGGAGAAATATAATCAGCATAGATCTCAAATACTGTTTTCTTTAGTTTTTCACGTTCTACATCTGTCATTACTTTTCGTGCCTTTTTATCCACTTCCTTTTGTTCGGATAAGGACATCACTTTTTTATATATAGGAGTCTGCCAAAACGTCCATGTGCGAAGTTCCAGCTTTTCTTGCTTCAACTGAGCAATCAATCGTTCTTTTTTATCGATTTCATCAAGATTTTGGTTCTCTCTGTCTTGCAACAGTGCAAGAGTTAATTCATTTTCCTCTATACGTTGTTGCATCATATCCTGCTTCTCATGGGCATATTGCAATGACTGCCGATAGAGTGCCTGCTGGTTATTTTTCTTATTTATCCAACGTTGGTAAATCAAAGCAACGACAAAGCAAATAATAACGGATACAAAGACAATCCATCTTATAATCCTTTTGGATTTTATCTGTTCATCCTTTACTCTTAATTCCGTCTGATGTTTATAGACTAAATGTTGCACTTCCGTCAATAGCTCACTGTTATCTAATGAGTCCTGAACCATAACAAACGTATCCAGATAGTGATAGGCAGACTTAAAATTTCCTAGTTCAGCCTCCATTACGGCAAGTGACCAGTAGGGTATAGAGCGAGATGGAGAAAGAAACAAACTCTTTTCTAAATAATGGCGTGCTGAATCATATTGTTCCAAATCAACATATAAATCCCCCATATTATAATAAGCATCTGCTTTTCCATTCCCATAAGATAAATGCTGTAAAACCTTATGCGCATAAACAACAGCCGAATCGACATTTTCAAAGTGTCTATAACAAATGCTCAAATTATGCCAAGAAGTAAGTATCATGCTTCTATCTTTAGAACGCATGGCATACTTCACAGCTTTGCGCTGATAGGTTATGGCAGAATCCTGCATATTTCTCATGCCATAAATATATCCTATATTAATATAAGCAATGGCAGTATCTTTAGCATCAAAAGAATAATGAAGAGATTGGTGCAACACCTCCAATGCCTTGTCATTCAATTCACAATTCCCATACCACAATCCCAGCGCACTATAAATTAATCTTCTATATTTTGTATCTACCGGATAATCCTGCAATATTTCCAATGCCTTCAAATTCATCTCTATCGCTGCCTTTTCATCATCCATCTCTGCCAGCAGCCTTCCCTTATACATCAATGCCACAGCCTTCTCCCTATCATCATCTCCATAATAATCCAAGGCGAAATTCAATAAGGAATCGCAAGGCAATAAGGGTAGTTTGTTCTTGTCCGTAGCCTCAGCCAGCAACAAAGCATAGTATGCCTTGTCTACTTCCGGCAAATCCTCTAAAACAGATATATTTTTTAAAATAGTCAATGCACTGTCCGGCTTCATTTCCAACAAAGAATCTACTTGCTGTAACATCGGATTGGAAGAATGGTGGTTACAGGCAAACAAACAGACAGCCAGCAAACTGACGAAATTTAAATATATAATAAATGAACGCATAGTGATTTTGTCTTTTAGCTTTCTACGCACAAAGATAGCAAAATGCCTTTATAACCTGATATACAAACATCTATTAAAAAAACATTATGCAAATTCTGTAACACACAGTTATTCCATCTTACTTTTCATACGATATTTGCGTTGCGCTACAATCTGTGCATCATTATTACCAAAGCATAAAGCGATGGCAAAAGGAGATAAATCCGCCAATTGCAGACATAGCAAAAGGACATCATCTTCGTTCAACTTGGGATACCGGGTATGCAGTTGCTCTATGTAATCAGCATAAATCTGTCCTATAATCACTCTGAGTTGGCGTTGCTCAGCATTGGTGAGCACTGCAATACGCTCTTTGTGATGCTTTTGCTGGTTGGCCAGTTTGTCTATTTTCGTATAGAGGGCACTTTGCCGGAACAACCAGTTGCGCAATTTCTCCTTCTCCATCTTCATGGCCTCTATAGCCCGTTCCTTCTCTTCTATTTCCTCGACACGGCTTTCTTGTTTCTGTTTCAATTCGGCTATCACCTCTTCATGTTGAGCAATATTCTGCTGCATATCCATCAGGTTCTGTTTCAGCTTCTGCAACAGATATTTATAATTGGATTGCTGTATCTTCTTGTTCTTCAGTATCTGTTGATAAATAATCACAATGACCAGCAGCAACACCACAGCTATCATCGCAATGGTGTATATCCTCCGTTTAGCCTTGAACTGTTCTTTCCTTACTTGCGCGTCGGCATTCCAACGATAGGTCTTCTTCTCCAGTTCCGTAGCCACATTGGTGGAATAGATAGAATCTTCCAACTGGGTGCTGATTTCCAGATATTCCAAAGCTTTCTCCACATTTCCCTGCTGCTTGGCTATGGCATACAAGTCAAAGAAAGAGAGATACCGGATATGAATATCGACAGCTTCCTTGCTTCGGTTCAAATAATAAAGAGCCGAATCAAGCTGCCCGTTATTATAATAAAATTCCCCTAGATTCCAAAGACACTGCAAGCTGTCTTCTCTAAGACGACAGGCATCGTATGCCCTTTTCAGACAAATAATAGCTATACTGTTCCGTCCTGTACGTCCGCATAAATCCCCTATATTTCCATAAAGAGAATGCAAAAGGAAACTATCAGTAGAAAGAGAAAGCTGCAAAGCGCGTTGCTGACAGATAAAAGCGGAGTCTATATTTCCATACCCGATGTAAGCTACCCCCAGGTTGCTGAGTGAACTGATGAAATGACGGTTATGCCGTGCCAGCGAATCATTATAACAAGCCTTGACATACATATCTTTGGCCTGTGCGTACAAGTTCTGTTTGCCATACAGCCCACCCAACATATTATATACAAACCCTTTCCAATAGAATTCGCATGGATAGGCGGAAAGAATTTCAAGCGCCATACGGTAACTTTTCAGGGCATCGGCATAGTTTTCCATTTCCTGTTGCACTTTACCCTTATACAGAAGAGCTATGGCATGTTCTTTGGCTTCTTCATGATATACATGGAGAGCAAAATTCAATAATGAGTCACAAGGAAGCAGTGAATAACCATTTTTATCCGCAGCCTCAGCCAGCAGCAAAGCGTAACCGGCCTTGTCTTCCGGGCTCATACCGGTTAGGGAAGAGATGGATTTCAATAATGAAAACGCACTGTCGGAATGTTCTTCCATCAAGTATCCGGCTTGCCGCAAAGCAGGATGTTCCGTGCGCTGCAAAGTACAGGAAAGACCAAGCCAACATAGAAGGCAAACCAAGCCAACATAGAAGGCAAACAATACCCAACTGTTTTATATAAACATACATGCAACTCTATTTTTATTCTCCGGTGACAAAGATACAGAAAACTCAGAACTTATATCCTACACCGGCCGATAAACTGACACTCCGCCCGAAAGGTCTCTTACGAAGAGAACACTTACCATCGATAGTGTAAATGAAATGCTCGGATTCCAATGAAACCCCGGCCCTTCCGCCGTAAGTAAAATGATCTGGAAAATCCTGATGCCACCAGCCCAAACTAGAATGCATTCCGTTGCCATAGGCGTAATCAATGGATTTATCCCTGCCAAACATAGCATAGGACAGATACGGTCCCGCATTGATGCGCAAATTCCATTTGTTATTCAAAGCAACATTATAAGAAGCAAGGATAGGAAGCTCCAAATTGAATTTACTAAAAAAAGAATCGGTACCAAGTCTTGTCTTGGATCTGAATTCTTCATAAGTAAATAATAATTGTGGTTGTACATACCATGAGTTTTTAACATGAACGTCATACATTCCTCCGGCATAACCGCCCAGGCTGAAGCGTGCATCCCTGGACAGAGATTTAGAAAAAAGTCCGCCTCCTACAATACCCCAGCTATTCTGTGCGGAAGCGGGAAGAATAAAGCAGGCTAAAAGCATGCAAAGTAGAATTTGTTTTATTTTCATCGGGTTTGTTGCTTAAGTTTAATAATGCAAAGTAAGGTATAAAGCCCTTTTCATGAAAATAAAACAGATAACATTTACCGCATATAAAACTTTGATAATAAACAATATAACACTATTAAAGATAACATTCGGAGAAATTTCACTCCTATTGGGCATAGGGACAGGTCTAAAACCTGCCCCTACACAGTAAGAGAAAGAAATATCTTTTATTGCGTGCAATTTATATTCCGCAACTTCCCTCTGAACCCATTCTGCACATCCCCAATCTGCCGCATGGGAAACACCAAAGTTTCCTGCATATACATCTTGTCCTTGCGTTTATGAGTATAGTTGTAAAACTGCTTGACACGTCCTTCCAAACGTTCCGCTTTCTCACCGTTTATGTAAAGAGTAGTACCTTTGTGGTCTCCCTCTATGCGTACCTTCGTCCATGCTCCGGCAGGCAGTGTGGCAGCGTGGAATACAAACGTATAGCCGTCACGGCTGAAAGCCAATTTTCCCTTATTTTCCCAATTGGCATATACGGTGGAATGAGGACCTTTAAACAAAATACCGTTGATATTTTGGTCTTTGTCCGGATTTATTTCAAATTCTACCACGTATGGATAGCCTACCTCCGGCAACATAGTGGCAATGCTGTCCGTACCGTTCAAAGACAGTTCTTCATTCTGCCCCGGAAGGACTACCTCACCCTGCACACGCCCCAGCAGGTTGACACCGGGAGCTTCAGGCATCTGTTTGCACAATTCCTCAAATTCCTCGTAAGAAACCATTTCATTCTTCCCTCTCCACATCTTCTCGGCCAGTACCTGAGCGGCCGGGAATGTACGGAAATGCACATCCTGTTGTGACACACCGTTACCACAATGGTCATTCCATACGGCAAACATACCTCCCAACAGTCCCGGAGTTCCTTCAGGCAACTCTTCCTTAGGATTCACTTTACCCACACGCCATTGCTCATACAGCCATTTCGTGTCCAGGAAATCACGATAATATCCGGCAGCCGGAACAATATAAAGATAAGCATCACACGTATTGATAATCTTATATCCGTCTTTCAAAGAAGCATTAGGATCAATCCAATCGTATGACCAGGCATTAATAGTTACATTATCCGCTTTCACCGGAGTGTTTCCTTTCAACCAGCGCAGTGCTCCCCACATACGGACATTCTTCCCGTATTTCTCTACATACTTCAGATACCGGTCTGTAAAATAGCGGAATTTCTCAGCTTCCTTGGCATTGTACTCGTCTGTACCGATATGTACGTCGGGACCTATGAAAACCGGTTTCTCACCAGAAAGATACTCATCCAGCAAAGAATCTACAAAACGATAGGTTTCCTCCTTGTACAAATCCAAATGATCCATTCCATATTTATCACTGCCTATCTCGGGTTTATAATGTGTAAAGGCCAATGAATGAGCCGGAATATCAATCTCCGGAATCACATTCACACCATATTCCATGCCCAGACGTTGCAGGTCGGTGAATTCTTTCTTGGTATAAGAACCATCCTTGGCGGTCAGCCCCGGAAAACGCTCACTCTCCAGGCGGAAAGCAGCATAGGTCTTGTTCCAGTCGTTATCAAAGAACTGTACAAAACCATTGTCATTGAGATGAATCTGGAATTCATTCAGTTTATAGAACGATAGTATTTTGACATATTGCCGCAGGAAATCCATTGTGAAGAACTTACGGCCCACATCCAGCATGAAGCCACGACTGGGATATTGCGGCCAGTCACGGGCAACTCCTTTGGGCAACTCTCCTTTTTCATTATAAAGAATCTGCAACAAACTCCGGGTTCCCCAAAAGACTCCCTGACGAGCCGGTGCTTCAATACCGGCATAGCGTCCGGCAGTCAGCACATACCCTTCCTTTCCCAATTGTTTGTCGGGTTTCATCAATGAAAGATAAATATCATTCTTTCCCGGTTTCCCGGTCCTAATGGTGTAGTTCCAATCCAACAGATCTTTCAAGTCCTGTGCCAGCACAGTCGCCACACTTTTCAGTGCCGCCTCATCGGCAGGAGCTACAACAATACTGCCTTCAGCAGGCAATACGAGTTTTCCACTTCCCCCCTTCCACTCTTGCAGGGCGGGAATTACTTTCGGACATGTTTCCTTGGCCGAAACACACAGACACAAGGCCAACATCCATAAGGTTAGTAAGTGTTTCATGATAATGATTAATGGTTAGTAATTAACGGTTAATGAAAAATGAAGGCATTTATTTGCCTTTTACTATCTTCTTGATATCATTCAGTTTATTCAATGCTTCAAGAGGGGTCAGATTATTGACATCCAAATTCAGAATCTCATCCCGTATCTGACTCAATACCGGATCATCCAACTGGAAGAAGCTGAGCTGCATTCCGCTCCGGCCGGACGCTATCTCAGCCGTAGGCTTGGCAATGCCCTGCTGGCGGTTGTCCGTTTCCAGTTGATGCAGAATATCATTGGCACGCTTCACGATGCTTTTCGGCATACCTGCCATCTTTGCCACATGAATACCGAAAGAATGTTCGCTGCCGCCACGTTCCAGTTTGCGCAGAAAAATCACTTTATTATCTATCTCCTTCACAGATACATTGTAATTCTTGATGCGCTTGAAAGATTTCTCCATCTCGTTCAACTCATGATAATGAGTGGCAAACAGCGTACGTGCCTTGGCTTTAGGATGCTCGTGAATATGCTCCACAATAGCCCAAGCAATGGAAATACCATCATAAGTGGAGGTTCCCCGTCCCAACTCATCAAACAGCACCAAACTACGGCTAGAGAGGTTGTTCAAAATATTTGCCGCCTCATTCATTTCAACCATAAAGGTAGATTCGCCCACAGAAATGTTATCGCTGGCTCCCACACGGGTGAATATTTTATCCACCATACCGATCCGCGCACTTTCGGCAGGAACAAAACTACCCATCTGCGCCAACAAGGTAATCAGCGCAGTCTGGCGTAGCAAAGCCGACTTACCCGCCATATTGGGACCGGTAATGATAATGATTTGCTGGGTTTCCGAGTCCAGAAAGACATCATTGGCAATATACTTCTCCCCTACCGGAAGCTGCTTCTCGATGACAGGATGACGGCCTTGCCTGATGTCAATCACCTCACTGTCCTCCACAACAGGACGGATATAATTGTTCTCTTTCGCCACATTGGCAAAAGCCAGCAGACAATCCAATCGGGCAATCTGACTGGCATTAATCTGAATGGCTGGAATAAACTCTGCCAAAGCGATCACCAATTCATTATAGAGCTTTGTTTCAAGCACTAAAATCTTATCTTCGGCCCCCAAGATCTTTTCTTCGTATTCTTTCAGTTCCTGAGTAATATAGCGTTCCGCATTCACCAGCGTCTGTTTACGGATCCAGTCGGCAGGTACCTTGTCCTTATGCGTGTTACGCACCTCAATATAGTAACCGAACACATTGTTATAAGCAATTTTCAAGCTGGGAATGCCGGTCAGCTCACTTTCACGTTGCTGTACTTTGAGCAGATAATCCTTGCCGGAAAAAGCTATCTGCCGCAGTTCGTCCAGTTCCGCATTCACCCCGTCTGCTATCACACCGCCTTTATTCACCAGCAAAGGAGGATCATTCTTAACCTCTTTCGCTATCTTTTCACGGATAGACAGACATATATTCAGTTGTTCCCCAATACGGCGGAGACTCCCGTTATCCGCATTCAAACAGGCATTCTTAATCGGCTCGATGGCTTGCAAAGCTACTTTAAGTTGCACCACCTCGCGTGGAGAGATTCGTCCTACGGCAGCTTTCGAAACAATACGTTCCAAATCTCCTATCAGATGTAGTTTCTCTTCTATGAACTCTTTGAAATCCGGCTTGCGGAAGAAGTATTCCACTACATCCAGACGCTCATTGACAGGCTTCTCATCTTTCAACGGAAAGACTACCCAGCGTTTTAGCAGACGGGCTCCCATAGGGCTGATAGTGCGGTCGATCACATCCAGCAGACTGGTTCCGCCCTCATTCATGCTACCTATGAGTTCCAAGCTCCGTACCGTGAATTTATCCAGCCGCACATAACGGTCTTCCTCTATACGGGAAAGAGAAGTTATATGGCCGATCTGATAATGCTGCGTCATATTGAGGTATTGCAAAATAGCGCCCGAAGCTACAATACCATTCTTAAGGTGCTCCACCCCGAAACCTTTTAAGTTCTTGGTCTCAAAGTGCTTCAACAGCTTCTCGCGTGAGGAACTTTCATTAAACACCCAGTCATCCAACTCAAAAGTAAAGAACTTGCTTCCGAAATTTCCTTCAAACATTCCCCGTTTACCACGTTCGAAAAGCACCTCTTTGGGGGCGAAATTATTTAACAACTTGTCTATATAGTCAAAAGACCCCTCTGCGGTAAGGAACTCACCGGTAGAGATATCAAGGAAGGCCACACCACAACTGGCTTTCCCAAAATGAACGGCAGCCAGAAAATTATTTTCTTTGTAAGAAAGAACATTGTCATTGATGGCTACACCCGGAGTCACCAATTCGGTGATACCGCGCTTTACCAGTTTCTTGGTCATCTTGGGATCTTCCAATTGGTCACAAATGGCCACCCGCTTGCCGGCACGTACCAGCTTGGGCAAATACGTGTCCAATGCATGGAAAGGAAAGCCGGCCATTTCTACGCTCTTTGCCTGTCCATTGGCCCGCTTGGTCAGCGTAATACCCAAAATCTCTGAGGCAACAATAGCGTCTTCTGAATAAGTTTCATAAAAATCCCCGCACCTGAATAGCATAATCGCATCGGGATGCTTTGCCTTCAACTCAAAAAACTGCTTCATCATCGGGGTTAAAACTACATCATTTGCCACTGTATCGTCCTTTCTTTTTTTAATTAATATTTCTCGCAAAGATAATAATTAGCAAATTTAATCTGAAACAGTAAAAGAAAAAAATTATATCTTTGTACTAGCTAAAAATACGGAAACAATGAAAGAAATAAAAGTAAACGAACTGACTGACAATCTGTTTGAGACAATCAGCAAGGAATGGATGTTGGTAACCGCCGGTACCAAAGACAAATTCAACACCATGACGGCAAACTGGGGAGGTACAGGATTTCTATGGAACCGTCCGGTAGCCTTTATCTTTATCCGCCCCGAACGTTATACATTCGACTTTATAGAGCAGAATGACTATCTCACTCTCTCTTTTCTAGGTGAAGAGCATAAAGAAATACATAAGATATGCGGTTCCAAATCGGGACGTGACATGGATAAAGTAAAAGCGACAGGACTATCGCCCTTGTTCACCGAGAACGGAAGCATCACTTTTGAGCAGGCGCGGTTGACTTTTGAATGCAAGAAACTGTATGCCGATCTGATCAAGCCCGGAAACTTTATCGACAAGAGCATTACGGACCGATGGTATGGGGAATCACACGGTGGTTTTCACAAGATGTATGTGGTGGAAATTGTAAATGTGCTAAGCCGCTAATTAACGGCATCGATTGTTTTTTTACTGCTGCTCCTTGTATTGACTATATTAAAGTATGATCCGATACGAAAAAAGCCCGTCAAACTGTATGTTTAACGGGCTTTTGTTTCATTTCGGATTGAAAACTGTTGGACTACCAAGATTCGAACTTGGACAAACAGAACCAAAACCTGTTGTGCTACCATTACACCATAGTCCAATCATTATGTGCTTTCCTTAGAAAGCGGTGCAAAGATACGTTTTTCCTACAATATATTCCAAATATTTTCGCACTTTTTTTTGCAATAAAGTGCAAATGCTTAACTTTGCGTACAAACTAAAAGAAATAAATACATGAAAAAACTTCTAACTTGCCTTGCTTTAAGCTTTGTTGCAGCAAGCAGTTATGCAGCTACACCTTTATGGCTGCGTGACGTGCAAATTTCCCCCGACGGCACGGAAATTGCATTCTGTTATAAAGGAGACATCTATAAAGTACCCGCCAACGGAGGAACTGCCACCCAACTCACTACACAAGCCTCATACGAGTGCAGCCCCATCTGGTCACCGGATAGTAAACAGATTGCCTTCGCCAGTGACCGCAATGGCAATTTCGACCTGTTCGTCATGTCGGCCGATGGCGGAGCAGCCCGGCGTCTTACCACCCATTCGGCTTCCGAAATACCGTCAACCTTCACCACCGACGGCAACTATATCCTATTCTCGGCCTCTATCCAAGACCCTGCCAACAGTGCCTTGTTCCCTACCTCGGCCATGACAGAACTATACAAAGTCCCGGTAACCGGCGGACGTACCGAACAGGTGCTGGGTACTCCCGCAGAAATGGTCTGCTTTGACAAATCAGGAAAAACATTTCTCTACCAAGACCGCAAAGGTTTTGAAGACGAATGGCGCAAACACCACACCTCGTCCATCACCCGTGACGTATGGTTATATGATTCGGAAAACGGCAAGCATACCAACCTGACCGCCCATGCAGGCGAAGACCGTAACCCTGTATTTGCGCCCGACGGGCAAACCGTTTATTTCCTGAGCGAACGAGACGGAGGTACATTCAACGTATATTCCTTTCCGATAAGTAGTCCTCAATCATTGAAAACGGTCACCCATTTCAAGACCCATCCGGTCCGCTTCCTGTCAATGGGCAGCAACGGCACTCTCTGTTATACGTATGATGGAGAAATATACACTCAAAAACAAGGAGATAAACCGCAGAAAGTCAAAATCGATATCATCCGTGATGACCAAAATACAATAGCGGATCTGAATTTCAGTAACGGAGCAACCTCAGCTACCGTATCACCGGACGGCAAACAAGTTGCTTTCATTGTACGAGGTGAAGTATTCGTCACTTCCGCCGATTATAATACCACCAAGCAAATCACACATACCCCTGCCCGTGAAGCAGGACTTACTTTCTCACCGGACAACCGTATTTTGGCGTACGCCAGTGAACGCAACGGAAACTGGGAACTTTACATGGCCAAGATTGCACGTAAGGAAGAAGCCAACTTCCCCAATGCGACTGCCATTGAAGAAGAAGTACTCCTGCCTTCGGACAAGACAGAACGTACCTATCCGCAATTCTCACCGGACGGGAAGGAACTTGCCTTTATAGAAGACCGTAACCGGTTGATGGTGCTTAATCTGGAAACCAAAAAGGTACGTCAGGTCACTGACGGTTCCACCTGGTTCAGTACCGGCGGTGGCTTTGACTATTCATGGTCGCCGGACGGCAAATGGTTCACATTGGAATTTATCGGAAACCGGCATGATCCATATTCCGATATAGGCATGGTAAGTGCACAAGGAGGAAAAATTATCAATCTGACCAATAGCGGCTATACCAGTGGCTCCCCCCGCTGGGTACTGGATGGTAATGCCATTTTATTCATTACCGAGCGTTATGGTATGCGTGCCCATGCCTCATGGGGATCACTGAACGATGTGATGCTGGTATTTATGAACCAGGATGCATACGACAAATTCCGCCTGAGCAAAGAAGATTACGAATTGCAGAAAGAACTGGAAAAAGAACAAAAGAACACAACCGAAGCCAAGAAAAACGATAAAAAGAAAGGTGATAACAAAGAAAAATCCGAAGAGAAGAAAGAGGAAAAAGTAAAGGACATTGTGGTGGAACTGAACAACATAGAGGACCGCATCGTACGCCTTACTCCCAACTCTTCCGATTTGGGGAGCGCCATTATCACCAAAGACGGCGAGACCTTATATTACCTCTCTGCCTTTGAAGGCGGCTATGACCTGTGGAAAATGAATCTGCGCAAGAAAGATACCAAGTTACTCCATAAAATGGATGCCGGATGGGCCAACATGGAAATGGACAAGGATGGAAAGAACTTGTTCTTGCTAGGCAGTAACACGATGCAGAAAATGGGTACTGATTCTGAAAGTTTGAAGCCCATCAGCTATCAAGCCCACGTGAAAATGGACCTCGCAGCCGAACGTGACTATATGTTCAACCATGTATACAAACAAGAACAGAAACGCTTCTACAACCTGAACATGCACGGAATAGACTGGGATGCCATGACCAAAGCCTATCGCAAGTTCCTGCCGCATATCGATAATAATTATGACTTTGCGGAATTACTGAGCGAATATCTGGGTGAACTGAACGTTTCACATACCGGAGGACGTTTCCGTCCGCAACTGAAAGGAGATGCCACCGCTACCTTAGGATTACTGTATGACTGGAATCATAACGGCAAAGGTCTGTTGATTTCTGAAGTAGTGGAAAAAGGCCCCTTCGACCACGCCCGTTCCAAAGTGAAGGCCGGAAATATCATTGAAAAGATCGACGGTCAGGAAATCACTCCCGAAAGCGATTACTCTGTTCTGCTGAACGGTAAAGCCAGAAAGAAAACACTGGTTACGCTCTATAACCCGCAGACCAAAGAACGTTGGGAAGAAGTAGTTGTTCCTGTCAGCAATGGTGTAATGAGCGATCTGCTCTATGCACGCTGGGTAAAACAACGGGCAGCCGATGTAGACAAATGGTCGAACGGCCGTTTGGGATATGTGCACATTGAATCCATGGGAGATGACAGCTTCCGTTCCGTTTATTCGGATATTCTGGGCAAGTACAATAACCGTGAAGGTATCGTCATCGATACCCGTTTCAATGGCGGAGGACGTTTGCACGAGGATATTGAGATCCTGTTCAGCGGAAAGAAATACTTTACACAGGTAGTTCGCGGACGTGAAGCTTGCGATATGCCCAGCCGCCGTTGGAACAAGCCGAGTATCATGGTGCAGTGTGAAGCCAACTACAGTAACGCACACGGCACTCCGTGGGTATACAGCCATCAAAAAATAGGCAAACTGGTAGGTATGCCTGTACCGGGAACCATGACCAGCGTATCTTGGGAAACATTGCAGGATCCGACACTGGTATTCGGCATTCCTGTTATCGGCTATCGCTTGCCGGATGGAAGTTATCTGGAAAATTCACAATTAGAGCCGGATATCAAAGTGGCCAATTCACCGGAAACAGTAGTGAAAGGTGAAGACACACAATTGAAAGCTGCGGTAGACGAGCTGTTGAAAGAGATAGACGGAAAATAAGACGAAAGAAAAGATACAAACAAAACCGGAAGGAGAAACAACAGGTTTTCTTCTTCCGGTTTTTGTTTGTAGGGACATTTACTGAATATCCCCTTTTTATTTATAAAAGAAGTTCTCTTTTTTCTTATTTGGCAATCACCAGATAATAGTTCTTCTTTCCGCGCTGAACCAGCAGGTATTTTTCATCCAGCAGGTCAGCAGTCGTAATCACCTGGTCAAAGGCACTTAATTTCTCCTTGTTCAATGAAACGCCACCGCCCTGTACAAGCTTACGCATCTCACCTTTAGAAGCGAAAACAGCGGCATTATCAACGAACAAGTCTACTGCCTTCACACCTTCGGCCAATGCATCTCGTGACACCTCAAACTGAGGAACACCTTCGAACACTGCCAGCAACGTGTCTTCATCCAGCTTTTTCAACGCTTCGGAAGTGGCGTTACCAAACAGGATGCCCGATGCCTCAACAGCAGCATTGTAATCTTCTTCCGAATGAACCATCACAGTTACTTCCTTAGCCAGACGCTTCTGCAATACACGCAAGTGCGGAGCTTCAGCATGTTCTGCTGTCAATGCTTCCACTTCTTCCTGACTCAGCGAAGTGAAAATCTTTATATAACGTGCGGCATCCTCGTCACTTACATTCAACCAGAACTGATAGAACTTGTAAGGAGAAGTATAACGGGGGTCCAACCAAATATTACCAGACTCAGTCTTACCGAACTTACCACCATCGGCCTTTGTAATCAACGGGCAAGTCAATGCAAACACTTCACCGCCATTGGTACGGCGAATCAGCTCGGCCCCGGTAGTGATATTACCCCATTGATCCGAACCACCCATCTGAAGTTTGCAGCCCTTTGTTTCATAAAGATGCAAGAAATCGTATCCCTGCAACAACTGGTAAGTAAATTCTGTAAATGACAAACCGTCACGCGCCTCACCGTTCAAACGTTTCTGTACAGAATCCTTAGCCATCATATAATTCACTGTAATGTGCTTCCCTACCTCACGGGCAAAGTCCAGGAAAGTAAAATCCTTCATCCAGTCATAGTTATTCACCAATTCGGCTTTGTTGGGAGCATCGCTCTCAAAGTCAAGGAACTTAGCCAGCTGTTTCTTGATGCAAGCCACATTATGACGCAATGTTTCCTCGGTCAGCAAATTGCGCTCCTGCGATTTGCCGGAAGGGTCACCGATCATACCGGTCGCGCCGCCCACCAATGCCAACGGCTTATGACCGCAACGCTGGAAATGACGTAGCATCATCACACCACACAAGTGGCCGATATGCAGAGAATCAGCCGTAGGGTCAATACCCAGATAAGCTGTCACTTGTTCTTTAGCCAATAACTCTTCGGTGCCCGGCATCATTGTGTGCACCATTCCACGCCATGTTAATTCTTCTACAAAATTCATCGAATGATTATCTATTTAAATGTTTGATTTATACTTTAAATGCCACAAAAGTACGACTCTTTATCTGAAGAAACAACTCTTATTGCCGAAAAAAGATTTTCCGTGCATTTTCATCTATCCTATCGCACAGAAAGGAAACTTCCACATTCTTCGTTTCCGCCATCCGTCCTATCACCATACGGATATCCTGCGTGCTCTCATCCGTTTCGGCCAATAAACATTCTAAAGGCACGTGCCGCAACACATCAGGCTGATATCTTTCTCCCAACGAAAAATAAATGTTTTCCTGCATCAGCCGGCAGGCAATATGCAGATTATTACGGAAACCATGTACCACCCAAGGCATCTGCGGACGATACTTCTTTTTCAGTTCAATCAGTTCATTAAACGCCTTCACACAATGAATAACCAACGGTTTTCCTACTGACTCGCTCAATAAAATTTGTCGGACAAACACCTCTTTTTGCAACAGAATATCTGCCGGCCCCAAACGGTCCAAACCCGCCTCTCCTATCGCCAGAACAGAGGGATGACAGACCGCCTTTTCCAACGTTGTCCAATCTTCCGGACCAGCTTCCAAAACTTTCCACGGATGAATGCCTACAGAATAATAACACCCTTCCACAGGTTCAAACCATGCAGGCTCTACATTGAAAATGCATTCTCCCGGTACAGCAGCATTGCGATGCGTATGAATATCCAGCAACATAAGGACAACAGATTTTACGGAACCGGATCATAGCCCGACCCGCCCCACGGATGGCAACGCAATATCCGGCGGACAGCCAGATACAATCCCTTGAAAGGACCATGTTTTTTAATGGCCTCGATGGCATATTCCGAACAGGTAGGTACAAAACGGCATGAAGGAGGAGTCATTGGAGAAATGTACCCCCGATAGAAATAAACAGGCAACAGCAACAGATAGGAAAGTATCTTTTTCATTCCAGCCTTTCCACTATATGAAACAGCAGTTTCTTCACTTTCTCCTCCACTTCGGCAGAAGAATGAATATGGTTATCCAGCCATATAAAGGCGATAATCAGTCTTTTGTTCCGGGAAGCCAGCGCATCCAGCAACAAATGCTTGTTCTTCCGATAAGCCTCACGTACCTGACGTTTCACCAAATTACGCTTTACCGCACGTTTGAACCGCTTCTTGGGCACGCTGATCAGAATGGAAGCTGCCGCCATATCTTCCTCCACAGGCTCTACCGACATATACACCACACGTAGCGGAAAAGCCGGAAAAGACTTGCTTCCACCTGAAAAAAGACGCTCAATCAATGTCTTACTATTCAGACGCTCTTTTTTACCGAGTGTATATTCTACCATAATCTTCTTTCTTTTATTAAAATAAAGAAACCGAGGGTTTCGAATCACAAAGTTACAACTTTATTGATACAAAACCCCCGGTTTTGGGATATAAACTAAAAATTAATCCTTATTACGCTCGCGGATAAACATATCCAATGCCGCAGTCATGGACGGAGCCTCTACAGTAGGAGCTTCCAGATCCAACCGCAATCCGGCATCCTTTACCGCTTTAGCAGTAGCAGGACCAAAACATCCTATCGCAATTTCCTTTTGGTCGAACTCCGGAAAATTCTTCATTAAAGAATTGATTCCTGCAGGACTGAAAAACAACAGCATATCGTAATCGAACTCTTCTTCAGGAGTGAAATCATTACTTACCGTACGATACATCACTACCTCCGTATGCTGAATTTTATTTTTATCCAATAAAGTCTTGATCTCATCATTGTGTACATCAGACATCGGCACCAAATATTTTTCCGTGTTGTGCTTTACGATAGAAGGCACCAAATCTGCGAATTTACCGGTCGCGCCGAAGAACACTTTACGCTTACGATACTGAACATATTTCTGAATGTACAAAGCAATGGTTTCGGACGTACAGAAATATTTCATTGTTTCGGGCACAGTAACACGCAATTCTGTACACAGATTGAAGAAATGGTCGATAGCGTGCCGCGATGTAAAAATCACAGCGGTATGATCAAGAATAGAGACTTTTTGCTGTCTGAACTCTTTTGCCGACAAGCTCTCAACTTTGATGAACGGGCGGAAATCAATTTTCACACCGTACTTCTCAGCAATATCATAGTATGGCGACTTTTCAGAAGTCGGCTTCGGCTGAGATACGAGGACTTTTTTTATTTTCAATGTACTAAAAATTTAAAATCAAAATGTTGTTCGCTAAGATAATCCCTTTCCACAGAACAAAATCAGGGAGTATTTCAAGGGCACAAAAGTACAGAATTAAATGGAAAGCGCCATAAAATTTGTTGAAAAAGTTACTAAAGCACTTATAAAACAGCAGAATTTTAGCAATTATTATAACAAAACCGATAAAATAAGGAGCAATTTGCGGTGACAGATCGAAATACACAATCAAAAGTACAATTGGAAAAAGTAAAAATCCGGCCCCGATTACAACATTAAAGTAAGATTCCAGCCAAATAATATTGCGTGTTTTGTTAAAGAAAATCCAATTTACAAAGCTATAAAGAAGCCATTTGATGACAAAGAAAAAAACTACATAACCAATGTAAATACTTAGCAATAAACAATGAGGAACCGTACGAAAAAGGAGCAGGTCATGGTCCGAAAAATAATCGTACACACAAAAACCGGATAATATACAGGTCTGCAATATCAGCACCAATGTATAACGCACATCAGATGCGGTAGTATCATCAAACAAACTGGCACGCTCTTTAGACAAAGCAAAATTCTTAAATTGCTGTTCAAGATGTTTCTTGCCATGTGCCAGCACGTATGATACCAGGATAAAGCAAAGAAACAGCACGCAGGTCACCATCCAGTCCGAACGCAGCTGATAGGGCAACTCCATTCCTCTCATCCCGTCTTCCTTGGACGTATGACACACGCTGTGTGTCAAAGCCGTATCAACACGGCTCTGCTCTTCCGTATAAAGTTGGAGAATATACGCTATTCCGGGATGACAGGTTTCACTCATATCGCTGCAAATTTACGTATTTCCTTGTTCCAAACAGGCGTTGTATAGAGCAAATTTATCGCTTCTTCGGCTGTTGAAGCCACCTTCCAGATCGCAACATGCTCTTTACGCATAAAATTACCCTCCACCGCCCTTTGCAGCATTTCAAGCAAAGGATTATAAAACCCGTTGATATTCAAGATGATTATCGGATTAAGATAAAGCCCCAGCTGCTTCCAGGTGATGATTTCAAGCAATTCCTCCAATGTGCCGCAACCTCCGGGCAATGCAATGACACCATCGGACAAATCGGCCATCATCCGTTTACGCTCGTGCATGGTTTCCGTCTCAATCAATCGGGTCAGCCCTGTATGGTGCCACCCCTGCTCCACCATAAAATGAGGGATTACCCCCGTCACCGTACCGCCTGCAGCCAATGCTGCATCGGAGGTAGCCGCCATCAGGCCGATACAGCCTGCCCCGTTAATCAGATTGATCTTCTTTTCAGCCAGAAGACGTCCTAATTCTTCCGCTACATCAAAATACACCTTCGCTATCTTTGTGCTGGACGCACTATATACACATACATTCTTTATATCATTCATATAATTCCTTATGTTTTCGGGCGGATCCAATCCTCCCCTGCCAGCCAATGACGCTCATTGCCGCAGGAACGAATTGAATTCGCCCGTATACATCACCATATTCGAATCCGTTTCTTACAAACCGAACGCTTCCTTTATCTTATCCACATAATCCAGCTTCTCCCAAGTGAACAGTTCCACTTCCAGCGTCTTTGCTTCATGATACATGGATTCGTATGTCTTGGTCACCACTTTCGGCTCACGTCCCATGTGACCGTAAGAAGCTGTTTCCTCATAAATAGGATTACGCAGTTTCAAACGCTCTTCAATGGCTTTCGGACGCAGATCGAACAGTTCGTCTATTTTCTTAGCAATCTCTCCGTCGCTCAGTTTCACATTGCTGCGACCGTACGTATTTACGTAGATATTGATAGGACGGGCCACGCCAATGGCGTATGACACCTGCACCAACATTTCATCGGCAACACCGGCAGCAACCATATTCTTTGCGATATGGCGTGCTGCATAAGCAGCACTGCGGTCTACCTTACTGGGGTCCTTTCCTGAGAACGCCCCACCACCGTGAGCACCTTTTCCACCGTATGTATCCACAATAATCTTACGGCCTGTCAAACCGGTATCTCCATGAGGACCGCCGATCACAAACTTACCTGTAGGGTTCACATGATAAACTATCCGGTCATTGAACAAAGCCAATACTTCTTCATTATGAATTTCGGCAATGACACGTGGCATCAGGATTTCAATCACATCCTGACGAATCTTAGCCAACATCTCTTCGTCAGCCTTCAACTGAGCTTCTTTGGAAGAATCAGCCGGAGTTACAAACTCGTCATGCTGGGTAGAAACCACAATCGTATCAATGCGTACCGGTTTGCCGTTATCATCGTATTCAATAGTAACCTGGCTCTTGGCGTCGGGACGGAGATAAGTCATCACTTTCCCTTCACGACGGATTTCGGCCAGTACCATCAACAGTTTATGTGCCAGGTCCAGTGACAGCGGCATATAGTTTTCCGTTTCATTGGTAGCATAACCAAACATCATTCCCTGGTCGCCCGCACCCTGGTTCATAGGGTCCTCGCGTTCCACGCCACGGTTGATATCCGCACTTTGTTCGTGAATGGCAGAAAATACGCCGCAGGAGTTTCCTTCGAACATATATTCGCTTTTGGTATAACCGATACGGTTAATCACTTCACGTGCAATGCGCTGCAAATCTACATACGCCTTGGTTTTCACTTCTCCAGCCAGCACTACCTGCCCGGTAGTCACCAGGGTTTCGCAAGCTACTTTCGAACTGGGGTCAAACGCCAACAGTTTATCAAGCACAGCGTCCGATATTTGATCGGCCACTTTGTCGGGGTGTCCTTCAGACACCGATTCGGATGTGAATAAATATCCCATT
>DXLO01000105.1 GCA_019414665.1 Bacteroides sp. | reverse complement strand
TGTAGGTTTGTCAAACATATGTTACACCCCGATCAATAAATTCCCTCAGAACAGTTTGTGGTGATTTCCACCCCAGAGGTCTCATGGGAAACTGGTTATAATCCCTACGGTTATAGGTTTGAAGCTGCTTGGAAAAATCCTCAAAGGAATAGAAAGTATGCGAGGTATAAAAACGTTCATTATCCTTGCGGTGGCTGCGTTCCACTTTTCCGTTATGACGTGGTGTAAAGGGTCGGATCAGTTTATGTTGGATGCCAAGTTCTTTTAAAGTCCGTTGGAATAAAGTCAATGTTTCTTTGCCGGAAGTGGAAAAGCGCTTTGTAAACTCCACGCCGTTGTCTGTCTGAACGCATTCGATTGGCATAGGAAAGCGTTGGATCAGATGCTTGAGGAACTGTGCGGATGAATAGGTGCTGTGTTCTTCAAAAGCTTCCACATACCGCCAGCGGGAGTACTCATCAATGGCGGTATACTGATAGAATTTCTTTCCTTTCGCATTATTGACAAGACAACATGCAGGAACGAATTTCACATCGACCTGGATACGCTGTCCGGGATATTTCATCTGCTCATAAGGCTTCGGAATATATTTGGGATTCGGAAGTTTTTGAGCCAAGATTCCCTGTTTCTTCAGAAAACGATACAATCCTGGGATGGAACGTTTATAACCGCGCTGCATAAGTTTGACCCAAAAGACAACCAGACCAGAATGGGGATTGCGCCTACGCATATCTTGGATCAGCTTGATTTCTTCAGGTGTATGCTGATTGGGATGGTGATGGGGACGGCGTGAACGATCGCGGAGAGACTCTATTGTGCCGTCATAGCGGCGCTTCCAACGATAAATATACTGGCGGTTTGTCTTATATTTAATTGCTGCTTTTGAGACACCATATTTTTCGGCGAAACGGATCAGGGATAGACGATACCTCATATCTTGTGTTATACTTGCCATGCGGGAATACTTCCTTTCTTAAATGTTTAGGTTTGGTAGCTTAAAGCATAACACAGAAAAGGTATTTCCGCTTTTTAATTATTCAGTTGTAACACATGTATTGTAATCCTACA
>DXLO01000104.1 GCA_019414665.1 Bacteroides sp. | reverse complement strand
AAACTGTGTTAAACTATTATTATTATAGCCTGACACAGTTTATTTTACACTCTCTAAGATAGCAGAAAAATTCCGCTATCCTATTTCATTATTTATTCTTCCTCTTTAATCAAGTGGCATAGCTCCGGGTCGTTCTTAATCCGGGTTATTTCGTCCTCGACTATCTGCCGGACTTCCTGACGGATGCGGTCATAGTTGGCTTGTATCTCCTCCTGCATCCGGTCGTTGCCGTCCTTGTCGGTGAAGTCGATAATCTGCGGCAACTTCACGTAACGGGCGGTTTCCCGCTTCACCTTTTCATTGTCCACCACGATTTCGCAGTGGAAAATCTTCTGCTCTATCCGTTCATCGAAGTTGTCCGCCACAGCACCCACGAACATACCTTGCGTGAGGTTGGATATTTTGCTGGCGGGTATCAGGCTGTCCATTTGGGTGCTTATCGAGGTGGATTTCTCCCGTTGGTTTATCGTCATGCTCTGTCGTTTCTGCAACACCTTACCGAAACGCTCCGACAGGATTTTCGCCGTTTCACCGACTACCTGACCGCTGAACACGTTACCCACAGTATTTTGGATTACACGGCTTTCCTTGTCCCCATAGTCACGGGTAAGTTGACTGTAATCCTGAAAGCCCAACAGAACCGCAACCTTGTTGCTTCGGGCGGTGGCAATCAAATTATCAAGCCCACGAAAATATATAGTCGGTAATTCATCTATTATCACCGAACTTTTAAGCTGCCCTTTCTTGTTTATCAGCTTCACGATACGGGAATTATACAGCCCCAGTGCCGCCGAATAGATGTTCTGACGGTCGGGATTGTTGCCGACAACCAAGATTTTAGGCTCTTTCGGGTTGTTGATGTCAAGTGAAAAATCATCACCTGTCATTACCCAGTAAAGGGCGGGTGAAATCATCCTTGAAAGCGGGATTTTCGCACTCGCTATTTGACCCTGTAACTGCTCTTGGGCATCTGATTCCCAAGCATCCACGAATGGAGAGAGATAATTTTCCAGTTCGGGATAGCTGCGCAAAATGGTGAAAACATCGGCGTATTTCTTGTTCAACAACTCTATGGCGTGCGGGAACGTGCAATACCTGCCGCCCTGATAAATGCGCAAGTACCAAATAATGGCTGCAAGTAGGATAATCGGGCTTTCCACAAAAAAAT
>DXLO01000103.1 GCA_019414665.1 Bacteroides sp. | reverse complement strand
TGGCTTGGAAGCAGCCATTCATTTAAAGAGTGCGTAACAGCTCACTAGTCGAGCGATCTGGCGTGGATAATAATCGGGCATAAACGATCTGCCGAAGCCGTGGATGTCGCAAGACATGGTAGGGGAGCATTCCATGCCGCGTCGAAGATGAGGGATGACCCTTGTTGGAGCGCATGGAAAAGCAAATGTAGGTATGAGTAACGATAAGGGGGGCGAGAAACCCCCCCGCCGAAAGACCAAGGTTTCCTGATCAACGCTAATCGGATCAGGGTGAGTCGGGACCTAAGGCAAAGCCGAACGGCGCCGCCGATGGAAGAATGGGTTAATATTCCCATACTGCCTCATGGAGTGACGTGGAGACGGAGAAGTGACAGTCCTGCCGGCTGACGGAATAGCCGGTTGAAGGGTGTAGATATTGATTCCCGTAGGCAAATCCGCGGGGAGAGTCGAACCTGAGAGTATACGGAGCGCTTGCGCAACGTAATATGGACGTAACCATGCTCCCGAGAAAATCCGCTAAACTTATCCATGCGGCACCCGTACCGTAAACGGACACACGTGGTCGGGTTGAGAATACTGAGGCGCTCGAGTGATTCACGGTTAAGGAACTAGGCAAATTGACCCTGTAACTTCGGGATAAAGGGTCCTCGTCGTAAGGCGAGGCGCAGAGAATAGGTCCAGGCAACTGTTTAACAAAAACACATGGCTGTGCTAAATGGAAACATGATGTATACAGCCTGACACCTGCCCGGTGCCGGAAGGTTAAGAGGAGATGTCATCCGCGAGGAGAAGCGTTGAATTGAAGCCCCGGTAAACGGCGGCCGTAACTATAACGGTCCTAAGGTAGCGAAATTCCTTGTCGGGTAAGTTCCGACCTGCACGAATGGTGTAATGATCTGGACGCTGTCTCAACCGTGAGCTCAGTGAAATTGTAGTATCGGTGAAGATGCCGATTACCCGCGATGGGACGAAAAGACCCCGTGAACCTTTACTATAGCTTTACATTGAGTTTGGGCAGACGATGTGTAGGATAGGCCGGAGGCATTGAAGCAGGTACGCCAGTATTTGTGGAGCCGACGTTGAAATACGGCCCTTCGGTTGTTTGAGTTCTAACTCCTAGTTAGGAGGACACTGTATGGTGGGTAGTTTGACTGGGGTGGTCGCCTCCAAAAGCGTAACGGAGGCTTCTA
>DXLO01000102.1 GCA_019414665.1 Bacteroides sp. | reverse complement strand
ATAGTAGAGCTTTCTTCGGGCTGCCGGAGGCAGCCCACCGTTGGCGGTGCAGATTCTTCTGTTAGCCCAGTAACTCATATAATATCTCCAGATCATAGTCTTCAATTCTCTCATAGTGTATTTCTCCGATTTGTCCCCACGGCTGTAGAATAGCTCTTCTTTCATTCTTGCCCACATACTTTCACAGCGTGCATTATCATGACATCTTCCGCCGGCACTGTTCATGCTTTGAATGATTCCATATTTCTTTACAGCAGCTTGGTACTCTTCGCTTGTATACTGACTGCCTCTGTCCGAGTGGATGATACAGCCCTTTATATCAGGATATGATTTGTTTGCGTTTTCAAGAGTATGGCAGCAGAGCGAAGCTCTCATATTATCTTCAATAGCTATCCCCAGCGGCATCAGATCAAAGCAGTCAAATATCACTGAAACATAGAGCTTTCCATCCTTTGCCTTCACCTCGCTTATGTCGGTCACAGCTTTTTTCAAAGGCCTGTCTGCGTAAAAATCACGTCTGAGAAGATCATCCGATTTTCGAGCAAGCCGATCCGCTTTGGTTATCCCGTTTGGCTTTCCGCGAGGCTTGTGTATCAATCCTATCTGCACCATGACCTTGCGTACAGTAGCTTCACATGGAATGTCAATGTCAGTTTTCCCGGCATCCTTTCTCTGCTGCAATGCAAGATACATACGCTCTCTGCCGTAGCAGTCATTATATTGGTCTTCTTCGTGGATCTTCATTATTTCATCTGCAAGTGCCTGATACTTCCAGGGGGCGTTTTTATGGCTGAGATGATCGTAAAATGCTTGTCTTGTAACCTCTAAAGCCTTGCAGTAAAAACTGATCCTTCCTGTGATCCTACCGTCATCAGTCTTTTTGGAAATGAACTTTAACCGTTCTTCTTTCCTGACTTCCGACGGTTCGCGGCGAAAAAAGCAGATGCTTCCTCCAGAAATTCATTCAGTTCTTCAAGCTCTCGGTTTTTCTTTTCAAGTTCTTTTATCCGTTTGTTCGCTGCCTGGAGCTGCTGTGCGATAGTAAGTGACTCTCCCGGTGTACGTGAGCCTGCACCTGTGTCTATTTCCCCGATCCGCGCCTTTTGCACCCATGTCCCCAGCGTCCCTTTGGGGATACACAGCTCATCTGCTGCTGCCTTGGTGCCAATCTCCTTTGCGAGCTTTATTGCCTGCTTTTTAAACTCTTCATCATATTGTTTTCCTGTTCCCATTG
>DXLO01000101.1 GCA_019414665.1 Bacteroides sp. | reverse complement strand
TTTATTTCTTCTCCTGCAATCTGCAATGCTGTAAACCTACCGTTCAACTCTTCGCCAGTATCTTGACTCATTGCCTGAAAACCTTTGGATGAAGCTGACTGGGATGTTGATTCTTGCGAAATCTTGTCATATCCGGTTGCTGCGGCAAGCTCGTCACGGAGCTTCATGGCTTCGTCCACATAACCCATGTATTCATCCATCAGCTCCTTACGCTCATTATTGTCAAGCGTACCATCATCCTTCATGGCTTCACCGAATTTATCATACCATGTCCTCAGTTTGTCACTAAACTGTTCACCGATGGCATTTGACAGCATCGCCTGCATGAAATATTTGGATATGTCATCAGCAAAATCCTCCGCACTCTTCTCCATATCCATCAGACTGCTTACAAAACTGTCATACATGGAATCGAATGACATTCCGATCAAGCCCTCATAAAGACTGTCGGTCAGTTCTTCCAGTTTTCCTGCCTGCTCTATATAATCATCCAGCTTGTCGGTAACACGCTCACCGTAACCTCCCTTACCGGAAGATTCCATGATATCCCATAACCATACGTCCGACCGTAGAGCCTTCATCTGTTCGGGGGTCAGATTCCACAAGGAATCAGTGCCGGAGAAATCCTGCATACCGGTAGCTTTTCTTGCGTGTTCCAGCATTTCATCCGTCCATTTCAGATAATGCTGCCAACTGCCGTGGCTCTTATGATATCCGGCTTGCTCCTTTGCTATTTGCAGATAGTTTTTATTGACTTCCTCCTGATACTTTACAGCTTCCCTGTAAGATTCAACCGATTTCATTCCCTTGCTTGCCTTCATCTCGTCAGTCAGATCCTCGATGGCCGTTTGCAAAGTTTCATTCCTGTCCGTCAGCCTGTCTATCGTTTCCTGTACTTCCTTGGCGTTTCCACCTATTCCAAACAGGGAGTTGAAGCCTCCGAATGAGATCGCGTTCAGGATGTTTCCTATGCCGTCCCTCAATGACCTGCCGATTGTGACAAACAAATCCCCTGACAAGACATCACCGATAATTCCACTGACAGCGTTCAGAACAGCATCAAGCAGACCACCGACAAGATCACTTAATCCGTCTTTGAGTACGTCAATGATGGACAGAATCCATCCGACAATGGGGACCTCCTTAAGAGATTCTGACGTTTTTCCTATGACATCCTTGAATCCGTTCACGGTTTTGATAATTCCGCTATACGCGTTATATAATCCACCGGATGAAATCTGCTGCAAGCCTCCCAACAAATTTTCCATGCTTGCTTTCAGT
>DXLO01000100.1 GCA_019414665.1 Bacteroides sp. | reverse complement strand
AGCAGATTTGTTTAAACGAGTGACTTTTGACCAGGTGTTGAAAAGCGTCGAAAGTTCCCGTGAACGTTAGTCGTTCGATTTTTCCGAATAATGCTGAAACAACTCGATATTTGCCTAAAAATTGGGCAAATATCGTTTTCAAGAGTCGGCAAGGTCCCATGGCACTCGAGACGAAGCGCGCACCAGAGTTTCGGGGTAATCAGCAAGGTAGCCTTGGCGGAGCGCACCATTTGCGCAAGCGGTTGCAGTTGTAGAGAGCAAACAACGTGAGCGCTCGACTGTGATTTTTCGCCAACCCGCGATAACGAACCTTGGCATAGCCATAAATCCTCTTCAGCCAGAGGAAGCACCACTCAATCGAGCATCGTACCGATGCTTTTGCATGTTCCAGTTGCCGCTTTACGTTCACGCATTCGACGAGCGCTTGACCAAGTTCGCCTCCAAAGTTCTCACTGATTGACAATTCCTTCTTCCATGCGCTCGGTCTGGCAGCAATGTACCATGACACGTCCTTGAAAGGAATCGCCTGAATTTCAGCACGCTTGTGGCAACCGATGTAGCCGGAATCAAGGAAGACCTTCTTCTCAAGCCCCTTCAGAAGGTCGCCCAGATGAGTAATGTCATGTTCATTAGCCGGTGCGGCGACCGTGCCATAGATGATCCCGGATTCAGAGCAGGCGGCAATGTGCTCCTTCATCCCGAAATGCCAGGTGTTGGCCTTCTTGCCCGAAGCCATCTCAGGATCTCGAGCGTGAGCCTTGTTCTTCGTTGACGACGGCGCTTCGATAAAGGTGCCGTCAGCCGCCACCATATCAAAAGAACAGGCTCCGGCCTCTGCTGCCAGGTTTACCGTGCGCTCGAGGAATTTCTGCGCCAACCCCTGTTGTTCAATGAAATGCCGGAAGCGCAGTATCGTCGAATCTGAGATGAAAAGACGAGTGCTGGACACGCGGCAGAAGTTGCGAGCCACCATATCGCTCGCCAAATATGACTCCATCTCTGGATCAGACAGGTTGAGAGAGACCTGAAGCAGATGAACCCGAACCATCGTTTCAAGGCGCGTATACGGCCTTCCTTGTTGAACCGTCTCGCCGGCTTTGATGTGGTAGTGAGGCAGGCATAGTTGGATCAATTCGTTGATTACATCATCTGTCAAGCGATCCATGGCATTCACGCGGCGATCAGCATGAGCCCGACGAACATGTAGGAACTTTTCAGCGTCAATGTCTGCAAAGCTCAATTGACCATTAAACAACTCTTCCATAGCGTTACAAGATCGTAAACGTCA
>DXLO01000010.1 GCA_019414665.1 Bacteroides sp. | reverse complement strand
TTACGGCATCCCCCAAAGCGTGCATCTGCGTTTGCAGCCGGGCAAAATCCAATGTCCCGTTGCCACCGGGGAGCATGCTTTGAATCCGTTCGATGGCATCGTAAACGACCTGCTGGTCTGCGGCTCCCGTTTTTTTGAACTCATCCGTCTTGACATACTGTTTAAGCTCGCCAAGCAGGTTCTTCATCTGGTCTGCAAGCAGACCGGTCAAATCCCCGAACGCTGCTCCCCAGTCTATCTTCTGGGTAAGGGCTTCCATGTCCACTTTGTGCACAGCCGCATCACGCTGCTTCTCCAAAGTCAGCCTTTCTCCCTGGGACTGTGCCTTGCGGATTTTCTCGGCATATTCTTCAGCGATGGCCAGTTTCTGCTGCTGGAAGGTCCCGTATTCCTTCAGATAGTCACGCATGGCTTCCGCCTCTTCCCTGTACACGTCCGCCTCCGCTTTTTTCCTTGACTCGGTGTTTGAGGCACGGGCTTTTTCAAGTTCATCCTGTTGCTCCCGGGTAAGTCCGTTATCTCCGGTGGAAAGACCGGCTTCCTTGTTCTCACGCTTCCAGTCGGCTTCCTGCCGGTTTATTTCTTCTTTCCGGGCGTTATAGTCATATTCGATTTGTGCCAGTTTCTTTTCGGTACCGGCTTGCATACGGTCTATCTCTTCCTTCCGGTTCTCGGCCTGCAGGGCGGCAAGATCCTGCGCCAGCCTGCGCTCTGTGGCAAGCCGTTGCTTGGCTTCCGCTTCCGGATTCTTCCCGGACTGTTCGGGGTCGGTATGTCCGCCGATATTTCCTTTTTTGGCTGCTTCTGCCGCTTTCTTTACCTCTTCCTCCGCTTTTTTCAGATAACCGTCGCGTTTGTTTTCGGCATTTTTCAACAGTATGTCATAAGCTTCCTGATCATGTTTCTTAATGGCAGCCTGTGCATCATAGAACTGCCCGGATTCTGCCATGCTTGACTGCATGATATATTGTCCCCATTTCCCGAAAAAACCCATGGCGCTTTCCGCCTCTTCCGGTTTCTGCGCCTTGATTTTATTCACCTCTTCATCGGCTTCTGCAGCTTTTTTTACAAGGTTCTGGACATTGGCCTGGTGCAGCAGGACCTGTACATAGTCCTCGCTCTTTTGGATAAGGGTATCATACCATTCGGAAAGTGTTTTATAATACCCGAAAGATTCCCCGTACTTGCGGTTCAGTTCCTCTACCTTCGCCTTTTCCTGTTCCTTGCTGCCGGTGAAGTTCTTTATTTCATCGATGACCGATTTCAGTTCGAAGCGGGTACGCACCATCTGGGCACGGCCGTCCTTCTCTATCTCGGTCATTTCCTTGACTGATACGTTGAATTCATCCACGCCTTTTTTGGCACTGAACAGGTTTTTCGTCCAATCCCAGATTTCATCACCGTACATTACCAGCAGCATGATGCCGGTGGTCATGGCCGTCTGCCAGGAAAAGAGCGAGGACAGGACCTGTTTCCATACCGGTGTGCCTTTCTTGCCTGACTTCTGCAGCTCATCATATTCCTTACGGGCACGGGCCAGTTCGTCCGTAAAAATCGGCAGGTTGTTGGATATGGCCAGAAAGAACATCTGCGGTCCCATGGCCAAAGAAGGCATTTCACGGGCCATCTGCTGGATGCTGTTGTGAAGCCCGTTGAACTGGCGCTGTGCATTGGGCATGTCTGCAGGGGTGACCTGCACGGATTCCGATTCCTCCTGCAGCAGTTTCAGTTTGCCGCGCAATTCCTCAAGCTGCTTCTCCAGTGCATGGATCTGCGCGATATTGGCACTCTGGTCCAGATTGGGGGCAGCCGTCTCCCCGGCAAGGCGCAGCCTTTCCAGTTCAGCCTCCAGCAGCCTGACGGTATTACGCAGTTCCAGCGCCTCACGTTCGGCCTTGTTCATGCCGGGCGTGAGTTTGTCCTTCATCAAAAATTCAACTTCTACAGGTTTGCTCATTCCAGTTTGCTTTGAAAAAATCCTACTATATCGTTCGCTTCATCCTCGGCGCTGTGTTCCGGTCTGGGAGCACCGTTTCCGCCGCCTTGCTTTTTCCGCACATACCGCGGCGCGTCGCTCAGCATCATGATCAGCGTCTGGTAATTCACCCCATCAAGGATGTAATCCACGCTCCAGCCGGTCGCCGATGCAATCTGCCACACGAAGCCGAAAGGGCTATGGGAACCTTCATACCGGGTTCTTAACTCCCCTTCCTTGCCTGGCTCAGTCTCGGAGTCATCGGGTTCGCCCGCGCTGTCGAGCTGATAATACGCATAAAATCCTTCGTGCCCATCAGACGCTCGAATGTTCGGAACATGGCCGTCAGATAACGCCACTCCACAAAGTTCCGCAGTACCCACGCTGTCACCCCGATGCCCACGTGCCGCGACACGTATCCCTGGCATACCGTATAGGCCAGCAGGCGGCTCACAGCCTTACCATGCTCCGCCACAAAGGCCAGTTCCTCGGTCTTGTCCTTCGGTTGCCAGTCGGGTTTGACACCCGTCTTCAGGTATTCCCGCGCCAGCAGAATCTGACCCCGCAGCCTCGGACGCTTCATCGTCACACGCACCTCCACCGGGCGTTTCAGCCACGGAAGCTTCCACCTTTTAAGAGGTACGGACACGCCGCTGTCAAGCAGCGCGTCCGCACACTCCATCTCTATCAGTTGTTCCAAACGGTCAGCCATACGTTAGCCCTCCTCACTTTGGAGCGATGCTGCAGCCGCGGCTTCCGCCGGCGGCAGCTTGTACTGCCCCCACTCGTCCGGTATTGCTTCCGTATCGAACACGCCGTAAGGCTGCGAACCGTCCTCCGGCATCGCCACTTCGAGCGTAACCTCTATCTTGGAGGTTTCTGTAAGGGTCAGCTTGCCTGCAGGATTGGAAAGCAGCGTGGCGTTGGGAATCAGTACGCTCTGTCCGGACACGAGGGAGAGTTCCCATGGTCCCTGCATGACAAGCACCTCCGACGGGGCTGTCCAGCCGATCGGAGTTTTCTTTTCCGAGTCTTCTTTCTTATAATGCAGGCTGCCGCCAAGCAGTTTGTGCAGGTTCGAATAGTTCATCTGGATCACATTGAACGTCGGGGCGATGCCGCCGTTACTCTGTGGGATGACCAGCACCGGGGCACCCTGCACCTGTTCGGCCTCGATCTTCGCGGCCTCGGGTTTCTTGCCGCCCAGGTCAAACGAGTTCTTTTCAATATACCCGATTGTGAAATCCTTATACTTTACGGCTCCTATGCCGTACATGAAATTCTTGTTCATCGTTTATAAAGTTTGATGGTTAATAACACACCGGCCAATAAGCCGGCCAATACACCTGTGATAAACGTCCGCATCCGGTTCGGAGGGCGTTTTTCTACTGTTTGAACGTCATTTGAAATTTCGCTCTTGGTTTCGCTACGGATGCGCGCCAGCTCTTCTTCATACCATAGCACCAGCTGCTGCAGACTGTCACACGAGGCTTCGGCCACGATGTTCCCGCTGTCGTCGCTGCCTACGGTCAGATTCGCCTGTCCGCTCTTGCCACGGTACACGGCACCTTCAGGAAGTTTACGGAGGCTGTCCGCAGGTATAGACAGCTTCACCGAACTCGCCGGTATACCCGCCATCACCAGTCCCGCCCGTCGGCTTCCGCTCGCGCTGTCGGTGCTTGCCGATTCCGTCTGTATCTTCTCCACCGTCGTGCTCTTCCTGCTGCTTGCGCAGCCCGCCAAGCACAGGACAGTCATCATGATGGCGGCAACTGTTGGCAGTGTCAATGGCCTTGCGCAGTCGCGCCATTTCGCGCTTGTTGGCCTGCAGGTCTTTTCTTGTTGCATTCAGTTCTTCTTTTAAGGGTACCACAATATTGCTCACCAAAACGCGGGTGGCATGTTCTGCGTTATCCACACGCACACCCTCTGCGTCGGCTTCGGCTTTCATCGCTTCCGCTTTCGCTTTCCTCACCGTAGCACGCAGGGAACCGATGGCTGCTGCAGTGCCCACAAGGCCGCCGCTAAGAATAATGTTCATGATCTCGCTAAAGTCCATACCACCCGTTTTTTAGTCAGTCAACCTTTTATTCTGCTTCCTCGCGTTTCTTTCGGAATAGTCCGATAACCCATTGCACCAGTCCCGTGTCGGCTACCCCATTGGCTACAAGTGAGGCACCAAAACCATAGAGCAAGGCAATGTCCCAGCTCACATCACTCACAAATCCGGCATCAAGCCACCACAGTAGCATCGCGCACACCAAGCCCACACACCAGCTCACCAGCTGCGTCACCCAGCCTTTCATGTTGGGGAACAAACCTTTCAACCCTTCAGTAAGCACCACCACACCGCCGACGAAACCGGCAAAGGTGCCAATCATTGCGTCATAGTCCGTTGCCGGAACATCGGCCCCTTGGGCCATCACAGCCGATACTGTTCCCAGCATCAGCATCATAAACAGCATAATTCGTTTCATTGATTGCTTCTTTTATTATTGGTTAATACCTATTTCTTTCAGCCATTTCTGTACATCGAAACTGGGGCAGGCTTTGGCCGCCAGCTCGTTGTGTCCCACAATGCGCACATCCGGGAATCTGCGATGGAAGTCCTTCACATACTTCTCCAGTGCCTTTTTCTGGCAGCCGGTGCGGGTGTCCTTCGGGGTCTTGCCGTCCTTGGCCACACCGCCGGCATACACAATGTGGCGGCTCACGCTGTTGTACCCCTTGGCTCCGTTGGTCACTTCCCAGGGATCCACCTGCGCATCCTCGTTGTTGTTCACCAAGCGTTCCACACCGCCCTGCAGGTGGAACAGGTCGGTGTAGCCCACCTGTTTCCAACCTCTGCCACCCTGGCTTACGGGCGAAGTGTGCCACTTCCGGATGTCCGCCGATGATACCTCACGCCCCTCCGGGGTTGCCGTACAGTGAATTACCAGATACTTCAATTTTGCCATACCATCTTATCCTTTCTGGTTTTGGGTAATGGTAATCTTGGCCGTCTTGCTGCGGTCGGCATTGAGCGTAAGGGTCAGTGTACCGGTTTTCTGACTGCCACTGTTTGCACCGGCCGAAATCTTCACGCCTTTATCCGTCGCTTCCACCTTGAAGCCGGCAGGGGCACTGCCTATCTCATATTCTCCGCTGGCGGTCACGGTCACTTCTTCACTGCCACCGGTTGCCTCAAGGGTCACACTGGCAGGGTCAACTGAAATCTTCTTCTCGCTCGCCTTGAACACGGGGTTGCTTCGCTTGTCCAGCACCACCACTTCTTCACCGAAGGCAATGTTCGTGTCAGCCTTCATCAGCATCTTGAAGAAGTACAGTTCGCTCGCGTTCGAGATCTTGTCAATCTGAATCACGTCTTCATCGTCCTGCAGGTTCACAGCCGCAAACAGGTTGCCGCCGGCATCGGGCGAACAGAGGGTGCACACAATCAGATCATCGGGCCAGGCCGCAAGCGTCTCAATGGTAATGCCCTTGTAGCGACGGGCATTCACATCGGTTTCGCTCGTGTTCTTGGACTCGCGCTGGGTCAGCTCGTCATCATACTTGTCAAAGTCGTTCACGCTCATCAGAATGCGGAGGTCCGGGTTGTTGCGGATGGCCACGGGAATCTTCGCACGCATGGCTTTCAGTCTGCCCAGCATGGTCGATTCTGCGCTGTCCACCACAATCACCTCAGTATCCTTGGCCATCTGGGTCAGGATGCCGTTAAACAAGTGGTCGTCATCATCCCCATATTCACCGTTCACATAGTGGTCACCCAGTTCAAACTGTACCCGCTTGGCCAACTCGGCAAGCAGGGCGTTCTGCGCTTCGGGCGGAAGTTCCGAGAATACCAGGTTGCCCTTCGGCTGCCATTTGCGCCAGATGTTCTCGAACGTGCGGGGGTTAAACACCGTAAAGGCCATGAAGTCCACCGGGTCAAGACTCTTTTCGTCGTAGTTGAAGTTGCCCTTCGAATCCTCCACGCCGGGGTTCTCCTTGCGCTTCTGGAGCATCTTGCCGGTCTTCAGGCGCGGCAGGCTGATTTTCTTCTCCACACCGGGAATCACCATGATCAGCCCCTTTTCCACAATCTCATTGCTCGTAGCGGCAAGCGTCAGCAACTGTTCCAGTACCTCGCCGCTGTAATTCGTGTTTCTTACAATTATTGCCATAGTTCAATCACTTTTTACGTTTGTCCTTAATTTCTCGCATACGCCTGTTCCAGGGGCTTTCTTCACCATTCGGTTCCAGATGCAGGTCTTCCATCACACGGCGCTTTACCGGCAGTTGGGCCAGGGCCTTTTCGCCGTTCTCGCGGTCATTGGCCAAAAGGTTTTCGTAGATGGGGCGGGTAGTCGCATCAATGCGACCGTCCTGCTCGGCTGCGTCAAGCAGCTGCTTGCGGGCGGCAAGGTCTTCGGCTTCAGCCTTGTCTTCGTAGGTCTTCACCTTGGCCTTCAGGTCGGTGTTCTCTTTCGTAAGGATAGGTACCTTGCCTGCCTCTTCCTCCAGTTGGTCCATCAGGCGGAACACATCCGCATCACTCGCGCAGTCCTTGAAGCGCGGGCGTTTCTTTACGTCTTCCAGATTCATGTCTTCTCTGTTTTTTTGTGGCTCAACGAGCCGGTTATTGAATAAAGTATATATCTGCGCCGGTGTACTGTCTGCCGGCACGGGGTCTGCATCATAGATGTCGTCTATGAAACCAAGGTCCAGGGCTTCCTTGGCGGTCAGCCAATGGTCCTCGCCGTCAAAATAGGTCTGTTTCACTTCTTCCTTGCTCATGCCCAGCCGCTCGGCATAGATTTCACTCAAGCTGCCTTCCAGGCTTTCTATCTCTTCCATGCAACGCTGCAGGTCCTGCTTGTTGCCGTAACACCCGCCGCTCACACTGTGCAGCATCAGACGGGCATATTTGCTCATTTCTACGGGCTTGCCGCAAAGGGCTATCACACTGGCCATGCTGGCGGCTATGCCATCCACATAAATGCGGATGTCGGCCTGGCTATGGCGCAGGGCGTTGAATATCGCAATGCCGCTGTACACTTCCCCGCCGTTGCTGTTGATACGCACATGGATGCGTCGGCTCACGCGTTCGGCTTCCATCAGTTCCTGGGCTATGCGCCCGCTTTGCACCTCCGTATAGTCTCCGATGTCCCCGTACAGGAATATCGTACTGGTGCCGTCGTCACTCGTTGTAATATTGAAAAATCTGCTCATCGTCATGTCTTTACCAGCGGTTTCCCCGCCTTTCGATGGTGCGAAAATAGAACATTCCCATGGCACCAAGAAACCGCGTCCGCATCATAACGTTTTCTGGCGTTATCATAACGCTGTAACCCGTCATCATGCGTACGCGCTTTTACAAACCCCGCTTTTTCATGCAATTTTGTAACGTGATTTACAACTAAAAAGGACGATTTATGGCAGATTTGACGAATGCCCAGAAAAAGGAATGGGCAAAAACTTTGTACCTCAAGGAAAACCTCACACAGCAGGAAATCGCCGACCGGGTGGGCGTGTCACGGGTGTCCGTGTCCAACTGGGTACGGGCCGGGAAGTGGGAGGAACAGAAGGTGGGGCTTACGCTCACAAGGCAGGAACAGGTGGCTAACCTCTACCGGCAGGTGGCCGAAATAAACAAGGCCATCGCCGAACGGCCCGAAGGGGAACGGTTCCCCTCATCCAAGGAGGCTGACATCCTCGGGAAACTGTCGGCGGCCATACGCAACATGGAGCAGGAAGTGGGCATTGCCGACATCATCAGTGTCCTCACCGGGCTCATCGACTGGGTACGGGCGGCCGACCTCGAAAAGGCAAAGGAAATTACACGCCTGGCCGATGCGTACATTAAAGACAAATTATAAAGGGATAGACAATGAAACAGACTGACAGACTCGCTCTCCTCGATTGGGAGAAGTACAAAGAAGACATCGCAAGGGCTACACCGGTCGATAGGAACATGACGGCAGCCGAACGGGAAAAACACCGGGAATATCTTGAGAAACATCCCATAGAATGGATCAAGTTCTTTTTTCCGAATTATGTCAAATATGAATTTGCCGACTTCCAGAAAAAGGCTATCCGGCGGATCATTGCACACGATGAATGGTTTGAGGTGCTTTCTTGGAGCCGTGAGCTGGCCAAATCCACCGTCACCATGTTCATCGTCATGAATCTCACGCTTACCGGACGCAAAAAGAATGTGATTCTGACCTCCAACAGCAAGGACAATGCGGTGCGCCTGCTCGATCCCTACCGGACCAATCTCGAAGCCAACGGACGCATCATGGCATACTACGGCAAACAGGAACTGCCGGGCTCATGGACCGAGGATGAATTCACCACCAAAGGGAAGGTCTCTTTCCGCGCACTGGGTGCCGGACAATCTCCGCGTGGTTCGCGAAACGAGGCCATACGTCCCGACGTACTGCTGGTCGATGACTTTGATACGGACGAGGATACCAAGAACCCGGACATCATCCAGAAGCGCTGGGACTGGTGGGAAAATGCGCTGTATCCCACAAGGTCCATTTCCGAACCTACACTGGTCATCTTCTGCGGAAACATCATCGCCAAGGACTGCTGCGTGGTGAGGGCGGGCGAAATGGCCGACTCCTGGGACATCGTGAACATCCGCGACAAAAACGGTTTTTCCACATGGCCGGAAAAGAACTCGGAAGAGGACATCGACCGCACACTGTCCAAAATATCCAAAAAGGCGGCACAGGGAGAATATTTCAACAACCCGATTTCCGTGGGAGAGGTATTCGAAAACATTGCATACGGCAAGGTTCCGGCACTCTCCAAATTCAAGTTCCTCGTGGTGTATGGCGACCCGGCACCGGGCGAAAGCAAGGGTAAGAAAGGCAAATCCTTCAAGACGGTTTCGCTCTGTGGCAAATTGGGTGGCAGGCTTTACGTCATCAAGACTTTCCTGGCACAGGCGCTCAATGCGGAGTTCATTGACTGGTATGTCCGGATGCTTGAATTTGTCGGGGGCAAGACCAATGTCTATTGCTACATGGAGAACAACAAGCTGCAGGACCCTTTCTTCCAACAGGTGTTCAAACCGCTGGTGGCAAAAGTACGCCGCGAACAGAAGATTGCGCTGTTCATCCGGGGCGACGAGGAGAAGAAGACGGACAAGGCTACGCGCATCGAGGCCAACCTTGAACCGCTCAACCGCGAGGGGAACCTCATCCTCAACGAGGCTGAACGGGACAATCCGCACATGAAGGAACTGGAGGATCAGTTCAAGTTGTTCACCCTGGCCATGCGCTATCCGGCCGACGGACCGGATGCGGTCGAAGGGGCGAACCGTATCATTGACGAACTGATCAGGCGCATTGAACCGCCCGTATTCCGATCACGGAAGGATGTAAGAAAACGGAATAAGAAAAGATTATGACAACTCTAAAACAATAGGACTATGAGCAAATTTGTTGAACTTACCGATTACGATGCGAGCATCCACCGAGACATCCTCGACGCACTGGTTCGCGAAGACGAAACGGTCATTGAGGTTTGCGAGGACAGGGCCATTGCCGAAATGCGGTGTTATCTGGGCAAACGCTACGACTGCAACAAGATTTTTGCAGCCACCGGCGAGAACCGTAACCAGCTCGTGCTGATGATGGTCATCGACATGGCGGTCTATCACATCTTCTGCATCCACAACCCGCAGAAACTTTCCCAGGTACGCAAGGATCGTTACGAACGGGCGGTGGAATGGATGAAGGCGGTGGCCGACGAGGACATTTCAATCGAAGGGGCTCCGCTGCTGCCCGAGGAACAAAGGGCGGGCAGGTCGGATTTCCGCATTCAAAGCAACCGCAAACGAACGAACCACTGGTAAAAAGCAAGCATCATGAAAAAGAAAAACAGAAAAAACAACAAAGCCGGCATCATCACCGTAGGGGGAAACTTCACGTTGCCGGGACAAAAGAGACCGAATGTGATTGTGCTCACACAGCCCAAACGCTTCGGGCTGGACATTTCCGACTACATGGCAGCCGTAAGGGTGGCCGAGAATGTCGATTTCTCGCGACGTTACAAACTTTATGACCTCTACGAGGACATTCTGATGGATACCCACCTTTCCTGTGTGCTCGAAAAGCGAAAGAATGCCGTGCTGTGCTCCAACATGGAATTCCGGGTGGACGGGAAGCCCGACGATAAAATCAACGAACAGATACAGTCGCCCTGGTTCAACCGGCTGGTGGGTGACATCCTTGATGCGAAATTCTGGGGCTTCTCGCTCTGCCAGTTCTACAAGCTGCAGGAGTGGGTGGATTATGACCTGGTACCACGCAAGCATGTGGATCCGGTCAGGGAACTCATCCTGCGCCACCAGACGGACATTACCGGCCATTCCTGGAATGAATATACCGACCTGCTGTTTGTGGGTTCACCGTCCGATTTGGGGCTGTTGGCCAAGGCTGCACCTTGGGTCATCTACAAACGTAACACTACGGGCGACTGGGCACAGTTCTCCGAGGTATTCGGCATGCCTATCCAGGAATATATCTATGATTCCGACGACGACGAGTCACGCCAGCGGGCCATGGAGGATGCGGCCAATGCCGGAAGTCTGGCGCAGTTCTTCCATGCCAAGGACACGGAACTCAAACTCACGGAAGCCGGAAACAAAACAGGGTCTGCCGATGTCTATGAACGCCTCTGCGAGCGGTGCAACAACGAAATTTCCAAACTGATACTGGGCAATACGCTGACCACCGAATCGTCCGAAAAAGGCACGCAGGCTTTGGGTACGGTTCATAAGAAAGTAGAGGACAAGGTACTGGAGGCCGACCGGAAGTACGTGCTCAACGTGCTGAATTACGACATGACGGACATTCTGCTGCGCATGGGCATCAACACCGAAGGGGGTACGTTCTGTTTCCCCGAACCGAAGGAAACGGATGCCGGTACCAAAATATCCATCCTCACGCAGCTGAAGAAGAACTTCAACATCCCCATCGACGACGACTATCTCTATGAGGAATTCGGTATCGACAAACCGGCCAATTACGAGCAGCTGAAGGCGGAACAAAAGACGGCTGAACAAGCCGACCAGATTCCAAGCCCGAAGAAGGAGCCGGAGCCAGCGAATAAGGGACGGGATGATGAACCGACACCGAAACAGAAAAGAAACTTCCGGAACTGGCTCAAAGGTTTTTTCGTGAAAGCCCCGGCAGACGGGGCAGCTTTAGACTGGTAGTCGACAGACTGTATGCGGCTGATAATGGCAGCATCTCCATGGAGTTTGACTTCTCCGAAGAGGTGCTGCGGCGTGCCTTGCTGAACATATACAGCAGGGACTTTCATCCGGCAACCGAAATCGAAATCAACCTGTTCAATGAAATATGGGCAAAGATGGACAAGGCGGCAAAGGAAGGGTTCAGCAAATCCAAGGCCATTACTCCGGACGAGGATTTCAGAAATGCCATACTCCGGAACAATGCCGTATTCTCGGCATTCAAGGTACATCGTATGCAGAATGACATGGCACGACTTTTATTGGATTCAAACGGCATTTTAAAACCGTTCGACAAATGGGTACAGGAAGTCTTGCCCATTGCTTCCCATCAGGTTCGTCACTGGCTGCGGACGGAGTATGATACGGCGGTCATCCGGGCGCATCAGGCGGCTGACTGGCAACAGTTCCTGCGCGAACGCGATATTCTGCCCAACCTCAAATGGCTACCGTCCACCTCCATTCATCCGGGGGCTGACCACCGCCCGTTCTGGAATACCATCCGGCCGATTGATGACACGTTCTGGAACATCCACCGACCGGGCGACCGGTGGAACTGCAAGTGCGACCTCACTGCCACCGACGAGGAGCCGACACCACTTCCGGACGAAGACGACAAGAACAAGCCCCAGCCCGGACTGGATAACAATCCGGGAACGGACGGCAAACTGTTTTCCGACAATCATCCATATCAGGCAGAAGCCCACAAGGGTGCCCAAAAAGCGGTGGATAAACTTATGGCCCGTATTGACGAGATGATTGCGGAAATGCCGGACTACCTTACCGGGGAGGAAAAAATGGCCATTGCCCGGAACAACCTCGAAATGGAAAAGGCTCTTAAAATCAAAAAAGGAAAACCTATGGATGTGGATAAGGCGGACAAACAGAATGCAAATCCCAAACATGTGGAAGAGTATATTTTGGATTCCAAAGGAATATACCGCGATAAAAGGGGAAACAGATACCGGAAGAACAGCGATTACGATAAAAAACGGGATACTCCATACAGTATCAACTGCCAGACTTGCGCACCGGCATACGCTTTACGATTACGTGGATGGGATATTACCGCCAAAGGCAATGTCGCAGGGTCTAAACTTGAATATCTGAGTAATGGACGTGCTTTTGAAGTCTGGAAAAACACCGACGGTACTCCGGCGCAACATATAAGTATAAACAGCTGGCTTGCGCACAAAGGATACCTGAAAATGACCCCTAAAAGGTACATGGAGTATTTCAATGAGGTATGTAAGGAAGAAGGCGTATATGAATTGTGCATCGGCTGGAAAAGCGGGGGCGGGCATGCTACAATCCTGCAACGGTTTGCGGATGGTGAACTAAGGTATATCGAACCCCAAAGCGATAATTCTGCCGGTTCAGGAATGGAATGGAAAGACGTAAAATATTTATGTGAAATAGGAGCTGCGACTTCCCACAACTGCAGGGGAGTCCTGAGAATTGACAATAAGCTATTCGATGTCTCCTTCCTCGATATTTTCGATACATGAATCGATAACGTCAAGGGATAACGGACCGGTTATTTCGGTTGCGTCTTTACCGTCATACAGATAGACGAAAGGATAACCGGTACAGGAGTCCCCCGGAAACTTGAACACATAGGCTTCCTGGCCTTCATAAATACCAAGGTATTCGAAGGTGTCACCGTATTGCTCAATAAGTACACGGGCCTCGTTCTTTACTTGTTCCGGTATATTCATAACGCATAAAAGGCATATTGGAAGCCTCGGTTGCAAAGTTATAAATTATTCTTGAATTACTGATGATTATGGACATAAAAGATTTTACGGAAATGATAAAGCGGAAACGTGACAGGCTGGACAGTATGATGCGCCGCAAAATGCCAGTCATGGTAGGACGAATGGCCAAAGACCATTTTCAGGATAACTTCCGGCAGGGTGGATTTGTCAATGGCGGTCTTCACCCTTGGCCCAAAGCCAAACGGCTGTCCTCGGGAGGTTCCGATGCCGCCAGCAATTATGGAACGCTGCTCTCCGGCAGGAAACATCTGTTCAAATCGGTCGGATATACACCTGCAGACTACCGGGTAAGGGTATTCAACGAGGTGGTCTATGCACCCATCAACAACTGGGGCGGGGAAATCGATGTCACCGTCACAGACCGCATGAGGCGCTTTGCATGGGCCAAGTTCTACAAGGCTTCGGGAAAAAGAAAAAAAGCCGGCACAGGGCAAAAGAAACGCGTCAAACGACGTTCCAAGCCGAAGGAACTGAATCCGCAGGCACAGTTCTGGAGGAACATGGCGCTTACCCAAAAAAAGAAACTGCACATCCGCATCCCGCAGCGCCAGTTCATGGGCGAAAGCGAAGAATTGAACCGGCGTATCCGGGAAAAGGTGGACCAGGAAATTACCAACATTTTAAACCAATAACGATATGGACGAAATTTTTATCGCAATCATGGAACAGATTGCACAGGAAATGCCGGAACTCTCTCTCATCGACGAGGACTACGGACAATTGGAAATGGGAGCAGAAGAAGACCAGTACCCGGTCACTTTCCCTTGTGTATTAATCGGAAATACAAACTCCGACTGGCACGACCTCGGATACGGGGCACAGAAAAGCGAATCCGCACTGACCGTCCGGCTGGCCATCGATTGTTACGACGATACAAGCTACGCATCCGGCACGTATGACAAGGTGAGGGAAAGGCAGCAGCTGGCCAAGAAATTATACAAGTCGCTGCAGTGTCTGCAATGCACGGACAACGCTTCGCCGCTGGTACGCGAGAAAAGCCGTTCGTATGCCATGCCGCATTACATCAAGGTCTATGAAATGACGTTCTCATTCACACTGCACGATGAATCGGCCATGCCGTCATCTTATGGGGAATAGTTCCAGCTGGGCGGCAGTCAGACGGGGGGCTTTCACCTTGGGAACAGGCTTCAGATTGTAGTCTGTTCCCTCACGTGATTTCCGGCGGATGATGGTCATGATACGTTCCTCGGATATAAAGAATTCGCGCTCCGACAACACTTTTAAAGCATCGTCGAACCGCAACCGCTGTATTTCTGTCCAATAGTAGTAACGACGGCATAGTGCCTCGTCACGCAGCTTGATCAGTTCTTTATCCCGTCCTTTGCCCATACATTTTATTTCTCTTACAAAAATAACTGATTTCCATCTATTTTAAGAACAAAAGCGCCGCAATTATAACAACTGCGGCGCTTTCTGTTTATAGGGTTAACGGGTTTCGGCTACAAACGGCAGAAACTGGGTTCAATGCGGGTCCATACGCCGTTTTCAGGGTTGCGGCGGCTGAAGTAGTAGTTGGTGGCATTGCGCTGCACTACATTAGCTTCCTTGAACAGGCGCATGATGTCTGCATACTCTTCATCGAACTTATCTTCCAGTTCATACAGCTTTGAAATGCTCTTGTAGTCCAGGTCGCCCATCTTGTTGCGCTCCAGCAGGGTCATGGCCATCTGATACATCGGATCATCAGAACCTTTCTCGCTGTTCTGCATGTAGCGCTTCAAATAGTCAATCAGACGGTCGGCTGCCATGTCGGCTCGTTCATCGAAGCCTTTCACCTTGTTGCTTTTCACTTCCAGACGGAAGTCTCCGTCCGTAATGGTATAGCTGCGCTGTTCGTCGCTTTTCACCTGGCCGTATTCCTTCATCACCTTGGTAAAGGCATCGGCTTCTTTTTCCAGCCATCCGCGGAACCCGGTCACGGCATTCACCATCTCAAGAACGTTGGTCTTTACTTCGTGCATAAACTCACCGCGTAATGCCTCGTAAGTTTCACGACGGGCGATGCGGTCTTCTTTCTCTTCTTGCTGCAGCTGGGCCATGAGGGCTGCTCGCTGTTCTTTACTCAGGGACTTGATGTCCACACTTTGATTGTTCTTTTCCATTTTAAATCATTTTAGTTGTTAATCAGCTATTACTTTGTCATCCTTCAGCAGCAAAGCGAATGTCCTGTCTCTTTCTGCTTTGGTTTCAAACTTCTTGTATGTCTTCCAGCCACCGTTTATGCCGGTACACATCTTTATCCTCGGGCCTGGATAATCATCCTTTCGTATTATACAGAACCCCGCTTTTATCAGCTTGTCTTGGTCATCTATCCTCATAATCATCCTGCTTTTCCGGTTCATCGTCTATCAGCATGGCCTCCCCATTGGCATACGCCCAGTCGGCCAGTTCGTTGAAAAACTCCGCTGCATCCTGGTTCTCCATATCGGATGTCGTAAGGGTCACGTCTTTTCTTATGCGCTCAAGCGCTTCATGTGCTTTTTTATCCATATTGCTCTATTTATCGGTTAAACCTCCTTTTCGTTGGATAGCCCGCAGTTTGATGGCCAGTTGTTCCAGCTCGGCTGTACTAACCTGAACAAAGGGCTTGCCGGCTATCCGGGGGTTGTTGCAGAATTCGTTCACCCGGTTCCAGTCGGTGGTGTCTATACCCAACTGTTGCATCAGCTTCAGGCAGACGCTGCGTTTCCGTCGCAGTTCCTCGCGAAGTTTCTGCCGCCATTCGTCTTGTCCGCTCAGTTTCTCCAGAGCAGTACAACAAACTTCATACTCCTTGGCCGTCATTTCCTTCAGACTGTCTGTCCGGTTCCACGTGTACTGCAGCACGATTTGTTTTTTGAATTCCTCCCGATCGCCCTGATAAGGCAGTTTGTTGAACAATGCATAGAACCGGGCGAAATTGGTTACTTCCTGTGCCATATCATCCTTTCACTTTTTTCTCCACTGAAAGAATTGCCAAACTTATCATCATAAGTTTTACAGACTGGCTGTCCTCTTCAAACAAATCAATATCCGCAACCACAGGCTCACCGCTCATGGTGTTCCATATTTGCTCTACCTCTTTCGTCTTCTTTTGATTCATCAAAAAGAGATACGCGTCATACTCGGAACGGTCAAATTCAAATACGACCTGAACTTTCTGTTTTTCTTCCATACATTCACTATTAAAAGGTTATTCAAACAATACTTTAATGCCACACGAACTGGCTACGTCAAGCTCCAGTTTGGCTCCCTTGCTCAGTTCCCAGTCCTTCAGCATGTAGATATAGTCACAAGCCAGCAACAGGGCAATGTCGGCCCGCATGTGGGCTCTCCAATGAGCTTCATCCGGCAATCCGTTCCTGAAAGGGTTTACAGGATCATAGCCTTGTGCCATCAGTTTCTCCTCGGCACGGCTGAAGGCTTCCTTGCGCTCATTCATATCATAGTGCGCGATGGCTCCGCTGATGTACACTTTCCCGGCACCGGTCGCTTCACCACGTTGAAAAGCCTTGTGTCGTTCCCACCGTTCCGGAACCACCACACTGTAGTTGCACGATTGGCAGCAGCAGCCTTCTTCTTTCACCGGGAACGGATTGTATCCGTAGCCCTCATACTCTTTGCCGCAGATGCAGCACACTTTCTTTTCTTCTTTCTTTTCCATCACTTCAAATCTTTAATGTTTATTTGGCAGGATGGATGCCATACCTGAATATTCCGAGCAAACATCACATCCCTGGTTTCTATCACTACGTGTCCCTTTGTCTTGGCCCTGCGCAGACGGAGGTCGCTTTGTATGTTACGTTCTACCCAATCGTCCACCACGGCCTCCGCTTCCTGTTCTTTCAGGAGTATCTGGTACAGCTTATTCTCCCATTCCATCATTCAAATAATCCTCCATATTATCGTCCTTCAATGTTTTGGCAGCACCTTCTTCCCATATCACGTAGGGCTCACCGGGCCGCTCCATAAAGCGGCTTTTGCACCAGGCTTTGAAACAGCTTACCATGATTTTCACATCGGCATCATATTCCACCTTGCGGGCGCTTCTACCTGCCGGATGAAGCCCCTCGGCATGGCTGATGAAGATAAACAGTTTCTTGGGATGACGTTCCTTGAACTCCTTGTAGGTTTTGTAGTTCAAGCCGCTGTATTGGAAGCTGTCGATAATCACGATTCCGGGACTGCCTCTGCGCCGTAACCGTTCCTCCAATTGCTCCATCGGTTCCCGGTCAAGGATAATCAGCTTCTTTTTCACTTCACCCATCTTGTGCCGTTTCAGGCTCATCTGGAACGACAAACCGGTACTTTCTTCCAAACTGTCATAAATTACGCGTCCGAAGCTACACAGGTACTTGGCCAGCTGCATCACAAAGCTGCTCTTACCGTTTCCGCTGGCTCCCCAAATAATCCACACGCCGCTCTTGGCCGGGTTGCCTATCGAGGTTTGCCAGTCCCCGGAAAACTCGAACCGGGGAATCTTCATGTTCAGCACCTCACCGGGACTGTAGGCTCTCTTCAGTTTCACGGTTACCTCCTTTCAATTCTTCAATAAGAGCATCAGCATAGTCCACAGCAAGTCTGGCAACTTGTTTTATAGACATTATACCTGATGAATTGCTTCTTACTACCGGAAGCATGCTTTTGGCAATTTCATATCTGCGCTGTTCCCAGTCTATCTCATTCGCTTTTCTCATCTCGCGATGGATACCGATAACAGCATCCATCGCTTGCATTTCTATCTTGCTTATCATGCCTGCATCCTCCTTAATTTTTCGATTTCGGTATATACGCGCCGCAAGCCGCCTCCGGTGCTATGAACAATCTTGGCAATGTCGGCACCGTCCGGGGCATTGATTTTTGCGACGATGGCAGCCTGTGCCTTCAGAAACTTTTCGCGTTCCTGCGCATCGTCCGGGGTCACCTTGCTGTAGGAGTCACCGTAGCGGCTCAACATTTCGGTATAGCCCACCTTCTTGCCTTCGATGGCGCGGTTGATCTTCTCCTTTAATCCGTCGGCACCCATCATATACCAGGCACAGCAGCGTTCCGTAGCGTTCCAAAGCGCCTTTAACTCCAGGAAGGCTTCATACTGCAGGTCCCCGGCTTCATCCAGGATAACCAGGGGCGTATCAATCGTGCGCAGGTAGGCCACCAGATCCTCATACACGTCGCTATAGCGTCCGTTGCTGGTCACACCGAATTCCTTGGCAATGTAGCGTATCAGCTTCAGTTTGGTCTTCACCTGGCTGCAGTCCACATATACGGCGTGCTTGTGCTGCTTCACGTAAGCTTTCGCTGTAAAGGTCTTGCCGATATTGGGCATATCGCACAGGATGGCACTCAGCCCGCTTCCCTGGCACACTTCCAGCTGCTTGCTCACAAACACGTAGGTCGGGGTCTGTGCTGCCAGCCAAGGTATTTCTGTACGCAGTTGCACGCCTAATCTTCGGGCTATACCTACCCAGTTGGCATCACTGACCTGCTTTTCATAATTGCCCCGCTTGATGGCATTGTAAACGCTGGGGGCTATGCCCAGTGCCGTGGCATGGCGGTTGTCACTGGGATAATTTTCACGGTCGGCGGCTATCGCTGCCACAATACGTTGCTTTACTTCATTTGTTATTTCCATTTGAATGCTGTTTTAAATTCGTTCTAACGTCGTTAATTATATCTTGGCTACTGCATCATGCTCGAAGGCACTGATGTCCATATAGGCTGAGTAATCTTCTTCCTCGGCTTGTGCAGGAAGGGGAACGGCTTCCGCCTGTACCTCTGTTATCAGCTTTGCTTCCTCTTTGGCAAGGATGCCCACACGCTTGATCTTGCCGTCCTTCATCATCTTGTCGAATTGAGCTACATACTTGGACTGTTCGGTATAGGCTGCCTTGTCGTACTCGGTCTGCTCGGCTGTATTCTCATTGTAACGGGCTACGGGCTTGCAGGTGGCGATATATCGTCCGTTCTGGTAGATATATACCTCGTTGATGGTTCCGTCGGCATCGGGCAGATAATAGGCATCTACCTTGTAGTTCCTCGGCTCCAGCTTTTCGATGATTTCCGGGCTGGGCAGTCCGTATTGGTTGTACATCACCGTGCAGTAGGTGTTCTGCCGGATGGTTGTTTCGGTGTGCTGTCCGATGAACCGGTAAAGAACGGCCTTGTCCCAAGGTGCAAGGTTCGGGTTCTGATGGGCGCAAAGCACATCCCAACGGCTCATGCCCGGATAGCGCTTTTGGTTGGGGTGAGGCTGTGCGTTGAAGGTCTCAATGGCGCGTATATCATCGGCTACCAATTCTTCATAACTATAGGTCTTCACCTTGTAGGTGTTGTTCTTTTCGTCATACACCTTTTCTTCCTTCGGGCGGTTGGCCTCCAGCTTGGCATACCATCGGCCGATACCTACCTGCGTGCGTTTCTCCACACCGTATTTCTTTTCGCGGTTCTTGTGCTCGGCACGTTTTTCACGCGAGTTCCCGGGGTTACACCAGCGGATCAGGGGGAAGACGGTACCGGCTTGCATCAATCCGTCGGCAAAGTCGCTTACCAGGTGGTGTTCCACTTCTAACTCGGCGGGGATATACATGCCGTTCCGGTCCAGGGTCTGGAACATGTTTCGCATGCAGTCTAAAAATAACTCGGTAGTCTTGTACCGGTTGTAGGCATATCCCACCACAGCACCGCTCACCACATCGTAGGCATAATAGGCTTTCACTCGGTTGCCATCCTTCATTGGGCGCGGCAGGTCGCGGTCGTCAAGAGAAACCTTACTCAAGGAATATTCACCGATGCTGCGCAGATGATAAGGACGGTAGGCATTGTTGAAATCCCATTGGCTCATGTGCAGCTTACCGCGAAGGGCCTTGTTCTTGGGGTTGTTCAGGTAGTTGGCTACTGTGGCCGGGCTCAATACCAGCGGATTTCCATCCTTGTCGGTAAAGCCTGCCGGATTCAACACCTCGCCGGTTTCGGGGTCATATAGCTCCAGTTCTCCTTGCACAAATAGATTGTACTGTTCCCACACGGTGGTATTGAAGGGCTGCTCCGGTTGGGCATCGATGCTCAGCAGCAGGCGTTCAATGTCATAGGTCACTTTCCGGCGGTTCTGGTTCATGAACTTGCGGCTGATAAGGCTTTCATAGCCGTTGGCCTTGAAGTCATTCACACGCTTCTTGAAGCGGTTGGAACTGACAGGCAAGGTATGTCCGAACTCTGCTTGGTAGTAACTGATGGCTCCTGCCAGTTCGCCCCAGTTCACCGGCCCGGCCTTCATGGCCTTTCGCATAAACGTGGCATCCTCCATGGCACGCATCACTGCCTCAATTACCGAAGCGTTTACCGTATATTCTTGGATGTGTTCCGGTGGCAGTGCATCTCCGTTGTCAAAACGGAACCGGGTGTAAAATTCCCGGGCTTTCGCATCGATGTGGTAATGGCTGCCGAGCCAGTTTCTTATTACGTCTTCTTTCATATCTCCGTATTTTAGTTTTATCCTTTCCTGAAACCGTAGGGGCATGGTGGCTATTTCTACCAAAACGTAACCTCCCAGACCTCTTCCGGATCGAACTACATTGATTTTCTCCTTTGCCGCTAACTTCTTGTAATTGGGTATCGACATGATGGGAGCAAGTTCTTCTTCGGAAAGAGTGGAAGGATGAACTCCTTTCAGCGTGCGGCTTCTGCTGTAGTCTGCCTTTCCGTTCACCATCACCGGTCGGTCATCGTAAGTCAGGTCATTGTAGGATATGCACAATATCTTTCCATAATACTCCATTTCATTTCTATTTATAAGGCAGATGCCATCTGTTGGGTCTCGTGCTGCAGCTGCATGAAATCCGATACAAATTCACATTGGTAGGTTTCAGTCCGTTTTCCGTCCACGTACACATCCACATCATTGGTCTTTCTGTGGACCACGAGTTTTACACGGGGACCGAAAGTGCAGGTCATGGTCTTCTCGCACTCCTCGAAGGTGGTTTCGCAGTTCGGGATGAAGTTCCCGTCAGTCAGTTTGCCGCCTCGCTTCAGGGCAAGAGTGCGTATCCGGCGCGCCTGATCGCTGTCACGGACAAAATTCAGTGCTTGCCACACAGCCTGACGGCTGCATCCGAATGTCTTCATCAAGAAGGTCTTGGTCTCGTTATCTGTCAAAATCTGCTTTCTCATATCGTCATACTTTTTAATCGTTATCGTTCGTTCAAAGGTTTTCAACGGCTTCCGCTATTTCCTAATCACCCGTCAGTATTTCATGAAGGCGTGTCCCTTTCTGCAGTTCTTCGACCAGCACCTGCATCGCTTCCTCACACACACAGCTCACATTCTCTATCACCCGGTAGGCATCCGAGTTGCTTATCTCATCCTCCGTCATGAATTGTCCAGCCAGCTCCATCGCCTGGTCGGCAATATTCTGCGTATGTGCCGTACTGCCTATCATCGTGCGCAACTTCTGTTTGAACAGACTCTCTGCTGTTCTCGGATTGAAATTCTTTGCCATAACTCTAAATTTTAAAAGTTTATATCGTGGGGCGCGGGGAATCGAACCCCGACGGCTTTCTACGCTTTCTTATTTCGATTTACCAACTCTCCGGCCGTGCCTGCCGCCCCTGCCCGTCTTTCCGGGCTGCCAGTTATCCGGCAATCTATTTGCCTTGTTCTTCTATCATCGAAAGGACAACCATCCTGTCTTCATCCCAAAGCGGAAGCCCCAATTCAATGGTCCGTTTCACCACTTCCATCTCACCGACCAGCCCTACCGCTTCTTTGCGGAAATCGGTATCGTCATACGCATGCGCCTTTCCAATCAGGAAGTCGGTCAGGTTGCCGATAACTTCCTTTTGCCGTTCACATTTCATCTCATAGTTCAGCACCCGTACATGGACATCGCGGATAATCCGGCTGTCCCCATGTTTCTTGAAATCTTTGCAGAACTCATCCTTGTTCATCGAAGTGTTCAGATAAACCGCATGGATGTAATCAAAATCCTCTGCTGTAGGGGTTATCCCCGTCCGTTCCATAAATTCTTGCTGTGTCATAAACTCACTTATTTTATTGTATTATTCTGCATCTTCAATTTTGAAAGAAAAGCACTTATCCGCCAATACTCTTTTTACAAAGTCTAAGTCGTATCTATCAGCTGAAAAGAAAACTGCCTGATAATCCACACTGGGATAAGCCTTGATTGCTGTTGTATCTACCATCTTCTTGACCAGTCCGTAAAGAGCTTCGGCGGTCTCAGCTGTTGCTTGAGCTATAATTACTTTTGCTTTCATTTTCTTTAATCCTTAAAATTCGCTAATCACACGCCTTTTTTGTATATTTGGCGCGCTGTTTACATCTTAAACACGCTGCAAATATAGTGATAATTTTCAACCATCGAAATAAAAACGGGGATAATTTTCAATTATGGGCAATATTTTATCAAGAATACAAGAAATAGCCTCCAATGAGGGGATAACTATTGGCGCCATGGAAAGAACTATTGGCGCAAGTAAAGGCGTGCTTTCAAGAGCAATCAATAACGGGACCGACATTCAAGCCAAATGGCTTAGTATAATAGTTGAAAATTATCCCCGATATTCAACAGGATGGTTGCTTACTGGTGCAGGAAGCATGTTGAAAGATGATTTGAACGGCATTAAAACAATAGACGAAGCCAATCCTTCGTTCATGCCTACCACATCCATGAACCCATCTGTCGGCACACCATACTACGATGTGGACTTTATTGGGGGATTCGATGAGGTGTTCAACTCTCAGGTAAACATACCCGCCACCAACATCGTAATAAGGGGATTCGAAAAAGCCAGCCTCTGGTGCAATGTCACCGGCCACTCCATGGAGCCCAAAATAAACCATGGCGACATCATCGCCCTGCGACAATGCACACTCAACGACATCCAGTATGGAGAAATCTATGCAGTGGTATTGGACACCATCCGTACCATCAAAATCCTGCGCAGGTCGCCGGATCCAAGCAAGTTGCGCTTCATTCCCATTAATACAGAGGACTACGATGAGCAGGAATTCGACAAATCACGCATCATGAATGTCTTTGAAGTCATTGGAAGCATCAGCAAGTTCTTCTAAGTGGTACACGCATGCCTCCTACAGAAGGCTAAAAAAGGACGCACGCACACACTTTTGAAGGAATTTACCTGAAGCAAACTCGTAAATACACTGTAAATCAAAGGATTTATTTTATTATAATAAGGTATATCACACAAACAAGTGTCGTTTTTCCTCTCTGAAAACAGAGAAAAACGGCACTTGCTTTCATTTATAACATAGTTTCCTATTTCGGGCGTACCCTCTGAGAACTGAAAAAGTAACCCCTAAAGTAACCCCTAACTTAAAGAAGTAGTAACCCCTAACAGTAACCCCAATAGTAACCCCTAACCAAATAAAACCAACCGTAGGGGCATAAAAAAAGGAAGCCATAAGCTCCCCAATCAGCATTCAAAGAAATAACGCCTACAAGCCTTTCTAACGGCGCTATTATATCGTTCTAACCATTCCCTTACTACCACCCGAGATGAGCGTAGATTGCTTAATTATAGCCTTTTTCGTGCATATTGTGCCGTTACCAGACAGCCCGGCATGAAGCAGGTAATTCTTGGTTGCCCCCACCTGATCTGCCGTCAGAACCGTATAAACAGCCGATATACTGCTGAAATACCAATCTTTCTGCTTCGTCCCGTCTATTTTATGCAGCAAATGCACATGAATCACTTTTGCCATATTCGTTTCTATTATGCTGCAAATATACCAAATAATACTTATTTAGAAGAATTTTAAGGCAACATCTTTAAAAATAGGCACAAAAAACGGCCACACAGCCGTTCACACCATCATATAACAAAATCCATCAACCCAGCCATAAAACGGCCACACAGCCGAAAATAAAACCCTTCCAGGCCGTTTTAGCCCCATCTGCAAGCCCGATGTAAAGCAATCCCCCGAATATCCGAAGAAAAGCCCCTCAAACGTAAAGCAGATGTAAGCCATGTAAAGAGAAAAACCGCTTCGAAATATTCAGCCCATTTTCCCGATCATGCCTAAACCCTTTGGTTTTCAAAACCTTTCGCCCATTTTTCCCGACCATTGAAAAAACCGCTTCGTTCTATGCCCCATATATTTGCGCAGTAGCCTGACCTGTATTTCCAAAACCAACAATCCCGATTTTCTTTCCGGCCAGTTCTATCAATGGTGTATTCCAGTAACAAAAATCGGGCTGTGCACTCCATACTCCATTATGCACTTCATGTGCATAATGAGCTACTCGTTGTGTAATATTCAACAAATGCGCAATAGCCATCTGGGCAACCGATTGTGTACTATATGCAGGAATATTGGTAACAACGATTCCACGCTGGCGAGCCACATCCAGATCAACAACATTATATCCTGTTGCCAAAACTCCTATATACTTCAGCTTTGGCAATAAATTCAAAATAAATCCATCAAGTATCGTTTTATTAGTCAACACAACTTCCGCATCTTTTGCACGCCGAACCACATCCAATTGAGCCGTCCTATCGTGCACTACGACTTCTCCCAGTTCTTCCAATTCCTCCCACCTTCTTTCTCCCGGATTCAGTGTATAAGCATCTAAAACAACTATTTTCATAACTATATCTTAAATTTATTCTTTAAAGCGATCGCCCCACAACTGTACCATACGATCTTTTAATTTAGCTTCTGAAGGATTTTCCTGTGCATGCCAAAGACGATTATGACATACTTCATCGGGTAAAAACTGTTGTTTCACAAAATTGCCCTTATAAGCATGAGCATACTTATATTCCTTTCCATATCCTAACTGCTTCATCAGCTTAGTCGGAGCATTACGCAAATGAAGCGGAACCGGAAGATTCCCTGTCTGACGAACCAGCTCAAGAGCAGAATTAATCCCTTCGTAGGCAGAGTTGCTTTTGGGACTTGTTGCCAGATAAACTGTAGCCTCAGCCAACGGAATTCTTCCTTCCGGCCAACCGATTTTCATCACGGCATCGAAAGCTGCGTTTGCAAGCAGCAATGCATTCGGATTAGCAAGACCGATATCTTCGGAAGCAGAAATGACAAGACGGCGCGCAATAAAAGCAGGATCTTCCCCACCCTCTACCATACGTGCAAGCCAGTACAATGCCCCATCCGGATCGCTTCCTCGAATAGACTTAATAAAAGCAGAAATAATGTCGTAGTGCATTTCTCCATCTTTGTCATAAGCCAGCGGATTCTGCTGCAAACGCTCCACAACCTTATCATCTGTTATCACAACAGGTACGTTATCGTCTGCTTCTACTACCAGCTCCAGTATATTCAACAGTTTTCGGGCATCTCCTCCCGAATAACGTAGCATAGCATCTGTTTCACGCAATTCCACTTGTTTCTCTTTCAGAATAACATCCGTAGTTATCGCATGATGCAACAGTTCAAGCAAGTCATCTTTTTCAAGAGATTTCAATACATAAAGCTGGCAACGGGAAAGCAAGGGACGGATTACCTCAAATGAAGGATTTTCAGTTGTTGCCCCTATCAAGGTAACTACTCCTGTTTCTACTGCTCCCAGTAACGAATCTTGTTGCGATTTACTGAAACGATGTATTTCATCGATAAAAAGAATGGGACTCTGCTGCGAAAAAAAACGATTGCTCCGTGCCTTATCAATAACATCACGTACATCTTTCACTCCCGACGTAACTGCACTCAATGTATAAAAAGGAGTTTCCAGGCGGTTTGCAATAATCTGTGCCAACGTTGTCTTTCCCACGCCCGGAGGCCCCCATAAAATAAAAGAAGAGATGCGTCCGGAATCAATCATCCTTCTCAGCACCGCCCCTTCTCCTACCAAATGTTTTTGTCCTATATAGTCGTCCAATGTCTTCGGACGCATGCGTTCAGCCAATGGTTGAGCCATAATATTCTATTTTTTGGAATTTCCTGTATCTTGTATTATATTGAGAAAAGTTTTTCAAAAATAAGAAATTATTCTTTTAGAAAGTTCACAAAAAGGCAATAAAAAAAGCCTCTTTTCACAAAGAAGCTTTTTTAAGTTTTCAATAGGTATTAGTTTTTTTTAAGGTAAAAAGATTGTTTTCAGGATAACGCTACAAAGATGAGGGCTTTTTTTGAACTAAACAAATAAAAAACTATGTCTTAAAACATGTTTATCGTTTTTCTTTGTTTACATTCTGTCAAACTCCCCCTCCTCAATAGTATGACAAAGATATAAAATCTTTCTTAAAATAAAGAGTTTGCAGCCTTTTTTCTCTCTTTTGTAAAAATAATACATATTTGCTACCTTATAAAAAAGAATTTATTTTATAGTTTAATAAACAGTATCACCTCTCTTTTATAGGTAGTTCAGGAAAGAATCATTATTTTTGCACACAAAAGCGCGAAAACGCAAAAAAGTAAAAGTGTAAAACGAAAACGCTATGACAGAAATGAACGTAACGGAAAGTTCTGAAAAGAAAAGCCTGAACTTTATTGAGCAGATTGTTGAAAAAGATTTAAAGGAGGGAAAAAACGGAGGAAGAATACAGACCCGATTCCCGCCTGAGCCAAACGGATATTTACACATTGGCCATGCTAAGGCTATTTGCATGGACTTCGGTATTGCCCAACGATATGGTGGAGTATGCAACTTGCGTTTTGACGATACAAATCCTACAAAAGAAGATGTAGAATATGTAGAAGCGATAAAAGAAGATATTCAGTGGTTGGGATACCAGTGGGGAAATGAATATTATGCTTCCGACTATTTCCAGCAATTATGGGACTTTGCCATCCGTCTTATCAAGGAAGGTAAAGCATATATAGACGAACAAACTTCAGAAGAAATTGCAGCCCAAAAAGGAACTCCTACACAACCGGGAGTAGAAAGTCCATACCGTAACCGACCGATAGAGGAAAGCCTTGAATTGTTCCAGAAAATGAACAATGGCGAAATAGAGGAAGGTAAAATGGTGCTCCGTGCCAAGATAGATATGGCCAACCCTAATATGCACTTCCGCGATCCTATTATCTACCGTGTAGTAAAAACTCCTCACCACCGTACGGGTGATAAATGGAAAGCATATCCTATGTACGATTTCGCACACGGACAGAGCGATTTCTTCGAAGGAGTAACTCACTCATTGTGTACGTTGGAGTTTGTCGTACACCGTCCGTTGTATGACTTGTTCGTCGATTGGGTAAAAGACGGAAAAGATCTTGACGATAACCGTCCTCACCAGTATGAGTTCAACAAGCTGAATTTGAGCTACACGCTGATGAGTAAGCGTAACTTGCTGATTCTAGTAAAAGAAGGACTGGTAAACGGCTGGGACGATCCTCGTATGCCGACTATTTGCGCATTCCGCCGCAGAGGATATTCTCCGGAATCTATCCGCAAGTTTATCGATAAGATCGGTTATACTACCTACGATGCCTTGAACGATTTCGCATTGCTGGAAAGTGCTGTTCGTGAAGACTTGAATGCACGTTCTACACGAGTATCAGCTGTTTTGAATCCGGTAAAACTGATCTTGACTAACTATCCGGAAGGAAAAGTAGAAGAAATGGAAGCCATCAATAATCCGGAAGATCCGAACTCTCCTACTCATACTATTGAGTTCAGCCGTGAATTATGGATGGAACGTGAAGACTTTATGGAAGATGCTCCAAAAAAATTCTTCCGTATGACTCCGGGACAGGAAGTTCGTCTGAAAAATGCATATATCGTAAAATGTACCGGATGCAAGAAAGACGAAAACGGAAACATCGTAGAAGTATACGCCGAATACGATCCGAATACCAAGAGCGGAATGCCAGAAGCTAACCGTAAAGTGAAAGGTACACTGCACTGGGTAAGCTGCAATCATTGCTTGAAAGCAGAAGTACGCTTGTACGACCGCTTGTGGAAAGTAGAAAATCCTCGTGATGAAATGGCTGCTATCCGCGAAGCCAAGAACTGTTCAGCGTTGGAAGCTATGCAGGAAATGATAAATCCAGACTCGCTGAAAGTTTTGAAGGAATGTTATGTAGAAAAGTTCCTTGCAGATGCAAAACCGCTTGACTACTTGCAGTTCCAGCGTATCGGATACTTTAATGTCGACAAAGATTCTACTCCTGAACACTTGGTATTTAACCGTACCGTATCACTTAAAGATACCTGGAGTAAGATCAACAAATAAAATATAGACATATTCATAAAACCAGAAACACAGATTATGCAAAGCACTACGTAGAAGGGCGTATTTTTCTGACAAAATACATTCCTCCTGACTACGGAACAATTTGCATAATCTGCGTTTTTTATTTTACCTTTTAAATAAATAACAACCATGAAAGATGACTTGTCTTCTATTTTCCACAAACCAGAATTTAAAGAACTTCTGGCTAAATATGCAGATATGCTGGACAATCATACCAGTGTTTATTTTGAAGCCGACGAAATCACCCTATTGGCAGAATTCTATGCAAGCATGGGAAATATAAAGGCTTCGGAAGAAGTAGTGGACTATGGGCTGTCACTTCATCCCGATAATTTAGATATACTGATATTTAAATGTCATAATCTTATAGCAAAAGGTAATACCAACGATGCTCAATGCATATTAAATACTATAACCGACCAAAACGACTACGAAGTCAGGTTGCTGCAGGCTGAACTTTATCTGGCACAAAAGCGTACTCAAGAAGCTGATGCACTGCTAGATCAGCTTTACCAAGACGAAAAAGACATAGACACAATGCTCGACATTGCACATGTGTATATGGATGACCACCAGAAGAAAAAAGCCCATTACTGGCTGGAAAAGGCATACAGCGAAGCTCCGGAAAACATTGGAGTATTGGAAGAAATGGCTTCATACCACTTCAGTTTCGGCAATCCGGAAGAAGCCGTGAAACTATATAACCAGCTACTTGACGAAGCTCCCTATACACTCGATTTCTGGCACAATCTGATACGTTGCTATATCCGTATGTACCAATCAGAAAAAGCGATGGAAGCAATAGATTTTGCTATGGCCATAGATGACACCAATCTGATAACTTGGGAACTGAAAAGCAATTGTCTTTTGTTGGAAAACGAAATAGACCAGGCACTTGAATGTCTGTTTTATATAGAAAAACATACTACCGAAAAGCCATATATTCAAAATATCATCATGTCAATATACTTCATCGTACAAGATTACCAGAAAGTATTGGAGTATTCTGACAAGATAATAGCCAGCGGCAAACTGCCTTATTTTGAAATGGCATCCTTGTATCATAAAAGAGGTATTTCTCATTTACGACTCGAGAATCAATCTGCCTGCAAAGAAGATGTAGAACAAGGTCTGGCTTACGACAATCACAGCAGTGAATTATATCTACTGAAAGGTGAATTGCATCTGGATGAAAAAAAGCTGGAAGATGCACAAACAGCCTTTCACTATGGTGAGTTATTTGCCGAGGACGAAGCAGAAGCGGCAGCTTATATAGGTACAGCCTATTTCCATAATGAATATTGGGAACAGGCATTGGAATATCTGAGAAAAGAAGAAGAATTAAATCCAGATATCATGCACAGTAACTATTATCTGATGGCATACTGTTATTATCGTATGAAAGAAGAAAAACTGACTTTTACCTATCTTGTACGAGGGGCCGTCTTTTCTTCCAGTTCATTGAAGAAAGAAGAACCGGTATTATCTCCTTTCGAAACCGACGAACATTTCTACGAGCTGGCAAAAGACATTTTTCTGAAAATAAAAAGTGGAGAAATCAATCCAATGGAATACCTCAACGAATAAAGCAATAATAAAATTGAAAGTAAAAGTAAAGTTTTTCTGATAAATATTTGGATTTTACATTTAAACAGTTTACATTTGCCATATACAAATAAAAGAAATATTTATGAACAATAATCTAACTATTCGCCATCATCATTCTCCTGACGTTAACATACGGTAGGCTGAGGTGTCGTATAGCTACAAAAATATCAAAGGCTTGCCGTTTCGGTAAGCCTTTTTTTGTTTGATAACTTAAAACTTTACAGAATATGCTTAGAATTGCCGTACAATCAAAAGGCCGTTTATTTGAAGACACAATGGCCTTATTTGCAGAAGCAGACATCAAACTTTCTACGTCCAAACGCACGTTGCTCACACAATCGTCCAACTTTCCGATAGAGGTCTTGTTCCTGCGTGACGATGATATTCCACAAAGTGTAGCAAGCGGAGTGGCCGATTTAGGTATTGTAGGAGAAAATGAATTTGTAGAACGTAAGGAAAAAGCTGATATCATTTACCGACTGGGATTCAGTAAATGCAGATTGTCACTGGCAGTCCATAAAGAAGAAGAATATAACGGACCATCATGGTTCAACGGGAAGAAAATTGCCACATCATATCCCGGCATTCTACAAACTTATCTCGACAAACAAGGGATAAATGCAGATATTCATGTAATTACCGGATCTGTAGAAATAGCTCCCGGAATAGGTCTTTCTGATGCCATATTTGATATTGTAAGTTCCGGATCCACTTTGATAAGTAACAACCTGAAAGAAGTGGAAATTGTTATGAAAAGTGAAGCCTTGCTTATCGGCAATCCCAATCTGACACCAGAAAAGAAAGAAATTCTGGAAGAGCTCTTGTTCCGTATTGAGGCAGTAAAAGCAGCAGAAGACAAGAAATATGTGCTGATGAATGCACCAACCGATAAAGTAAAAGATATAATCGAAGTCCTTCCTGGAGTAAAAAGTCCTACCATCATGCCACTTGCAACCGAAGGATGGAGCAGTGTACATACGGTAATAGATCAGAAATGTTTTTGGGAAATTATCGGAAAACTGAAAGCGCTGGGAGCACAAGGCATTTTGGTTCTTCCCATTGAGAAAATGATTTTATAATTGAAGTATCACAGAAAACCAACAACACCATGAATATCATACGCTATCCAGAACGCCTGGAATGGAATTTCCTGCTGAAACGCTCTGCACTACAGACAGAATCTCTTCGTGAAACAGTTTGTGACATACTGGAAAAAGTACGGACACAAGGCGACCGTGCTGTAATCGGTTATGAAGAGCAGTTCGATAAAGTAAAATTAAACTCACTGGAAGTGACAGAAAAAGAATTCGAAGAAGCTGAAAAAGAAGTAGATATTAAACTTAAAGCAGCCATCATGCTGGCATTAAATAATATACAGACATTTCACTCTTCACAAAAGTTTGCAAGCAAAAAAATAGAAACACTTCCAGGAGTAACCTGTTGGCAGAAAGCCGTTGCCATAGAAAAAGTAGGACTCTACGTACCAGGAGGCACGGCTCCCCTATTTTCAACAGTACTGATGCTTGCCGCTCCGGCACAAATAGCCGGCTGCAAGGAAATCATTTTGTGTACCCCTCCCAACCGTGAAGGAAAAATCCATCCTGCAATTCTATATGCAGCACGGGTAGCAGGAGTAAAAAGAGTATTCAAGGCCGGTGGTGTACAAGCTATCGGAGCAATGGCATACGGAACCAGCAGTATTCCGAAAGTATATAAAATATTCGGCCCCGGAAACCAATATGTTACAGTAGCCAAACAGCAAGTTGCTTTACGTGATGTTGCGATAGATATGCCTGCAGGTCCTTCGGAAGTAGCCGTTCTTGCTGATGAAACAGCCAACCCGACATTTGTTGCTTCCGACCTTCTTTCTCAAGCAGAACACGGTGCAGACAGTCAGGCTATACTTATTACAACATCCGAAACTCTGATTGACAAAGTAGCAGCAGAAGTCGATCGTCAGTTATCTGAATTACCTCGTAAATCTCTCGCGGAGAAATCCCTCCAGTCGAGCAAACTTATCCTCGTACGAAATATGCAGGAGGCTATTGACATGATAAACGAATATGCCCCTGAACACTTGATTATCGAAACGAAAGATTACACAGATATAGCCGAAAAAATCATCAATGCAGGTTCTGTATTCTTAGGATCATACGCTCCTGAAAGTGCAGGCGATTATGCTTCGGGAACCAACCATACACTTCCTACCAACGGATATGCCAAAGCATATAGTGGAGTTAGCCTGGATAGCTTTATCCGCAAAATTACTTTCCAGGAAATTACCCGGGAAGGAATCGCTACCATCGGACCTGCTATTCAGGTAATGGCAGCCAACGAGCATCTCGATGCCCATAAGAATGCTATCACAGTACGACTTAATGAAAAACTTTAACCGAAACGCTTATGAAATCGCTGAAAGAGCTGACACGACCGAATATATGGGCTCTAAAACCTTATTCATCGGCACGTGACGAATATAGCGGAAAAGAGGCTTCAGTATTTCTGGATGCCAATGAGAATCCGTATAACACTCCCAATAACCGATATCCTGACCCACTTCAACGCGAGCTGAAAGATATGATTGCTCTCGTAAAAAAGGTCACCCCTGAACAAATATTTCTAGGCAACGGAAGTGATGAAGCTATAGATCTGGTATTTCGTGCTTTTTGCCGTCCGGGCATCGATAATGTTGTTGCCATAGATCCGACATACGGTATGTATCAGGTATGTGCTGATGTGAACGATGTAGAATACCGCAAGGTTCTGCTTGACGATACTTTTCAGTTCAAAGCAGATGAACTGCTTGCGGCTTCAGACGAAAATACGAAACTCATCTTCCTCTGCTCTCCCAATAACCCCACAGGCAACAATCTGTGCCGCAAAGAAATACTTACTTTACTTGAAAAGTTTCAGGGACTTGTCATAGTAGATGAAGCTTATATCGATTTTTCTGACGAACCTTCCCTTATAGGAGATTTAAAACAATATCCAAACCTGATCGTCTTTCAGACTTTCTCGAAAGCCTGGGGATGTGCAGCAATCCGTCTGGGCATGGCATTCGCTTCACCTGACATTATCGGTATACTGAGTAAAATCAAATATCCGTATAATGTCAACCGACTGACACAACAGGAAGCTATTCAGATGATGCACAAACATTACGAAGTGCAAAGATGGGTACAGTCATTACTTAATGAACGTGAACGCATGATAAAAGAATTTGCCAAACTTTCATGTTGTACGCATATCTACCCGACTGATGCCAACTTTTTCCTGACAAAAGTATGTAATGCTAAGGCAATTTACGATTACTTGGTAGAAAAAGGCATTATCGTACGTAACCGTTCTAGCATAACTCTCTGTCAGGATTGCCTGCGAATAACTATTGGTACTCGTCCTGAAAACGATGCTCTGCTTGAGGCTCTGAGAAAATATAAACCCTGATTACCCTATGAAAAAGAAAGTTTTATTTATAGACCGTGACGGAACATTGGTTATCGAACCTCCAATAGATTACCAGCTGGATTCTTTCGAAAAACTGGAATTCTATCCGAAGGTATTCCGCAACCTGTTTTTTATCCGACAGAAGCTTGATTTCGACTTTGTAATGGTAACCAATCAGGACGGGCTGGGTACCTCATCTTTTCCTGAAGAAACATTCTGGCCTGTACATAATCTGGTAATGAAGACGTTCGAAAACGAAGGAATTATTTTCGATGATGTACAGATAGACCGAAGCTTTCCGGAAGATAATGCTCCCACCCGTAAACCCCGGACAGGTATGCTTACCCAGTACATCGATAATGATGCATACGATTTGGAAAACAGTTTCGTGATAGGCGACCGAGCTACGGATGTGGAACTGGCATATAACCTGGGCTGTAAGGCCATTCTCTTACAAAAAGACGACTCTATACTAAAAGATAAAAAACTGCAAGACACCTGCGTACTTGCAACAGCCGATTGGGATAAAGTAGCAGAGTTTCTGTTTGCCGGAGAACGTATAGCCGAAGTACGCCGCACGACTAAAGAAACTGATATTTATATCCGTCTGAATCTGGACGGCAGCGGAACATGTAAAATAAATACCGGATTAGGCTTTTTCGACCATATGCTGGAACAAATAGGCAAGCATGGAGGTCTGGATCTTACAATTCAAGTAAAAGGAGATCTTGAAGTAGACGAACATCATACCATCGAAGATACTGCTATTGCTTTGGGAGAATGTCTATATCAGGCACTTGGCAACAAACGAGGTATCGAACGCTATGGATATTGCCTTCCTATGGACGATTGCCTGTGTCAGGTAACTCTTGACTTTGGAGGACGCGCCTGGCTAGTATGGGATGCAGAATTCAAACGTGAGAAGATAGGCGAAATGCCGACAGAGATGTTCCTCCATTTCTTCAAGTCACTGAGTGATGCCGCACGCATGAATCTGAACATCAAGGCAGAAGGTCAGAACGAACATCACAAGATAGAAGGGATATTCAAGGCGCTGGCACGAAGCATCAAAATGGCTGTCAAAAGGGATATCTACCACTACGAAGTTCCCTCCAGTAAAGGATGTATCTAACTTTCATCATTGTTTGAATATTCAGTAAAAAACAGAACCATGAGAAAATTGCTTGTTGTAATCATCATACTCATTGGCTTCACGATAGGAATAAACCTGTCGAGGGATCAAAAAGGATTCCGCACCTATCAGGAAGTATTGACCGAGTTAATCAACGATGCTCCAATGAAAACCTACCGCGACAGTTTCTACGGATACAGCATCCGTTATCCGGAGTTTTTCTCTCAGGAAATAACCGACAAAGGTTTTGTACGTTTAGGATATTGGGACAATGAGCGATTCGTTATTGAATGCTCTGTACTGAAAGCTCCGGACTCAAGTCCGGTAAAGATAAAAATGAAAGAATTGGCAACACAACTATATGCCGAAAAGCAAGAGTTATTACGTGACTCGTTTATTCTCAGCGGTCCACATTATGAAAATGGAAAGCGGATAGAAGGATACCGTTATTACGCCAAATACGTACGCAACCGAAAATTATGGTTTTCGTATACACTTTTTTATCCGGAATCATGCCACTCCTCTCTTACACGCATTTTCCGCCAAATAGACCAATGGGAAGTATAATAAAAAACATCCGGCATAAAGCTTTAAACGCGTATATTGCTTTTATGCCGGATGTAATATTTTTAGGAAAAGAGATGTCTTTCTCTAGCTTTCCATTAGCTTATTGATGTTGTTCGCGTAACAAATCGTTTACAGTCTTTACCGGATTGAATGTACTCAATGGAACTTCTACAAAGATTGTGCTCCAGTCGCTCATAGAGCCATTCCACAATCCCGGCAATTCCAAAGCTTTCAAATCTTTACCATTCTTAGATTTATAAGAGATAAATCCTGTAGCCTTATCTACATACTGTAACAAATTGAATTTATTTCCCTTATAGTCGCGTACAGCACAAACCAAATCTACCGGATTGAAGTGTGTACCCTTTTCGAACATAGCCTTCTTTTCCGGATCATTCATATCAATCTGAGAACTTTCCAAAATCTGAAGCGAAACAGTTCCGTCAGGATTATAAGCAAGGAACGGACCACCGCCCGGCTCACCTACATTCTTCACCATACCGCAAACACGCATCGGACGGTTCAGTTTCTTACGCAGGTAAATAACCAAATCGGCATCTTCCAAATCCTTGATATCGCTCTTGCGACAACGTAACTGCTGCTGAACGAAACGGATAATTGTTTCCAGCTGATCATGGCTGTAATGACCACTATCCAGCAATTCCAAATAATCGAAAGCCTGTTTCTGCAAAGTAACCAGCACACCGGCAAGCAGTTTTTTATAAGTTACAGTATCGTCTTTCAAACGGTCGGGTACGACATTATCAATATTCTTGATAAATACGATATCAGCATCCAGATCGTTCAGATTTTCAATCAAAGCACCATGACCTCCCGGACGGAAAAGCAATTTGCCATTATCACGGAACGGCTTGTTTTCCATATCAGCGGCAATGGTATCAGTACTTGCCTTTTGTTCGGAGAAGCTGATATTATATTCCACACCATATTTCTGGGTATATTCGGCAGCTTTAGCATCTACCAGTTTCTGGAATAAAGCACGATGTTCACCCGATACAGTAAAGTGCACATTCACTTTTCCGGTCTTTCCGGCAGCATACAATGCTCCTTCTACCAGATGCTCTTCCAATGGAGTACGTACGCCATCAGCATAACGGTGGAATTTCAGCAAACCTTTCGGCAGAGAACCATAATTCAATCCTGCAGATTCCAGCAAGTTAGCTACTACAGCCTTATAATTATGTTCCGACAAAAGAGCCTCAATATCCTTACCTGTATTATCCAGGCAAGCAGCATTCAAATCATTATAAAAAGCAAAACTATGAATATGATCGAAAAATTTCTTTTCAAAACTTGTAGTAGGCACGTCATAATCAGCACCCAAGAATTCGAACAAGTTTTTAAACATACGGCTTGCCGCTCCAGAAGCAGGCACAAACTTCACGATTTTCTTATCAGAGTCTTTATAAGCATCCCATGCTGCCAGATATTTTTTCTGGGCATCAGCATCGGCAATCATAATACCATTATTGTCTACAGATGCAGCCGCAGCCAGTTGCAAATAAGGGAATCCCTTTTCAAAGCAAGCCAGTTGCTCTTCAATCTGCTTCTCAGTAATACCTTTCTTTGCCAGTAATTCTTTGTCTTCGTGTGTTAACATATTGTGATAAATTTAAGTGATAAATATTCGTTTACAAATTGAATCCACCTCAAAAGTATAAAAAAACCATCAAGTTTGTAACAATAAAGGAAGAAAAAAACTATCTTTACCCACAGAAGCTGGCTGGAATACTTCTTTTTTACCCATTTAAATTAAAAAAGGATTTCAATTTGCAACAAACAGGTTCTCAACAAAACTAGAAAGACTATGGATGAACAAGTTTTTTTTACACCGGACGAACATAAACAGCTAATAGCGCTATACAAAAGACTACTGCAACTATCAGGAGACACTCTGCAAAAAAACGACTGCTGCAATCTGAAAAAACATTTGGTTAAAGTCATGTCGGCGGGAAGCATACCTCGTAATGCCTTTGGTATGAATCCGATTATAAAAGACATGCAGACAGCTGTTATTGTGGCAGAAGAGATCGGTATGAGACGTGCCTCTATCCTAGGCATCATGTTGCATGAATCCGTAAAATATAATCTGTGTACATTAGAGTCAGTCAAACAAATGTATGGCGAGGATGTAGCTGGAATCATACACGGGCTGGTAAAGATAAATGAACTTTATGCCAAAAGTCCGACCATAGAATCAGAGAACTTCCGCAATCTGCTGCTCTCGTTTGCCGAAGACATGCGAGTTATCCTTATTATGATAGCCGACCGTGTAAACTTGATGCGCCAAATCAAAGACTGTTCGAATGAAGAGGCCAGATTACAAGTTTCGAACGAAGCTGCCTACCTGTATGCCCCACTGGCTCATAAACTGGGACTATACAAACTGAAATCGGAACTGGAAGACTTGTCACTGAAATATACTCAACATGATGTATATTACCACATTAAGGATAAGCTGAATGCCACAAAGGCTGCCCGCGACCGATATATTGATGCTTTTATCGAACCGGTAAAAAAGAAACTGGAAGAGACAGGACTGAAATTCCATATCAAAGGGCGTACCAAATCCATACATTCCATTTATCAGAAAATGAAAAAGCAGGGATGCCCGTTCGAAGGTGTGTATGATTTGTTTGCTATCCGAATCATACTTGACTCTCCGATTGATAAGGAAAAGCAAGAATGCTGGCAGGCCTATTCTATCGTAACAGATATGTATCTGCCCAATCCGAAACGTTTGCGCGACTGGCTGTCTGTGCCTAAAAGTAATGGCTACGAATCATTACATATAACTGTCATGGGGCCTGAAGGTAAATGGGTAGAAGTACAGATTCGTACCGAACGTATGGATGAGATAGCCGAAAAAGGACTTGCTGCTCACTGGAGATATAAGGGTATCAAAGGGGAAAGTGGTCTGGACGAATGGCTGAACTCTATTCGCGAAACACTGGAAAATGCAGACAGTGACCTGGAGGCTATGGATCAGTTCAAACTGGATTTATATAAAGATGAAGTTTTTGTTTTCACTCCTAAAGGGGATTTATATAAACTGCCGCAAGGGGCTACTGTGCTCGACTTTGCTTTTGCTATCCATACCAATTTGGGATGCCGATGCATCGGTGCCAGAGTGAATGGAAGAAATGTGCAGCTGAAACAAACGCTCAACAGTGGCGACCAGGTAGAAATAACTACTTCAAGCACACAAACTCCGAAGCGTGACTGGCTGAACTTTGTAACTACGTCGAAAGCAAAGACTAAAATCCGGCAGGCACTGAAAGAACTAGTAGCACGGCAGACTGAATTTGCTAAGGAAACACTGGAACGTAAATTCAAGAACCGCAAACTGGAATATGATGAAGCTATCCTGATGCGCCTTATCAAGAAACTGGGATTTAAGACTGTGACAGACTTTTACCAGAGTATTGCCAACGAAACGATGGAAATAAACGGCATTATCGACCGATATGTCGAAATGCAACGTAAGGAAACCGAACAACGGGAAGAAATAAGCTACCGAAGTGCTGAAGGTTTCAACATACAACAGACAACTGAAGGAAAAGATTACTACAAAGATGATGTATTGGTTATAGACCAGAATCTGAAAGGACTTGACTTCAACTTAGCTAAATGTTGTAATCCGATTTACGGAGATGATGTATTTGGTTTCGTGACAATATCAGGAGGAATCAAGATACACCGTTGTGACTGCCCGAATGCAAAAGAGATGAAAGCTCGTTTCCCCTATCGCATAGTCCGTGCACGATGGGCAGGAAAAAGCCAGGGCAAGCAATATCCCATCACACTCCGTATTGTGGGACACGATGATATAGGTATCGTAACAAACATTACTTCCATCATCAATAAAGAGGATAATATTCTGTTACGTTCTATCAGCATCGACTCACACGACGGACTCTTTTCGGGAATGCTTACAGTCATGGTAGATGATACCTCAAAACTGGAATCACTCATCAAAAAAATAAAGACTGTAAAAGGGGTGAAACAAGTAAACCGTGGATAATCATTTCTGCCTCCTTTTCAGCCTTTAAAAAACATGCCCAAGTTATGCACAAAACTTGGGCATGTTTTCATAAATTTATCGAGAATTTTTTTTATTTTCTGTACAAACTTTCTGAACATGTATACAACTATTTTTAGTTCATCAGCATACAAGTCCAGAATTCCACTCTTCTTTTCTTCATTACCCAGGCGTAACAAATGTTAATAAACCTAATTATGGCATATGAAATACAAAGAAAATCAATATCTTTAGGGCGTTTTTTTAAAATCTGAAGAAAAATGAAAAAAACTATCTTAACCACATTACTTTTAGTTGTGGCAGTACTGATGGTCATCGCTCAGGGTACAGCCGAAATCAAGTTCGAAAAGACAACACATAACTTTGGAGCTTTTTCCGAAAATAACCCTAAAGTCACTTGCAAATTCAAATTCACCAATACAGGAAATGGTCCGCTGGTAATTCATCAAGCTATCGCATCATGCGGATGTACAGTACCACAATATCCCAAAGAACCAATCAAGGCTGGTGAAAGCGGAGAAATAACAGTTACTTACAACGGAGCCGGAAAATTTCCCGGTCATTTCCGCAAGTCGATTACATTACGTACCAATGCCAAACAAGAGGTGGTACGTCTTTACATCGAAGGTGATATGACACCTAAAGGTTCAGAACCTCAACAGAACTAAAAGACAATAAACTCACAATAACAAACATCCGGTTAGATCTTGTACACATAGATTTAGCCGGATGTTTTTTATTTACACTTGCACAATCCGATGGATTTAGTACTTTTGTATACACATTTAAAACAAACGACAATTCTAAAAACACACAAATCTATGAAAAATCTAATTCTCACAGCCATTGCTGTATGCAGTCTCAATACCATACAGGCACAAGAAATAAGTTACAAAAAGTGGGTAAAAGAAGCTCCTCGGCTGGAAGACTCTTTTTTCACTACTCCCAAAGCAAAAGAAGTGGCAGAAACAGTTCTTTTATACCAGCAACCAACAGGCGGATGGCCCAAAAACATTAATTTTTTTCAGACACCCGACAACAAAGAAAAAGCTTTGGAAATCAAAAATGACGTCAATGCCAGTACGATTGACAATGGAGCCACCACAACAGAAATAATCTATCTTTCCAGATTATACAACGCTACTCACGACGAAACATATAAAGAAGCGGCTATACGCGGACTGGACTATCTGTTCGAAGCTCAATACGAAAACGGTGGGTGGCCTCAGTTTTATCCGCGTCCTAAAGGATACTATGTCCAAATAACTTACAACGATAACGCCATGATAAATGTAATGAATCTGCTTCGCGATGTAAGTAACGGAAAATCCCCTTTCACCTACCTGCCAGAATCAACCCGCCAAAAAGCTCAGAAAGCAATAGATAAAGGAGTAGAATGTATACTCAAAACACAGGTTAAACAGCATGGTAAACTTACCGTTTGGTGCGCACAGCACGACCGTGAAACATTTGCTCCGGCAAAAGCGCGAGCTTATGAGCTTCCGTCACTGAGCGGAGCAGAATCGGCTAATATCGTAATTTATTTAATGCAGCTTCCTAATCCTTCAGCAGAGGTTATTCAAAGTATAGAATCAGCAGTACAATGGTTCAAAGATTCAGAGATAAAAGGCATTAAAATAGAATCCTTCATCAATAAGGATGGAAAGAAAGACCGCCGTGTAGCACCATGTGAAGACTGTAAGCCAATGTGGGCAAGATTTTATGAACTAGAAACTAACCGTCCTTTTTTCTGCGACCGGGATGGTATAAAGCGCTATCATCTGTCCGAAATCGGCTATGAGCGTCGTAATGGATACAGCTGGCTGAACCGATCTGGAGAAAATGTTTATAAAGAATATGCTCAATGGCAAAAAAGAATAAGAAAATAAGACAGTCTGAAATATAACACACATAGAAATAAACTGAGTATTTTCTGAAATTACAGAAAGCCAAAAGGCTCTATCAGTTCCCCACTTGTTGGAATGATAGAGCCTTTTATAAAAACGTGTAAATCTCAGGAATTAAAAGATTACACCCAAACGAAAACCGACATTACTTTGTCCTGTCACATCTCCAGTAAGCGTTGACATTTCATTAGTCATATAATTATAATATCCTGCTATGTGGAAACCAAAGCGGCGATAAGGAGAAGGATATATTTTTAAACCAAGTTCTGGAGAGGCATAAAATCCCCATCCGTCATCGTATACTCCTCCTGTACCGTAGTATGTAGTATAACGAGTAAAAGCAGCTCCCAGTTTTACACCAACATACGGTTTCACATATCTGCCGTTATACAAATTATAGGAAACACTTGCACCAAAAGGTAACTGATAGGCTGAGCGCTGCTGATCTGTTGTCAATGCCTCAGTTGGAGATAGCTGAAGTGTCTGTCTGCCTATATATTTATGATTGGTATGAAAATTAATAAAGGCTCCTGCCGACCAACGAGGTGTCAACTCATACAGCCCTTCAAAATTCATTCCCCATCCGCTTATCTTATCGGCAAAATCTGTAGAAACCGGTGCATTCATCTGCCAATCAACAATAAGATGTGCCTTTTGAGAATCCCACTGAGCGTAGCTTTGCGTTGCAAACATAGCCAAAGCACAGAATGCCAAGGCCAGTTTTTTGAATATACTATTTGTTTTCATTATTAACATCCTCCATTATTTTTCAGTATTGATATAAGTAGACTGATTGAAAGCCTGATCAACTCCATTCAGTAATAGCTGCATGTTTATTTTACTATTATTATACTGGAAGCCGGATGCACTGGCATACCATACAACCGGAAGCTTTTTCTGAGTGCCATCTTCACTTTTATCAGTCAAGTCGACTATTTCCATAACCAGCGTATTAGTATCATAGCTATAAGTTACAGGATATGAATAATACCATCCACTCCACCAGGGTCCCCAAAAGCCACTGCTCCACCAGCCGCCAAACGGATCGCCCCAATAGCCACCACCAGTTATCACCTGATTGGTTTGTGAAACATATGAGAGCTGCAAACCTATATTTGCCTGATCTTTTAATTCCGGGTCAGTAATACGTTCATATCCCCGACGATTCATCTGACTTTCTACCGCGCTGATAATCATTTTAGCATTCTCATCCTTCCAGTATGAAGCATGTACTCCACTTGCTTCCAAAATACTATCCGGCAAGAAATAAGTCTGAAAACTACTGAAGTCTGTATTACTGTCATGGTCTGTATATACCACCAGATCTGCATCCAGTTCTCCCATATCTGGATCTTTTTCGCACGACGCCATAAATACTCCCGTCATGCAAGCCATAATAAATAAAATCTTTTTCATAAGTCTTAAATTCATTATATTTACAAATATCACAATGAACGTCCCTTAAAGACACTGCTTTTCTGTATAGGCAAAACCACTCCGTTCAACGTCATTCGGTTGGAATTGAAATTAGGATTGATTTCCACCGTAGCTTTGTTTGTTCCCTTCGGCATACTGATATTTACCCGGGCAGAAATACCTGTTCCCATTACATTCATCGAAAGTGAAAGATTTCCTTTTTTATCAGTCTTTACTTCATAATCGGAAACACTGCCATCAACAGTTACGCCACCTATTCCGTTCGGACCACTGACAGGTATATTGAATGCCACCTGCACTACAGCTTTATCGCCTTTTACGGAAACAAAATTCGTATTCGAATTAACGTAAGCCATATTGCCGTATTTAAATACAACCTGGTCAGCTTCCAATGTAAAAGCCTTTTCATTAATAGCCTGTATAGCTTCGACAGCAAACAAGCTATCCAACTGTTCTTGCAAAGCTTTTTTCTCTTCACGAGACAACTTCTTCTCTGTGTCTTGTGCCTGAATATGCCCCGCCAATAAGGTCAAGGTCATTATCATAAATAATACAATCTTTTTCATAAGCTTCTTCTTTTTAAAAGTTTCAATTATAAAACAAATATATTGCTCTTTTGCTGCATACATATCATTTAAAAAAGTATAAAAGCCTGATAAAAAATTCTTTTCACATTTATAATTAGTATCTTTAGAGAAACACAAAGCAATCTTTTATGTGTAACCTAAAAATCTCTAATTATGAATAACATAACAGACATCACCATCCTGATAGCCGTCATCGCACTGGCCATGTGGCCCGTAGTCCTGCTCGTATTGAAAACAATGAACATCCGGAAGAAACGTCTGGAACATTTAGAACGTATGACAAAGACAGAGCTAGAGAGCATAAGTACACAAGAACTTGTTATCAGCGTGCTGAAAAAAATCGGCTGCCAGCCTGAAATAAACAATGAAGGACATGTTACATTTAAATATCAGGGAGATGATTTTTATATCGCTGCCGAAGAGGAAAACCGTTTCATCATGATATGGAATCCTTGGTGGGGATCAATCAATACTGACAACGAGGCTTTTCCTTACCTGAAAGAAATCATCAATCTAGTCAATGTCAATTCATTGGTTACAACAGTTTTTATGGTAGATGAAGATGAAAAGACCGTAGGAATCCATTCACACTGCCACACTTTTTTCTCACCCAACGAAGGTGAACTGGAAGACCACTTGAAAATGTTGCTCGACTATTTCTTCGACACCCACAATGCTATAAAAGAATACATGAATCAACTGGGCAATACTGCCGTAGCAGAAGAAGAAAAGAAAGAACGGGTAAAGGTAAAAGGATTTGCCGCATACAAAGAAAATACAGTTCCTATCGAGACAAAAACAGAATAAGCTCGCAAAAAATACGTAAATTTGCGGCATGAAACGAGTTTTAGAAGAAAATAAAGGAATCCCAGCATCACTATTGTGGATGCTGGCTATTATTGCGGGAATATCCGTTGCCAATCTGTATTATAACCAACCATTGCTAAATAAAATAAGTGAGGACTTACGGGTTTCTGAGTTTACAGCGAACCTGATTCCAATGACTACCCAAATCGGTTATGCGCTTGGATTGTTATTCATTATTCCCCTTGGAGATTTATATAAACGCCGTAACATCATTGTTATCAACTTCCTTTTACTTTCCGTAAGCATGCTGGGATTTGCTGTAGCCCAAAACATTTATTTTGTTTTACTGGCTTCGCTGATTACGGGCATCTGCTCTGTCATGCCACAGATTTTCATTCCGATAGCAGCACAGTTTTCACAGCCGGAAAAGAAAGCACAAAATGTAGGAGTTCTGGTAAGCGGACTGCTGACAGGAATCCTTGGCTCGCGGGTTGTAAGTGGTATTGTCGGAGAATACTGGGGATGGAGAACCATTTTTTACATTGCTTCTGTATTAATGCTTATCTGCATATTCGTTATTGTCCGCATATTGCCTGACATGCCTTCTAACTATAAAGGTACTTACACCGGACTAATGAAATCTGTATTTACTTTGGTAAAGGAAAATGCTACACTGCGACTGGTTTCTCTACGTGCCGGAATCTGTTTTGGATGTTTTCTTACTTTATGGGCATGCCTGGCCTTTAAAATGAGCGGAGCTCCTTTCTACGCCGGAAACAATGTCATCGGTATGCTTGGTTTATGTGGTATTGCCGGAGCTATGACTGCTTCCTTTGTCGGTAAGTTTGTACGTATACTGGGAATTAGAATGTTCAATTACATAGGTTGCAGCATCATGATTCTCTCATGGCTTATCCTCTATTTTTTTCAGGACAGCTATATCGGAATCATAGCCGGTATTATTCTGATTGATATCGGTATGCAGTGTGTACAGATAAGCAATCAGACTTGTGCATTGTCGCTCGTTCCACAAGCCTCGAACAGAGTCAATACTATTTTCATGACAACATATTTTCTGGGAGGATCACTTGGAACATTCCTTGCCGGTACATTCTGGCACCAGTTCGGATGGGCTGGAGTTACAGGTGTAGGTATCTGTCTGGCAAGTTGTTCATTACTGATCACTGCCTTTTCTAAACATTAATTCATTTTCACTGCCATGAATAAGCTTCAGATTTATACCAACGACTGGCTGAAAATACATCCATATACAGCCGTACAACCTTCAGACAGTTATTTTGTAAACCTGTCGAACAAACTATATAGTGCTTGTACATTAACCACACTACCGGATATTTTCCGTAAAAAATTAAGTATGTACATTGCTGCCTATCTGGAAGATCAGATATCAGAATTAGGATTATGGCAAAGTTTTACAGCCGAACACAAACGTTTGTACGGCAAGTATCTTCCCTTTTACCCTACAAACTCCAATTACGTAGCTGATGAAATAAACGAGGAAGATATCCGTTTTATCATTTGGAATACATGGCAGAAAGCAGCTTCTCTGCACGAAAAGACATATATAAATCCCAATGAACACGCTATTGAAGAACAGGCAGGAATCTTTTACGGAATCTTGGAGGAAGCTTATGAAAATGCTCCCGAAAATGAATCCTTAAATCATTATTTCGACCATCCGGGCACCGCTGTAGAAGCAGACCGTAAACTGACATGGCTATTCGGACATAGTTACCTGACAGAGCCTTCGATGCTACCTTATATCGAACAAATTGCTCCAAATGACCGTTTTATTGTACCCGTCGGCCCACTGGCATTGTTCCTGCATGAATGGATTTCCCTGCTTACAACGTCAAATGCCTGGAAACAAATAAACGGACTCTTTACCGGTAACCCGGAAATTCCACAAGAAATTCAGGACAAGAATCGGGAAATATACCGTAATTTTATTGAAGGTACAAATGGCAAGAGAATTGTTTATCTGAACGGTTACACCGAACTACGCCGCTTTCTGGTAAATGTTCTCAAATGGCAAGATGATGACAACCATACTCTCCCTCAAATGAAAGAATATAAAAATTTCATTTTAATGACAGAACCAGAAAAAGGAGTATTGCTTGCGAAAGATATCTGTGAATATATTGCTGATCGGGAAAACCCACTTTATGACAGCGAAAAAGCACAAGCAAATGCTTTCCGTATGCTTACAGAAGAAATGCTTTGTCCACCCGACCTATTAGTACACTGCATAAACAACAAACTTATTCCCGACGCACAACTACCCGACGGAACAGAAAAAGAACTGGTACAGCAGAACGCAGACTTCATAGCCAGACATTCTTTATTATATTATTATCGGGGAGATTAATCTCAATTGTATAATAAAAACAGAGAGGTAAAAATATCTTTTTCAAGATTCCTTTCACCTCTCTGTTTTATATAAATCTAATCAGTCTTATTAAAATTCGATTACCAGTGACTGACGAGCAGACAAAGTAAGATTCTCTGTAAAATCAATTTTCTTACCTGTTGAAACAATCTTTCCTTCCTTAGATTCTTTTGTCAAAGCTTGATAATGACTACTTGGCAGAACTTGCTCTCTATCCGTACTGTTCAAGACAATCATTTCTGTTTTACCTTCACTTGTACGAGCATACAAATATATTCCTTGTTCCGGAATATGATACTTTACAGTTTTGTTTTCTGACATCTTGTTAAGTTTTTAGTTTTGCGCCGCAAAGATAAAATTTAATGAAGCATTTATAAAAATAGAAATAGTTAAAAATCAAGTATTAGCATATTTTACTTGATTTATATCAAGAATATATTCTGTAAAAATACTCTATTTAAAGTCTTTTAATCTTCTACATATAGAGAATGCGAAAACAACAATGTATAAAAATATTTATGCATAAAAAGAAACCGGATACATATTTCAATGAAACATGCATCCGGTTTTCATATCATTTCAGAATCAAATCAGAACATAGTATTTTAATATTTTATTTTGAAAAGTCTTTCTTCCTGAAGTGATTCTTCTAACTATTACAGATTCCTTTAAAACTCACTCGTAAAATGGAATTTAATATGCTTGAAGTCCATCTGAGCCATCTGAAGAACATAACCGCTATCGGCCAGGAATACATCACGTCCCTCACGGTCTTTCGCCATATACTGGTATTTACGTTTCTTGAAGGCTTCCAGTTCAGCCGGATCATCACTTTCTATCCAGCATGCTTTATACAGACTGATAGGTTCCCAACGGCATTTAGCATTGTATTCATTCTCCAGACGATACTGAATAACTTCAAACTGCAACTGACCTACTGTTCCGATAATCTTTCGACCATTAAACTGATTGACAAACAACTGAGCAACACCTTCGTCCATCAGCTGATCAATACCCTTATTCAACTGCTTGGTTTTCATCGGGTCAGCATTTTCTATATACTTGAACATTTCAGGAGAGAAGCTAGGCAAGCCTTTAAAATGAAGCACTTCTCCTTCGGTCAATGTATCTCCGATCTTAAATGTTCCGTTATCAGGTAATCCAATAATATCACCGGCCCAAGCCTCATCGACCGTAGTCTTACGCTGTGCCATAAACTGAGTAGGCGAAGAAAAACGCATCGTCTTGTTATGGCGTACATGTAAATAAGGCGTATTACGAGTAAACTTACCCGAACAAACCTTACAGAAAGCAACACATGAACGATGGTTCGGGTCAATATTTGCCGTAATCTTAAAGACAAAACCTGTAAACTTTGGCTCATCTGGCATTACAGCACGCTCTTCTGCTTGTACTGGACGAGGACTAGGTGCAATTTCGACGAAACAATCCAACAATTCCTGCACACCGAAGTTATTTAATGCAGAACCGAAAAATACAGGTGCCAATTCGCCTTTCAGGTATTCGTCTACATTGAAAACCGGATATACTCCGTCAATCAGTTCCAGCTCACCACGCAATTTATCAGCAAGTGGTGTACCAATATGATTATCCAGGTCTTCTGTATGGATATCAACTTCTACTTTTTCAGTCACTACCTGCTTGGAAGGCTGAAACAAATTCAACTTCTGTTCGTAGATGTTATATACCCCCTTAAAACGAGGACCGCTTTCAATAGGCCATGTCAGAGGACGAACATTGATAACCAGTTCTTCTTCCAGTTCATCCAACAAGTCGAACGGATCTTTTGCTTCACGGTCCATCTTGTTGACGAAAATAATAACAGGAGTGTTACGCATACGACATACTTCCATCAGCTTACGTGTCTGCGTTTCCACACCCTTTGCACCATCCACAACAATAATAACACTATCTACAGCAGTAAGTGTACGGTAAGTATCTTCCGCAAAGTCCTGGTGTCCCGGAGTATCTAGAATGTTGATTTTATAGTCGTGATAATCAAACTCCATCACAGAAGTTGTTACAGATATACCACGTTGCTTTTCGATGTCCATCCAGTCGGATGTCGCAGTTTTCTTAATCTTATTCGACTTAACAGCTCCAGCCACCTGAATCTGTCCACCGAAAAGCAATAACTTTTCAGTCAACGAAGTCTTACCGGCATCCGGATGCGCAATAATCGCAAATGTACGTCTTCTTTCTATTTCAGCGTTCATTCTTATTTATCTATTTACCTTTTTATTTATCTTGATAACAGTTTATCGATACATTCTTTCAGGCTGTCTACCCAATAAGGAATTTCTATACCATACGTTTCCTTAATTTTCGTTTTATCGAGTACGGAATAATGAGGACGGTTCGCCTTTGTAGGATATTCTTCCGTATGAAGAGGTCTAAGTTTACAAGTTCCAATACCAGCCAGATGATGAATCATCTGAGTAAAATCGTACCACGAACAAACTCCTTCATTACTATAATGATATATACCTGGAACAATACCTTTATTGATAGCTGCAAAAATAGCAACAGCCAGATCACGCGCATAAGTAGGAGTTCCAATCTGATCGAATATTACTCCTAATGCTTCTTTTTCCTTACCCAAACGAATCATAGTCTTCACGAAGTTATTTCCGAAAGTAGAATATAACCACGCAGTACGGATAATCATCGTATTGGAACAATATTTCATAGCCTCCTGTTCACCGGCAAGTTTAGTCGTTCCATAAACAGAGTCAGGACAAGTAGCCTGTTCTTCCTTATAAGGAATATGCGCAGTCCCATCGAAAACATAATCGGTAGAAACCTGTACCAGATATCCTCCACGGCTTTGAATAGCCTTTGCCAAATATCCCGGAGCAAAATGATTCAGCTTGTCACAAAGTTCTCTATCATCTTCCGCTTTATCAACAGCAGTATATGCTGCGCAATTCACAATAATATCTATTTGATGATCAGTTACGAAATTCATCACAGCCTGCTCATCACATATATCCAGTTCAGCAACATCTGTAAAAAAGTATGTATACTCTTTATTAACTTCTGCAAGCAAACGCATTTCATTACCCAATTGTCCGTTTGCTCCTGTAATCAAAATATTCTTCATCTCACTATTTGATTTATTCCAGATCCAGTTCTCCCTGTTTATCCTTTATATAATATCCGGCAAGCATAGCCAGTAAATCTCCTATTACTTTCAATGCTTTCTGTGTGCCTTCGGTAATTTCCTTTTTCTGAAGCTTCAACATCAGGACACCATACATGGCATCAAAACAAGTTTCAAGTTCAGGCACATCTTTATCGGCTCCTTTTGAGCGTAATTCCACAATAAAAGGCAAGGCTTTATAATAAGCTGCGCTATAATACGGAAATTTAGGAGAAGCCAGCAAACGCAAATGCAAATCAGTCAACCAGACGATTATATTTTTATTAATCTGGATATGCCCTTTTTCCATCACACCCTCATCATGCATCATATTAATAAGATCGGCATACCATTGTATCAATGCTTTTTTCTGCTCTTCAGACAATGAAGGATAAGGCTCTACAATATTTTTTTTAATCCGCTCTATATCAAAACCGTTAGCACGAATCAAATCTTCCACCTGCCACATATACAGCAGGTATTCGGCAATATTCTGTTGTTTTAATTGTTGAGAAATATACATATCAAGATAAAGATTTTCCTGCAATAGCCAATACGATACCAATAATCGAAGCAATTATCACTACCACGCCGATAATACGATTCAAGATCCAAATACCTCGTACATTAAAGCGTGTACGTACCTTATTTACAAAATAGGTAATGCCAAACCACCATGTCAAGGCTCCTATGATAATAGCGAGATATCCCACCAATTGAAATCCCAACGGACTACCCGGCATTACAAACGAAAAGCGGGCAAACAAACCAATAAAAAGAAAGATTATCAATGGGTTGGAGAATGTAACAAAAAAAGCAGTAATAAAATTATGAAGATAAGTACCACGATTGGCAGAAGTGGGGCGAAGAGATTTTACCGGATTACTGCGAAAAGTATATATACCGAAAGCCAGCAACATTATACTACCAACAATCTGAAGAAAAATCTGGTGTTTAAGAATCAGTTCATCCATAAAGCTCATGCCGTACCCTGTTATCAAGGCGTAACATATATCGCTTAAGGCAGCTCCCAAACCTGTTACAAAACCAAACCAGCGTCCCTTGTTCAGTGTCCGCTGAATACAAAGTACGCCCACAGGTCCAAGAGGAGCTGAAACCACTACCCCAACAATAAACCCTTTCACCAATAAATCCAGTATAGTAACCTGTTCTATCCAATTCATAGTGCAAAGATGCTACTTTTTTTATAAAGTACCTATATTTCGTTTCGTTTTTCTTTCGTACAAAAAGGAGTTTATGTAACTTTGCACTGCATTATTCCGATAATAAGATTATCATTTTAACAAACATAAACAAGTGCTATGATTCTATTTTTCAGAACACCCACTAACAGTGTAATTGCTACCGAATGTAGTAAAGAACTGAACTCTGAAGACATCAAGAAATTATGTTGGCTGTACAGCGACGCTACTGTAGAAGTGGAAGAAAACCTTAAAGGCTGGTTCATCGGTCCACGACGTGAAATGATTACTCCGTGGAGTACAAATGCCGTCGAAATTACTCAAAACATGGGTCTGGAAGGCATCCGCCGTATCGAGGAATATTTTCCGGTAAAAGATGAAAACGCAGATCATGACCCGATGCTGCAACGTATGTATCACGGGCTGGATCAAAAAATATTCGATGTAAACATTAAGCCTCAGCCAATCGTTTACATTGAGAACCTAGAAGAATATAACGAACAGGAAGGTCTTGCACTTTCACGTGAAGAAATGGACTATCTGCTGAAAGTAGAAAAAGACCTGGGTAGAAAACTGACAGACTCTGAAGTTTTCGGATTTGCACAAATCAACTCAGAACACTGCCGCCACAAAATATTTGGTGGAACATTTATCATCGACGGACAGGAAATGGAATCATCACTTTTCCAGATGATCAAAAAAACCACTCAAGAAAATCCTAACAAAATCATTTCTGCCTACAAAGATAATGTGGCATTTGCTGAAGGTCCGGTAGTAGAACAATTTGCTCCAAAGGATCACTCAACTTCCGATTATTTCATCATCAAAGATATAAAAACAGTTATCTCTCTGAAAGCAGAGACACACAACTTCCCGACAACCGTAGAACCATTTAATGGTGCTTCTACAGGTACAGGAGGAGAAATCCGTGACCGTATGGGCGGTGGTAAAGGTTCATGGCCTATTGCGGGAACTGCTGTTTATATGACTTCATACCCACGTACAGACGAAGGTCGTGAATGGGAAAATATCCTTCCTGTACGCAAATGGCTGTATCAGACTCCTGAACAAATCCTGATTAAAGCGTCGAATGGTGCTTCTGACTTCGGTAACAAATTTGGTCAGCCACTTATTTGTGGTTCTGTACTTACTTTCGAACACCAGGAAAACAATGAAAAATATGCTTACGATAAAGTAATCATGCTTGCCGGAGGTGTTGGATACGGTACACAACGCGACTGCTTGAAGGGTTCTCCCGAAGCTGGTAATAAAGTAGTTGTGATGGGTGGTGATAACTACCGCATCGGTTTAGGTGGTGGTTCTGTATCATCTGTAGAAACAGGACGTTATTCTTCAGGTATCGAGTTGAACGCTGTACAGCGTGCCAATGCAGAAATGCAGAAACGTGCTTATAACGTAGTACGCGCATTGTGTGAAGAAGATGAAAATCCGATTGTTTCTATCCACGACCACGGATCGGCCGGACACGTTAACTGTTTGTCTGAGTTAGTAGAAGATTGTGGTGGTCTGATTCACATGGACAAGCTTCCTATCGGCGACGAAACATTGTCTGCAAAAGAAATTATTGCCAACGAATCTCAAGAACGTATGGGATTGCTGATTGATGAAAAAGCAATCGAACATGTACAGAAGATTGCCGACCGCGAACGTTCTCCTATGTACGTTGTTGGAGAAACAACAGGCGATCACCGTTTTGCATTCGAACAAGCTGATGGCGTACGTCCGTTCGACTTGGCAGTAGACCAGATGTTTGGTTCTTCTCCTAAAACATACATGGTAGACAAGACTGTAGAACGTCATTATGAAAATGTATCATACGATACTGCAAAATTAAATGAATATATCCGTCAGGTACTGCAATTGGAAGCAGTAGCTTGTAAAGACTGGTTAACCAACAAGGTAGACCGTTCAGTTACAGGTAAGATTGCACGCCAGCAGTGCCAGGGTGAACTCCAGTTGCCGTTGAGCGACTGTGGTGTTGTAGCTCTTGATTATCGTGGAGAAAAGGGTATTGCAACAGCATTAGGTCATGCACCTCAGGCTGCATTGGCAAATCCTGCTGCAGGTTCTGTACTTGCTGTTTCAGAAGCTCTGACCAATATTGTATGGGCTCCTATGGCAGAAGGACTCGACAGTATTTCTTTATCAGCCAACTGGATGTGGCCTTGCCGCTCACAGGAAGGTGAAGATGCACGTTTGTATACAGCAGTAAAAGCTCTGTCTGATTTCTGCTGCGCATTACAAATCAATGTGCCTACTGGTAAAGACTCTTTGTCAATGACTCAGAAATATCCGAACGGAGAAAAAATCATCAGCCCGGGAACTGTTATAGTTTCTGCAGGAGGAGAAGTTTCGGATGTCAAGAAGGTTGTTTCTCCAGTTATGGTCAACAAAGACAAGTCAACTTTCTACCACATCGACTTCAGTTTTGACGAACTTCGTTTAGGTGGTTCTGCATTCGCTCAGTCACTGAATAAAGTTGGTGACGACGTACCAACCGTACAGAATCCGGAATACTTCCGCGATGCCTTCCTTGCTATTCAAGAACTGGTAGACAAACAACTGATTCTTGCCGGACACGATATTTCAGCCGGAGGTATGATTACTACTTTACTTGAAATGTGTTTCGCTAACACAGAAGGTGGTATGGAAATCAACCTCGACAAAATTAAGTGCGATGATATCGTCAAGATTTTGTTTGCTGAAAACCCAGGTGTTATCATTCAGGTAGCAGACAAACACAAATCTGAAGTAAAGAAGATTCTGGACGAAGCCGGTGTAGGTTATGTCAAGATTGGTGTTCCTACAGAAGAACGTCATATCTTAGTAACTAAACACGATGCAACTTATCAGTTCGGCATTGATTATCTGCGCGATGTATGGTATTCTACTTCATATCTGCTCGACCGCAAACAGAGTATGAACGGATGTGCCAAGAAACGTTTCGAAAACTATAAGCAACAACCTTTGGAAGTTGTATTCGATAAATCATTCACTGGTAAATTATCACAGTTCGGCCTTGATCCCGACCGTCGTACACCAAGTGGAATCAAAGCTGCCATTATCCGTGAAAAAGGAACCAACGGTGAACGCGAAATGGCATACATGCTCTACTTGGCTGGATTCGATGTGAAAGATGTTACCATGACTGACCTGGTAAGCGGACGAGAAACTTTGGAAGACATCAACATGGTAGTTTACTGTGGTGGTTTCTCCAACTCAGACGTATTAGGATCTGCAAAAGGTTGGGCGGGAAGCTTCTTGTTTAATCCGAAAGCTAAAGCAGCCCTCGACAATTTCTACGCTCGTGAAGATACACTGTCACTGGGTGTTTGCAACGGTTGCCAGTTGATGATGGAACTTGGTCTGATTACTCCGGAAGACAAGAAAAAAGGCAAGATGCTGCACAACGACTCTCACAAATTCGAATCAGCATTCTTGGGTGTAACAGTACCGATGAACCGCAGTGTAATGTTCGGATCTTTGAGTGGTTCAAAACTGGGTATCTGGGTAGCTCATGGAGAAGGTAAGTTCTCATTGCCTTATCCGGAAGATCACTACAACGTGGTATTGAAATATTCATATGACGAATATCCAGGTAATCCGAACGGCTCAGACTACAGCGTAGCTGGTATCGCTTCTCAGGATGGACGTCATCTGGCAATGATGCCACACTTGGAACGTGCATGCTTCCCATGGGAAAACGCTTATTATCCATTAGACCGTAAAGACAACGACCAGATCACTCCGTGGATGGAAGCCTTTGTCAATGCACGCAAATGGGTAGAAGCTCATAAGAAATAAAAATATCACTTGATTTATAAAAAGGTGCTGTTCTTTTACCAGAAGAAACAGCACCTTTTATTTTTCTTCGTTTTGTTTTGAGAAATCAGCCTTTTTCCCGACATTTGCATAATTTCATTCTCGGAACAAAACAAATAATAATGAAACGAACGACTCTAATTATAACGTGCTTATTACTATCGTTTTTCCTTCCGCTACAAGCCCAGATTTTTGAATATATCGATATGGATAATGGACTCAGCAGCCGAAGAGTTTTATCTATCCAGCAAGATAAACAAAATTATATATGGATTCTTACTCACAAAGGTCTTGACCGGTATAATGGAAAGCAATTCAAGCACTACCAACTCCACCGATGCAACAATCCTCTCAGCTTCTATCCCAATCTGAATTTTCTTTATACAGATAAAGACAGTACTATTTGGGAAGTCGGCAAAGATGGATTCGTTTTTCGTTACGACGAACAAAGAGATTCCTTCCAGCTAGCGTTCGACTTACGGGCAACATTTCCCGCACTGAAAAAAGCTCCTATATCCAGTGTTTACATGGATTCAGAAGCAAATATTTGGTTTTGCACAAACCAAAGCCAATACATATATAATTATCATCAAAGCAAAAATTATCAGTTGTCACCTGTTATTTCAGATAAAATTATCTGCATAACTCAGGCTGAGAAAAACAAATATTATCTCGCATCCGAACATTTGTTATACGAAGTACAACTGAAAGGAGAACAACTCACTGAAATAAAGAAGATACAACTTCCCAATGTTCATCTGATAGACCACATATATTACCATAACCCGACCAAGCAATTGATAATAAATACGTTGCTAGACAAATTGTTTATATACGATATCAAGGAAAAACAACTGGAAAGCATAGGCAACTCCATGAAAGACATCGGAGTAAACAAGATTATTCCAAGCAAGAAAGAGAAAGATGTCCTCCTCATTGCAACAGACGGTGACGGAGTATATAAACTGAACTTGAAACAATTAACGTTAAATCACTTTCTGAAAGAAGATACCCGTAAGCCTAATAAGATGAACGGAAGTATCATCAAAGATATTTATATGGATAGTGCCAACCGAATCTGGAATGTTATCTATCCAACAGGTATCACCATATACACCGAAAAATATCCTGCTTACGAATGGTTCATGCACTCAGCCAATTACACTAATTCGCTGGCAAACAACTGTATAAACGGAGTTATGGAAGATTCGGAAGGTGATTCCTGGTATGCAACGAGCAACGGTATATGTTATTTTGATGTAAGTGAAAACAAATGGATAAACTTCTCACCATCACATTCACCAAATGGAGAACGAAGTGAGAATCACATATTTACGTCACTATGCGAAAGCAGTCCTGGTATCATCCTGGCAGGAGGATACATGTCCAGCATTTATAAAATAGACAAAAGAACAAAAGAAGTAACCTTTTTCCAGCAACAAAACATCCGGCAAGGAGAAGGGCCAGATAAGTATATCCGCAGCATTTACCGCGACAATGAAAGACTTATCTGGATTGGAGGATTTTACCGACTAAAATCATATAGCCTGACGACAAAGGAGGTTTGTGAATACAACATTGGTTATCCTATTACATGTATTACTCAAAAAGATGAGCATTCTTTATGGATAGGAACAATCAATGGAGTCTTTGTATTCGATAAATTAAAAAAACAAGCCATACCTCTGGATACGGAATTTGATATTCAATGTATCAACATGATATACAATGATCCGTCAGGAAACTATACATATTTCGGTACGTACGGTGACGGATTATTTATTTTCGAAAAGAAGACAAGAAAAGTAACCCGATATTACGACGAAAACTGTGGACTAATCAGTAACAACATATACAGTATCGTACCAGACAGAAACGGAGATCTTTATCTTGGAACAGAAAATGGACTGTCCTTTTTCGACATAAAGGCCAACAAGTTTATCAACTGGACCAAAGAACAAGGATTGCTGGCTGCCAGCTTTAATCCTAACGCGGCCATACATTCGCGCGACGGTTACATGATATTCGGAAGCAATGAAGGAGTCATCGTATTACCCGATAGTATTCAGCTTCCGGAAACATTTTCCAGCCACATGATATTCTCTGATCTGAGTATCATGTATCGTACCGTACATCCGGGAGAAAAAAATTCCCCCCTTACTCAGGCGTTGGACAAAACTTCATGCATTGAGCTGGACTACGATCAGAATACATTTTCGATGAACGTATCGTCTATCAACTTCGACAATCCTTCCAACATCATGTACAGCTGGAAGCTGGAAGGATTTTATGATCGCTGGTCACCACCTTCAAGCGATAACCTGATAAGATATACCAACCTGTCACCGGGAAATTATACATTACGCGTGCGTGCTATACTGATGGACAACCATCAGATTCTGGAGGAACGTGAAATACAAATTTTAATCGGACGCCCTATCTGGATGACATTCTGGGCATTCCTATTGTACGCCCTGATTATTATCGGAATTAGCTATGCTATTATCCGTTACCAGATGATACGCCGCGACAAGCAGATTTCACAAGCCAAAATCAACTTTTTCATGCAAACGGCACACGACATACGTACGCCGCTGACGTTGATAAAAGCACCGTTAGGAGAAATCCTGAAGAATGAACAACTTACAGAACAAGGTACAACCAACCTGAACCTTGCCATACAAAGCACGGATAATCTTTCGGAGCTGGCAAACAACCTGATGGACTTTCAGAAGGAAGAATTATATAGCTCCAAGATATCAGTAGTACGCTATGAACTGAATCAATATATACAAAATTATATGCAACAGTTCAAAGCATATGCAGAACAAAAAGGAATAGACTTCCAGTATAAAAGTAGCTTTACCAGTCTGGAAGTCTGGATAGACCAGAACAAGATAGATTCCATTTTGCAAAATCTGCTGAGCAACGCATTAAGATATACACCAAAAGGAGGAAGTGTCACCATAGAAACAGACCATAATAAGAACCGGTGGATATTGACTATAAAAGATACCGGAATAGGAATTCCTAAAGAAGACCAGAAAAAATTATTCAAATTCTTATTCAGGGGAAAAAATGCAACCAATCAGCTTATCACCGGATCTGGAGTTGGCATGCTACTTACTTACAGACTTATCAAAAACCATGAAGGAAAAATAAGTTTCAGCAGTACAGAAAATGTAGGAACAACATTCCAGTTAAGCTTCCCGATTCAGAGCGAACATTATCAATACAGAAATGAAGGTGTTGATCAGAATCTCAGAACCGTTTTGTTGCAAGATGGTATAGTTGCCCCTATGCCCGAAGCAGAACAGACACAAATTACGGCTCATCCTGACAGTCCTCGAATCATGATAGTAGAAGATAATGCCAGCCTTCGTTTATTCCTGATGAAAAGCTTGTCGGATATCTATCAGGTAGATGGAGCCGAGAACGGTCAAGAGGCAATAGACAAGATAAAAGTTCAGCAACCCGACTTGATTATATCGGATGTTATGATGTCGGTTATGGACGGGGAAACGATGTGCCGTACACTGAAGTCGGATATCGAAACCAGCCACATACCTATCATCCTGCTGACAGCTTTAGGCGACAAGAAAGATATTCTCCGCGGACTGGAAACAAAGGCTGATATGTACATTACCAAGCCTTTCGACCTGATGGTGCTGAGAGCCAATATCAGCAACATATTGGAGAACAGGGAAATCATACGCAAGAAACTTCAGCAAGCGTCGGTCAATATCGAGTCTAAAACAGAAGATATACCGATGCCGACCAACCTGGACAACGAATTCATGCAAAAGGTTACCGTACTGGTAAAAGAAAATTTAGGCAAAGACCTTACGGTAGATACCCTTTGTGCTGGAATGAATATGAGTCGTACCAGTTTCTATAACAAGATAAAAGCACTTACAGGAATGGCTCCAAATGATTTTATAAGAAATATACGTATGCAAGAGGCAGCTGCTCTTCTCAAAAGCCAGCGGTATACTGTAGCCGAAGTAGCCGACATGATGGGATTTGCAGATCCTAAATATTTTACCGATACGTTCAAGAAATTTTACGGCGTGCCACCTAGCATATACAAGAAAAATGAAGAATAAACAATAAGTATAAGACAATGATTTTTTACATCAAATCGTTTCTGATTTTTACCCGTATCGGAGCATTTACCATAGGAGGCGGATATGCTATGGTTCCTTTGATAGAGAACGAACTGGTAGACAAACGAAAATGGATATCAAGAGAAGATTTTCTCGACCTGATGGCATTGGCACAGACCGTACCGGGTATTTTTGCTGTCAATATAGCTATTTTCATCGGATACAAACTGAAAAAGTTCTGGGGCGCTTTCTGGATGGCACTGGGAACGATCCTTCCTTCTTTTATCATCATGCTTGCCATTGCACTGTTTTTCCAGCAGTTCAAGCATATTCCGGCAGTAGAAAATATCTTTAAAGGCATCCGTCCCGCAGTTGTAGCACTCATTGCTGCTCCAACATTTAAAATGGCCAAATCGGCAAAGATCAGCCGGTATAATATCTGGATTCCCTGTGTTTCTGCCCTGCTGATCTGGCTGCTCGATTTCTCTCCTATCTACGTTATCATACTAAGTGGACTAGGAGGATATCTGTACGGACGATACAAGAATAAACAAAACCAACAGAAGTAAAATAAACAGCTATGATATTTTTACAATTATTCTATACATTTTTCAAGATAGGGCTCTTCGGATTCGGAGGCGGATATGCCATGATTTCGATGATCCAAGGCGAGGTAGTGACACGCCACGAATGGCTCAGTTCTAATGAATTTACCGACATCATAGCTATCAGCCAGATGACTCCCGGTCCGATCGGAATCAACTCCGCTACCTATGTGGGTTATTCAGCTGTTGTCAATGCTGGATATTCTCATGCAGTAGGCATCTTAGGTTCTACTATCGCCACAGTTTCTGTAGTGCTGCCGTCATTCATTCTGATGGTACTGATAAGCAAGTTTTTTCTGAAATATCAGAAACATCCGATTATTGCTTCCGTATTCGAAGGATTACGCCCGGGTGTTGTCGGATTGCTGGCAGCTGCAGCACTGGTTTTGATGAACAGAGAAAACTTTGGAACATACAACTGGCAGATTCTCACAAGTATCATACTGTTTGCCGGCACATTCATAGCATCGTATCGCTATAAAGTAAATCCGATTCTGCTGATAGTAATTTGCGGTATTATCGGTTATGTAACTTTCGGATATATTCTCACCCCTCAATAACACAATCAGAAATTGCTGAAATTAATAAAAAAACATCAGCATGTTTTCCTAAAAACATGCTGATGTTTTTTATTTTTTCGTACAAACTTTTCGTACGATTTCAGCTTCTTTTAAGACATCTGGATGCAGTAACCCGATACCTCCCTCACAATTCACAGACAAGTTGAGAAGAAGCAAACAAGGCTTCGAATGAACAATAAACCTCGGAATTCCTTTCTGTACTTAATATCAGATGATTAGCAGATTTCACTTCGAGCAAGGGCAAACATTCCTTTCTGTCCGCTCCCGGCAATTCAAGACATAAAAAGCCATTACGGTTCATCGCATTCTGCGCCCAATGGCGGAGAATTTCATCGGAAACCGACAAATAAATAGATTTTCCTCCCTTTACTTCTGGAGAATAAATGCCATGCATCGAATCAAAACGAATGTCTTCGTGAGGAAACAGTGTATCCATTCTGTGAGCCAGTATCAAGTCTTCGGTTACCCCACATTCCAGTCCTTTCCCTTTTTTCAGCAGCCAGAGTTTATCACCAAGCACCAGCGCCTGTTCTATATCGTGAGTAGACATTAAGATAGCACGCTGTTCTTCCGATGCCAGGCGATGGAGCAATGTCATTATCTCAATGCGACTTACCACATCAAGAAAGGCAGTCGGCTCATCAAGCAAGATCAACGGACATTCCTGAACCAGTGCTTTGGCTATCATCACTTTCTGACGCTCTCCATCCGACAGTTCCGCTGTATATTTTGAAGCTTTTTCCGCCATGCCGACTGCTTCCAGCGCATGGTCGATGATTTCATGATCTTCTTTTCCCAAACGTCCGAAGAATCCGGTATGAGGCTGACGTCCCAAGGCAACCAGTTCACGTACGGATAATCCTCCAGCCTGTGTCTTATCCGTCAGAACAATACCAATTTTCCAAGAACGCTCTTTAGGAGAATAACTGGCCAACGGCTTACCTAGTAAAGTAATATCCCCCGACAAAGGAGGCTGGACAGCAGCCAACGTACGAAGAAGTGTCGACTTTCCCGCACCGTTTGATCCAAGCAAACAAGTCAGCTCACCACGGCACAAAGCAAAATTTAAATGACTATGAACTACTTCTCCCCGCTTACCATGCCGATAACCGATAGTTAAATCCTTGGCCTCTATGACAACAGACTGTACTTTCATTTTTAATTAAAATACTGAATCTTACGCTGATTGATAATAACATAAATAATGACCGGAGCTCCCAGAAGAGGAGTCACGGCATTGAGTGGAATAATGCCTGCTTCTCCGGGTAAAATACAAATCAGGTTACACAACAGTGCGACAGCACTTCCCGTAAGCAACGTTACCGGCATAAGCATATTATGATTGGATGTGCCCAACATTAGTCGCGCCATATGAGGAACAGCCAGTCCGATAAAGGCAATCGGACCACAAAAGGCTGTAGTTACCGCAGTCAGCAATCCGGTAGCAATCAGCAGCCAGTTGCGTACCCTGCGTATATTTACACCCAGTTTTTCTGCATAGCGAATGCCAAGCAACAGAGCATTAAGAGGTTTTATCATCAACACCGCGATAAGCAATCCCAACAGCGTTATGATGGAAAAGCCGGGAAGCTGCTTCATCGACACGCCACCAAAGCTTCCCATTCCCCAAAGTACAAACGAGTGTACCCCTTCGGCTGTAGAAAAGAAGTTTAATAATGAGATGATGGAAGAAACTACATAACCTATCATAATACCGGCAATAAGCAACATCACCGTATTTTTAATTATGGCAGACAGAGATAAAATGATTGCCATCACCAAAGCCGCACCGGCAAATGCCCCAGCTACTACAGAAAGAAAACCTGAAAGTACAAACTCTCCGGCAATGATACTTCCTCCACCTGCCAGCAGAACAAGTGCAACTCCCAGACTTGCTCCCGAACTGATACCTAAAATAGAAGAATCGGCAAGCGGATTACTAAATACGGTTTGCAGCATCAAGCCCGACGCAGAAAGAGCCGTTCCACAAAGCAGAGCCGTGATACACTGAGGAACACGCGACTCCCATACGATAAACTGCCAGCTGTCTTTTTCTACTTCTCCGCCAAAAAGGATATTTGCTACGGCTTTCACCGGAATATCTACCGAACCGAAAACCAGATTGGCTGCCATAAGCAGCACAATCATTACAGCAAGTACACAACCATATATATATCCTCTATTTGTCTTCATGCACACACTTTCTGAGATATCACTCCGCTAAATTAGTAAAATATCTTGGAGTATAATCTTTCAAGATATCAGGATGAAATACTTTTACCAAATCCTTGAGCAACAATTCTGGATGAAAAGGTACTTCCTCATAAAAAGAAATGCGGCTGGTATTACATCCATATACCCGACGATTGCGGAACGCATCAAAATTGGCATATGGCGCATAGTCACTCTTCAGTTCTCTATAAGTTTTATCCACCTGCTGATTGTATTTTATCAGCCAGAAATCGGCGTGCTGTCCTTTATCGAATACTGTTTCAAAAGCCAAAGAAGCAGAACCGCTTTGAGGAATATCGGCAAATATATACCGTGCCCCCGCATCGGCATACAGTTTTGCCATTGTACTGTTTCCCCCCGGCACATACCATGTACCACCGGTTTTCAGTTCTGTAATGACAGTCGGTTTCGGTGTTATGTCTTTCACTTGATTCCGGAGTGAAAGATAGGCCTCCTCTACCCCAGCAAACAAAGAGTCTGCCTCAGCCTCTTTTCCAAACAGCAACCCATAAAAACGTACCCATTCGGCACGCCCCAATGCTGAAGTTTCCATATAGTCGGCACATTCAAGAATCGGTATATTCAGCTTTTCTATACGTCCGTAACCACCACTGTTTTCGTAAGGTGAAAGCAAGATACCGTCGGGATGCATGTCTATCACTTTCTCTATGTCCGGATTCATACTGCTCCCCGCATCGGTTATTTCTTTTTTCCGACAACTTTCCAATATAGCAGGAACACGGATGTACTGCAAATCACATACTCCTTTTATTTTATCCAGTGCGCCCAACTCCTGTAAAAGTCCGCAGTGCACAGACGAGAATATCAGGGAGTTTGATAAAGGAACCCGAACAATTGTACCCTCCGGCAAGGATGAAGGACACGAATCCTGTTTATTGACCAACAAATATGTATGCAACGTTTTCAGTGTGTCCCAGGGATTACGCAGGGTAACCTGAGTATAATGCTGGTATTTTACAATTTGCAGATTCTCTGCATAGCGTAAATTCAGTGTATCACCTCCTTCTTGCATAAAAGAGGTCTTGCTCTTTCCGTTACAAGCGGAAAACAGCAAGACCATAAGTACTATATGGGCAGATAGTATGTATTTCTTCAGTTATAATTTATCGGTCTACAATAAACAAAGCAATATGAGAAATAATCATTCTCACATCAGCTTCCTCAATATTAACATAGTAAAAACATAGTTCTTGCTACTCTTTCCTCGAGAGCACAAGCATGATTTCGTTTTGCAGGTCTTCTGACTTACTCCGGTTTGTTATGCCTTCCCACTTTCTCAAACAGAAGAAAGCAGTGGCCTGAAGTAGTAAACAAACCTTTACAAAGGAGCTTACAGCAGCGGGACTGTCCGGGACTTTCACCCGATTCCCTTTTCATCCGTGGCCTCGCATATACCAATCGGAAGCCCGACGGAACAAAACTGTGACAAATATATGCAATAAGTACTTATAATGCAATAAAAGGTGAACCAAAATCCAATTTTATTTGTTTACTTTGTGTTTATATTAAAAGTTGATATCATCTATGATTACTGCAGAAAATATTTTACTAGTCGGGTCTATTTTAATCTTTACAAGTATTCTAATCAGCAAAACCGGATATCGTTTCGGTATCCCTACCCTGCTGTTATTCCTGCTGGTAGGTATGGCTTTCGGCAGTGACGGTCTCGGCATTCAGTTCAACAGTGCTTCAGACGCTCAGTTTATCGGCATGATGGCACTCAGCATCATCTTGTTCTCGGGAGGAATGGATACCCGATACGCCGATATCAAACCAGTCTTAAAACAAGGTATACTGCTCTCTACTGTGGGAGTATTGGTCACCACACTGCTTACCGGATTGTTTATTTTCTTCCTTTCGCATTACACGCATGCCAACATAGAACTTACTCTGATGGTTTCTTTGCTGCTTGCTGCAACCATGTCGTCTACAGACTCGGCTTCGGTATTCAGCTTGTTGCGCTCACAACGCATGAACCTTAAATACAATCTCCGCCCCATGCTGGAGCTGGAAAGTGGAAGTAACGACCCGATGGCATATATGCTTACCATTGTACTGATTCAGGTTATCGGCAGCGGAAGCAATTTCGACGTAACAGTCATACTGAAAGACTTATTTATACAGTTCCTGTTCGGAGGAGTCATAGGATACGCCTTCGGTAAGTTCGCTGTCTGGCTTGTCAATAAAATAGAACTTTCCAACAGTGCTCTCTACCCGATTCTTCTGCTTAGTCTGGTCTTCATCACATTTACTCTTACCGACCTGGTTAAAGGAAACGGCTATCTGGCAGTATATATCGCCGGAATGATTGTTGGAAATGCCCGACTGGCTTACCGGAAAGAAACCAATACGTTCATGAACGGACTGACATGGCTGTTCCAGATAATCATGTTCCTGACTTTGGGACTTTTGGTCAATCCTCATGAAATGCTCGATATCTCTGTAACAGCTCTGCTTATCGGCGTCTTTATGATTCTGATAGCACGCCCGGTCAGTGTATTTTTGTGCCTGCTTCCATTTAAAGGAATCACTAATAAGGCACGAGTTTTTATTTCCTGGGTAGGACTAAGAGGAGCCGTTCCTATTATTTTTGCAACTTATCCGGTAATAGCACAAATTCCCGGCTCAAACCAGTTGTTCAATATCGTATTCTTCATTACTCTGTTATCGCTTACTATACAGGGAATGACTATTTCGAAAATGGCACGCTGGCTCAAGCTTGACTTGCCTGAAGAAAAAGAAGGTAATGAATTTGGTGTAGAACTTCCGGAGGAAATCGACACCCACCTGGATGATATCACGCTTACAGAAGACATGCTCTCAACCGGAAACCGGCTAGCCGACATGAATATTCCTAAAGGCACACTCGTGATGCTTATCAAACGAGGAAACGAATTTATTATTCCTAACGGACAGATAGAACTTCATGCCGGAGATAAACTGCTGGTAATGTCTGAAAAGAAATAAAAGTAAGGTTTACAGCTGTTTATTTCCATTTTATTTATTACATTTGGGAAACAACTTTAAAATCAAATCTTATGGAAACATATCTTTTTTGGTTGGTTCCCATTGCATCAATTCTGGCATTAGCTTTTGCCGGATATTTCTACAAGCAAATGATGCGGGAAAGCGAAGGCAGTCCTGAAATGCAGAAAATAGCTGCCCATGTTCGCAAAGGAGCCATGTCGTACTTAAAACAACAATACAAAGTTGTTACGCTTGTTTTTATCGGACTCGTTATTTTGTTTGCCATCATGGCATACGGATTCAATCTGCAAAATCACTGGGTTCCGATTGCTTTCCTTACAGGAGGATTCTTCTCGGGACTGTCGGGCTATCTGGGAATGAAAACTGCGACCTATGCTTCGGCACGTACTGCCAATGCTGCACGCAATTCACTGAACGGCGGGCTACGGATTGCTTTCCGAAGCGGAGCAGTAATGGGACTCGTAGTAGTCGGACTAGGGTTGTTCGACATTTCCTTCTGGTATATTCTTCTAGACAAATGTATTCCGGCAGATGCCATGAATCCGACTGCTAAATTATGTGTCATCACCACTACAATGCTTACATTCGGAATGGGAGCTTCTACACAAGCCCTATTTGCCAGAGTTGGAGGAGGTATTTATACGAAAGCTGCCGATGTAGGAGCTGATTTGGTTGGTAAAGTGGAAGCCGGAATTCCCGAAGACGACCCACGCAATCCGGCAACAATAGCCGACAATGTAGGTGACAATGTCGGTGATGTAGCTGGCATGGGAGCCGACTTGTATGAATCGTATTGCGGATCAATACTTGCAACAGCCGCACTAGGAGCAGCAGCCTTCATCGGAACAGGCAATACAGAAATGCAATTTAAGGCTGTTATTGCTCCGATGTTGATAGCAGCAGTAGGAATTATCCTTTCCATTATTGGCATATTCGCTGTACGTACAAAGGAAAACGCTGGCATGAAAGAATTGCTCAAAGCGCTCTCTACCGGAACAAACCTCAGTTCTGTTCTCATCGTAATAGGTACATTCCTTATTCTTTGGATGCTAAACATAACCAATTGGGTTAATATTGCCTTTGCTGTAGTAGTAGGACTATTGGTAGGAATCATTATCGGACAGTCTACCGAATATTATACATCCCAATCGTACAGACCGACTCAAAAGCTTTCGGAAAGTGGAAAAACGGGGCCTGCTACTGTTATTATCTCCGGAATCGGGCTGGGAATGATCTCTACAACAATACCTGTCATTGCAGTTGTAGCTGGAATCATCCTTTCTTACTGGCTGGCATCGGGCTTCGATTTCACCAATATCGGTATGGGACTATACGGTATAGGTATAGCCGCTGTAGGAATGCTCTCGACATTAGGCATCACCTTAGCAACCGACGCTTATGGTCCGATAGCTGACAATGCAGGAGGAAATGCCGAAATGAGCGGATTGGGCGAAGAAGTACGTCACCGTACCGATGCACTCGACTCTTTGGGAAATACAACAGCTGCTACTGGAAAAGGATTCGCCATCGGTTCGGCTGCACTGACAGGGCTTGCTTTGCTGGCTTCCTATATTGAAGAAATACGTATCGGTTTGGAACGTATCGGAACAACACTTCTCGAACTACCAGGTGGTATCAGCATAACGATCCGCGAGGCTAGTTTCACAGATTTCATGATGTATTACGACGTAACACTGATGAACCCAAAGGTTCTATCGGGTATGTTCATCGGAAGCATGATGGCCTTTCTGTTTTGTGGTCTGACTATGAATGCCGTAGGACGTGCTGCTGCCAGCATGGTAGAAGAAGTTCGCCGGCAATTCCGTGAAATCAAGGGTATACTGGAAGGCAAGGCAGAGCCGGATTACGCACGCTGTGTACAAATCTCTACCCAAGGAGCCCAGCGCGAAATGGTCTTTCCATCACTTCTGGCTATAATAGCTCCTATTGTCACCGGATTATTATTCGGGGTCCCTGGAGTAATCGGACTGCTTATCGGAGGATTGTCTTCTGGATTTGTTCTGGCTATTTTTATGGCAAACGCCGGCGGTGCATGGGATAATGCCAAGAAGTATGTAGAAGAAGGTAACTTCGGAGGTAAAGGCAGCGAAGTACATCGTGCAGCAGTAGTAGGAGATACAGTAGGCGATCCATTCAAAGACACGTCAGGCCCCAGCTTGAATATTCTTATTAAATTGATGAGCATGGTAGCTATTGTCATGGCAGGACTGACTGTATCCTGGAGCTTATTCTAAAAAGAATAATACTCACATTGATAATTTTTATCCCCAATATCCTTCACTATCTTTATTTTCTTTACTGTCAGTAATAAAAGGTAGTGAAGGATTATTTTTATAGAATCGATGTGCTTTTCTTTCATTACTTCTCAACGCACCACACATATTAGTTTCTTTTAAAACTATTTCTTTTACAAATAAAAATCACCAAAAGTTTGTGAAGCAGATAAAATAAAGCTACCTTTGCGGCTTTAATTTATCAAAAATATATTTTAATGAAGAAATTTTTACTTATCGGCGCAGCGACACTAATTGTTTCAAACTCAACTTTCGCAGGAGATTATTTAACTAATACAAATCAACATGCCGCCTTTTTACGTATGGCAGCGCGTGGTGCCTCTATTGATGTAGACGGTGTATATAGCAACCCAGCCGGACTAGCCTTTTTACAAAAAGATGGTTTTCACCTCTCACTAACCGGACAAAGTGCATATCAAACTCGTGAAATTGCTGCCACTACAGGATTATGGACATTAGATGGCAAAGAAACAACACAAAATTATAAAGGTACAGCATCAGCACCGTTCATCCCTTCTTTCCATGGTGTATATAAAGATGGGAACTGGGCTGTTTCTGCAAGTTTTGCTATAACAGGAGGAGGAGGAAAAGCTTCCTTCGACAACGGTCTGCCAATGTTTAACTCTCTGGCAATTGGGGGAATTTATAAAAACGAACAACTGGCTGGTTTAATAGGAAAACCTGTTACTCCTAATATGTATGATATCAATACCGCAATGGATGGTAAACAATATATTTATGGTGTACAGCTAGGATTAAGCTATAGAATCAACGACTGGCTGAGTGTATACGCCGGAGGACGTATGAACTATGTAAAAAGCGGCTATGAAGGATATCTGAAAGCACAGTTAAAACAAGATTTCGGAGGAACGCAATTAATGAATCTGGCACTCGACTGCGAGCAGACAGGTTGGGGAGTTACTCCGATAATCGGTGCCGACGTAAAACTTGGAAAATGGAACTTGGCTGCCAAATATGAAATCAAAACAAACTTAAATATCGAAAACAAGACTAATACTTTAGATGCTCCAGGGGTACCGGAAGAAGTTCTTAAACCTTATGCTGATGGAGAACAGACTCCCAGCGATATTCCTGCATTTCTGAGTGTAGCTGCCGGATACGAAATTTTGCACAACCTGCGTGCTTCAGTAGAATACCACTTCTTTGATGACAAACATGCCGGTATGTTGAATGACCGTCAGAAGACGTTGAAGCACGGAACACACGAATACCTTGCCGGAATAGAATGGGATATCATCAAAAAATTAACTATCAGTGGAGGTTTCCAGAAAACGAACTATGGATTAAGCAATGATTTCCAAACAGATACAAGTTTCTACTGTAGTTCATACTCACTAGGATTCGGAGCAAGAGTCAACTTCAATGAATCATGGAGTATTGATGTTGCATATTTCTGGACTAACTATGATAATTATACAAAGACTACAGAAAGTTATAATAATACCGGAGTAAAAGGTACAGATGTATATAGCCGTACGAATAAAATATTCGGTCTGAGTCTGAATTATCATTTCTAAAAAGTAAGATATATTTTCGGGGAAACTAAATATTCTCTCCTCTTCGCCTGTCATTGATTTTATCATCTGTTTGTCGATAAAATTAATGACAGGCTTTTTGTTTTTTACCATAAAGAAAACGAATACTGCTCCCTAAAAGTTTTACATATAACTTTGAAGGTGCAGTTCATTTTTTTAATAGAAAATAACACCCCCCCAATGAATTTAGCTGAAAGAGATTGAACTTCGTAATTTTTTTTTCTTAACTTTGCGCTGCATCTTAAAGAGATTACAAACAACTTTAAACAAAAAATATTGAGATTATGATGACTATTGACAAATTCAACTTTGCCGGAAAAAAGGCAATCGTTCGCGTTGACTTCAACGTACCTTTGAACGAAGAAGGTAAAATTACTGACGATACTCGTATCCGTGGTGCTCTGCCTACTTTGAAAAAAGTATTGGCTGATGGTGGTGCTCTCATTATCATGTCACACATGGGTAAACCAAAAGGCAAAGTAAACGCTAAATATTCTCTGAGCCAGATTGTAGACGCTGTTGCTGCTGCTTTGGGTACTCCAGTTCAGTTTGCTCCAGATTGCGCTAAAGCTCAGGAAGCTGCTGCTGCTTTGAAACCAGGTGAAGTTCTGTTGCTCGAAAACTTGCGTTTCTATCCTGAAGAAGAAGGAAAACCTGTAGGTATCGAAAAAGAAGATCCTGCTTACGAAGATGCAAAGAAAGCTATGAAAGCTTCTCAGAAAGAATTTGCTAAAACTTTGGCTTCTTACGCAGACTGCTATGTAATGGATGCATTCGGTACAGCTCACCGTAAACACGCTTCTACTGCAGTTATCGCTGACTACTTCGATGCTGATCACAAGATGTTGGGTTACCTGATGGAAAAAGAAGTTCAGGCTGTAGACAACGTTTTGAAAGATATCAAACGTCCGTTTACTGCTATCATGGGTGGTTCTAAAGTTTCTACTAAGATCGGTATCATCGAAAACTTGATGGACAAAGTAGATAACTTGATCCTTTGCGGTGGTATGGCATTTACTTTTGCAAAAGCTCAAGGTGGTAAGATCGGTAACTCTTTGGTTGAAGATGACAAACTTGACTTAGCTCTTGACATCATGGCTAAAGCTAAAGCTAAAGGTGTTAACTTGGTTTTGGGTTGCGACTGTGTAGCTGCTGATGCATTTGCAAACGACGCACACACTCAGGTTTGCGACGACAAGAACATTCCTGACGGATGGATGGGATTGGATGCAGGTCCTAAGACTCGTGAAGAATTCAAAGCAGCTATCAAGGGTGCAAAGACTATTTTGTGGAATGGTCCTGCCGGTGTATTCGAAATGGACAACTTCGCAGGTGGTTCTAAAGTAATTGCAGAAGCTATTGCTGAAGCTACAAAAGAAGGTGCATTCTCATTGATCGGTGGTGGTGACTCTGTAGCTTGTATCAACAAGTTTGGTATGGCTGATCAGGTTTCTTACATCTCTACTGGTGGTGGTGCTTTGTTGGAAGCTATCGAAGGTAAAATCCTTCCGGGTATCGCAGCTATCCGTGGCGACAAATAATTTAGACTAACACTCTATACCTAAGAGTTATATGAGAGGACAATTCTCTTCCGAGGATTGTCCTCTTTCTTTTTTCATACATCGAGCAACACGTTTTTCATTTTGACATTACAGTTATTATTGCTGCCCGATAAGAAATCTTCATGAGCCTTCATAGGTCGTTTGAAAAAGAGCTGGTCATCATACTACTTTGAAAGAGCTGTTTTTCTGTATAAACATCACTCTATAAATTATTATGTATCAGACCAAGATATATTTACACTGGCAGTTCCCGTTTTATTAAAACAATGTTCAAACGACTATATTCAAGCAAATGCCAACAATCGTAAAAGTTCTACCGGACAGCAATAGAACAAAATAAAATAAAAGATATACCCCTAATAAAAAAACTCCTTTTACACCCGCCCAGAGCAGTGTATAAAAGGAGTTTTTTATTAGAATACAAGAGTCTTATCCCAAGAAAGAAATCAGCACACCGGCAGCAACAGCCGAACCGATAACACCTGAAATATTACTTGCCATACAATACTGAAGCACATGATTCTTCGGGTCGTATTTCAAAGCAATTTCATTGGCTACACGGCTTGCCATAGGCACAGCACTCAGTCCAGTAGCTCCAATCAGCGGATTAATCTTCTTCTTAGTGAAGAGATTGAAAACCTTCACAAACAAAATACCACCTGAAATAGACAATGCAAAGGCAAGGAAACCACCAATTACAATACCGATAGTAGTCCAATTCAGGAAAGCATCTGTTGTCATAGTTGCTCCTACTGAAATACCCAGGAAGATAGTTGCTGCATTCATAATACTATTGGAAGCTGCATCAAACAAGCGTGAAGTATTGCTACCGATTTCCTTTACCAGGTTACCGAACATCAACATACCGATCAAAGGTACTGCACTCGGAACAAACAAAGCTACAATGGTTGTAACTACGATAGGGAACAATATCTTCAGCACACGCAGGTTCTTGATTTCTGTCTTCGAAGGATATTTCTTCTCCTGTTCTTTCATATTGATAGAAAGTTCCTTCTTAGTACACCAGATACGAACAACCAGCGGAATAATAACCGGAACCAAAGCCATGTACGAATAAGCCGCAATAGCAATAGGACCTAACAAATGAGGAGCCAGCTTGATTGTTGTAAAGATAGCTGTCGGACCATCTGCACCACCAATAATACCCAGTGAAGCAGCTTCCTTAGGAGTAAATCCCATTAGGATAGCAACCAGCAGTACAGCAAAAATACCCAACTGAGCAGCCGCTCCAAAAATAGAAAGACGAAGATTACGAAGCATTGGTCCAAAATCGGTCAATGCACCTACTCCCATAAAGATGATAGGAGGAAGGAATCCTGTCTTGATCAACATATAATAAATGAAGTTCATCAAGCCCAGCTCATGAGCAATTTCATGCAGAGGCATTTCCCAGACGTTCTTCATCACACCATTCACCATCACCATGCCATTCTCATCAGCCTGTATAACTCCCATATCGCCACCCGGGAAATTGGCTAGCAATACCCCGAAAGCTATCGGCACAAGCAGCAAAGGTTCATACTGCTTTTTGATACCCAGATAAAGGAGAATAAAAGCAATGGCATACATGATGAGAAACCGCGGATCAGCAACAATATTGCTGAACGCAGTCATATCATATAATCTTGCAAATATATCTTCCATTATAATATCTTCATTAATACATCATCTTCTGATACGGAATCACCCGAATTAGCACAAATGGCAGTTACGGTTCCGCTAAACTCGGCACGTATCGCATTGTAAGTCTTCATAGCTTCCACGTAGCATATTACGTCACCCTGGTTCACCTTATCTCCTACCTTCAGCGGAGTTTCCTGAGCATTCTTGGTCAGGAAGAACTTACCTTCAAGTGGTGAAAGCACTTCCTTGCCTTCGCCGGCAGGAACTGCCGCAGACTGTTCTGCAGGAGCAGCTGCTTGAGCACCGTGCAAAGTTGCAGGATTAACATCACCAAAAGCTACTGTCACACGATATGCCTGGCCGTTGACATCAACAGTCAATATCTTAGTCTGATCGTTTGCCATATGTACCTCTTCCTTCGCTTCACGGCGTTTCTTCACGTCTTCCAGGAAATCAGCTTTAGCTTTTCCACTCTTGTAAGCCTCATACTGAGCCGGATGCATAGCGTATTCGAAGAGTTCTTCATCGTCCTGACCAGTTTCCCATTTCTTTTCCCACATCATCTGACGATATTTATCCAGCTGGTCTGGATAATTATCCTGAGGATTACCTGTAAAGAATTTACGTCCTTCACGTTCAGCCTTTTCCACAATTTCCGGAGCCAGTTTGCCGGGCAATTGTCCTGCCTTACCCAAAATCATATCCCAGATATCATCGGCAATCATACCCCAGCGTTCCTTACCTTTTTCCATCTGGATAACGTTCATCATAGCCAGATTCTTTACATATTGGCTAAACGGAGTAACCAGACAAGGATAACCTACACGTGGCCATACATATGCCACTTCATCAAACAGCTTAATAAGCAGTTCATCCTGAGTCATAAACGGCAAATTACGTTTTGCCTTATATTTATTGATAGACTCCAGATTGGTTTCCAAATCGGCCATCAAGCTACCCATCATACCACCCGGAAGTCCCGGACCGATCAGTAATGAGTTCATCAGACGGTTACGCGGACTGATATACAAGCCCAGGAAATCATCCATAAATTCCTGAATCAGCGAACGTACTTTCATGTAGGCCTGCATATTGATTTCAGGAACCTTAAAGCCGGCATCTTTCAACATTGCCTGCACACTGATTACATCGGCATGTCCTGTACCCCATGAAAGAGGTTCCATACCAACATCTACATAGTCACATCCGGCCTTACATACCTCGAGAATAGAAGCCATGTTAAAACCAGGTCCGGCATGAGAGTGATACTGGATAGTAATATCTTTCTTTATCTGCTTGATGCCAGCAACGATCTTACCTAAGAAAACCGGACGTCCGATACCTGCCATATCCTTGATACAGATTTCATCACATCCGGCTTCAATCAGTTTCTTTGCCATATCCAGATAATATTCTACGGTATGCACCGGTGAATATGTGATACACAGACAGCACTGAGAAATCATTCCAGCATCGTGAGCATAACCGATTGAAGGGATAATATTGCGAACATCATTCAGTCCGCAGAAGGTACGTGTAATATCTGTTCCCTGAGCTTTTTTTACCTTATAAAACAATTTGCGTACGTCGGCAGGAACCGGACTCATGCGCAAGCCATTCAAGGCACGGTCTAACATATGTGTCTGAATACCTGCTTCGTGAAACGGTTTTGTCCATTCACGTACAGCTTTATTCGGGTTTTCTCCAAAAAGCAAATTAACTTGTTCAAAACCTCCCCCATTTGTTTCAACACGAGCAAAACACCCCATTTCGATAATGGCTGGGGCCACCTTAACCAACTGGTCTACGCGAGGCACATATTTTCCTGCGCTCTGCCACATATCACGAAAGACCAGACTAAATTTTACTTCTTTTTCCATTGTAAAAGTAATGTGTTTTTCTTTAACAGATTCATTTCAATTTTTCAATCTTTATCACCTGACCCTTACCGGCAGTCAGAATTTCCACAGCGGCCTTAATAGCATCCATTGCCCCGGCATCTGTAGAAGGCCCACTTGTAACAGGCTTCTTCTTCGGCTCTTCTTCAGGGGCTATCTTATTCACCACAGAAATAAGGAACTGACTTATCCAGATAACAATCAGAAGAATCAAGAAAACGGTGCACATTCCGACCACCATTAACAATAATCCGACTCCGATGTTCTCCATAATATAAATAAGTTATTAATTGTACAAAAAAACACTCTCCAGAAAACCAGTTTCTAAAGAGTGTCCCAAAATTACGGATTCAGATTACATTTCGTAAATATCCGCTATTAAATAATGTAAATTTATCAGAATAAAATATCCTGTAAAGGCTTGCGGTTCTTCTCCGGAACCTCCTGCGAGGCAGGATATCCTACCGGAACAAGGGCTACCGGCTCTATGTTTGCAGGCAATCCCAATATCTCCTTACAGAGAGGTACATCAAAATTGCATACCCAGCATGTTCCCAATCCTTGTTCGGCTGCAGCCAGACACAAATGTTCTACTGCAATAGAAACATCCACATCGGTATGATCTTTGTTGTCCAACTTACGATGCCATGCTACATTATGATCGCCACAGGCCACAATGATACAAGGAGCTGTCTTTATCCATTCACGGGGATAGGCAGATTTCAAGGCTTCCAGCAGTTTTTTCTCGGTTATCACAGCAAATTTCCAAGGCTGGAAATTTACAGCCGACGGTGCAAGACGCACACACTCCATTATATAGTCCAGCTTGTTTTGTTCTATCGGACGTTCCTCATAATTCCTTACTGAATAACGTGCTTTTACAAGTTCCAGAAAATTCATTTTATCAAACAGTTAAAGATTTCATATCACAAAAATAACGAAAGTTATTTCCACAAAAAAGTATCCGTCTGGATTTTTATATATTCGGCATATCCGCACAGAAAAGTCGAATGCATACTAAATGCTGACAGAAAATTCGATTCCTACGATATTGGCAGACCGTTTCGGTTCATACTGACGGCAATAGAAAACATTACATGAGCACTGACTTGACAGTTTTACATTTACTCCTGGACGATAACGCATACGCGCTATACTGAAAAATACGTCCTCTCCTACCGGCTGGTAAAGCTCTACAGAAAAATAGGGTTGTACTTTCCAGGATACAGGTGCGTAATCGATCTTTATCCGCGAGCGGAGCCTGCTTTCTACATCTCCTTCGAAAAAGGTCTGCTGAAAAAATTCCCGTAAAGACAATTTAAAATCATGACATTTCAGATATCCCTGCGCTCCGGCAAGATAACGATGTCTGAACTTCCACCCTTCACTACCTCTATTCCGGTAATGTACTTCATACAGTCCTTCCAATTTTAAGAAAGACAATATATTGTAACCAGTCCCCAAATTCAGACTTACACGATCGGCTTCCTTCAGATGGTTTTTCGAACGAAACTCTGCCGCCCCCGACAGATTCCAGCGGCTCGTCACTTTATAATTTAATTTGACTCCTGTCCATGTGGCAAATTCATCCGACTGTGCACAGGCTGTATGTACGGCCATAAAAGCAAGACACACCATACAGACTAAACGGATAAGAAGCTTTATTATGTTTTTCATGCCACAAACAATTATCAGCGTTAACCAGAAGGAATACAAAGATAACAAATTAGCTTTTAGTATCCGAAGAATAGTCCTCAAAAAAACATCAGCAAGTTTAGCTTAAAAATTGCTCAATTTTAAAAAAAACATCAGCAAGTTTTCGCAAACATTTCATGATGTTTTTTCATTCGCTCCCCCAAAATCTAAATGAACTTTATTCATTCATTTATTGTATCTTTGCGGACAGAAGTTACGAAAAGAGTGTAATTTATTGGAAATGAGCGTAGGTTAATTGCTCTTG
>DXLO01000001.1 GCA_019414665.1 Bacteroides sp. | reverse complement strand
GGTAGGAAGGAAAAGAGGGGAAAAAAACACGCACGAGGCCGAATGCTTACAGTGAAATCGCCTCTTCACCTAGGCGAAGCAACGAACGCAGCCAGACAAAATATGCCACAGCTATGCTCTCTTGCAAGGAAGCGACCACAGCTATGGCACAGGAATTAAAACAACCTGTATACGTCAAGCCGAATTTGACAGCGGAGAATGGCAAACCGTTTCAAGGGGACTTGGAATCTATTTACACAGTATATCGTTGATTTACAGTAATATACTGTGCATGATTTGGAATGGTAATGTGCTGATGCAGAAGAAACTGATACGAAAAATCATCGAAAAAATGGCATCTTATCTTTGTAATTACAAATGCGACAAGAAGCAACAATTTTGTACTTTCGATGAAAACGTGGATAGAACGGACGAATGAATGCTTCCATTGTAAGGGCAGACACTGCCTCTTATCGATTACAATTCTTCGCAAACAACCATTTCCATGCCTCGGTATACAACAATGATTTTATGTAGCATGGTAGGGCTTATCGCTTTCTGCACAGACTCGCTTGAAGCGTAGCGTTCAGCTTGTTCAATGGCTTGTCGCCTTAATTGTTCTATCCGTTCGCTACTGTCTTTTCCTTTGGCATATTTCAGTTCGATGATGTAGGAGTGACTTATGTCTTTGTAAATATCCAATAACGGATGCAAGAACAGGTCGACGTATCCTTCCTGACTGTCTTTCTCGGACACAGGACGATAGAAAGGATTTTGTGCGGTCATGGCAAGAGTAAAACCATGAACAAAATATTCACCTTTCTGCTTGTCCCGTTGCGAGGCATAACGGTGCAGGCATCCGGCAATGTATTCAAAATAAGGTTTCCATTTGCCATCATAAGCCAGCCCTGAGGCAAGCTTCCTCTTTTCATAACTGTCGAAAGTCAAGTCGTTTTCATGATAAGTATCCAGAATGTAGGCAAAGAGTTGTTCACGTACCACCTAGTTGGGGATGGTGAGTTTGGTTTCTCCTTTATGCATTCCGCTGATGGTCAGCATTCCGAAGTAGAAAAGCAATCAGTTCTATCAACTTGTCTACCGAATGATTGAATGGGCATGTTGTGGAGTAATACTCCAGCATATCCCGTACATCTTTTTCTGTGAATCCTGTCATTTCATTGAATTGTGGATTCAGCGTGTAATTGGTGCCGATGTTGAATCCGCTGGTCAGGTCGTTCATGGATAGATAATAAGATAAGAATTGCGTTCGGGAGTGGGGTGTTGTCCATGGTAGTTTTATCCGTTTACGATAAAACAATACCGGGTGACTCATATTAACATCTTCACATGCCAAGCTTAAAATAAAATATGCAGTAATATATGTGTATAATTATTTTCTTCTTCTTCCTGTCAAAACAAAGGGGCTTAAAATTGCAGCACAATTGCAGAAAGGAGCTTCGGGAGGGGTGATTGAATGGAAAGTGAACTGAATGAACATATAAACCTTTTAAATAAAACTGTATGATGAAAACACATGACAATCGGGTCTTGTTCAGCAAAGCATTGCTAAAGGCCGCAACCTGTCTTTTCCTTACTGCGGGTGCAGGGATGAGCCCTGTATTTGCACTGCCGGGAACAGCAGAGTCTATGAAAATGGAAATTACACAGCAAACTGTAACAGTAAGCGGTGTGGTGAAAGACAAGAAAGGGGAACCTATCATTGGTGCCAATATCATGGAAAAAGGAACGACCAACGGTACCATTACCGATTTTGACGGTAAATATACGCTGAAGGTAAAAAGTGCCCAGTCCGTTTTGACAATATCTTATATTGGCTATAAGACCCAGGAAATTCCAGTCGGAAATGGTGGTAAGAAAGATATTACCCTGCAAGACGATTCCGAACTGATGGATGAAGTGGTTGTAATCGGTTATGGTACGCAGCGCAAGGGAGATGTAACCAGTGCGGTGGCTTCTGTGAAGGCCGAAGACTTTACAGCAGGTAAGATTGGAGATGCAGCCGAACTGATTAAAGGTAAAGTGGCAGGATTGACCATTGCGAAAGGCTCCGGTGATCCGAATGCGGAATCTACAATTCGTTTGCGTGGTGTGATTTCATTGCAGGGAGGCTCTACTCCATTGGTATTGGTGGACGGAATAGAAGGTGGTTTAGGAACGGTTTCCCCCGAAAACATAGCTTCTATTGATGTGTTGAAGGATGCTTCTGCGGCAGCTATTTATGGTACACGAGGTGCTAATGGCGTTATTTTGATTACTACAAAAAACGGCCAGCGCGAGTCGCGTACGGCTGCCAATTATTCCGGGTATATGTCTCTTTCCAAGTTTGGCAAGACGCTTGATTTCTATGGAGCAGAGGAAATCCGTCAGGGATTGACAAACTATGCTGATAAAGGGTATGATACGGATTGGTTGGATGCGGTATCCCGTACTGCATTTACTCATAACCATAATTTTAATATTTCCGGAGGATCAAAAAATACCACTTATTCTGCGGATTTTACGTATCGCAAAGAGGAAGGTGTGTTGCTTGAGACCTATAATGAAGAGATGAGAATGAGGTTTGATGTTTCTCACTGGATGTTAAATGATATGTTGAAAGTGAATTTCAATATGGTAAAGACATTCCATAAGAATGGTCCGATTGATGCGGCAGGTCTGGGTATTTACCGACAGGCTATTATGCGTAACCCTACTGAACCCATCTGGAATGAGGATGGAACTTTTTACGAGAATTTTGCCGTAAATTATTATTATAATCCGGTAGGTATCATCCGTGAACAGGATGGTAAATACAATAGTGAGAATACCCGGATGACGGGGAATATCACCTTTGAACCGATTAAAAACTGGCAGACCAACCTCATGTTAAGCCGTAGGGTTACTAGTGATCATAATCGTGGATATTATACTTCCGAATATTTTTCACAGAAGAGCGAGAATCACACAGGATATGCTTATCATTCTCAGAATGAATATACCACAGATAATCTGGAAGTTACTTCTAAATATAATCATACTTGGAATAAACATCGTTTTGATGCATTGGTGGGCTATAATTACCAGTATAATGTAAATGAAGGTTTTGGAGCTAATAACTATGATTATCCAACAGATTTTTATCTTTGGAATAACTTGGGATTAGGTACAGCTTTGAAAGATGGAAAAGCCGGCATGAGCAGTTACAAGAATGACAATACCTTGATTGGTTTCTTCGGACGTGTGAGCTATGGTTACGATAATAAATATAATGTTCTGCTGAGTGTACGCCGTGAAGGCTCTTCCAAATTTGGTGAGAACAATAAATGGGCTACTTTCCCTTCTGTTTCTTTGGGATGGACTATCAGTAACGAAAAATTCATGGAAGGCCTTACGTGGCTGAATAACTTAAAGTTACGTGCCGGTTATGGTGTGACAGGTGTCATTGTAGGTGACTCTTATAATTCATTAACCCGGTATGAGTATGGTTCTCCTTATTTCTATGATAATGGCGTCTGGCATCAGGGGTTAAGCGTAAAATCCAATCCTAATCCTGATTTGAAATGGGAAACCTCCAAGGAATTTAATATTGGTCTGGACTGGGCTGTATTGGATGAACGCCTGAGTGGTTCTATTGATGTATATCAGAAGAAGACTTCGGATATGCTGTATGATTTTACGGTACCGACTCCTCCCAATTTGTATAACAAGACTTTGGCTAATGCCGGCAAGATGCGTAACCAAGGTATTGAAATTGCTGTCAATGCTATTCCTGTACGGACAAAGGATTTTGAATGGAAAACCACAGTTACCGCCTCTCATAATGCGAACAAATTATTGAGTCTTTCAAATGACTTGTATGAGACTTCAAATCAGATAGATCATGCTTATTTGGGTGAACCTATCAATCTTTCTACCCAGCGGATGGAAGTGGGGAGATCTATGGGACAATTTTATGGCATGAAGTCCGTTGGTGTTTCAGAGAATGGCTTATGGCTGATTGAAAATGCAAAGACTGGTGAGATTGAAGAGTTTACAGACAATATGCTGTCTAATGATGACTACCGTCAATATTTAGGGAATGCTCTTCCTAAATTGTATTTGGGATGGAACAACTCGTTCAGATATAAAAATTTTGATTTATCTTTCCAGATGACAGGCCAGTTTGGTTTTAAGATTCTGAACGAGCCTCGTGCTTATTATGAGAACAACTCGATCGCTTATAATCGCTTGAAATCTGTGCAAAAGGCTCCTTATGGTGGACAATATACCTTATCAACAGCCCAAAAACAGACTTTTGTAAGCTATTATTTGGAGGATGGTGATTTTTTGAAAATGACTAACATTACGTTGGGCTATAACATTCCATTGAAAAGCAGTAAGTTTGTGAAAAATATCCGGGCTTATGTTTCTGCCGATAATTTATTCTGCATTACCGGATATGATGGATTGGATCCTGAAATGTCAAATGGTGATATTTGGTCTTTGGGTATTGACTGGCGCGATAAATATCCTTCTACCCGTTCATTCACTTTCGGTCTGAATGTATCTTTCTAACTTTTAAATGAAGAACTAACATGAAAACAATATTCAATAAAGCACTTTGGGCTTCAGCGATAGGAGCTTGTACCTTGTCTTTGGGCAGTTGTACAGATTTGAGCGAAACGATTTATGATACGATTGCTTCCGAGAAGTATGAGTTTACAGAAAAAGACCGGGCGGCCATGTTTGCTCCGGTATACAGCAGTCTTCGTGATGTGTATTGGGGATGGTATAGTTATGCCGATATGATGGACCAGTCGTCCGATTCATGGTGTATTCCTTATCGGATCAGTATCGGCTGGGGGGATTTGTACGTGTCTATGCACAAACATCAGTTCCATTCACAGATAGCCCATTTCAATGATACATGGAACCGTAACTATGCCGGTATCAATGCCTGTAACAAACTGTTGGCAGATGAAGTCATTGCTGCTGATATAACCACTTCTTCGCAATTAAGGGCTTATCGCGCTCTTTATTATTATATTTTATTCGATTTGTTCCGCAACATCCCATTGGATACGCAATATGAACATGAAGACGGATGGTTGCCCGAACAGGCAACTCCCCAACAGATGTGGGATTTCCTGATCAGTGAGTTGACGGATGTAAAGGGGAAATGTGGAACAAAAGTAGAAATGGGTAAGCTGAACGACTATGCCATCAATATGCTTCTGGCAAAAATGTATTTGAACCACAATGCATGGTTCAATGATTACTCTGATAATTCTTATTACGGAAAGGCTATTGATGAGGTAAATGAAGTGATTAACAGTGGCAAGTTCTCTTTGGCTCCGAATTATTCGGATAATTTTAGAGAAGATATTTCCGGTTCGCCTGAAATTATCTTTGGTATTCCGTTTGAGTTTAAATACGCCGGAGGTAACTATATGGCAAATATGTGGATGCATGTAGCCGGACGTGCAACGTGGCAGTTTAACGGATGGGCTACCGGTGGAGCGGCTGTTCTTCCTCAATTTCTGGAAACATACGATGAAAAAGACAGTCGCTATAAAGACTGTTGGATATCAGGACAGCAATATGACTATGCCGGTGCTCCCATTTATGTGGACAGTGAACCGTTGGTATATACTCGGGAATTACACAGTATAGACAACCCCGGTTGCTATCCCTTTGAAAGTGAACGCTTGGTGAAATATGAAATACTTTCAGGCGACTATGGAACTTCTTATGATGATGTGCCTTTCTTCCGTTTGGCTGATGCTTATTTTATTAAAGCGGAGTGCTTGCTTCGTTTAGGTGGTTACAATGGAGAAAGCGAGCAAGTGGCGGCCGATTTGGTAACAGCTGTACGCCAACGTGCCTTCAAGTCCGATCCCGGTAAAGCAACGGTTACTGTAGCTCAATTGAAGGGTGGCAGCCGTTATAACTACGGACATCGGGAGAATCAGGGAATCATGGGAGAAGCCGATAACTGGATTATCACAGAAGAAGGGGGCGATGATATTGAACTGGGTGGTTTGTTGGACGAACTGGCCTGGGAGTTTGTGGCAGAGCATCACCGTCGTCAGGACTTGATCCGTTTCCGTATAAACGGAACCAATCAGAATGTATATAATGGCAAGTCATGGTTTTGCAAAGATGCGAAGACGGATAAGACAGACAGGCATTGTGATATTTTTCCGTTACCTAAGTCTGCATTGGATGGCAACATTAAGTTGAAGCAGAATCCGGGATATTAGATTAAAAATTATAAAATTAAAATTATGAGAAAGTATATTCTTTTCATATATATGGTTTGCCACTTATTGCATGTTTATGCAGGGAATTTGGAAAATAAAATAAATTCTTCATATCCACATTTGGTCAGGGTTTCAATGATAAAAACTTTAGGCTCTCATCAAACTCCGGTGACAATAGAGGTATCATCTCCAGTGAGAGGCATCATCTCTAATTATAATGGGATAAACTCAATAGTAGAAACCCCTGTTATTATCGGTCCCAATTTAGTAATGTTATCTTTTCGAATATCTGGACCTTTTGAATCAGGAGTACACTATCGTAGCTTGCATATAACTAATAGTTTAGGATATGATAAAATTGTAAAAATTAGTTCAATAGATACGTTTCAAGATGTAATACCATTGGATCCTAATGCTACTACAGTAATAACTATAATGATAACAGATTAATAAAAAGAATAGTACGATGAAAAAGAATTTTATATATGCTTTAATTGCTTGTTTCACTCTGTCACTGGCTGCATGCAGTACGGATCCGGAGGATGCTACCAGCAAGCATGTGTACGGGGAGAATGAAAACCCCTATCTGAAGACGAATGCGGATGCTGTGGTTTCTACCAAAGCAGAGTTTCCCATCAGCCGTTTGGAAGCGAAGACGGTTAAACTGACTGATTATGCAGAAAAGTTTCATACGTATTTGGGAATGACGGTAGATGAGACGTTGGCTGCATTGTCTAATGGGAGTGTGGTGTTTTATCCTATCAATATATCGAAAAACTGTTGGAATAGAACAGCTCCTACCAAGGGTACCAACGGTTGGTACTATAATACGGCAGGCGGTGTTTGTGATGCAGCTTCTGGTATAGCTAGTATTGAGTTGGATGCAACAAAGAAGGAGCTGGTTCTTAATGTGCTCGAAACCGCTTCTGTAGGTACAATTATGTCGATTAATGTCGGATTTGCTATAAACAATGGTGCCGACTTTGATGATTATATTCGTTTTTCTTTTGATGTAACTGTTACTGACCCCTCTAAAATTGTAATAAGTGGTACATTGGCAGCAGGAGATTATGCGGGATTTTCAATCAACTTTGCAGATTATGCCGATGCTATAGAACCATGTATCGGATTATCCGTAGACGAATTTTCAAAACAAGTAAAGAACAGCGGAGATGCTAGAGGTGACTCTTCCATAACTCCTACAATTGCTATGTACCCCGTTAAGGAAGACGGGACTTGGGATGAAACTAGCGAGTATACAGCCAATGGTCTTGGTTATTGGTTTGACGGAAAATCGAATGTTTCATCGTATGGAGATAATTGTGTCTACTTTATTGAATCTGGTGAAGGAAGTGTTTTTGTGGGACGCTATGTTAATATTGCCTCAGGAACCACTATAAAGGCGCATTTTGTATATGCGATGATAGAGGATCATAGCCGATATGTTGAATTTATTGTCTCGGGAACAATGGAATAATATACTTGGTAAACAATGGAATCTGTTCTTCATTGGAACAGGTTCCATTAATAGTATTAAGTCAGGAGGACTTTGGATAATATGGTACCGGATATTTAGGGTAGACACTGAAAATAGGTATTCCTATTCGCTCTTCCACCCGATAAAAAAATAGTCTAAACGAATGGAAGAATAGTACAACCGCCTAACTGTCAAATCCATAAAATGAGATTTATTGGACGATTCTGCCATTACATTATATTATATATTCCCTTTCTTGTAATTTTTTTATTTTACTTTGCAAGTGAACAATGTATACAACCGATAGATTATGAAAAACAACAAGAAACTCTATCTTGCAATTTTATCTTTGCTTTTATTGATTGGAAATGCTTCATTTGCAGCCAAGGAAAAGAAATATGTACTCTCTTCACCCGATGGAACATTGAAAGTGGAAATCAGCGCCGGAAACGAACTGGCCTACCAAGTGATGCATGGAAATGATACAATTCTCTCACACTCTAATATAGGTTTGGTTCTGGAAAACGGAACTATAGTAGGTAAAACTCCCCGTATCACAGGGGAAAGAAGGAGAAAGATAAAGAATAACATAGAATCACCTTTTTACCGTTTCAAGGAGTTCGTTGCAACAGGCAACGAACTCGACTTGAAGCTGAAAGGCGGGTTCGGAATCATCTTCCGTGCATACAATGAGGGAGTCGCCTATCGATTCTATACCACACAATCTTCGGATATCATTATAAAGGAGGAACAGGCCGAGTTTAATTTTAAGGAAGATTATACGGCTTATCTTCCTTATACCACCAATGATAAAAAACCGATGGCGATGGCTTATCAGAATGTATATGACATCATTCCTCTGTCAAAAGCACAGCCTAAACTGGCTTTTCTTCCGGTTACCGTGGATTGCGGCAGCGTAAAACTGACCCTGTTGGAGTCCGACCTCGAAGCTTATCCGGGCATGTTTGTGCAGTCACAGCAGGGAAAGTATGGATTGAAAGGTGTCTTTGCTCCTTATCCGGCTAAAACAGACTTTTATCCTTGGCGGAAGCAGGAATATGTAACTGAAACTACCGATTTTATATCCCGTAGCCGTGGCTCCCGTTCCTATCCGTGGCGTGTGTTGGCCATTACGGAGAAGGATACGGATATGCCGGTCAACAACCTGGTCTATGCTCTGGCTTCTCCCAACCGTATCGGTGATACCTCATGGATAAAGACAGGCAAAGTGGCATGGGATTGGTGGAATGACTGGAATCTGAAAGGAGTGCCGTTTAAAGCCGGTATCAACATGGATACGTATAAATATTATATCGATTTCGCCAGCCGGAACGGATTGGAGTTTATTGTGTTGGATGAAGGATGGTATGATCCGAAGAGCGGGGATATGCTGACCGTTATTCCCGAACTTGATTTGACGGAGCTGATAGCATACGGCAAATCCAAAGGGGTGGAAATAGTGCTTTGGACGGTGTTTAATGTACTCGACAGCCAATTGGAAGCAGCTTGTAAGAAATATGCGGATATGGGAATCAAAGGTTTTAAGGTGGATTTCCTGGATCGTGATGATCAGACTGCCGTCGAAATGGTGTATCGCATCGCTGAGATGACGGCCCGGTATAAATTAACCCTTGATCTGCACGGCATTTACAAACCGACAGGTATCAACCGTACCTACCCCCATATTATCAATTTTGAAAGCGTGTTCGGCATGGAAGAGGTGAAATGGACGGATATCAAGAATAATATGCCTCTTTATGATGTTACTTTCCCCTATATCCGTATGATGGCGGGACCGGTGGATTATACGCCGGGAGCTATGCGCAATGCCACGAAGGCAGATTGGCGCGCCATGTATTACACACCGGCCAGCATGGGAACCCGGTGTCATCAGCTGGCTGCCTATATTGTACACGATTCTCCTTTTACCATGTTGTGTGATGCGCCTACCAACTATCTGAATGAGCAGGAATGTGTGGATTTCATAGCTTCTCTGCCTGTGGAGGTGGATTCTACTTTTATTGCTTCGGGCGAGTTGGGAAAATATATTGTAACGGTGCGTAAGAAGGATGTGAACTGGTATATCGGCGGTATGACCAATTGGGATGAACGTGATGTGCAGCTCGATTTCTCTTTCCTTCCCGAAGGAATGTCTTATACGGCTGTTTTGTTTAAAGACGGTGTGAATGCCAATAAGCAGGCCGAGGACTATCGCAAGGAAACCATCCGGATTGATAAGGACAGCCGGTTGACTTTGCATCTGGCATCGGGAGGCGGATTTGCCATGAAGTTGGAGCTTTGCCCTGTTCACGGACAGGTTACCAGTATCCCTGAAGGGAAAAATATTCCTTCTTTCTATCAGAAATACATAGAAACAGAAGGTCTGTATGTCACCTCTTCCGGGAAGGTGAGCGATGAGGCCTTATTGAAAGCCTGTGATATCATCAGTTTGATGTTGGCAAAACGTCCGGATGTGAAGGCGCACATGGTGAAGAAAGGTTGCCACGTCATGGTTATCGGTAAGGATGAGGAAACTTGCGATTTGCCGGAGTTTGCCCATATCTGCAATTGTGAGGACAGCATTAAATATTGGAACTGGCGTGCCCGTGGTTTTGGCGGAGCACCGGAAGATGAATTTTCATCCAGTTGCGGAGAAGAGAATCTGCTGGCATTGCCGCAGGATAAATATGTAGGTGAGAATATCCTGATTCATGAGTTCGCTCACCTTATTCATACGGTAGGTATAGTGGGAGTGGAGCCAGACTTTAATGAGCGTTTGGAGGCACTTCGTCAGAATGCAATCCGGAAAGGGCTGTGGGAAAAGACGTATGCAGTGAGCAATAAAGAGGAATACTTTGCCGAGTGCGTACAGTCTTTCTTTAACTGTAACCGCTATGCCGAACCTGCAAACGGAGTTCATAACTGGGTGAACCGCCGCACGAAACTGAAGACGTATGATCCGGATATGTACCGGTTGTTGCAGGAATATTTTTATGAGATAGAAATTCCCATTCATAATGTGGTGCATGAATAAGCGTCGCAGGGACAAATAGAATTTTGCTATATAGAGATGAATAAGATACGATTGGTTGTTGCTTCCTTATTGTTGGGAGCTGCTACAGGTTTTGCTCAGAAGCCTTTTAATGCTTCGGGTACGGGGAATCCCATTATTCCCGGATATTTTGCCGATCCCACGGTGAAGAAGTTTGGCGATACGTATTATATGTATGCCACTACGGATGGCAGTGGGGCCGGTTTCGGTCCTGCACAGGTGTGGACCAGCAAGGATTTTGTAAACTGGACGTTAATGCCCATGAACTGGCCGGACAGTCATTGGATATGGGCTCCCGATGTGATGAAACATACGGATGGGAATTATTATTATTTTTATTGTCAGCCCTGTATGATTCATTGCGGGGTCAGTGAAACGCCGCGTGGTCCTTGGAAAAATATATTGGGCGAAAGTGAGGCTGTTCTTGTACCCGACCGTTTTGTGACGAATGCCATTACATTGGACGGGCAGACCTTTGTGGATGATGATGGTTCTGTATATTTGTATTGGGGGACTTGGGGAATTTATAAAGGTTTCGGTTGCGGAGCCGGAAAACTGGCTTCCGATATGAAGAGTTTTACTGAAACGCGTCTGATTCCAAATACGGAAGCCACGGATTTTTTTGAAGCGCCCTTTGTGATGAAACGAAAGGGGATCTATTATTTTATGTATTCTTCGGGTTCCTGTCACGACCACACCTATCGGGTGCAGTATGCCACTTCGGACAAGCCTATGGGGCCGTACACCTATCGGGGATGTATTCTTGAAACCAATACCGACGGAACAATTCATGGGCCGGGACATCATAGCGTTTTGAAAGAAGGCAATGAATATTATATGGTCTATCACCGTCATGATAATCCGCATTCCAACCGCGGATTTCATCGTCAGCTTTGTGTGGACCGTATGGAGTTTGCCGAAGATGGAAGTATTAAACCCCTTATTCCCACTCATGACGGAATAGGTGCATTGGCATCTTCTGTAGTGAAATCAAAAAATCTGGCATTGGGTGCTAAGGTGAGGGCTTCTTCTTTTTATGATGCCGATTTCCGTCCCGAATATGCTGTAGATGATAATAACGGAACTTTATGGCGTCCTCGTGGAATGGGACAGGAGTGGATAGAAATGGATTTGGGTGTTGCCCGGCAGATACAAACTATCTGGACTCAATTTGAGTATGGCACACAATTTTATCAATATTTAATTGAAACTTCTGTCGATGGCAAGCATTGGTCTGTTTTCGCTGATAAGCGGAATAATCGTCTGGCAGGCAGCCCGATGGTCGATTTTGGCAAGGTGAAGGCTCGTTATGTCCGCCTTACCTTTACCGGAGGACAGAAGAACGGATTTGGCGGGGCGGTCTGGAACTTGAAAATCTTTGAGGGTGTGGAAGCATCGGCTCCGCAACAATGGCTGGGACTTACCGCCGCCGATTGGAATGGTCGTGAATGGCAGAACAATGAAGGGATGCTGGGAGGGGCTTTTACTTTGAAGGAAGGTTCGGCACGCATACAGCGCATCGGTGGGCGTGATGCGTTGGTACTGGAACCGGGAACTACATTGGAGTATAGTCATCCGTTACTCTCCTCGTCCAAAGAGCATACCGTTAGTGGGTTGGTTTACAGGTCAGGTAAATGGCAGAGTTATGAAGCGGGGTCGTGTCTTTCATCAGGAGCGATTACGCTGCATAGTTCCACCGAACCTTTGGTCATTACCAATTTCCGTTACTACAATTGGAAACAGGAAGCGGCGGAAAAGGCATACGATGCGGAAACGGATATCGTGCGTCTGCCTGTAGCTGATCAGCAGAAACATGGGCTGGTGGTCAGTCTTTCTGCCGATGATTTTGTAGTGAACGATACGGTTCCTTATCTGGAAAACCGAGGAGTAAAAGGGTATTTTGAAGCCCGGAAATTACCTCTCGTTGTGAAAGAAGTGAAAGGGAAAAAGGCATTTCATTTTGAGGGTACTCAGGTCTATACTTCCAGTTTTATGCTTCCTGCCACTTTGCAGGATAATGCTCCTTATACCTTGGAGGCGTGGGTACTGAATGATTCCATTAGTGAAAATGAATGTGTGGCCGATTTTACTACCTCGCATGATGAATTGGAGAAAATCATGTTGGTCAACGGCACGGAGCCTCGTTGTGGAGTAATCAATCACTATGGCTGGTATGAAGATGCAGGATATAAGGACATGAAGGAATTGGCAGGAAAGTGGCAGCACATCTATATCTGCTTTGATGGGCGGATGGAACAGGTTTATATCAATGGAAAATTAGTCAGTGAGAAAGATATCCAGTTGCTGGTGAAACCGTCACAATTCATCACATTGGGACGCAATGCCGAAGGAGACTGGCCCTTTACCGGTTATCTGCACTCATTGAAATTATGGGATGAATATCTACCATTGAAAGAGTGATTCACCCTTTTCCTATGACCGGAATATGTATTTTTGCAAAAACTATGATAAACAATTAAATGATAGAACCATGAAGAAACTTTTAGTCACTGCTCTGTTGACTGCTACCGTAGCAGGCGGAACAGCGCAAGTAAAAAATCAGTCGCACGGCTATCCTATCGACCCCGTACCTTTCACTTCGGTGAAAGTAACCGATTCATTCTGGGGGCAACGGCTGAATGCCAGCCGTGAAGTAACGATTCCTCTGGCGTTCAGTAAATGTGAGGAAACAGGACGTTATACTAACTTTGTCAATGCCGCCCATCCCAGTGATACCATTAAAGTAGGCGGTCTGGCTTTTGACGATACTGATGTGTACAAAACGATAGAAGGTGCCAGTTATCTGTTACAGACCTATCCGGACAAAAAACTGGCTAAGTATATTGATAGTGTGCTGGTTATTGTCGCTGCGGCACAGGAACCGGATGGTTATCTCTATACTTCGCGTACCATGAATCCCAAACATCCGCATGAGTGGGCAGGAAGCAAACGGTGGGAGAAGGTGGAGGAACTGAGTCATGAGTTTTATAATTTGGGACACATGGTAGAAGGTGCTATTGCGCATTACCAGGCTACCGGAAAACGTAATTTCCTTGATATCGCTATCCGTTATGCCGACTGTGTATGCCGGGAGATAGGTACGGGCGAAGGGCAACAAATCCGTGTGCCGGGACATCAGATTGCCGAAATGGCCCTTGCCAAACTGTGCTTGGTAACAGGGCAACAGAAATATTTGGATCAAGCCAAATTCTTTTTGGACCAGCGCGGACATACTACCCGTACGGATGAATACAGTCAGGCGCACAAGCCGGTAGTGGAGCAGGATGAGGCCGTGGGACATGCTGTCCGTGCCGCTTATATGTATGCAGGCATGGCAGATGTGGCCGCACTGACAGGGGATACGGCTTATATCCATGCCATAGACCGTATTTGGGACAACATTGTGGGCAAGAAATATTATATTACCGGCGGCATCGGCGCCACCAGCAATGGGGAGGCTTTTGGCAAGAACTATGAACTGCCCAATATGTCAGCTTATTGCGAGACTTGCGCGGCTATCGGTAATGTGTATGTCAACTACCGCTTGTTCCTGCTTCATGGTGAGGCAAAATATTATGATGTGCTGGAACGTACTTTATATAATGGTCTTATTTCGGGCGTGTCCCTGGATGGTGGCGGGTTCTTCTATCCTAATCCGTTGGAAAGCATCGGGCAGCACCAGCGCCAGCCTTGGTTCGGCTGTGCCTGTTGTCCGTCCAATATCTGTCGTTTCATTCCTTCCTTGCCGGGATATGTGTATGCGGTGAAAGGTAAGGACGTGTATGTTAATCTGTTCATGTCCAATACTTCGAACTTGAAGGTAGAGGGCAAGGCTGTTTCTTTGGAGCAGGCTACTCATTATCCTTGGAACGGTGATGTCACTATCGGTGTCAACAAGAACAATGCCGGACAGTTTACAATGAAAATCCGTATTCCGGGATGGGTGCGTAATCAGGTAGTTCCCAGTGACCTGTACACTTATTCGGATGGAAAGCGTTTGAGCTATACAGTGAAAGTAAATGGAGAACCGGTACAGAGTGAACTGAAGGACGGTTATTTCTGCATAGACCGCCGTTGGAAAAAAGGAGATAAAGTAGCCGTTCATTTCGATATGGAGCCTCGTACGGTGAAAGCCAATAATAAAGTGGAGGCAGATCGTGGACGTATAGCCGTGGAGCGTGGCCCGATCGTTTATTGTGCGGAATGGCCGGATAATGATTTTGATGTGCTGAGCGTGTTTATGAACCGCACTCCTCAATTCGAGGTGGTTGAAAAACCGGATTTGCTCTATGGCATTAACCAGTTGAAGACGGATGCGCAGATTCTGGGCTATGACGACAGAGGTCGTCTGACGGCTACTGATGTAAAGCTGACGTTGATCCCTTACTATGCTTGGGCACACCGCGGTGCAGGTGCTATGGCAGTGTGGTTGCCTCAGGAATTAAGTGCTTCCCGTCCGACTATGCCTGCTACGCTGGCATCGGAAAGCAAAGTGGATGCTTCGCATAAGGTGAAATCCATCTCCGCCATTAATGACCGTCTGGTGCCGAAAGATGAGAATGACCGTTCCGTACCCTATTACCATTGGTGGCCCAAACAGGGAACTACTGAATGGATATCCTACGAGTTCCCGTCCGAAGCGACTGTTTCCAGTGCTACCGTATATTGGTATGATGATGCTCCTTGGGGAGGATGCCGCATACCGCAAAGTTGGAAGATGTACTATAAAGATGCACAAGGCCAGTGGCAACCGGTGAGTGGAGCGGATAAGTATGGAGTGGAAAAAGGTACGGGGAATACAGTCAATTTTGACCCGGTAAAGACAAAAGCGGTAAAACTGGAGATTGTTCAGCCGGCCGATAATTCATCGGGTTTGTTTGAATGGGAAGTGAAATAGAATAATTCAAAATGAAGGTTGGTAAGTTAGGTTGGCTGGTAGCCATGTTCCTTAGTGGGGGCATGGCTGTCGCTCAAGGTACGGCTGATGATTATCGGCGTGCTTATGCATTGAAAGAGAAGTTCAGTGCGGATAAAGTTTTCTATTCCAATGTCAATCCGCAATGGATAGAGGGTACGCATCAATTCTGGTATGTGCGGAATACGCCGGACGGCCGCCTGTATGTATCTGTAGATGCGGATAAGAAAGCTAGAAAAGAATTGTTTGATTCTCATCGTTTGGCAAAGGCGTTGGGTGCTGCATCCGGAAAAGAGGTCAAGCCGGAAGCTCTTGCATTGGGGCATTTGTCGGTCAGTAAGGGATTGGATACGCTGCGCTTTGTGTTTAATAATCAACGTTGGATGTATGCGTCCCGGAAAAATCAGCTGGTCAATGAAGGTGCGGTTCCCCTCCTTATCAGGCAAAAGCATTGGATGGAGGTGGATGATGAGAAGACGGCATCACCGGTTCCGTCTCCTGATGGTAAATGGATCGCATTTATTAAAAATCAGAATATCTATGTAAAGGAGGTGGCTACCGGAAAAGAAAAGCAACTGAGCTTGGACGGGACACTGGGTAATTATTATTCAGCCTACATCCGCTGGTCACCGGACAGTAAGAAGGTGGCTTCCTGCAAGATCCGTCCGGTGGAAAAGCGCTATGTTTATTATGTGGAATCTTCTCCGGCTGACCAGCTTCAGCCCAAGCTTCACAAACAGGAGTATGCGAAGCCGGGAGACGAACTTCCTTTTAAAGTGCCCTGCATCTATGAAGTGGAAAGCGGACGAAGCATTATTCCTTCTACCGAATTGTTCGACCGGCAATATGAAGTATATGGTCCCGAATGGAATCCCGACAGCCGTGCCGTGACTTTTGAATATAACCAGCGCGGACATCAGGTGTACAGAGTACTTGAACTTTCTGCCGAAACGGGAAAAGTGCGCCCGTTGGTAGAAGAAACCAGCGATACATATGTGAATTATACCCGTCATTTCCGTCATGACTTAAAAGACGGCAAGCAGATGATATGGATGAGTGAGCGTGACAATTGGAATCATCTTTATATGTACAACCGTATTACCGCACAGCCCGATTATCAAATTACTAAAGGAGAGTGGTATGTACGCGAAGTGCTTCGGGTAGATGAGGATAACCGTCAGATCTATTTCTCGGCAAATGGTATGGAAGCCGGTGAAGACCCCTATCTCATCCGTTATTACCGCATCGGTTTTGATGGCAAAGGTCTTACCTGTCTTACTCCCGAAGAAGGGATGCACCGTGCCTGGTTTTCGGGAGATATGAAGTATTTGGTAGATGTTTATTCTATGGTGGACAAGGTTCCCGTCGCTGTGTTACGTAGTGCCAGGGATGGCAAAGTGGTGATGCCGTTGGAAACAGCCGATATAACTCTTTTGGAGGCCGAAGGCTGGAAAGCTCCGGAGGTGTTTGTTGCCAAAGGGCGGGACGGCAAGACGGATATGTGGGGATTGATTGCCCGCCCCACCAACTTTGACCCGAACAAGAAATATCCGGTTATCGAATACATTTATCAGGGTCCCGGAGACCAGTATGTTCCGAAGACTTTCCGTCCTTATGACTGGAATATGACTTCCTTGGCCGAACTTGGTTTTATCGTCGTAATGGTCGATGGAATGGGAACTTCTTTCCGTTCGCGTGCTTTTGAGAATGTATGTTATAAGAATTTGAAAGATGCCGGTCTGCCGGACCATATTGCTTGGATTAAGGCGGCTGCACGGAAATATCCTTATATGGATGTGGACAGGGTAGGTATTTACGGTTGTTCTGCCGGTGGTCAGGAATCTACAAATGCAGTTTTGCTTTATCCTGATTTCTATAAAGCGGCTTATTCGGCTTGTGGTTGTCATGATAACCGTATGGATAAGATTTGGTGGAATGAACTTTGGTTGGGCTATCCGGTAGGAGATCAATATAAGGAAGGGTCTAATGTGGAAAATGCACATCTGTTGAGTCGTCCTTTGATGTTAGTGGTGGGAGAACTGGATGATAATGTAGATCCTGCCTCTACCATGCAGGTGGTCAATGCATTGATAAAGGCGAATAAAGATTTTGAATTGGTCGTGATTCCCGGAGCGCATCATACAATGGGGGAAGATTTTGGCGAACATAAGCGGTATGATTTCTTTGTCCGTCATTTGATGCAGGTGAATCCACCGAAGTGGGATGAGATAAAATAGGAGGAGTGAGGTTTGTAGCTGTAGGAGTTTGTCAGTTATGATAAATAGAGGTGGCAGTGTTATGGAGGACAAGTCCATAGCACTGCTTTTTTATGTAATTCCGTGTTTTCATTGATGAATGTGTCTTTTTTGTTCATTATGTTGTAATTATTGGTTGAACTAATTTTTTTCAATACAAAAATTAGGTTCAGTCAACAATATTATTTTTATTTGTGGCGTATATAGTATAAAAATAAACCAATTTTCTAATACTAACATTAAATTATAATGGAAAACATTACTGTTAATGTATTTGATGATGTGCTTTATTTAGCATGGGAATTTGTATATCTAATATTTTTCACTCGTTTTGTGTGCGTACACGGAAATTATAAGAATGCGTGTGCTATTTTAATAAGTATCTATTATTCTCATAAAAATTATAATTGTTTCCTTTTAGAATAGAATATAAATAACAATAGTGATTTATATTATTTCACATTCACGGAAAAAATGGACTTTAAATTTTTGTTTAACTTAATATTTTATTATGAAATTTACAAATGAATTAAGAGGAGTGAAAAGCAGACTTCTTCTGTTTTCAGTGCTGTTACTGATACCGGTGATGATGTTTGCTCAGAGCATTACCGTAAAAGGTACTGTACTTGATTCGGCAGGTGAAGCCGTTATTGGAGCTTCCGTTGTGGAGAAGGGAAATCCTTCCAACGGAACCATAACTGATTTTGACGGAAAGTTTACTTTGGCCGTGTCTAAAGGAAAAAGAATTGTTATTTCTTTTGTAGGTTACGAAACGCAAGAAGTGGATGCGGTTACCGGAAAAGAACTGACAATTACGCTGCAAGATGATTCACAAGCGCTTGAAGAGGTAGTAGTGCTGGGTTACAGTAGCAGAGCTCGTAAAGATCTGACTGGCTCAGTAGGTTCCGTGTCTGGTGTGAAGATTGCTGCTGTACCAGTTACTTCAGCCGCTGTGGCTTTGCAGGGAAAAATAGCTGGTGTGCAAGTAACTACGGTCGATGGTGCTCCAGGGGCAGATATTAACATTCGTGTTCGTGGAGGTACGTCTGTGACCCAGAGCAATGATCCTCTTTACATTGTCGATGGTTTTCAGGTGGATAACATCAATGATATTCCTCCTACAGACATTGCTTCTATTGATGTATTGAAAGATGCTTCTATCACGGCAATCTATGGAGCTAAGGGCGGTAATGGTGTAGTGGTTGTTACTACTAAATCGGCCAAAGCTGGAAAAATACAGGTAAGTTTCAATGCCCATTTGTCTACTAGTCATTTGTCTAAAAAATTAGATTTAATGAATTCAGCAGAGTTTGCACGTTATCAATATGAATGGTCGGCGTGTAATGGTAGCCGTTCTAGCAATGCCAAATTTTTCCGTGCTAATTTTGGCAATCCGCAAGATTTGGATATGTATTATTCTTTGCCTACTCATGACTGGCAGGATGAGGTAATGGGAGAGAATCCTATCAATTATTCTACTAATGTAACTATTGGTGGAGGTACAGATAAGATGCGCTTCACTGCTTCTCTTACTCAAAGCGAAGATAAAGGTATTATTATGGGGTCGGGTGTGCGCCGTACCAATTTGAATATCAAGACAGCTATTGATATAACTAAAAATTTGACATTGCATATCAATCCTAAATTTACGTTTCGCCGTGATCAAGGAGCTGGAGGTGATAATATTGGTACAGGCGGTATTATTGATGTACTCCGTTATAGACCCACTAACGGATTACGTGAATTCGGATATATAGATCCTTCTTATGCTGACCCTGATGAAGAAGCATTGTTTACTTATACTAATCCGAAAAGTGATATTGCCATTAATCAACAGAATAAGTATGCTTATAACTATACTAATGCTATTTCATTGGAATGGAAGCCTGTTAAAGGATTGGTGCTTCGTACAGAAGCCACTCTTAGTTTAAACTGGAAAGATCAATATCGTTTTTGGGGTGCCTTGACAGGTGAAGGTACAAAAAATAATTCGTTGCCTGTAGCAAGTATTCAGAAAGATCAGTCTTTTAAATATATTTGGACTAACACGGCATCTTATGGCTTTTCTATTAAAGATAAGCATAATTTTTCCATGTTATTGGGGCAAGAAATTTATCATAGCCAAAATAAGAAGAACTTCCAAAAGAATCGTTATTTCCCACGTGCATTTGAGGCTGGACAGGCTTGGGATAATATGGGATTCGGTACACCGCAGGAGTCAACTTCATCACTTTCGACTCCAGATCGCACTGCTTCTTTCTTTGGGCAGGCAAGTTATAACTATAACCACAAATACTTACTCTCTGTAACTATGCGTGCTGATGGTTCCACTAAATTTGCTCCAGGTAATCAATGGGGATATTTCCCTTCAGTATCAGGTGCTTGGGTGCTTTCAGAAGAAAAGTTTATGGAAGATATAAAATGGATTGATCAGTTAAAACTTCGTGCAGCTATAGGGTTGGCAGGAAATAATCGTATCAGTGATGATATGTGGCGTTATTTATATACTGTTAATTCTACCGGCGGACCTGGATTTGGAGAAGCAACTCAGTTTGGAGAGCAATGGTATGGTAATCAAGGGGGTACTACTTTTGCCAATAAAAATATTAAATGGGAAACTACATTAACTCGTAATCTTGCTGCTGATATCACGCTTTTTAATGGTCGTCTCACTGTTACTCCGGAGATTTATTGGAATACGACGAAAGATTTACTTTATAAATCGGACATTCCTTCAGCAACTGGTTATGTAAGTCAGATGCAAAATATTGGACAAGTAACTAATAAAGGGGTTGAATTAACTATATCAGGAGATATTCTCAGTGGCAGGGATTATGTGCTTTCCGCAAATCTTTCTTTAGGTATGAATAAAATGAAAGTTGATAAATTAAATGGTACAGACAATGTGATTTGGGATCAGAATAACCGTTGGAAATCAAGTTACAATGATTATTGTTTGAAGGTGGGTGACCAAGTAGGACTTATTTATGGTTTTGTATATGATGGTTTATATTCAATGGATGAATTCTATTTTGATCCCACTAATAACTTGCAAGCAGTACCTTGGGGATCAACGGCCGCTGAAAACGGAACTTCGAAAGATGCACCTATTATGGATGCAGACGGTGTGGAACATCCAAAAACAATAATCAATCAGATTTCAGGAGATTCTAATTCAGGCATAGCTACTCTGCCGGGCAAAGTCAAGTTCAAGGATTTGAATGGTGACGGATATATCACAGAAGATGACCGTACTGTTATAGGTAATACCAATCCAAAAGTGCAGGGAGGTTTTGGATTAAGCGGACAATGGAAGGGTTTTGATTTTGCCATGAACTTCAACTTTATGCTTGATTTTGATGTGAATAATGCGACAGCTTACCAGCTTTCCTCATCCGAAAGCAATAAGAATAAGTTCTACAATGTGCTTTCCACATTTGCCGACAAAGGTTGGCGTTATACCCGTGATGGTGATGGCGAATGCTTGTACAAATGTTACTATATTGATGGTTCGTTGGATATGTACCGTGAATTAAACGAAGGTAGGACACTTTGGAATCCGACGGATGTGACAAAAAAAATAACTCATTCCTATTTTATCGAGGATGGATCGTTTCTGCGTTGTCAGGATTTGACTGTTGGCTATACGTTACCTGGAAATCTGACTTCTAAATGGGGGATTTCGAAAGCTCGTTTTTATGTGTCAGCCTCTAATTTGTTTATTATTACTGGGTATTCGGGTTATGATCCTGAAGTGGATATTCAGACAGGATTAACTTGTGGTATGGACTATAACCGTTACCCACGTAGTCGCAGTTTTGTACTAGGTACTAATATTACATTCTAAATTTGAAAGCACATGAAATTAAAAAATACTTTAATAATAGGATTAGCAACTTTGACTCTAATATCATGCAATGATTTCCTTGACGTGGATTCTCCATCAAGTTACAATGAGGACTTTGTGTTCAGCCAAGAAACAGAAATTAGCCGTGCGTTGAACGGTGTTTATGCTTCTATCTTGGTAGGTGATCTTTATGGCAGTGCCTATCAGAAAACTTTTAATTTGAACAGTGATGTTGATATGCAGATGTATACAGGTAATGTAGCAACCCATAATAGCTATGCACGTTTTGATTGTGACGATCAAGGTGGCGAAATTGATAAATATTGGAGAGCTTCTTATAAAGCTATTGAAGATGCTAACCGTTTTATCCGGGGTGTAGAAACTGGTCCGCTTTATAATGAAGAGAATACCGCTGTTATGCAGATGTTGGGCGAAGCCAAGTGTCTTCGTGCTATGGTTTATCATGATCTGGTAGTGATGTTCGGGGATATTCCTTTCACTTTCCTGCCAGCCTCACAATTAGGTGATAATTATGTGATTCCTGTAATGAATCGCGAAGAAATCCAAAATAAACTTATTGAAGATTTGCAGGATATTGCTCCTAAGATGTCTTCTACTACAACAACAACAGTAGAACGTGCGTCTAAGGAGTTTGCTTGGGCATTAATTGCACGTATTGCATTGACTGCCGGAGGTTATTCACTTCATCCGGATAAAAATAATGCAAATAGTTATGGTGTGATGAAACGTCCGGAAGATTATCAGAAGTATTATCAAATCGTAAAAGAATATACTAGCTTGGTTATTGCTTCGGGGACACACTCTGTAGGCACTTCTTATCAAGATATTTTTACCAAGGAAAGCAATTTTGAAATTATTGCTAAAGGTGATCCTATTTTTGAGATTCCTTTTGCTAAGGAGTCTACAGGTAATACAGGGTATTCCCAAGGACCTACATCAACCGTTAATGAAGGAAAGACATTGGGTAAGAATGTATGGGGAGAATCTAAAGGTGATATACGTTTGAGTGCTTTTTACCGTTATTCATTCGATGAGAATGATAAGCGTCGAGATTTTATTAATGGACTTTGGTATTATGGTAACAGTGCTAATAATGCTACTCAGGATTCTTGTATGATTCGTGCGGATTATACTGTCCATAATAATAAATGGTCTAAATTATGGGCGAATGCGGGACAGTTTACCAATTTGAGTGCCAGTAATACAGGTATTAACTTCCCTTATATGCGTTATACGGATGTTTTGTTGATGAATGCCGAAGCTGTTAATGAGTTGGAAGGACCTACTGCCACTGCTCAGGAGTCACTTCGTCAAGTCCATGCACGGGCATTCGATGACCAAAGTGTTGTTTCTGCCTATATTGCTCAGGTGGCTTCTTCTAAAGAAACTTTTTTGAAAGCCGTGCTTGATGAACGTAAATGGGAGTTTGCGGGTGAGAATATGCGCTGGAGAGATCTTGTCCGTAATAATCTTTATGGACAGGAAATTGTTTATAGTTTTTTGCGCTATCTTTCTGTAGGAATGTCTAATGCCGGTTCTTCTACTGGCTTCGAAGATGATATAGCTGAACATGATGGTAGTGCTTATTTGGATGATCTTCCCGAATCTATGTATTACCATGTTCTTCCACAAACGGTTGAATGGCGTGTGGATGTAAATCAAGTTTATGGCTATCCTTATCCCAATAAGATATTGGATATGCTCTATATTTATAATCCTTACAAATCAGCTAATCAACCAGCGACAGCTTTGGTAGCTGTTGATGGAGCAACTTGGAAGATGGCGGAATTTTATCAGTGGAGCAATGATTCGGAGCCTACTAACCAATGTAAATATTCATTCTATGGATATATTCGTCATACAGAACAAGGAATGATTGTGTTGGTCAAAGATGGAACAGAATCACCACTGGATGGTAATTCTGTTCCTGAGGTGAATGATTTACCTCCTGTACGTTATATTTTACCTTATCCTAATGCGGCTATCCAACGCTCAGCAGGTGTATACAAGAACTATTATGGCTATAAATAATTTATAAAAGGACAGAATGATGAAAAAAATATTTTTATATGCATTAATGTTATTTTCAGGTTTCTCATGTATTTCGTGTTCTGATGATGAGAAAGGAATGGCAAATATAGATAGAGAATGGATGACTATGTTCATTTGTGATAATAATAGAGGAAAAGGGGATGACTATGCTTATAATTGTAAAGCAGAGGGACCGAATGGCAATGATATTCATCTTTATTGGTATGGAGTGAATAACTGTGCGGGCTACCAGATTCGTCAGGCACTACAGCCAAATGTTTCGGGTGGTGCAGATGCTTGGGGTACATCTGCCGAAAACGGTCTTTTGTTACTAGATACCATTGTAGGACCGGAGGTCCTTGATTTAGTTATTAAAGATCAACAGTATTCCACTGATTATCGTTTTGCTATTCGCGTGTTATCAACAAAAGATGATAATGTGACTGATTTTTCACATGCATCCAAATGGTATGGACATGGTGATGGCAGACAGTGGGCAGAATGGATGGGCATTACCACTTCTGATCGATATGCAACTCCATTCTGTGTCTATGTAGATGCTTCTAAGACTACACAGACTACTATGCGTGTGATGTTGAATCGTGCTTTCAAAACTGTAACAGAAGGGGTATCAGACGATGATAAGGCTATTTATCGTGAAAAATTTCAGCTTGATGCTAACGATAATTTTGTTTATCAGTGGTTGGAAGTAGATCCGTCTCCTAATAATCCTGAATCAACAGTGAATGAAAAATGGAGAAAATATAAATTAACCGATGAGGATTTTGAAAAGGGATATGTAGATATTGACGGACTTCAGAAAAACTCTGTTTATGTGATTAATGTTCGCAACGAGAATGTGAAGGTAAAATGGGATGCATATTACAATACTTGTTCTGCCCGCTCAGACGGAGAACCGGGAGAGCCTATTTTAGTAACTCATGACTTAAGTGCTCCAAGTCGTGACCGGTTTGATTCAGATGAAGCTTATCAAAATGCTTTGATACAGCACGAGGCTGCTCTGAAATACAATGCAATGCGTATTGATTTCCTTTTAACAGACTTCATTTCCGATGTAAATTTAGCCGAAGGACAGACTTATTATTTGGAAGGTGGAAAGACTTATTGTATGTTTGATAATTTAACTACCTGCAAAGGTTTTGTTCTTCGTACTCGTCCTGAGGATGTAGCAGCAGGTAAACGTGCTAAAGTATTGTTAGGTGGTATGCATATGACAGGTACTAATGTTAATTCTATGAATTTGATGTTCGGGCGCCAGCCACAAGCTGGAGAAGGAGGAGAAATTTATATGAAGATGCTCGAATTTTATGATATTGATTTCGATTGTCCAATGGCTCTTACTTATGGTGATAATGTTGCCGGTTTGGGTTCGGCTACAGGTAATTATTTCATTAATATGTTTTCTAATGGTATGGCTGTACATTTGGAAAGTTTTGTGGTGAAAAATTGTACTTTCAAGCGTCTGGTACGTGGGTTCATTCGTGAGCAGGGGCCTAATTACAAAATTTGGGATCATGTCTTGATAGAGGATAACCAGTTCTTTGACTGTGGCTATTATAGTAATGGTGCCGGAGGTTATCCATGGATTGCCGGTTCCGGGAATAATGCGAATTCTAATTTATATAAGGACTTTGTGGTTCGTGGAAACACTTTCTATGATTGTCCGTTCCCTTCATTTTTCAGTGAAACCAAGCAGAGTGCATGGAAGGGAGGGGCATGGAATATAACGTTTGAAAACAATACTTTGGTTAACTGGAACACTCGTGCGGCAGGAAATATTTTCAATATGCGTAATATTCCAGATGGAAGTACTTATACGGTGAAAAATAACCTGATTGTTTTGACCAAGCAGGACGGTGATGTCCGAAAGATGACTATGGCAGGAGCTGATATCCGTAAGACAATGACTATGGCAGACGGTACAGCCGGACATGTGACATTGAATTTTGACAATAATTATTCTACAAATACTTTTTTATCCAACGGACAAATTTTTAGCAATAATCCATGGACTGCGACTAAAAATAATTTTGGCACCTTGGTCAACAATGGTTCTGCTACTTTAAATGGAACATTGGAAGTTTTTGTTGATGATATTTCTCCATTAGAACTGATGGTAAGTCCAAATCCACCACATAAGGCTACTGCTGATAACGATCAATATATGCATCGTGCAGATGCACTTGATGGTACGGCTGGAGAGCATGGTGTAAACTTGTATTACAATCAGACAGGTAAAGTTATGGAGTCAAAAATTTATCAGTTGAACATTGGTGCGGCTAAATGGCGTAATGGTTCTGCTAGATAGTAGAATGGGGTTTGATAAGTTTTATAGTTATTATAATGTGAATGTCTTCTGAGAATCTTTGGATTTTGAAAGACAGATATTTGATAGAAAAGCCGATCTGTGATAGATAGGCTTTTTTATGTATAGGTAAAGGGGCAGAGTATCAAAAATTGTATAGGTTTGATGATGTCTGTGCAAAATCTGCCTGAAAAAGACCAAATATTCTCTGTATTCAGATTGGAAAACGCATAATTTTGTTTGCTGGTTTTTATCAAAACATATAGGAATAATGAAAAATACATTCAAAAAAGTGTTTATTGGCTTTATGGCTTTTGCCATGGCAACCGGCTCCTTTGCGCAGCAAAGAGCTCATAAAAAGGATAATGAGTCGTATCCTAAGGAATGGAAACAAATAGCACGTATGGAGCAGGATTCTTTCTTTCTGACAGATGAAGCTCGGCGGATTGCTGAAAATGTATTGGCTTTTCAACGCTGTACGGGCGGTTGGCCGAAGAATATAGATATGGCCCGCCGCATGAATGATAAAGAGCTGGCTAAAGTGATAAAGGATAAATCACGTCGTGATGATTCTACGATAGATAATAATGCCACAACTGCCCAGATGATTTTTTTAGCCCGTCTTTATAGGCAGACTAAGGATATACGTTATCGGGATGCTTTCCTCCAGGGAGTGGAATATTTGCTGAGTGGTCAATACGAAAACGGAGGATGGCCGCAATTCTGGCCCGGTCCGCGTGGTTATCAGGTACATATTACTTTTAATGACGATGCCATTGTCAATACATTGAATATGATACGTGATATGATGAATCACAAAGCGCCTTATGAGGATGATTTGATAGACAAGACTTTGTGTGTACGTTTGGGAAAAGCCTTTAATAAAGGAATAGAGTGTATACTGGCTACACAAATTATAAAGGATGGAGAACCTTCTGTGTGGTGTCAGCAGAATGATAGGGAAACATTGAAGCCTGCACCGGCACGTGCATATGAGTTGCCGTCTTATTGTTCGGCGGAGAGTGCCGGAATTGTGCGTCTGCTCATGGAATTACCTGCACCCGACGCACGTGTGAAGCGGGCGGTTCACGGAGCCATGAAATGGTTTGACAGGTATAAACTTACCGGTTTGAAATGCGAGCGTATCGTGCTGGCAAATGGTGAGCGGGATACTCGTCTTGTGGAAGATCCTCAAGCCAAGCCTATTTGGGCGCGTTATTATGATTTGAAATATTGTGAACCGTATGTATGTGACCGTGATGGGCTGCCACGTCGCCATTTGGAAGAAATAGGAACAGAACGTCGTAACGGATATAGTTGGTACAATAGCAGACCGGCTGAGCTTTTTGCCATATACAATGCATGGGCGGACAAATATGATCCGAAGCATAAAGTGGCAATCAGTCTGGCAACCAAAGGAGCGAATGAAAACGGGCTTATTGAAATGTATCGTCGTCCCATGGCAGAGCGTACGGCTTTTGATGTGGTGGTAAAGCCGGGAGAGAGTATTCAGGCAGCTATTGAAAAGGCTCCGGAAATTCCGACAGTACCTTTTAAAATCTTATTGTTGAACGGAACGTATCATCAAAAAGTGATTATTGACAGGCCTAATATTGTTTTGGTGGGGGAAAACCGTGACAGTACGCGGATTGTCTTGGCTGAAACAGCCCAGACACGTGCCATCACGGAATATCATGGACGTCCGGTAGGCAATGGTGTCATTGTGTTGCAGGAAGGTGCGGATGATTGTGTTATTAGCGGACTGACTGTTTACAACAATTACGGAACTGCCGTTGAAAATACGACCATCCATCAGATGGCGATTTTTGGACGTGCCACTCGTACCATCATCATCAACAGTAATGTATGGGCCGATGGAAACGATGCCCTTTCCTTGTGGGCGCCCGGAAGCAATGGTATGTATTATCATGCCGATCTCTATCTTCGTTGTCCGGGTGTGGATTTTCTTTGTCCTCGCGGATGGTGCTATGCCACACGCTGCCATTTTTATGGTGATAGCCGTGCCATGATTTGGCATGACGGACGAGGTGACAAGAACAAGAAACTGGTTATTACCAATTCTTCATTTGATGCTAAGACACCGACACTTTTAGGACGCTATCATCATGATTCCCAGTTTTATCTCATCAAATGTAAAATGTCGAAGAATGTGCTTGACGGGAATATTCATTATGCTTATTCGGATAAAGTGCTTGATCCCTGTCCGTGGGGGCTACGTACCTATTATTATGGTTGTACCCGTGAAGGAGGGCATAGTGGCTGGTTAAACGATAATTTGAAGGAGGCGGAGAATGCTCCGGAGTTTCATGGCGTTACCGCCAAGTGGACATTCAATGGCAAATGGGACCCCGAACAACGTATCAGAGATCTTTGGAATGTGTTGGCCTACTAATTTAACAGTTTGTAATATGAAAATGCCCCCTGTTTTATGCTGTATTGTTTTTTTGTTTGTGTCAATGTTATCTGCTGTTGCCCGACAGCAGGAGAAGCCCCGGGTTATTGTCACTACGGATGGTGAGATTGACGATCAAAGTTCTATGATTCGTTTTCTTATGTATTCTTCTGATTATGATGTCGCAGGCATTGTTCAAGTCAATGGGGTACAGAAAGACGGACATAGTAAAGATAAATGGATCGAATCACAAATTGCCAAATATGCGGAATGTCTGCCTAATTTGAGGAAACATAATCCCGATTATCCCGATGCTGAATATTTGCTAAGTGTCTTGGCGGTTGGTAATGAGAACAGAGAGGACTTGCATAAATTGCCTCCTTTACTGTCTGATAGCGAGGGGGCACAGCTCATCATAAGGACATTGCTTGATTCTGATCCGAGGCCTGTTCATATTTTAGCATGGGGTGGAGCCAACACCCAGGCCAATGCCTTATGGCAGATCAAGCAGAAATATTCTGCTGCAGAATGGGCAAAAGCGGTATCAAAAGCCAGATTATATTGTATTTGGTATCAGGACGGCGGTGGAAAATGGATAGAACAGAATCTTCCTGAAATCATTATTTATGAATCGGGCGCACCGGATCATGATGGAGATATGTATGGGATTACATGAGTGTGGATTATTATTTTAAGAACAGACTTAGTAAAAATTCAAAAGAGTTGCAACAGATCATGGATAAACCTTGGTTGGCTGACCATATTAAGAATGGGCACGGACCACTGTGTGCCGCCTATCCTCAGGAATATACCAGTGAGGGGGATACTCCTTCTTTTATGCCTCTTATACGTAATGGACTTGAACAGCATACAGACTATACATTAGGAGGATGGGGAGGACGCCCGGAGTATAAAAATGGCAATCACATGCAAGATGGGAATGATTTGAAAAACGGTGTGCCGGATTCGCATTATACTTTCCAGCGTTGGTTGCCTGCTATACAAAATGACTGGGCGGCTCGTGCCGACTGGTGCGTGGCTGATGAATATTCAAAGGCAAATCATCAACCTGTTGCCCGGATATTGGGAGAAAGTGTACGCACAGTCCGGCCGGGAGAAAAAATAATACTGGATGCCTCTCCTTCATTTGACCCTGATAAAAATTCATTGTCTTACCAATGGTGGCAATATCGGGAAGCAGGCAGTGTGCAAACAAAGGTGGCTATAAAGCACGTCGATGAGAAGAGGACGGAGATAATTGTACCGGATAATCCGGGCAAACAGTTACATTTGATACTTGAACTTACAGATAATGGAACGCCTAATCTAAAGTCTTATAAAAGAGTGATTCTGAATGTGAATTGACTTCCTGTATGAATTTTCATCCGTACTGTCATGTTGTTTTGAACAGGCCTACACTTCTTCCATCCGCTCCAGCTCCCATCCCCGGAACTGTATGATAATACAGTGCAGCTTCGTGTTCTGCACCAACTGCCATACCCGGGGTGCGGCAGCATATTCGTTAATCTGTTTCACCGCTTCCTGCCATTGCGTCCGGGCTTTCTCTTCCGTGTCCTTCACCGACAGATATTTCAGTTCAAGAATATAGCTATGCTTCACCTCGTAGCGCATCAGGTCCGGCATGAGGAAGAGGTCGCAGTAACCGTGGCTCAGTTCCATTTCCGGAGCCATCAGGTAATAAGCGTTTACGCTGAGGTAGGCGGTGAAGAAACCCTGTATATTTCGCTCGCCTTCCATGGCACTGCGTACAGATGAATTTTCCTTGTAGGCATGGGCAATGAATTCCAGTGTTTCGCGCCAATGGCCTTCGTAAGCCATTTCATCGAACAGGTCCATCAAATTGTTCAGGTTGATATGGCGTTTGTCCTGGTACTCCTCCAGCATGAATTCGTAATACTGTTTGCGCACATTATAGTTGGGGATACTCAATACCAAGCGGCTGCCGCGTGTGGCAGTGATGGTCAACATGCCATAATAGAAGAGCAGGCTGGGGAAGATTTCGGGTTTGGCGATTTCCTTGGCCGGGAAGGTGGTGATCAGGTTGGTGATAATTTGCCCTTCTTCGGTGATTTTACGTAATACGCCCTTGCGGTTGCCGTCCAGCTTGTCCAGCTGGATTAGTTTCTTCATTTTGTTGTAGTCCGTACGGGTGTTGGGATCTATCATCTCTTTAGGAGATTTGCCCAGCGTGATGTAATTGCGCAGGTAGTAAAGTACCATGTCGCAATTGAACATTTTCGGGTCGCGTTCCAGGCTTTCTTCTGCGAAACAGTAATTATTATACCACGGTTTCATCTCCCGGATCATTGCTTCGATGTCCGCGTCGATCGGGAGCTGTCCGGCATCCTTATAATATTGGAACATGGTGCGCACGTCCGTTTCGCTGAATCCCAGCATCATGTTGAACTGGTAGTCGGTACTGATATTCCAGCCGATGTTGAATCCGCTGGTCAGGTCGTCCAAGGTGACGGGGCTGACGCCGGTCATGAAGATGCGCTCGAACATGCCTTTGAATTTCTTGAATATTTCACGGTAGAATCCGCTGGCATGGGTCAGGGCATGATAAATGTCTTTTCCCTGCTCGTTCAGAACGATGTTGGTAAAGTTATCGTATTCGTCGATGATGAGGTAAAGTCTCATTCCGGATTCAGCCGCATGCAGGTTCAGGTAGTTCAACTTGCTGACAAAGTCGGGCTGTTCTTCCATCTTTTGTGCAAATCCGGGAAAATAATAAGGCTCATACACTTTGCCGAACAGGTCCATCACCATGCCGCAATAGTTATTGAAATTTTCTTCCAGTGAACCGCTTCCGCCACTGGCGCGCGAGAAATCAAGATACACCACCTGAAATTTTCCTTGCAGGGGGGTGGGGCGGCTGCCTATCCATAGATTGCCGAAGCGTTTCTGGAACTTTTCTTTTTGTGCTATGTCATAATACGCACGCAGCATACTCAAAAAGATACTCTTGCCGAAGCGGCGGGGACGGATAAAGAACAGGTTCCGGGGCTGTTTTTCCAGCAAAGGCAGATACATGGTTTTATCTACATAGTACATGTTCTGCTCTGCCACTTCCACGAAGTTGGCAATGCCATAGGGGATTTCTTTTATATTTTCCATCATTGCTTCTGTTGTCTTTAGTTCGTATCCGGATGCCAATACAACAAAGATAGTCTATTCTTCCTGAAGGAACAAAGGAAATAAAGTTTTTAATAGAAAGAAGATGTTCAAGGTAAGTTATGCGTTTGAAAGAAAATTCTTTATTACTCCCCGCTAGATTTCTACTGGGTCGAAAAAAAGGGCGTGCCAAAAGCCATGTTTATTATTTAGACCTTTTGGCACACCCTCTTGGTGGATTCTGAAATCAGTTTCTTATTTCTTCTCTGCCGCGGCATGTGGATAGTCAATCGTATAATGCAGTCCGCGACTCTCTTTCCGTTCCATTGCCTGACGGGTGATCAAATACCCGATGTTAATCATGTTACGCAGTTCGCAAAGTTCGCGTGAAGCCTTACAGCGTTTGAAAAGACGCTCGGTTTCTTCATATAAAATATCCAATCGGTTCCAAGCACGGATTAATCGCGTATTACTGCGCACAATACCTACATAAGCTTCCATAATCTGGTTCACCTCTTTCATGCTTTGGGTTATCAGTACCCGTTCTTCATTGTTCATGGTTCCTTCATCGTTCCATTCGGGGATATCCTCATTGAAGTCATACCGGTCGAGTACATTTAGTGCATGTTTGGCTGCCGCGTCCGCATAAACCACTGCTTCTATCAGCGAATTGGAAGCCAGACGGTTACCTCCGTGCAGACCGGTACATGAACATTCGCCGATAGCATACAAACGGTTGATGCTGCTCTGTCCGTCCAGATCGACTTTGATACCTCCGCACAGATAATGAGCAGCCGGAGCCACAGGAATATAGTCCTTAGTAATATCAATGCCTAGGCTGAGGCATTTTTTATAAATATTGGGGAAATGTTTTTTTGTTTCTTCCGGATCTTTATGCGTCACATCCAGATATACATGATCTTCACCGCGCTGCTTCATTTCGTTATCAATGGCACGTGCTACGATATCACGTGGGGCCAATGACAGGCGTGGATCATATTTTTGCATGAATTCTTCGCCACTTTGATTCTTTAAGACAGCACCGTAACCGCGCATGGCTTCGGTGATGAGGAAACTAGGACGGTCTCCCGGATGAAAGAGGGCGGTGGGATGGAATTGTATAAATTCCATGTCCTTTACTGCTCCTTTGGCACGGTACACCATAGCAATGCCGTCTCCCGTAGCTACCAGTGGATTGGTTGTATTGCGGTATACCGCTTCGCATCCGCCTGTTGCCATTACAGTTACTTTGGACAGGAACGTATCCACTTCTCCTGTTTTCTCATTCAATACGTAAGCACCGAAACATTTGATGCCTGGTGTATGGCGGGTGACGATAATTCCCAAATGATGCTGGGTAATGATTTCTACCGCATAGTGATCTGTAAATATGGTAATATTGGGATGAGCTTTTACCGCTTCTATCAGGCTGGTTTGTATTTCAGCTCCTGTATTGTCTTTGTGGTGCAGGATACGGAACTCGGAATGGCCTCCTTCTTTGTGGAGGTCGAATTCTCCATCCTCTTTTTTATCAAAATCCACTCCCCATTTTATCAGTTCCTGGATTTGTGCAGGTGCTTCTCGCACTACTTTTTCTACAGCCGCGCGGTCACTGATCCAATCGCCGGCAATCATCGTGTCTTCAATGTGTTTCTCGAAATTGTCTACTTTCAAGTTGGTAACAGATGCTATACCTCCCTGAGCAAAATAGGTATTGGCTTCTTCCAGTCCTGCTTTACAAATCAGGGCGACTTTACCTTTGTGAGCTACTTTCAGTGCGAAGCTCATTCCGGCAAGTCCTGAGCCGATAACAAGGAAATCGAATTTTTTAACCATGATAATATGCTTTATGGGTGCAAAGCTACGAAAAACCTTTATTCATTGTACCTTTTGCTCTTGTTTTTACTATTTTTTTCGTGAAGAATAAACGAAATAGATAATGCAAGTATGAAATTAAAAGTGTAACTTTCTGCATTTTTTAATAGAATAGGATGGAAAACAATAAAGAAATCATTCACGAAAGTGAGGTAAAAGAACTTATAATTGAGTTGAGGGGTGAGAAAGTACTGATAGACCGGGATGTAGCTAAGCTTTATGGCGTAGAAACCAAACGAATTAATGAAGCAGTAAAAAACAATCGGGACAAATTCCCAAATGGTTATATGTTTTCGTTGCAAGTATCTGAAAAACAGCAACTGGTCGAAAATTTCGACCGGTTCAGTAGTTTGAAACATTCTCCCGTAGAACCTAAAGCATTTACCGAAAAAGGGCTTTATATGCTGGCTACAATTTTAAGAAGTCCGAGAGCTACCGCAACTACTTTTGCCATTATCGAATCATTCTTTAAGTTAAGGACATTAGTACGGAATGTAAATATCATGGCTACCGAGTATGATGAGGAAAAGAGGAAGAGTCTGGTACAACGTAGTGGAGAACTGCTGAATGAACTGCTGACTGATGAGGGTGATATAACAGAAACGGAATCTTCTATCGAATTAAATTTGTATGCTTTGAAGATGAAACGTACAGTAAAGAGGACAAAAAAAGGATAAATTCTCTCATTCTGCGCCGTAATGAGGTCGATAAACGATAAATTTATTATCTTTCGGGCAAATTACAATAAGATGATGAATCGAATTTTTCATGTGAAGATAGCAGGAGGCACTTATCTGTTTCTGATACTGCTGACAGCCGTCATGGTATTTGCTTTCTGGTGTATGAAGGCAATGATAGGATTGGTGGTGGCATTGGGGCTGATCATTACCATTGAACGTATTATCCATTCTACTTATACGCTGACTGCGGATGGAAAGCTGGTGGTGTATTATGGTCGTTTTTATAAAGGGAAGACCATTCCCTTGACTGACATTACGGATGTGGAGCTGAAACGAAGTTCCGGATTCGGTGGAATTATGCCTTCGAAATATGTATTGATACATTATGAGAAGAAAAATTTATTGTCATTGGTTCCTGTAAAGCCGGAAGAATTTATCAATGCGTTGGTGAAGCGGCTGGAGCATAGGATAGAGGAGGAATAAATTATGGAGCAAGTATTTAAAACAAAAAGAGCTCGTAGGTGGTGGATTATTATAGTCAGTCTGGTTGTTCTGATTATTTTTCTGAATGTGTATTTGGAGCAAAGTTGGGCTTTTTCGGCGCTTGGGGGAATTATTATTTCTGCATTAATGTTTTATTCGCAATCGAAAACCATTTATATTGTAAAAGACAATGGTGTTCTGGAAATTAAACCGGGATGGGGGAACAGAATATGTGTAGACGGAATCCGTAAAGTGTCTTATAATCCGAATGCAATAGGAATGCAAAAGGTGAAAATAGAGCACGCCCAAGGTTTTGTAATGATTAACCCTGATAAGCCTTTGGAATTTGTAGAAGCATTGAGAGAAATAGATCCAAATCTGTCTGTTGAAGGTTTTGAACAGATAAAAACTAATTAACCCAAAATAAATACCATGAAATATCAAATTGCAATCATCGGTGGAGGTCCCGCAGGGTATACTGCTGCCGAAGCTGCCGGAAAGGCAGGACTGAGTGTTGTATTGTTCGAAAAAAGAAGTCTGGGCGGTGTCTGCCTGAATGAGGGATGTATTCCTACCAAGACCTTGCTTTATTCGGCTAAAGTATATGATTATGCAAAACATGCTTCAAAGTATGCCGTGAATGTGCCTGAAGCTTCTTTTGATTTAGGAAAGATTGTGGCGCGTAAATCAAAGGTGGTTCGTAAGCTGGTATTGGGAATCAAGGCAAAACTGACTGCGCATCAGGTACATATAGTGACGGGAGAAGCCACGATTGTAGATAAGAATACCATCCAATGCGGTGGGGAAACCTACGAATGTGAGAATTTGCTGCTGTGTACCGGCAGTGAAACATTTATTCCTCCTATTCCGGGAGTGGAAAACGTGGATTACTGGACGCACCGTGATGCACTGGATAATAAAGAAGTACCTGCTTCATTGACTATTGTCGGCGGTGGAGTGATCGGTATGGAATTTGCTTCTTTCTTCACCAGTTTGGGAGTGCAGGTGACTGTGGTCGAAATGTTGGATGAAATCCTGGGTGGCATGGATAAAGAGCTGTCGGCCATGCTCCGGGCTGAATATGCCAAAAAAGGAATCAAGTTCCTGCTCAGTACGAAAGTAGTAGGGGTATCCAAAGGGGAGACCGGTATTACTGTGTCATACGAAAATGCAGATGGAACAGGAACTGTTACAGCTGATAAGTTATTGATGAGTGTAGGCCGTCGTCCGGTGACAAAAGGTTTCGGACTGGAAAATCTGAATTTGGAGTGGACGGAGCGAAGATGCATCAAAGTAGATGAACATTTGCAATCTTCCGTCCCCGGTGTCTATGTATGCGGTGATTTGAACGGAGTCTCTTTGTTGGCACATACCGCCGTGCGTGAAGCGGAAGTGGCTGTCCATCATATTACAGGTAAGGAAGATGTGATGAGCTATCGTGCCATACCGGGTGTGGTCTATACAAATCCTGAGATTGCCGGGGTAGGTATGAGCGAGGAAGCTTTGCAGGCCGCAGGTATTCCTTATCGAGCCGTTAAGTTGCCGATGGCTTACTCCGGGCGTTTTGTAGCCGAGAATGAAGGAGTGAACGGTGTCTGCAAAGTTTTGACAGCCGAAGACGGTACTGTATTGGGAGCGCATATGTTGGGTAATCCTGCTTCCGAGCTGATTGTATTGGCAGGTATGGCTATTGAGGATGGTAAAACCATAGAGGATTGGAAACGATATGTATTCCCTCATCCTACTGTGGGTGAGATATTCAGGGAACTATAATGAAACGAGTTTTATTTTTCTTTTTACTGATTTTATCTATTCACTTCATAAACGCCCAGCCGCTATCTCAGCGGCTGGACGCTTTACTGCATGAGGAAGTTCTGAAAACATCCGAAGTGGGTATTGCCGTATTCGATCTGACCACCGGGAAATCCGTTTACCGTTATCAGGACGATAAACTATACCGGCCTGCTTCTGTTGAGAAGATAATCACTTCGGTTACCGCCTTGGCGCAACTGGGAGCGGATTATACCATGGATACCGGTCTTCGTTATCGTGGAAAAATAGAAAATGACACGTTGAAAGGCAGTCTGTATCTGATAGGCGGTTTTGATCCGGAATTTATGGACGAGGATCTGGACCGTCTGGTAGATGCGTTGGCAAGTCAAGGCATCCGTTATGTGACAGATACCCTTGCGGCGGATGTTTCCATGACGGACTCGGTTTATTGGGGTTCCGGCTGGTGTTGGGACGATACTCCTTACTCCTTCCAGCCCTATCTTTCCCCTCTCATGCTGAATAGGGGCTGCGTGGATGTATCGGTCTCTCCTGCTCAGAAGGACTCGTTGCCCCAAGTTGTTTGTACGCCGGCTTCCGATTATTATCAAGTTCATAATCACGGGGTGAGCCGTAATCCGCAAGCCGGGAAGCTGAAAATCACCCGCAACTGGCTCAGCAATGGCAATATCATTACCGTTTCCGGAAATGTTTCTTATCCCTATACTGAGAAATTGAATGTATATACTTCCAAAGACTTCTTTTTCCATACTTTTGTCAGCCGTTTGCGCAGCAAAGGAATTGAAGCGCGAACCTGCACGTATGCCGATTGTCCTGTAACGGCCGACAGTATAGTTACGCTTTATACCGTCCGAAGACCACTCAAGGAAGTGTTGGAAAGAGCTTTGAAGAAAAGTGATAACTTGTGCGCCGAATCGATGTTTTATCATTTGGCTGCCAAGCGTTCCCTGCATAAACGGGTGACGGGAGAAGATGGAACCGATGCCATTCACGCCTTTATGAAAACAGCTTTAGGGTTTAACCCGGAGAACTATAAGATAGCGGACGGCAGCGGTGTTTCCGTTTATAATTATATCTCTCCACGTTTACTGTTGGAGTATTTGAAATATGCCTACTATCATCGGGAAATTTTTCTTCCTTTCTATGAGTCCCTGCCCATAGCCGGAGTGGACGGTACTTTACAAAACCGGATGAAGCAGACCAAGGCCCGTGGAAATGTGCATGCAAAAACAGGTTCTGTAACCGGAGTCAGCTCGCTGGCAGGCTATGTAAAAGCTGCTGACGGACATCAACTGGCCTTTGTTATCATCAATCAGAATGTACTGAAATTAAGCCGGGCGCGTGCGTTCCAAGATAAGTTTTGTGATATTTTATCTCGTTGAATTTGAGTTTTTGAATGTTCTGAAACGTATTAAGTAGCAGATTTTGCATATAATAGGACAAAATTTATACCTATTCTGAACGATTTTTGCAGCATCGGAACAAGATTGTTTCGTAACTTTGCCCAAGTCGAAATAATTCGGAATACTATAAAAACATAAAATAGCTGCTTATGAAGACAAATTATGAAATCCGTTATGCCGCGCATCCCGAAGATGCCAAAGGCTATGACACCCAAAGGATACGACGGGATTTCTTAATGGAAAAAGTATTTTCGGACAATGAGGTGAACATGGTTTATTCCATGTATGACCGCATGATTGTAGGAGGAGCCAGACCCGTAGGGGAGGTATTGAAGCTGGAGGCTATCGATCCGTTGAAAGCGCCTTATTTCCTTACCCGCCGTGAAATGGGGATCTTCAATGTGGGCGGTCCCGGTGTGGTCAAAGCCGGAGATGCCGTGTTCGAACTGGATTATAAAGAAGCGCTTTATCTGGGTTCGGGAGACCGGGAAGTGACTTTTGAAAGTAAAGATGTCAAGAACCCTGCCCAATTCTATTTTAACTCTGTTACCGCTCATCGTAACTATCCCGATAAAAAAGTGACCAAGGCAGATGCCATCGTTGCTGAAATGGGTTCATTGGAAGGGTCCAACCATCGTTGCATCAACAAGATGCTGGTCAGTCAGGTATTGCCTACCTGCCAGTTGCAGATGGGAATGACCGAACTGAAACCGGGAAGTGTGTGGAACACCATGCCGGCGCACGTGCACAGCCGCCGTATGGAAGCCTACTTCTATTTCGAAGTGCCCGATGAACACGCTGTTTGCCATTTTATGGGAGAAGTGGATGAAACCCGTCATATATGGATGAAAGGCGATCAGGCAGTCTTGTCTCCCGAATGGTCTATCCATAGTGCGGCGGCAACACACAACTATACCTTTATCTGGGGTATGGGTGGAGAGAATCTGGATTACGGTGATCAGGACTTCTCATTGATTACAGACTTGAAATAAATCATATAACTTCATTAATTTAATAATATAAGTATCATGAATCAGTATTTGAATTTTTCTTTGGAAGGTAAAGTAGCTCTTGTAACAGGCGCTTCTTATGGTATCGGTTTTGCTATTGCATCTGCTTTTGCAGAACAGGGCGCAACCATCTGTTTCAACGACATCAATCAGGAATTGGTGGATAAAGGTCTGGCTTCTTACGCTGAAAAAGGAATCAAGGCACACGGATATGTATGCGATGTTACTGACGAACCTGCCGTACAGGCTATGGTTGCCACTATTGCAAAAGAAGTAGGTACCATCGATATTCTTGTAAACAATGCCGGTATTATCCGTCGCGTTCCGATGCACGAGATGGAAGCTGCCGATTTCCGCCGTGTTATTGATATTGACTTGAATGCTCCGTTCATTGTTTCTAAAGCGGTTTTGCCTGCGATGATGGAAAAAGGACACGGAAAAATCATCAATATCTGCTCTATGATGTCTGAGTTGGGTCGTGAAACCGTTTCTGCATACGCTGCCGCTAAAGGTGGTTTGAAGATGTTGACCCGTAACATCTGTTCTGAATACGGAGAATACAACATTCAGTGTAATGGTATCGGTCCGGGCTATATCGCTACTCCGCAAACAGCTCCGTTACGTGAAATCCAGCCCGATGGAAGCCGTCATCCGTTTGATACATTCATCTGTGCCAAGACTCCGGCCGGCCGTTGGTTGGATCCGCAGGAATTGACCGGTCCTGCCGTATTCCTTGCATCCGAAGCATCTAATGCCGTCAATGGCCATATTCTCTATGTAGATGGCGGTATTCTGGCCTACATTGGTAAGCAGCCTAAATAATTAGTAGATATAAATAGAAAGAATCTGCTTGTGTCTTTGTTGATACTTGCAGATTCTTTGTATTTTTGTCTTTCAGTTCGACAAACAATAAATAGTATGAAAAAAATCTTTTTAGCAGTCGCAACGGCGTTAGCTATGTTTTCCTGTTCGCAAAAGGAGCCGGTGACTGTCACTATAACCAATCCGCTTTCCATTGACAGAAATGGGGAAATGGTGGAAATCTCTATGGCTGAAATAACAGGCAAACTACAATTACCCGATACGGCACAGGTTATCGTATTGGACGAGAACGGGCTTGAAGTACCTTATCAGATAACATACGATGATATGCTTATCTTTCCTGCTTCGGTGAAAGGGGATGCCTCGGCTGTTTATACAATTGCAGAAGGAACTCCGCAGCCGGTGGATGTGGTTGCTTGCGGGCGTCAATATCCCGAACGTCTGGATGATGTGGCATGGGAGAATGACCGTGCCGCTTATCGTGCATACGGTCCTGCTTTGCAGGAGAAGGGCGAGCGTGCCTTTGGTTATGATATCTGGACTAAAAGTGTGTCCGAACCGGTAGTGGAGGATCGTTATGACGGTGACTTGAACCGGGGTATTTCTTATCATGTAGATCATGGAAACGGAATGGACTGCTATGCAGTGGGCCCGACTCTGGGTGGAGGAACAGCTGCTTTATTCCCCGATAGTACCATTGTTTATCCCTATTGTTACAAGGATTGTGAAATCTTGGATAACGGTCCGCTCCGATTCACAGCTAAGTTGGTCTATAATCCGTTGGTTGTAAAAGGGGATTCAAGTGTGATAGAAACGCGTATCATTTCTTTGGACAAGGGGTCGCAGTTGAACAAGACTGTGGTTTCTTTTGACAATTTGCAGGAAATCACTCCGGTGGTGACCGGCATTGTATTGCACAAACAGAATCCTATGGGATATAGTTTTGATGCAGACGCAGGCTATATAGCTTATGCAGACTCTACGGAGAATGCTGCCAATAACAATGGAGTGATTTACATAGGAGCCGTATTCCCGGCTACCGTCAAAGGAGCGTTTGCCCAAGTGTTCTCCGAAAAGGAACGGAAGGAACGTGGGGATGCTTTGGGCCATGTGTTGGCGGTTAATGATTATGAACCGGGAGCCGAGTATATTTATTATTGGGGATCAGGCTGGAGCAAATATGGTTTCGAAGCCGATACCGATTGGAATAAATATTTGGAAGAATATGCCCGGAAGATACGTAATCCATTGGCAGTTGCCATAAAATAATACATATACAAGAGGGTATGCGTATACGCCACGAAAAAAACAAGGTATTTGGCTTTATCAGTCAAATACCTTGAATTCATAGCCTTGTTCCAACAGCCATTCTATGGCCCGGGGCAAGGCGTATTTCATGTTTTTCTCTGCCTTGATGGAGTCATGGAAAGTAATGATGGAGCCATTCCTCACATAATGTTTTACCTTCCTCAGTACCTGTCTTCCATTCAGCTTGTTGCTATAGTCACGGGTAACCAAGTCCCACATTACGATCTGGTATTTATGCCGCAGCACCATGTACTGCATCCAGCGCATGTGGCCATGTGGCGGACGGAACAGGTTGGTATGGATCAGCTCGTTTGCTTTGTCCGTATTGGCCAGATAGTTCTTGCTTCGGTATTCGAATCCCCGGATATGGTTAAAAGTATGATTTCCCAAACGATGTCCCCGTTCTACAATCATCTGGAATTCCTTGGGATGCTTGCGCACATTGTCGCCCACCAAAAAGAAGGTAGCCTTGATATTGTACTTGTCTAATAAATCGAGTACCCACGGTGTGATTTCGGGAATCGGCCCGTCATCGAAAGTCAGATAGACCGCTTTTTCATTCTTGTCCATTCGCCAGAAAGCGCGTGGATAAAGCCAGCGGAGTATCAGCGGGGGTTGTTCTATAAACATGAATGTGTGTGCTTTTGTTGGTTATACAAATATAAAGGTGTGGATTCACCGCAGAATCCACACCTTTTATTTACTTTCTGCCTGCTCCGCCGCCTACACGTTTGTTGAACACCTCATAGAGGTCTTCAAACTTCTTGGCATAGTGGCTTGCCATATCTGATTTTTTCTGTTGTTCACCTTCACCTTGTACACCGCCGGCAGCATTTGCGCGGGCAAGGCTCTTGTTGATCTCATCCAGAATATAGAAATTGCGCAGACAGTCCTCGTATGAACCTTGCAGGCGTTGGTCATCCAGACTCAGGTACCAGGTGATGTATTCCACCGATTTGTTTGCCAGATCATTCAGAATGGCTTCTCCCTTTTCTTTTTCACCTAACGCCAGATAATCGTCGGCCATTTCTTTTGAACTGCTCATGATGTAATCGTGGGGCACGGTGGTGCTTGGGATTACTTCCGAACAGTAGTCAAGGGCTTTCAACGCCTTGTCTTTCTTGCCTTCTTTTATCAACTGGGTAGCCAGCTGTATAAACATACGGCGGTGGGTCTGGCACATACGCATCACAGTCTCGTCGATATAGATATCCGGGTTGTTGATTCCTCCGAACTTGAACTTGTTCATCAGGTTATCGTACATTTTCTCGCTGTCGATGCGTGCGTTCAGCCGGGTGGTGTTGAACGGGGTGATGCGGTAGGCAAGACCTTCCTGCATGAAGTTGTTGCCCAAATTCAGATGATTGTCGCTACCCACCGTAATAGCCATGTACAACGGACGTTCCCAGTTGGTATTTGCCAGCATCTCAAGCATCATCAGCTCGCTCTTGTACAGCATACGTTTGCCTTTCAGGGAGATACTCATGTAATCGGGGATTTCACCATGCAGGGAGTCGGGAATCATCATGCCCGAGCGTTTCACTGCCTCCTTGTCCAGCTTGATGACGATGCTGTCCGTCGGTATCAGCTGTAAACCTTCTTTGGGTGAGCGTACCCAGTATTTCAGAATATTTTTCAATTCATACGGGTTGTCTCCGAATTCCTTGGCGGCTTCTTCCGGGTTCTGCTTGTAGAAGTTATTGATGCTTTCCATCACTTCCGGACGTACAGCCACTCCTTCATTATGCCCCTGTACATATTCCAGACGGCTCCATTCGATAGGCACTGCCGGGGAGTCGTATGCCTGACGCTTCATTTGGTCGATGTACCAGTCTGTTTGCAGGTAACTCAGGTTACATACACGTACATCGGTACGGAAACCTTCCGTTTCCTGGTTGTACCACAAGGGGAAAGTATCGTTGTCACCATTGGTAAAGATAATCGGGTTACCTTCTTCCTGTACGGTGCTCAGGTAGTTTTGTCCGAAGTCGCGTGCCACATAACGGTTGCTGCGGTCGTGGTCGTCCCACGTCTGGCTCACCATTTGGATGGGTACGAACAGACAAACTACAGTTGCAATGACGGAAGCCGGTTTCTCACCCAGTTTGCCTTGCAGCCATTGGGCAATACCCGCCACACCCATGCCTATCCAGATGGCAAATGCATAGAACGAACCTGCGTATGCATAGTCACGTTCGCGGGGCTGCATCGGGGTCTGGTTCAAATAAAGCACGATGGCCAGACCGGTCATGAAGAACAGGAAGAATACGATCCAGAATTGCTGGATACCTACCGGTTCTTCTATCTCTTCCCCATTCGGAGTCGTGATACGTTTTGTCTTGTAAGCCTGCCAGAACAGACCGATAAGTCCCAAAATCAACGGCAGGCAATAGAATACATTGTGCCCTTTGTTGTTTTTCAGGTCGGAGGGGAGCAGGCTTTGGTCGCCCACCAGGAACTTGTCCACAAACGGTATTCCGGTAATCCAGTTGCCATGTTCTATTTCACCCTGTCCCTGTATGTCATTCTGGCGTCCGGCAAAGTTCCACATGAAATATCTCCAGTACATGTAGTTCAACTGGTAGATAAAGAAGAACTTGATGTTATCCCATTGGGTCGGGACTTTCACCATCACCATCTGTCCGCACTGGTCGTAAGGAACCTGCACGCCTTTGATGCCGCCCAGCCAGTCTTCGTAGGCCTGTGCGTGTGCATCGCTGTACATGCGCGGGAAGAGCATATTTTGTGCATACTTGTAATCGGTCTTATGACGCACTACTTCGTAGCTGTCCTTTTCATCGGGAGTCGCTTTCTCCTTCCGTTGATACACGGGAGCGCCTTCCGTCACATCATATACACATCCTCCGTCCACTTCTTTCAGTGCCGGTTTGGAGGCGTATGTCTGTCCGTAGAACAAAGGACGGGTTCCATATTGCTCGCGGCCCAGGTATTCTCCTAAAGTGAAGATGTCTTCCGGAGAGTTCTGGTCCATCGGAGTATTGGCGGTAGAGCGGATCACAATCAAGGCGTATGAGGAGTATCCTACCATAATCATCATGATGCACAGCAAAGAGGTGTTTAAAGTACGTGCGCTAATCTGATATTTCTTGTTCAAATCAGCAAACAGATAAACGCCCAAGATTCCTAGTATGATAATGCCTATCAAGGCGCTGCTCCATCCGTAGCCATAGAAGGGGATGCCCAGCATGGCGATAGTTACCATGAAGGAGATATTCATGCGTTTGCGGCTCTTTTCCGTATAGCTTTCGTAAACACCCCAGATAATGGATGCGGCGAGTAGAATGATGTAGACTATCAGACCGCTGTTGAAAGGCATACCGAAACTGTTGACGAACAGCAGTTCGAACCATCCTCCCACTTTTACTACGCCCGGCACGATACCGTACAGCACTGCTGCAACCAACACCATGGAGCCTGTAAGTGCCAACAGGCTGCCTTTGAGGTTGGCATCGGGATTCTTTTTATAATAGTACACCAGTACAATGGCCGGAATACACAATAAGTTCAGCAAGTGCACACCGATGGAAAGTCCGGTCAGGTAAGCAATCAGAACCAGCCAGCGGTCGCTGTGAGGCTCGTTGGCAACGGATTCCCATTTTAAAATCAACCAGAATACGACTGCGGTGAAGAGACTGGAGTAAGCGTATACTTCGCCTTCTACAGCACTGAACCAGAAGGTGTCGCTCCATGTATAAGCCAAGGCTCCCACCAGTCCTGACCCCATAATGGTAATGAGTTTGCCCAAGGTCATCTCCTTGTCATCGGGGCATATCAGTTTTTTCACCAGATGGGTTATACTCCAGAAAAGGAACAGGATACAAGCCGCACTCATCAGAGCGCTCATGGTATTGACCATTCTGGCTACTTGACTGGGGTCGCTTGTAAATTGGCTGAATAAGTTGGCGGTAAGCATAAAGAAGGGTGCACCGGGCGGGTGGCCTACCTCTAATTTATAGCCGGTGGTGATGAACTCCGGACAATCCCAGAAACTGGCTGTCGGTTCTATAGTCATGCAGTAAGTATAAGCTGCGATGACAAAAGCTAACCAACCTACCAGGTTGTTGACTAATTTGTACTGTTTCATGAATATATTATTGTTTCGTTAACGTTCAATGGGCGCAAAGATACGAAAGAAAGTTGGAATAGGGAGGCAATGGTCTGTTATTTAGTGTTATCCTTAGGGAATGCGGCAGAAAATGTTTCTTTCAGTCCTTAACGGAATTTCTATGTTTTATTGCTGGTTTGTATACTGTGTTCTGAAATTTCAGTTTGTACAGATGAAGGAAACCTTTGGATTCCTAACCTTTTTCTACTCTATGGTTAAGCTTGATTGATGGTTAGGTTAAGGTCTTTTATACGGTAAACCAGTATAGACCGCTACAGTGGACTGTACAGTCTGCTATAGTAGTCCGTACGGTCTGTTGCAGTGGACTGTACGGAGCACTGCCGGCGACTGTAGAAGTCTGCCGTAAGAAAATGCTTAATGATAAGGTGGATAGGGCTTAACCTGCCGCATGAAAAGGCTTAGGTCACGATAATCGGATTTATTCGTCGTGATGATGGCATTTCAAGATGCGGTGAGGGAAGTTCCCATGTCCTAACAGTTCGATGGGGCATCCGAAATGCTCTTCCAGCCATTCGGTGGGTACTTCCGTATCGGGATGATAATCCAGCGTTTCGTTGACGCACGCTATGGTTTTTACATTTTGCAGCACAGTGCCTATGTCATGGCTTACCAGGATGATGGCCCGTTCCTTGTTGATTTCTTCCAGCAGGGAGTAGAGTTTGGCCTCAAACCGTTTGTCAATGTAGGTATTGGGTTCGTCCAGAATGACAACCTCAGGGTTTGAAACCAAGGCGCGTCCCAAGAGCGCGCGTTGCAGTTGTCCTCCGCTCAGTTCGCCGATGGCACGGCTTTCCAAACCTTCCAGACCCATGCGGGCAATAATCCGGCTCACCAGTTCGTGCTGTTCGGGGGTGTAGCGGTGGAACAGGGATTTCTGTTTGTTGAGCCCCGATAATACCACCTCATATACGGAGATGGGGAATTTCTTGTCAATACTGTTGTATTGTGGTAAGTATCCCATGGTTATTTCGGGTACTTCCTTTTCGTTCTTATAGAAACGGACACTGCCCGAAGCGGGCTTCAGTAACCCTAGTATGATCTTGATCAGTGTGGTTTTTCCGCCACCATTGGGGCCGATTACACCAAGGAAGTCACGTTCATATACCGTGAGATTGACGTGACTCAGTACTGTCTTCTCATCGTAAGAAGCGGAAATATCTGTAAGTTGTATAATGGGATTCGTCATAAGGCTCTGTTATTTGGCAAGTGCATTTGCTACATTGATCATCTCTTCCCGCCATTCATAACTTAGCGGATTAATGGGAACAACGGTGACTCCCAGTTCATCTGCTATCAGCCGGGCATTGCGGGTATCGAATTCCTGTTGGACAAAAATAACCCGGGCATTGTCCCGGCGGCAGGTTTCTATCAGTTCTTTCAGATGGGCGGGTGAGGGTTCCTTTCCTCCTTCTTCTATGCTGATTTGCTTTAATCCGTAGTCCCTAGCAAAATAACTGAGTGCCGGATGATAGATAAGGAAAGTGGTATCGGCATTCTGTAGCCGGTCACGAACGTCCGTATCTGTCTGTGCGATAATTTGTTGCAGACTGTCCAGCCGATGCTTGAAATAAGGTTCGTTTGCACTGTCCAGTTCACTCAGGGCGGAGTAGATATTACGGGCGATTACTGAGGCATTGCGTGCGGAGTTCCATATATGAGGCTCTATACCCCCTTCGTGATGATGGTCACCGTGGTTGTGTCCTGTTTCGTGTATGACGTCTATTCCTTTTGAGGTATCGAATACTTTCAGATGAGGGGCATTCGTGGTCAGTTTATCCATCCAGGCTTGTTCGAAACCGATATAGCCGATGCGCAGGTAGGCGGTGCTTTTATCCAGATTGACCAGTTGTTGGGGGGTAGGGTCGTAGGTTTCGGGGCTGCTTCCTTTCGGAACCATGCTGACTATCTTGAATTTATCGCCTGCAATGGTTTCTGTGAAATAGCGCAAAGGTTCCAGGGTGACAGTCAGGGTTGGTTTTGTGGAAGTGGACTGTTTACTGTCACAGGCGGTAAACAGGCACACTATCAGTACCATGCAGCACGAACAAAGGATACTTTTGCCGGGATGCAATGGGAAAAATATGTGATGTCTGGTTCTCATGAATGTTATCTTTTCTGTTTAACAACAACAAATATACGCAAATTGCTCATTAATCGAGTACAAATACTCCCCAAATTGCTCAATTGATAAGCAATTTCAGTCTGGTTAGGGCTTTTCATACGGCTATTCTGTGGCTGTATGAGAAGCCTTGGTTTCAGGTAAAAGATTCTATATGGCATTCTATGTACTCTTTATCGTTCTCTATAAATATGCGCTTTATATTTGGTGGGAAGTGTCTTGTCGTTTGTCAATCTTTTTAAGATGTCATATAAGGCTCTTGTATTCGTGAAGAATAAGATTTGTAAAAAAATCCTTTCAATCTTTGTTCATGTATTTATCTTACTATATGTTAAGAGAAGGAATAGGTACTGATTGTGGATGATTGAAAATCAATGGGTTATTGTATGTATGGAAGATGAAAAAAGTATAAATCTCTTAGTAAGAGATCGACATTTCACGTGCAAAAATAAGGAAAGTTTTGATAACTAGTACACTTTTCGCGGAAAAAATATGGAATATTGTGAAAAAAAGTATTTCTTCTGGTTCTACCGGCTCTGATTTAATCTTGTATCTGTATAGTTAATATTTTGATTTAAAGCCTGTTATCGTCTGTTTGTAGATCTCTTACTAAGAGATCTGCATAAAAGGCCAATAAGAACGAATAACGAGTTTAGATGGAATACCTGTTTCTGAGACGTAAAAAGACGAGCAGCACTTCTGTAAGGCAGAAGACATTGCTCTATCGTGCCGCCAGCCGCGAATGGACAGCGCGGTTCTCGTCACTGTCGGATGTCCGTCCGGCAGACAGCCTTATATATAAAGGTATATTGTATCAGTTGGAGATACGCCGGGCGTTCCTCGATTCCTCTCTTTCGTTAAAGAAACTGAGTATGATGCTCGAAACAAACCAGACTTACCTGAGCAATGCGGTGAACCGCTACTTCGGTTGTCATCTGAAGGAGTTGCTTAACCGCTACCGGGTGGAATACGCTAAGGAGCTGCTTCGCAACGGTGGTTGTCCGCTGGGCGAGGTTCCGTCACGGAGCGGTTTCGGTTCGAAGAGCCCTTTCTATCTGGCTTTCGTCCGTCAGACGGGTATGACTCCGAAACGGTATGCGGCGCGCGAGAGGAACCTGGTGAACTTGGAAATAGAGAATGAAGTCCTTTTATAACAGTATATGTATAACCAATTTTTAGTTTTTTAAATTTATAAATTTAAATCTTTATTTATGAACAAAAAGTTTTTAAGTGCAGTTCTGTTCGGAGCCTTGATGGTTTCGTCAACAGGAACATTTGTGTCTTGTAAAGACTATGATGAGGACATTGACCGCATCGACAAGGAACTGGTCGATATCAAGTCAGCTCTTTCAGCTTTACAGGCAAAAGTTGATGCTGGTAAGTATGTTACCAACGTAGTGAAGAACGGTGACGGTATCACTGTAACCTGGAGTGACAATTCTACAAGTACCATTGAAACTATCAAAGGTGACAAAGGTGAAGACGGTAAGAATGGTACAGTTGTGACCATCATTGACGGTTACTGGGCATTTGACGGTGTGAAATCTGAATATCCTGCAAAAGGAGATAAGGGTGACAAGGGTGACCAGGGCGAACCGGGTGATGCTGCCGCTGCCGGACATGATGCAAAGATTAGCGAAAACGGTTACTGGATGGTATGGGATACCGAAAAGGCTGCATACGTTGAAACAGAATATATTGCCGGTGGTGCGGTAGCTGCACAAGTAAAAGGTGGCTGGAACATTACTGTAAAGGATGAAAATGGTGATGAACAGACTATTTTTATTCCGAGCAGTGCTACTATGGGTTATATGGATGTCTTGAATGGTGCTAATCCGATGCATGCACTTTATGGAATTAATGAGAAGGATGTTGAGTACGGACCAGCCAAAAAAACTTTGAAGAAAGGTTTGTACACCACTCTTGATCGCGACTTGGAAGTTGTGGTTAATCCTCAGGGAACAGATGCTTCTGCTTATTCATTCAACTTGATGAACTCTGCCAATGTGGATACAGAATTGCCGTTTAAGGATGCTGTTCCGTTTAAGGGTGTATTGACTAGAGCCACTTCTGAAAATGCAGTATGGGTATTGCCTCATGACTTTGTCCGTTATGAAAATATTGATGATGCCAGAACGAAGAACTATCTGTTGTTCAAGGCTAATGACGGTGCAAAACACGCTTTGTCTCTGACTGCTACTTTGAATGAAACAATAATTAAAACTCCGTATGATTTGAGTGCTCAGTTGAAGAAGATTGGCGAAGTTAATGTAGGTTTGCGCAACTTGGAAAATTGTGCAGTTAATGTAGATTATACTCCTATTGTTTCTTATATTTCTCCGTCTGTAGATGCAGCTGCTGTATATGACTACTGGATTACTTTGGAACAATCTGCCAAGAACTTGAAGAACGCACAGTTGTATGGTGTGGAAATAGATAAAGAAGGTCATAGCTTCAAGTTCACAAGAGAAACAGGAGTAAATAACTACATTGAGTTTGTTTACAACTACATTTTGATGGACGGTACTATCGTACAAGGCGATAAAGATGCGCCTCACTTCTTTGCTTATCAGCGTGAAGAAATGGCAAATGCTCATGAAATTACTTTGGAACGTCTGTATACTCCGATGGATGCTAAGTTAATTGTTGAAAACGACAAGGATCCTAATTATAATCCTGAACTGAGACCTACTACTGGTTCTTGGTCTGCTAATGAGAAGCAAGTATTTGCTCTTAATACTAAGGCTTATTCATTGGATAAAATAATCAATGAAATGAGTGCTATAGAAAAGGCTGTATGGAAGAGTGCCGTTGAAGCTGGACGCATTGATTTCGAATTGATTGGTGGTGAAGGCGAAAACAATGAATATTGGGATAACTGGACAAAAGGGTATAATGTTCGTTATGCTATTGTGGACAACACCATAACATTCCAGTTCGTTGTATCTGAAGGATATCCGTATAACTTCACTTTGAAGAACGCTTATCAGTTGACTTTGACAGTGAAAGATGAAGACACCAACACACCTGTTGCTTCGATCATCTTGCCATTCGAATTCACTCAGCCGACTTTGGATATTACTCGTGTAAACGGTGAGAAGGCTATCTGGAATGACAAGAAGAATGTATTGAGCATTTATGGTGACTTGGTAAAAGAAGGCGATGTAGAAATTATGAGTGTTCCATTCTATGAAGCATTTACTACTGCATATGCTAAACAATATACTGTATTTGGTTCTACAGCTCAGTACTATACTTTGAGCCATAATGAAAATGTAGATAATTGGTTTACTTATTCCGGTTATGAAGTGTTAGGTCAAGATTATGCTACGAGACTTCAGAATATTCCTTTGACTAATATCGTATATTCAAGTCTTGCAAAAGAATGGAATACACGTACTCTTGTTGGAAATGTAACTACTGGAGAAGCTAATCTTCCGATAGTTGCCAACTACAGGTTCTACGGAGTATATCCGGCAACTAAGGAACAAGTATCAGACTTTACTCTGAGATTCGCTAGCTTGATGGGTGACGCTAAGAAGGTAGAAGCTAAGAAAGAATTTACTTCTAACAATGTAACTCGTGAAGTGGTTCTGACAGATGCTGACTTTACTTTGGTGGATGCTTTGGATGATACATTCTATCTGTTCGACGGTGTTAAGGCTGACGGCAATGTGGATAAGCGTTCTGATATGAACCTCCGTCAAGGATTTGAAGAAGGTACTGAAGGATTCGCTACAAACTTCACGCTGGCTAATGCTAATGCATCTGCATACTATTACAAGAACGGTAACAAAGTTGCTATCCCTGTTTCTGTAGGTACGGTTAACACTAATGCTAAATTCGTAACTAATGCTAATACCAAGACCAGAGCTTGGGAACCAGGCACTATCAGTGCAACAGATGTTATCGTTACAGATCTTGGTGCTAACGAAGCTGTGAAGAGTGAAGGCTATGCTGCTGTTCCTGGTGGTATCATGATCCAGTTGCCTTCTAGCATTGGTACTACAGAACCTGTTACTATCGAATTCAAACTGAAAGATGTATTCGGTGTAACTAAGACTCTGAAAGTAGTTGTTAAAGCTGCAAAATAAACTTGGTTAAAAAACTGCTTCCCTCTCGTGGGGGAGCGGTTCCTTCTAAACAAATGAATTTATCAGGAAACGATACAATCCCAATTCGGATAAAGTTCATTTTTTCAGCAAGATAAGACTTTCTCCGACAGGAGAATCTTATATAATAAAAACTTTAGATTTATAAAACAGAATCTCTGGCTTGTGACAAGCCGGAGATTTTTTATGTATATAACGGCAATCATCTCAGCGTGGAGAAAGAATATGAAGAATCTATGACGGATTCAGCGATGAATGTTTCATGGTAATTTGCTGATAAATATGCAGTTATGCGTATATGACGGATTTGAAGGATTTTACAACGGTTTTACTGTTTTAGGTGAAACTTGACCATTCATCAGTTTCGGTCCTAGAAGTTTAATCAGACTTGGTTGCCCGCAGTATCTCGCGTTTTCCCCCCGGAGGGCCGGGAAGGCGTTCTACTGTGAATCCGGCTGTTTGCAGCATCCTTCTTACCACCCCTTTGGCACAGTAAGTTGTCAGGATACCTCCTTCATTCAATACCTTGTATAAAGTATCGAAAAGAGATTGTTCCCACATTTCGGGTTGTTTTTCGGGAGCGAAGGCATCAAAGTAGATGATATCGTATAAGGGAACGGCGGGACGGCTGCCTTCCTCCGGGTTGAAAAGCCGGGTAAAATCATCTTCAATTTTATGTAATGTGAACCAAGGGGATACCTCTGTTTCTGTGTTCCAGGGCGCCCGGTGAATGGCGTAATAATCCTCCTCATGCTGTTTGCCGATCAGGCGGGGGTAGTCCAGTTGCTTCAAGGTTTCTTCGGCTAACGGATAGCGTTCGATACCGGTATAATGTACTTTCCGTCGGGTCTCTTCTGCTGAAAGCAGTGTCAGAAAGGCATTCAGCCCTGTTCCTAGTCCTATCTCCAGAATGTGGGGCTCGGAAACGGGAGAATGCTTTAATCCCATTTCGATAAAAATATGTTGTGACTCCGTCAGTGCCCCTTTCACCGAATGATAATGTTCGTCCAGTTCGGGTACATAGAGGGTATAACTTCCATCTGCTGTTTGTTCCAGTTTCATAATTTTAATGCATTAAAGCGGAGGCTTCCAATACTCCCCATACCAATAAGGCGTAGCGGAGTATCTTTCCGATGGTCATAGCGAGAATGACAATCCATATATTGGCACGCATCATGCCCAATACAATGGATATGGCACTTCCCAAAATAGGGATAAAGGCGAAGAAAGCCATCCAGGCACCCCGTCCGTGTACAAACCGCTCCGCACGGTCCATCTTCTCTTTTTTTACATGAAAATATTTCTCGATCCATTCCATATTGCCCAGATGTCCCATCCAGTAGCAGGTCATGCCTCCGGCAACATTGCCGGCGGTGGCGGCGGTTATACTGATCACCGGGTCTAAGCCCAACGGACCTACACAGGCTGCCAATACGGCCTCCGAACTGAAGGGGAGAACACTTCCGGCTATAAAAGAGCCTAGAAAAAGACCCCAATATCCCCAGTCGATCAGGAATTGAAGAATTGCATCCATAAATTGTATATAGTTAGAACTATTAATAGAACAAATGTAATGATGAAAAAGATGCCGGTAAAGCGGTTGTGGGTTAAAGTAAATAAATGTCCTGTTAAAATGGATCCTACAATGACCTGCATCTGCAACAGGATGTCGAAATGCTGTGGCTGTAAGATACCCAGTAAATAAATCCAGGCTTCAACGGCGATCAGGAAAAAAAGGAATATACGCGTGCGTACCTTGTCTAAATAAGAAACATGGAAATAATGCACGCTGCTGACCAGTGATATCAAGGTGATGATTCCACAGGATATGATTCTGTCCATCCCTAATGTCCCATAACTGATGGGTTGAAAATGAATAAGCTCCTGTAAAGGGTGATAGAAGAGATTCATTTTGTCGTAATAGAACGCATAGCCGAAAAAGAGCCAGTAGGGCACACAGAGTCCTGTAAGTCCGGCAAAGAAACTTTTGAGTGACAGGGATCTGAAACTGATCATCCCCAAATAGAACAGAGGTACAAAGTAAAGCAACTGTGGAAACAACAGGCTTCCCAGTCCGATGAAAAAGAAAGCGTGGAATATACTTCCCGCCGGATAGGGAGATTCGTAGCTGCTGAATAATTGGGAAATAGCGATCAGAAAAGTGAGTGGCGCAAAAACGGCATACTGGAAGGAATGCAGAAACAGGCAGGCCGTGGACAGGAATACGTAAAAGCTGACATGCAAGGTACTGCGTGTCCGTATCAGCGTGAAGGCGGTGTTTATCTCGATCAGCAGATAGGCAGTCAAAGCACAGACCAGCAAATTGATTACATCCTGCCATTCATTGCCCGTGATGATCCGGAGAAGCAGGCATATAAGGATGGCAACAGGGAAGGTGAATCTTCCCTTTGCCATATCTATTTGGAATTTGTCATAGCCTGCCATGGGGTGATAGTCCGCTGATTACAGGTCGAATCCAATATCTGAACGGAAATATTTCTTGTCGAAATTGATTTTCTTCGCATTGGCGAATGATTGTGCCAAGGCTTCTTCTTTATTGGCACCGTAGGAGCTGACTGCAATGACACGTCCGCCGCTAGTGACTACCTGTCCGTCTTTCAGTGCTGTTCCTGCATGGAATACAATGCTGTTTTCAATCTCTTCTACTCCGCTGATGGCAAATCCCTTGTCATAATGTTCCGGATATCCGCCGGATACCAGCATGACGCATACTGCCGAACGGGGGTCTATCTCCAGGACTTTTTCATTCAGATTGCCTGTTGCCACTCCTTCAAGCAGTTCCACCAAGTCACTCTTGATGCGCAGCATGACACTTTCCGTTTCCGGGTCGCCCATGCGTACATTGTATTCAATGACCATCGGTTCGCCTTTTACATTAATCAGGCCGAAGAAGATAAAGCCTTTATAGTCGATGCCTTCTGCTGCCAGTCCTTCTACTGTGGGGCGGATGATACGTTCTTCCACTTTTTCCATCCATGCTTTGTCGGCAAACGGAACAGGAGATACACTACCCATACCACCGGTGTTCAGCCCTTTGTCGCCTTCGCCGATGCGTTTGTAGTCTTTTGCTTCGGGCAGAATCTTGTAGTTCTTTCCATCGGTCAGAACGAATACGGAACATTCTATACCGCTCAGGAATTCTTCAATCACTACGGTGGCGGAAGCGTCACCGAACATTCCGCTCAGCATTTCTTTCAATTCTTTCTTGGCTTCTTCCAGGGTGGGCAGAATCAGTACGCCTTTTCCGGCGCAAAGACCGTCGGCTTTCAGTACGTATGGAGCTTCCAATGTTTCCAGAAAGGCTAGTCCTTCTTCCAGATTTGCGGCAGTGATACTTTTGTAACCGGCTGTCGGGATATTATGGCGTTGCATGAAGCCTTTGGCGAACTCCTTGCTGCCTTCCAGTACCGCACCCGCTTTTGAAGGCCCGATAACAGGAATGTTTTTCAGCGCTTCATCTTTTTTGAAATAGTCATAGATTCCTTTGACTAACGGGTCTTCGGGACCTACCACTACCATATCTATATTATTCTTTACTACAAACTCTCTGATTGCTGTAAAGTCATCTGCTTTAATCGCTACATTCTCGCCTACATTACTTGTGCCGGCATTTCCCGGGGCGATATAGAGTTTCTCGATTTTGGGACTTTGAGCAATCTTCCATGCCAGGGCGTGTTCACGTCCGCCTGAGCCTAATAGCAACAGTTTCATAATCTTATCTTTTGTTTATTTTAAGTGGTCTTCAAAATAGCGTGTAATGCGTTCATACAAGTGCACACGGTCGCGTCCGAACATATTATGACCGTCGCCCGGATACATAAAGAAATCGGGTTGGGTTCCGGCATCAATGCAGGCACGGAGGAAACTGATGCTGTGCTGGGGAACACAAGTGGGGTCATTGGCGCCAATGATCACTTCCAAGCGTCCTTTCAGGTTTCCGGCTCTCAGCTTCAGGTTGGCGTTCTTGTAGCCTTCGGGGTTGGTTTGCGGAGTATCCATGTAGCGTTCGCCGTACATTACTTCGTAGTAAGCCCAGTCGATGACAGGACCGCCGGCTACTCCTACTTTGAATAGTTCGGGGTAAGTCAGCATCAAGTTGGTGGTCATGAAACCACCGAAGCTCCAACCATGTACGCCAATGCGGTTATTGTCCACATAACCCAATGATTTTAAGAAATCCACTCCTTTTACCTGGTCTTTCATCTCTTCGGTTCCCAATTGGCGGAACGTACAGTTCTCAAATTCCAGTCCCCGGTTGTCACTGCCCCGGTTGTCAACGGTCAGCATGACGTAACCCAGTTGTGCCATGTAAATATCCCATCCGCGGGCGTCATAGTTGCGGTTGTTGTGGATTAGTTGGGCATGTGGTCCGCCATACACGTAGACTACGGCCGGGTATTTTTTGTTGGGGTCAAAATTCACCGGCTTTATCAGGCGGTAGTATAAGTCGGTCTTGCCGTCGGCTGCCTTGAGGGTACCGACAGTGATTTCGGGCATATTGTATGCTTCCAACGGATTGGTGGCGGTCAACAGGCTGATAGTCTTTCCCTTTCCGGAAGTGGGAACGATCTCGATATTCCGGGGAATGGTGAAAGAAGTATAATTGTCTATCACATAGTTGCCGCTACCGGACAGTTGTACATGATGCATACCGTCTTTATTGCCGATGAGGCGGCGTTTGCCTGTCTTTACATTCACAGCGTATGCGTTGCTCTGCAAAGGGGAAACCTCTGTGCTCATGATGATGACTTCCTTGGTCTTTTCATTGAATCCGAGGATGTTTTGTACTACCCAGTTGCCTTGGGTAAGCTGTCTGGTCTTGTAGCTTTCCCGGTAAGAACCTCCGGCCGCGGCTCCATGTGATTCCGGATATACGGAAGTCTTGGTGTCCATCAGGTAAAGATGGTTGTAGCCGTCGCGCTGGCTCTGATAGATGAACTTCGTGTGGTCCCATGGCAGAAAGACGATGGGATGTTGGGGCTCTACATATTTAGTATGCTTCTCTTCGTAAAGGGGATTGCTTTTCAGTGGCTCTCCTGTTTCCGCGTCATAGCAGCATAGCAGGGCATGGTTCTGGTCACGGTTCAGTTCAATGACATAAACGCTTTTTTCGTCAGGACTCCAGCTGATATTGGTAAAATAACGGTCGGTAGGGTCGCCGGCTTTCAGATAAACTGTTTTTTGGGTCGCCGGATTGTAGATGCCGACAGTCACTTTGTGGCTGGTCATTCCTGCCATCGGATACTTGTCCGGCTCCAGTGTCGCTATGCGGGTGGAGGTATTTACTTGTGGATAATCGGTTACCATGCTTTCGTCCATGCGGTAGAAAGCAAGCAGATTTCCTTTCGGACTCCAGAAAGTACCTTTCGAGATACCAAATTCCTGACGGTGTACACTTTGTCCGCATACGATGCCTTTCGGTTCGTCGGTGACTTGTTGCGTTTTCCCGTCGGCAGTCGTTACAAACAGATTGTTGTCAAGGGTATAAGCCAATGAACGGCTTTCCTTGTTCCAGTCCTGGTTGGCGGCTTTAGGAGAGAGAGGCTGACTCCATATTATTTCCTTTTTAGTTAAATCGATCAGCACTTTATTGGATGTGGTATTTACCAGCATCATCTTTTCAGCATATGGGAAAGATGCATTCCTGAAGTGGTTGATTTTCCCTAATTCCTTGTTTGCCAACAGTTCATTCACTTCCTGCAAAGTGATAAGTACGTTTTCCTTCCCATTTGCCGGCTGGATGGTTTTTACCTCTTCTATGTCGGCGTTGATGCATACATCTCCCCACCATTGCAAACCATACAGATTTTGTGGAAGCAGGTTATAATAATTGTTTCCTCCCGGCATCAAGTCTTCCAGTGTGAAACTTTTCTTGTCTTGTGCCCATGTTACAGATGAAGCCATGATTAATAAGGCAATCAGATTGATTAATTTTCTCATAACTGTTTATTCTTCTGTCTTTTCCTTATTGTCGTCAAATTTACGGGGACTGCTTTTGAAATTGTCGCGGCCTTCACGTCTGTCACCAAAGTTGCGGTGTTCTCCTCTTTTGAAATCGCCACGTCCCTCACGTTTGTCATCAAAAGAGCGTCTTTCTCTGCGCTCTCCTCCTTTGTACTCTCCGTGTTCTTCACGTCTGTTGTCAAAACTACGACGTTCTCTGCGTTCTCCATATTCTACCTTTTCCGTGTTACGGCGCGGGCGGATTTCTTCCCGGCGGGGCTTGAATTCCCGATCGGCGTTCTCACTACGGAATTCTTTGAATTTGCCGTTGAATAATTGGTATTTGCGGAATTCACATTCCAACGAACCGTTGAACAGGGGGATTTTTATAGAAGGCTTTAAACCAATCTGGTCGAAACATTCTTCACGGTAACTTAGTACCCATGCATCATTGCCGGTGAAAGAGTGTTTCAGACGTTCGCCTATCATTTGATACAGGCCCAGCAAATCATTGGTTGAGATACGTTCTCCATAAGGAGGGTTGGTGATGATGATGCTTTTTTCTTTGGGTTGCTCAAATTGCTGGAACGGTTGGATTTTTAAGATAATCTCCTTGCTCAGTCCGGCTGCTTTCACATTGTGAGTGGCAATTTCATTTGCTTTCGGATTATTGTCATATCCAAAAATCTTATGTGTGAACTCACGTTCCTGTGAGTCGTCATTGTAGATGCGGTCAAATAGTTCCTGATCAAAATCGTTCCACTTTTCAAAAGCGAACTCCTTACGGAATACGCCGGGAGCGATGTTACGTGCTATCAGGGCGGCTTCGATAGGTATTGTTCCTGAACCGCACATCGGGTCTATCAAATCACATTCGCCTTTCCATCCGGTCATCAGGATCATACCGGCTGCCAGTACCTCATTCAAAGGAGCTTCTACAGCTTCCTGGCGATAACCCCGGCGGTGGAGTGACTCGCCCGAACTATCCAGTGACAGAGTGCATTTATTTTCGGCTATATGGATGTTCAGTGCCACGTCGGGATGGTTGATGCGTACCGAGGGGCGCTCTCCTGTCTTTTCACGGAAATAGTCCACAATGGCGTCTTTTACTTTGTAGGCTACGAACTTGGAGTGACGGAACTCGTTCGAGAAAACCACAGCGTCTACGGCAAAACTTTTATCTTTATCCAAGAAGTCTTCCCACGCAATGGCCTTGATAGCTTCGTAAACTTCATCGGCATTCTTCGCCTCAAAATGTTTGATGGGTTTCAGGATGCGGATGGCAGTACGCAGGCAGAAGTTTGCCCTATACATCATTTCTTTATCGCCCGTAAAGGCTACCATGCGTCTTCCTACTTCTATATTGCTGGCTCCCAGCTCGGTGAGTTCTTTTGCCAGTACTTCTTCCAGTCCCTGGAAAGTCTTGGCGATTAGCTCGAATTCTTCCTTCATCTTAAATGATAATTACGTAATTTCAATTGATGGGACAAATTTAATGATTTTCTGTTTGCTAATCAATTATTTAGAGAATTAATCTGTTTGATGAAGCAAAAAAGAGGATGAAATCGGGGCGTCCACGCTCCTTGCCGGGGTCTTTATTTACCTTTGATTATAAAAATTCTTTGAAAACGGAATTGGGTATATCTGTGGAATAAATTGACAAAATATGTATCCGGCAATGTATTTGTTATCCTATAGAAATAAATTCTACACAGGAATTTGCCATTTTTGCTGAATCAAGAAACTTAAATAGAAATCAGAATGAAAATGGAATTGACGGATGAGAAACGTAAGGGATATGTGGTTTGTGCTTTAATGATACTGGTCTCTTGTTTGTATTTGGTTTATTTGGGGTACAGTCTCTACCGTATGGGGCATGCTTAGGACAAAATGAAACCATATCTGTATCACACAGGTATGGTTTCTGTAAGAGAAATTCTATGATTAATAGGTTGAGTGACTTTTATGCGAATTCTTCTGCCAGATAGACTTCGTTTATTTCGCAGAAAAACTCATCGGCGATATCTGACAGGGTTTCCAATGCTTCTTCGGCAGTTTCACCGTAAGTGCAGCATTGGTGGTAGTCTGTTAAAAAGGCGTAATATTCCCCGTAGGGTGTACATTCTATCTGATATTCATTGCTTTTAAGTTCCATATATACCTCCTTTTTTATCGTACTGCAAATATCTTGTTTATCTGTTACAAGAAGGTGTACAGGAAGTTACTGTTTTATTAAAAAGTTTGCTGCCATACTACTTTTTAGACCATTTTGTGATGTCAGCATTTCTATGATGGCAAAGGGGTTTTATTCGTCTTTGTTTTTTCGCTGTACGATACGTGATCCGGCAGGTACATTTTCTGTTACCCAAATATTACCTCCTACGGTAGCACCCTTGCCAATAGTAACACGCCCTAAAATGGTTGCATTGGAATATACAATGACATCGTCTTCTAAAATAGGATGGCGTGGAATGCCTTTAATGGGATTTCCATTATTGTCTAGCGGAAAGCTTTTAGCTCCTAATGTTACCCCTTGATAGAGTTTCACATTATTTCCGATGATGCTGGTCGCTCCGATTACTACACCTGTACCGTGGTCGATAGTGAAATGGTGTCCTATTTGTGCCCCCGGATGAATATCGATACCGGTTTCCGAATGTGCCATTTCTGTAATGAAGCGGGGGATTAAAGGTACACCCAGTATTAACAGCTCATGTGCGATGCGGTAATTGCTGATAGCGCGGATAGCCGGATAGCAACTGATGATTTCACCAAAGCATGTGGCGGCGGGATCACCATAATATGCGGCTTCTACATCGGTAGCCAGAATGCGGCGGAGTTCGGGCAGTTTACTGATGAAACGAGCTGCCAGCAAAGAGGCTGTTTCTCTGCACGGTTCATTGTCATCGGTTGCATTTTTACTGTTTTCCTGTCCGAAGCAAAGTCCTGCCAGAATTTGTTCGGTCAGCAGGCCGAACAGGGTTTCTACATTTACACCGATATGGTAGTTGATGGTATGGCTGTTAACGGTGGAATTACCAAAGTAGCCGGGGAAGATAATGGCGCGTGCCAATTCTACTATCTTGTATAGGGATTTGGCAGATGGTAAAGGATCTCCATCTTTGTGTTGGTGGAATAATCCTTTATAGGACTGGCTTTCAGATAATTCATCTACTGCCTGCGTTAATATGTTCGTGTAATTGAATGTAGTCATGAACTGAATGCTTTAGAAGGACAAAAGTAAGTAAATTCTATATTATTGCCAATAAATAGAATGAATATTGATGTTAATCCTTTATTTTTGCAGAAAAAAGGGAATATTTATGGTAAATAAGAAAAATCCATTTGCTTTTAAGGCAAAACAGGAAACTAAAAAGAAGTCTGGTGGTAAACGGATCGGCAAATCGAAGCCGGATAAAGCGAATAATCAGTTGAATAGAAGAGTGAAGTAAATGAAACTATTGTCTTGTTGCAGGGGAAGAACCAGTCTGCCCCTACAACAGGATGTTAATCTTTATTTCTCGACCAAAGCGAAATCAAGTTGCTTTTTCTCCAGATTGGCGCGTGCCACTTTAATGGTAACCGGATCTCCCAAACTGAATTTTTTGTGATGCCGGCGTCCCGTCAGACAATAGTTCTTTTCATCGAAATCATAATAGTCATCACCAAGGTCACGCATGGGAATCATACCTTCGCACTTGTTTTCGTTCAGTTCCACATAAAGTCCCCATTCGGTAACTCCGGAAATGACTCCATCGAACTCCATGCCCAAACGTTCACCCATAAACTCTACTTGTTTGTATTTTACAGAGGCACGTTCCGCATTGGCGGCGATTTGTTCCATTTCAGAGCTATGGTCACACAATTCTTCGTATTTCGCTTCCTGTACCGTACGTCCTCCTGCCAGATAGCGGGTGAGCAGACGATGAACCATCATATCCGGAAAACGGCGGATAGGTGAGGTAAAGTGAGTATAATAGTCAAATGCCAGACCATAGTGGCCAATATTATGTGTGGAATAACGGGCCTTTTGCATGGCACGCAAGGATACGGTTTCCACCAGATTTTGTTCTTTCTTGTTCTTTATGTCGTCCAGTAAACGATTGATGGATTTGGATATCTCAGTTTTGCTACCCGATGTACGTATCTTATATCCGAAGCGATTGATAAACCAATTCAAGTTCTCCAGTTTATCGGGGTCCGGAAGGTCGTGGATACGATAAGGGAATACTTTGGCTTTCTTGTTTTTAGGTACTTTACCGATTTTTTCGGCAACCGTGCGGTTTGCCAACAACATAAATTCCTCTATCAACTTATTGGCCTCTTTGGATTCTTTGAAGTAGACACTGAGCGGTTTGCCGGTTTCGTCTATCTCAAATTTCACTTCTACGCGGTCAAAGTCAATAGCACCGGCAACCAATCTTTGTTTACGCAGGATTTGTGCCAGTTTGTTCAGTTCCAAAATTTCTTCTTTGTAGTCGCCTTCACCCGTTTCAATCACTTTTTGCGCCTCCTCATAGGTGAAACGGCGGTCGCTCTTTATAATGGTGTGCACGATGCGCGAGTCTTTCACCTCTCCCTTTTCATTCATATTGAAAATGACGGAGAATGCCAGTTTCTCTTCGTCGGGGCGGAGGGAACAGATGAAGTTACACAGCCGTTCGGGCAGCATGGGGATGGTACGGTCTACCAGATAAACGGAAGTAGCGCGTTTTTCAGCTTCTTTGTCGATAACGCCTCCTTCTTTTACATAATGAGTAACATCGGCAATGTGTACGCCTACTTCCCATAGTCCCGGTTTGATGAGACGGATGGAGAGCGCGTCATCAAAGTCCTTTGCATCTTTAGGGTCAATGGTGAAAGTTGTTACATTGCGGAAATCTTCACGTTCTGCATAGTCCGCCTCGGAAATCTCTGCCGGAATCTTTTCGGCAGCGGTTTCTACATTCTTGGGATATACGTAAGGTAAGCCGAATTCGGCCAGAATGGCATGCATTTCAGTTGTGTTTTCTCCTGCTTTTCCCAAAATATCAATGACTTGTCCTATCGGGTTTTTTGCCTCTTCGGGCCATTCTACAATTTTCACGACTGCTTTGTCCCCATTCTTTCCACCTTTCAGCTTATCTTTCGGGATAAAAATATCATTTGCCAGAGTGCGGTTCTCGGTCAGCAGAAAGGCGTAGAATTTCTCTACTTTCAGTGTGCCGACAAAAGTATCGTTGGCACGTTCCAGAATCTCTATCACTTCACCTTCCGGGTTCCGGTTCTTACGTTTGGCAAAGAGGGCTATTTTTACTTTGTCATTATTCATGGCATGTGCCGAATTACGTTCGGCTATGAAAATGGTTTCTCCACCATCATCGGGGATGAAGGAGTTCTTGCCGTTGCTTTTACGCTGAAAGACGCCAGTCATAATCAGGCCGTGGTCGTTCAGCTTGTAGTGTCCTTTTTCTACTTCTTGCAGAAAATCATCCTCAATCATTTCAGTAATGATGTCGGCACAAAGCATTTTAAGAGGATGTGTAGTAAGGTTCAGACTGCTTGATAATTGTTTCAGACTGAATGTTTCGTTCGGTTTTGTGTGGAATAAGCTTATCAGTCGTTCAGACATTTCGCTTTTTTTCATGCGTTTCCCTGCTTTTTTTTCTTTCTTTTTAGCCATAAGGGGATATATTTATGTATTATGTGCTACAAAGTAAACAAAATAATTGGAATAGCGGTTCAATAGATACATTAAATTTGGTTGAATCTAAATGAAACGTGCTATCTTTGTCCGTTCTAAAACAATTGTTATGACTGAACTTGATAAGAAAATCAGGGAAAAAGAAATTTATAGAGTTACATTAGTGGGGAGTTTCGTTAATTTCTTGCTGGTTATTTTTAAATTCCTTGCCGGAATTGCAGGGCATAGTGCTGCTATGTTGGCAGATGCAGTTCATTCTCTATCTGACTTCATTACGGACGTAGTAGTGATTCTTTTTGTACGTATATCCAATAAACCAGTGGACAAGAGCCATGATTATGGTCATGGGAAATATGAAACATTGGCTACTGCTTTCATTGGTATGGCATTATTGGGGGTAGGATTTGGAATATTGTGGAATGGAGCAACAGATATATTGGTTTTCCTACGAGGTGGGGAACTTCGTCAACCGGGAATGTTGGCATTGGCTGCTGCCATTATTTCTATTCTGTTGAAGGAAATACTTTATCAATATACAGTCAGAGTGGGGAAAAGATGCCACTCACAGGCTGTTGTGGCGAATGCGTGGCATCATAGGAGTGATGCATTATCATCCATTGGTACGGCTGTCGGTATTGGCGGAGCGATTTTACTTGGTCCTCATTGGGCGGTACTTGATCCTATTGCCGCTGTGACAGTCAGTTTCTTTATTATGCGGGTTTCCATCAGGCTGCTGGTTCCTTGCCTGGATGAATTGCTGGAAAAGTCTTTGTCGGATAGTGTGGAACGTGAGATAGAAGGAATTGTGTTATCTTTTGGTGGAGTCAGCGAACCGCATCATTTACGCACGCGGCGTATCGGAAACAATTATGCTATAGAGATTCATATACGCATGGATGGGAACATTTCTCTGCATAAAGCGCACGAGACGGCAACTGGTATTGAACATAGATTGAAAGAAAAGTTTGGAGAGGATACTCATGTGGGTATTCATGTGGAACCGGTGAAATAACATACGAAGAATGAATAACGAAGAATTTGCACAAAAGAACACTTGCTGCTTAAAGAAAGTATTGGTAACCGGAGCAAGCGGATTTATTGGCAGTTTCCTGGTGGAAGGAGGATTGGAGAGAGAGATGCAGGTATGGGCTGGTGTACGTAAAAGCAGTAGTCGTACCTATTTGAAAGATCCTCGCATTCAATTTGCCGAATTGGATTTTGCTCATCCCGGAAGATTGACGGAGCAATTGGCTGTTCATAAACAATTGCATGGGGGATGGGATTATATCATTCATTGTGCCGGTGTAACTAAATGCCGCCATAAGGACGAATTTGACAAAGGCAATTATGTCTATACCCGTAATTTTGTAGAAGCTTTGAGAACCTTGGACATGGTTCCCCGGCAATTTGTCTATATCAGTTCACTTAGTATTTTCGGTCCTATTCATGAAGATAATTATGCACCCATCAGTGAGCGTGATACGGCAATGCCCAATACGGCATATGGGGTCAGTAAGCTAAAGTCGGAACATTACCTGCAATCATTGAATGATTTTCCGACAGTGATTTTCCGTCCTACTGGAGTTTATGGTCCTCGTGAACGCGATTATTTTCTGATGGCGAAGTCTATCAAGCAGCATATAGACTTTGCTCCTGGTTTTAAAAGACAGGATCTTACTTTTATTTATGTGAGGGATTTGGTACAAGCTGTTTATTTGGCAATAGAACATGGAGTGCGGCAGCGCGCCTATTTTGTTAGTGACGGAAATGTCTATTCCAGCCGTACTTTTTCTGATTTGATACAAAAAGAACTTGGTAATCCGTGGGTTATACACATTAAATGCCCATTATTTATTTTAAAAGTTGTATCTTTGCTCGCTGAATTTTCAGCGCGTTGCCTGGGAAAGGTAAGTACGCTGAATGCTGACAAATATAAAATAATGAAACAACGTAATTGGCAATGCGATATTTCACCCTTGGTGGAAGAACTGGGATATCGTCCTGAGTACCCTTTAGACAAGGGAGTAAAGGAAATCATTGCATGGTATAAGAAAGAAGGATGGCTTTAAATTTATTCAAACGGGTAGACAGTGTGAAAGGATTGTTTGCCGTTGAGAGCATTAGTCTGATATATAATGCCCTCACGACCATAATGGTTTTAATATTATTTCCTCGTATGGACCACCCTGTAATTATGCTTTTGGAGCGTGCAGGCATTGTGGCCATTACGTTTGCATTAATATATTTGTATCGCAAGTATCCGTGTAAACTTACGGCATTTATACGAATGGCTGTGCAGATGGCATTTTTAGCGTATTGGTATCCCGATACCTTTGAATTTAATCGTCTTTTTCCCAATCTGGATAACTTCTTCGCTTCGGCGGAGCAGTTTTTGTTCCGTTGCCAGCCTTCGGTAGAATTTAGTGAACATTTTCCTTCCATGTGGTTCAGTGAACCATTTAATATGGGGTATTTCGCTTATTATCCAATGATTGGGATTGTGACTATTTATTATTTCTTGTTTCGTTTTGAGTGGTTTGAAAAGGTTTCTTTTGTGCTGGTCACTTCGTTTTTTATCTATTATCTTATTTATATATTGGTTCCGGTTGCCGGTCCGCAATTCTATTTCCCTGCTATCGGAATGGACAATGTGATGGCGCAGCATTTCCCTGCTATCGGTGATTATTTCAATAATAATGATATTCTGCTGCCCGGTCCCGGTTTTGATCATGGTTTCTTCTTTAATTTGGTAGAGGCCTCACAGGAAGTGGGGGAACGCCCTACTGCTGCTTTTCCTAGTTCGCATGTCGGTATATCTACCATTGTGATGATTATGGCCTATCGCGTTAATAAGAAACTATGTTATTTCTTGGCACCGTTCTACGTACTTCTATGCTGTGCTACGGTCTATATTCAGGCGCATTATTTGGTGGATGTTATTGCCGGCTGGATTTCGGCGGTATGTATTTATATTGTGGCTACTTATATGTATAAGCGTTGGTTTGCTTCTGTAGTCTTCCAACTTGTGCTGAAATAGTTTTAAAAAGTATATAAAAGCGTACAGGGTGTCCATTTTCGGACACCCTGTTTTGTTTATACCTTGTTGATTTTCAGTGATAAATGTTGCTGGCATGAATATTGCTTTAAAAATAATGGCTAAACGTTGCAACGTTTGGCATAGAAATAACGTCTAATGAATAAAACAAAAATAGTATGAGAAAATTAGTATCGACTTTAATGGCGGTGACCCTTATGTTAGTGTCTGCCACAGCATGTGCAGAGAGAATAACTCCTAGTAAGAACTATGTTACCAAAAAAGTGAATGTGGGTAGTTTTAATGCTATCTCTACCAGTTCTTCGGTGGATGTAATCTATACTCAAAGTTCCGGTGGACAGGATGTGGAAATATATGCTCCGGACAATTTGGTGGACTATATTGATGTCCGTGTAGAGGGTGGAGTACTTAAGGTTGGTTTTAAATCACCAAGAAACAATTTTTCAATAAACGGAAAACATAAAAAGGAAGTAAGAGTTTCTGCTCCGGCTGTGAACAGCTTGAAAGCTTCCAGTTCCGGTGATATTATTATAAAGAATGGACTGAAAACGAGTGGGAAAGTTACTGTTAAGGCTAGCAGTAGCGGTGATGTAACAGGAAGCACTATTTCTTGTGATGATTTTGCGGCTACCGCTAATAGTTCGGGTGATGTGATTCTGGAAAAGGTATCTTGTACGAATTTCTCTGCTGATGCCAGTAGTTCGGGTGATGTATCTGTCAAGAATCTGAACGCTGCTGATGTATCTGCTGATGCCAGCTCTTCCGGAGATGTGATTTTGGCAGGTATTTGTGAGAACGCTTCTTACAGAGCCAGTAGTAGTGGGGATGTAAAGGCAAAAGGTATGAAGGCGGTCAATGTAACTGCCAGTGCCAGTTCCTCTGGTGATGTGGAATGTTATGTGACCGGTTCGCTGACTGCGAAAGCATCCAGTAGTGGTGAGGTGGCTTATAAAGGCAATCCTAAAGATATTGATTTCTCTCCCAAAAGAGGTTTGCGTAAAATGGAATAGATAATGTGTTAATGCTACAATATATTAATGTGCCAATTGGCTGTGCTGTATTCCGCATGGCAATTGGCACATTAGCATATTAGCACATTGTAGCATTAAGAATTCATTCCGTAATTCCCCCTGATATAATCCAAGATACTGAAAAGTTCTTTCACGGTTTCGGCACGGAGCATGGCGATACGTGTCTCTTTAAAGTTGGGGATGCCTTTAAATAAGGGAGAAGCAGCCAGATGGCGGCGTACATGAAGAATACCGCGGCGTTCGTCAAGCAGATTCACACTGTCCAACACTTCCTGACGGAGTACATTCAGCCGCCACTCAAAAGAAAGGGCAGGGAGTTCCTTACCGGTTTCTATATAATGTTTTACTTCCTTGAATATCCACGGGCGTCCAAAGCTGGCTCGGCCAATCATAATAGCGTCTACTCCATACTGGTCAAAACACTCTTTGGCACGTTGTGGCGTAGTTATATCCCCGTTTCCAATGATAGGTATATGCATACGGGGATTCTTTTTTACTTCACCTATTAAACTCCAGTCCGCTTCACCAGTGTACATTTGTGCACGGGTGCGTCCATGAATGGTCAGTGCTTCAATGCCGCAATCTTGTAATTGTTCTGCCAAATCTACTATAATTTTATGCTCATTGTCCCAGCCTAGACGTGTTTTTACAGTAACGGGAATTTTTACAGTGTCCACAACAGCACGGGTAATTTCCAACATCAGCGGGATATTTTGCAGCATACCTGCACCGGCTCCTTTACCGGCAACGCGTTTTACAGGACAGCCAAAATTAATATCCAGGATGTCAGGATGCGCCTCTTCCACTATTTTCGCCGCTTCTACCATTGTTTCCGTGTCTCTGCCGTAAATCTGGATGGCTACGGGGCGTTCCTCATCGTTGATATTCAGCTTCTGCATCGTTTTACCTACCGAGCGTATCAATGCATCTGCCGATACAAATTCGGTATATACCATATCAGCACCGAACTTCTTGCACATCAGGCGAAAAGCGGGGTCTGTTACATCTTCCATCGGAGCCAGGAAAATAGGGTATCTGCCCAGGTCTATATTTCTAATCTTCATTGTTGTATGTTTATCTTTGGGTTACAGAAAAGTCAGATTCATTTGAGTATTAATTTATAATCTGTGTGAATCTGTGTAATCTGTGGTGAAATCAGGCTGCAAAAATACGGAAAAAAGCCTACCTTTGCACATATATTAATCAAAAGAATAATGAAAGCTTCTATAAAAGACTTTGAAATAATGGCTCCTGTAGGTTCACGTGAGTCGCTGGCGGCAGCCATACAGGCAGGTGCGGATTCTATTTACTTCGGAATTGAGAGTCTGAATATGCGTGCACGTTCTGCCAGTACATTTACTGTCAATGATTTACGCGAGATAGCACAGATCTGTGATAAACATGGCATCAAGAGCTATCTTACGATCAATACCATTATTTATGATGAAGATATTGCTTTGATGCGTACCATTGTGGATGCGGCTAAGGAGGCAGGCATCAGTGCCGTGATTGCTGCGGATGTGGCGGTAATGGCTTATTGTTGCGAGGTGGGGCAGGAAGTACACCTTTCCACCCAATTAAATATCAGTAATGCCGGAGCGTTGAAATTTTATGCTCGCTTTGCCGATGTAGTGGTATTGGCACGTGAATTGAATTTGAAGCAGGTGCGGGTGATTTATGATACTATCCAGAAGGAACAAATTAAAGGTCCGAATGGAGAATTGGTCCGTATTGAGATGTTCTGCCACGGGGCACTCTGTATGGCAGTGTCGGGCAAGTGTTATCTCAGTTTGCATGAGATGAATGCTTCTGCTAACCGGGGGGCTTGTATGCAGATATGTCGCCGTGCATACGATGTGAAGGATAAAGAGAGTGATATTGAACTGGAGGTGGACAATAAATACATCATGTCTCCTAAAGATTTGAAAACTATTCATTTTATGGATGAGATGATAGAGGCTGGCGTGCGTGTCTTCAAGATCGAAGGGCGTGCCCGAGGACCTGAGTATGTACGTACCGTGGTGGAATGTTACAAAGAAGCTATTTGTTCTTATCTGGAGGGCACTTTTACCGAGGAGAAGAAGCAGGCTTGGGATGAACGGCTGAAGACCGTATTCAATCGGGGATTCTGGAATGGGTATTATTTAGGACAGCGTTTGGGTGAATGGAGTAAGAACTATGGTTCGGAGGCTACTGAGCGTAAGGTGTATGTGGGTAAGGGAATCAAGTACTTTTCTAATATTGGCGTTGCAGAGTTTCTGGTGGAAGCTGCTGAGATGAAAGTAGGGGATAAGCTTCTGATCACAGGACCTACTACAGGAGCAGTATTTCTGACGTTGGATGAGGCGCGTGTGGATTTGAAACCGGTGGATGTGGTAAGAAAAGGTCAACATGTATCCTTTAAAGTACCCGATAAGGTACGTCCTAGTGACAAGCTTTATAAGTTGGTTTCTCCTGAGGATTTGAAGAAGAAATAAAACAGAAAGAATGTGTTTCTAAAGAGATATTGAAATTTAAATCTCTTATGATTAAAATCCGAAGAGAAGCTCCCTTTTCTTATTTTATGTAGCAATGAATAAAGTAAGAAAGGGTAGGATATCATGATGATACAGATTATTATAAAGCTGTTTCATTAATCTATTTTGAGTTATCCTTTGGAACTATAAATTTATTAATGAATACTCTCTTTTGATTTGTTTGAGAACAATAAAAAACCCGTAACAGTTCATTTTGCTACGGGTTTTTACTTTGTTAGAGTTTGCTGTTATTTGGTATAAATTGAGAGTTTAGGATGATCCTTGTAAAGGTTTTTGTTCGCCAGCTCTTCCGAATCCGTAATTCGGTACAAATAATATTTACTGTTTGGACAGAATGCACTTTTATCGGGGAAATTGAAGAAACGATGTCCTTGAGTCTTTTTCTTCAGGGTGTGAGTTTGTCCGTTTTCATCAGTGTAAATATAGTCAATGGGACCTTCGGGATATGCTTTTCGAACTACAGCCTGTTGGTTGCGGATAATGTCTATCAAACTGAATCCTTCACCCCATAATTCTTTACGGCGTTCTAACCAAATTGTTTCCAATAGGTCTTGTTGTGAAAGATTTGTATTAATGGTTTTTGCTCCTCTGGCTGTTTTTAAATCATTTAATTTGTTAATAGCATCTGGGTCATTCAGATGTGCCTTTGCCTCTGCATTTATCAAATAAATTTCGGCAACGCGCATCAATACGATATCACCAAGTTGGTTTTCGATATCGCGGAATCTGAATTTAGAGTTACGCATCCATACATAGGCTGCTGATTCAACGTCAGCTCCCGGATCTGTAGCCCAGAACAGCATTTCTTTACGATAATCACCATCTTCGAACAAATCACGGAAGTAAGGGTCTACATTGAAGCTATAATAGTATGATCCTTTAGTTGTAGTATCTAAATAATGAAACTGATAACTGGCATTACTTTGATCGTTGGTTTGAGCATGCCCCCAAATCCATTCTTTATTGTCTACAGAATTGAATCCGGCTTTATATTCACTCTCGGTCATTAGATAATTGTTTTTAGCTAACAATTTGTCTGAGTAAGTTTTAGCTTTCTCCCATTGACGAGCATAAAGACAGGCACGTGAGAGAATACCTAGGACAACTTCATTGTCAATTTTGTGTTTGGCGTCACGTACATAAGTTTCGGGAATAAGTTCTAATGCTTCTTCCAAGTCATTGATAGATTGCGCATATACTTCACTGACACTTGATGCAGGTTTTCCTTCAGCTGCAATTGTTTCATCTGTTGATTGTGTATAGATAGGTGCACATACAGCATCTGGATCTTTATCAATGGCAAAAGAATAACAAGAAGCTAGATGTAAATATAGAAAACCACGTAAGGCTAACGCTTGTCCCTTGATTCGATTTCTGTCAATTTGTGTACCTTCAGCAGCGTCAATATTATCTAATACACCATTGCAGTCATTAATAACACGGTATGCTAAAAGCCAGCTTAGGGTGTTTGTGCCCCCTTTTCCATAAATAGCGGTAAATTCATTGTGTGCTCTAAAACCATATTTGGTGTTTAGTACTACGTCAGAACCCATTGCATCATTTGCACGTAACATTGCTCCATAGCCAGGGTTGGCGTAGGAATTGAAAGTTTCCATCAGGTAGTTCCAACCACCATTAAGTACTTTTTCGGCATCTCCTGTTTTACCGAAAACAGAACCGGCATCTACATAAGTTGTAGGAATTGTATCCAAATCGCAGGAAGTGAGCATTATACTTCCCAGTGCGACTGAAAATATATATTTAAAAATAGTTTTCATATTCTTCTTTCTGTATTAAAGTTTCACATTGATACCGAATGAAATAGTTTTCATTGCCGGATAGCGATAGTAAGTAGAGCCTCCGAAAGTTTGCTCTGGGTCTAGACCTTGTTGTTTGGCTAATGTCAGCATATTTTCTGCTTGAAAAAATATGCTTGCATCTTTCAGTGTCAATGTGTTCAGCAATGACTTCGGCAGATTGTAAGAGAATGTAATATTCTTCAGACGTAAGTATGAACGGTCAACTAAGAACCGGTTTGAAGAGTTTGTCCATGAGCTTTTGGGAGAAGTAGTCAGACGCGGTACATCGGTATAGGGATTTTCAGGAGTCCAACGGTCTAACATATCTACGCTCCAACTGGTACCTGTAGGTCCTTGGCTCATCAATGAAACTTTATCCCCATTATAGATTTTACCACCAATGGAATAAGAGAATAAGAATGATAATGTAAAATCTTTGAATGAAAGATCTGATTGAAGACCGCCAGTCCAGTCTGGTAGTGAATTGCCACATTTTACTTTGTCGTCCGGTGTGGTTGATGAATAGTCTTCTGTGGTTACTTTTTCTCCGTTGGTATTGTAACGATACCACATAGGATTACCATTTTCAGGATTGACACCAGCCCATTCTACTAAATAGAAGTCATATAACGATCCTCCTTTTACCCATTTCTTGTTGCCACTCCACATTTCTTCGGCAGGTAATGAGGTTATTTTGTTTTTATAGGTAGTAGCATTAAAAGAAAGTTTCCATTTCCAATCTTTAGTCATGATAGGATATCCTGAGATTTGGAATTCCCATCCATAATTTTTGATGGCACCAATATTTTCGTCCATACTTGAGAAACCTGAAGATGGAACTAAGTCTTTAGAGAATAATAAATCTTTGGAACGACGTTCAAAATATTCTATTGTACCATTTAGACGATTGTTCCAGAAACCAAAATCCAAGCCGATATTAGTATTTAGATTGGTTTCCCATGATAAATTAGGAGTTGCCAGACGATAAGCGTGCAAACCGGATTCACCGAGGTTATTACGTATGGAATAGAGCGCCTGATACGCATAATAACCTACCTGGTCATTGCCTTGCGCTCCGTAGCTGGCACGCAATGATAAATTAGATAGCCAGTCTGATGTGTCCTTCATAAACTCTTCCTGCATGATTTTCCAAGATGCGCCTACTGACCAGAAAGTACCCCAACGATGATCCGGATGGAAACGGGAAGAACCGTCAGAACGGACAGAAGCCGATAAGAAGTATTTTTGATTGTACGAGTATTCAGCACTTCCAAAGAAGCTTAACAGCTTGTATTGGTCGCTGTTTCCGCCAAAATCACCTAAAGAGGAAGCTGCGTCGGGCTCATAAAATCCATCCATGATGACTTTGCTGCGGCTTCCGCCGAAATTGGAAGTGTTATATTCATAGTACTCCTGACCGGCCATCATACGGATATCATGTACATCATTGAACGTGTGTTGATAATTAATGACATTATTAAAAGTCATGCCTGTAGTGCGGTAGTTGTATTTGCTTACGCTGCCACCACTGATAGAACCTGTACCGTAAGTAGGATTGGTGTAGTCATGATTTGTTTTGTTGTTATAGTCAATATTCAAAGACATTTTGTAAGAAAGTCCTTCGATAGGAGTTATTTGGATAAAGCCACGTAAAGAAGCAGCATCGCGTTTTATCTCGCTTTTATCGTGTGGCATGGAAGCCAGCAGATTATATTTTGCATACGAGTTAGGGCGATACTCACCATAATCGAACATACGGTTACCATTTTCGTCCAATAAATATGCTCCAGTTGTCAAGTCACGTTGATACACTGGATAGAATGATGGTAATGAACGGGCAAACATGACCACATTGGAGATTGTTGAGTCATCTTGCTTGGGATAGTCTTGAACAGAATGAGTTCCTGATACATTCAATCCGATCTGTAACCATTTGCGGATATCTGAAGTCACGTTGGCGCGGAGAGTATAGCGTTTGAAACCAGAGCAGATATAAGCACCTTGGTCATCCATGTAACCTGCTGAAACAAAGTACTTGGAGGTTTTGCTACCACCACTTACGCGTACATTTAAATCTGTATAGTGCGCATCTTGTGAAAGGGCGTCGTCCCAGCTGTCGTCCCATAATGGTTTGGCGCCTGCTACCAGTTTTCCGTCATGGCCGATTGGTTCAGGATAAGCACTGCCATAAGGATTGATGCCTAGATTGCCTGTAACATTGCTTGATGCCCATACAGCAGCTTCTTCGGCAGAGTAACCGTTGTCCATACGATAGTTACGCATGGCTTCCCAATATAATTCATAATATTGGTTTGTATTCAACTGGTCGTAGTCTGCCCGTGCACGGCTTGAAAAACCATATTTGGCAGATAATTCAACGGTGGGTGCGCTATCTTTATTTCCTTGTTTGGTGGTGATCATAATTACGCCGTTTGCTGCACGTGAGCCATACAATGCAGCGGAAGCTGCATCTTTCAATACAGTGATTGACGCAATATCTGAAGATGCTATGGAGGAAAGAGCACCATCGTAAGGAACACCATCAACCACATAGAGGGGATTGGTTGAAGCGTTTACAGAACCAACTCCACGAATCAGGATAGTTGCGTCTGATCCGGGTTGACCGCTGGAGGAAAAAGACTGTAAACCAGCTACAGTTCCTTGCAGTGCTTTTGATACACTACTGACCTGTGCTTTTTCAATAGTACCGGCGGCAATATAGCTTGCAGACCCTGTAAATGTGGATTTTTTGGCAGTACCGTAAGGAACAGTTATCACTACCTCATCTACCATTTGGGCTGCTTCCTTTAATTCTACGTTAATCACTTTGCGTCTGTTTACCGGTATAGTTACTGTTTCGTAACCTACAAAAGAGAAGATCAGGCTTTCATTGCCGTTAACCTGAATCTGGTAGCTGCCATCGATAGAAGTGATGGTACCGCGAGTTTGTCCTTTTACAGCTACTGTGACACCAGGCATTTCTTCGCCTCCTGCGGTGACTTTACCAGTTACTGTAATTTCCTGTGCATATGTAATCATGCAGAATAGCAAGCTACATAATAATGAAGAAAATCTGCTCATATAAACTTGGCTTTTATTAGGGGTTTGTACATTGCCATTTTTCAGGCATTATATATTGAACTCTCTTTCTAAAATTGTGATGCTACCTTTTTTATCATTATCATATTTCCTAATAGTGGTTTTATGGCCATCCAAACCTCATTAGGGTCTCTTTTTGCTTGTGTATTTTATAATTGTGATATTCAATAACAATCGCAAATATATGTATTTTGATTTAAATAGGATAATATATTTTAATATTTTTTTTCATGGTGAACCTGTTGAAAGTCAAAACTATACGGAATTTTATTAACGTAGTTAAAATAGGAATTGTCTTATTTAAATATTGGGCGGATAGATCAAATCTATTTGTTTATCGCATTCCTGTGTGTTGATTTGTTTAATTTGATTTCAACAGTAAATCTACTTGAATATCAAAATGAATAAAAATATTTTTTAGACATATTTTATTGCTTGTTGTATGTTTATTCGTTTGTGGGCTATTCGTTTTTCAGTCGGAAAAGTATCGTTTGCAGAGAGGAGATATAGTAAATTAAGGTAAGATAGGAAGGATTTCGCCTAAAATGTCTATCTTTGCAATCCAATAACAAATAAGTGTACGTACATATTATGAATATAGAAGAAAAACTCACCACGTCCATTATCAGCGCTATCAAAACGTTGTACGGACAGGATGTACCCGGAAAAATGGTACAACTGCAAAAGACTAAGAAAGAGTTTGAAGGACATCTTACTTTGGTTGTTTTCCCTTTTCTGAAAATGTCTAAGAAGGGGCCTGAACAGACCGCACAGGAAATAGGCGGATACCTGAAAGAGCATGCTCCCGAATTGGTTTCAGCCTACAATGCAGTGAAGGGCTTTCTTAATTTGACAATTGCTTCGGATTGTTGGATTGAACTTTTGAATTCTATTCAGGCTGCTCCCGAATACGGTATTGAAAAGGCTACGGAAAACTCTCCGTTGGTGATGATTGAGTATTCTTCTCCCAATACAAACAAGCCGCTTCATCTGGGTCACGTCCGTAACAACCTGTTGGGAAATGCCTTGGCAAATGTCATGACGGCAAATGGCAATAAGGTGGTCAAGACCAATATTGTGAATGACCGTGGTATCCATATCTGTAAGTCCATGCTGGCCTGGTTGAAATATGGTAACGGTGAAACACCTGAATCATCGGGTAAGAAGGGGGACCATTTGATTGGTGACTATTATGTAGCTTTTGACAAGCATTACAAGGCTGAGGTAAAGGAACTGACAGCTCAGTACCAGGCTGAAGGCTTGAATGAAGAAGAAGCTAAGGCTAAGGCAGAGGCAAACTCTCCTCTGATGCTGGAAGCTCGCGAGATGCTCCGTAAGTGGGAGGCGAATGACCCTGAGATCCGTGCCTTGTGGAAGAAGATGAATGACTGGGTATATGCCGGATTCGATGAAACGTATAAGATGATGGGAGTTAGTTTCGATAAAATTTATTATGAATCGAATACCTATCTGGAAGGTAAGGAGAAAGTGATGGAAGGACTGGAAAAAGGTTTCTTCTACCGGAAAGAGGATAACTCTGTATGGGCTGATTTGACTGCCGAAGGACTGGACCATAAGTTGCTTCTTCGCGGTGACGGTACTTCTGTTTATATGACCCAGGATATCGGTACTGCCAAATTACGTTTTCAGGATTACCCCATCAACAAGATGATTTATGTAGTGGGTAATGAACAAAACTATCATTTCCAGGTACTTTCTATCTTGCTCGACAAATTGGGTTTTGAATGGGGCAAAGGATTGGTTCATTTCTCATACGGTATGGTAGAGCTGCCCGAGGGCAAAATGAAAAGTCGTGAAGGTACAGTAGTGGATGCGGATGATTTGATGGAAGCAATGATTGAAACTGCTAAGGAAACTTCTGCTGAATTAGGTAAATTGGACGGTCTGACCCAAGAAGAAGCCGACAATATTGCCCGTATTGTTGGTTTGGGTGCTTTGAAATATTTTATCCTGAAGGTGGACGCACGTAAGAATATGACTTTCAACCCGAAAGAATCGATAGATTTCAATGGCAATACAGGACCTTTCATTCAGTATACGTATGCCCGTATCCAGTCTGTATTACGCAAAGCGGCTGAAGCAGGTATCGTTATTCCCGAAATCATTCCAGCGGGTTTGGAACTGAGCGCAAAAGAAGAAGGTTTGATTCAGATGCTGGCTGATTTTAAATCGGTTGTCAAGCAGGCAGGCTCAGACTATAATCCTTCCATTATAGCAAACTATGCATACGATTTGGTGAAAGAATACAACCAGTTCTATCATGATTTCAGTATTCTGCGTGAAGAAAACGAAGCGTTGAAAGTCTTCCGTCTGGCATTGAGTGCCAATGTGGGCAAGATTGTGAAGACAGCAATGGGCTTGCTGGGTATTGAAGTGCCTGAACGTATGTAAATGGCAAAGAAACAGAAATATTATGTAGTATGGAAAGGTGTCAATCCGGGAGTTTATGACTCCTGGACTGACTGCCAGCTACAGATAAAAGGTTATGATGGCGCACAATACAAGTCATTCGAGACCAAAGAGGAGGCGGAACACGCCTTGGCTTCTTCCGCTTTTCATTATATAGGCAAGAATGCTGTTAAAAAAGAAGATACTCCTAAACAACTTCCCGAGAACTTTGATATGAACTGCCTGGCTGTGGATGCCGCTTGCAGTGGAAATCCCGGACCGATGGAATATCGGGGCGTTTATTTGCTTACGGGACAGGAGGTTTTTCATTTCGGTCCTGTTTATGGAACGAATAATATTGGAGAGTTTCTTGCCATTGTCCATGCCTTGGCATTGATGAAGCAGAAGAATATCAGTATGCCTGTTTACTCGGACAGCCGTAATGCGTTGAGCTGGGTGAAACAGAAGAAATGTAAAACTAAACTAGAGCGGACTCCTCAGACGGAGAAACTTTTTCAAATGATAGAACGGGCCGAAATTTGGCTGAAAGAAAATAAATATACCACACCTTTATTGAAGTGGGAAACCGACCGATGGGGAGAGGTCCCGGCTGATTTCGGACGGAAATAATAAAGAACTGAAGATATGAAAAAGAGGATTGCTTATATCAGCTTGTACTTTTTTACGGTCTTACTGATATTTATTCTACAGAAACCATTATTCATGCTCTATAATGGTTCCATTGAAAAAGGATTCGGGTTTGCCGATTATATGCAGGTAATGGTTCATGGCGCCAGTCTTGATGCTGCTACGGCGGGATATCTTACTGCATTTCCATTCTTGTTGGTACTGATAAGTATTTGGTTTAGGAAATTCCCTTTGAAAAAAATACTTTACGGGTATTATATTTTGGCTGCCGCGCTTATTTCTATCATTTTTGTGGTAGATATGGCATTATACACATTCTGGGGATTTAAACTGGACGCATCTGTTTTTCTTTATATCGATTCACCGAAGGAAGCTTTGGCGAGTGTTTCCGTCGGATTTATCTTGCTGAGGGTTCTTGCCATCTTGTTACTCATAGCCCTGAATAGTTGGGTCTTGCTGAAAATCACGCCTTCCGTTTTGACCGCCACCCGGAAACGGATAGCGGGAACTGCGGGAATGCTGTTATTAGGAGGTGTGCTTTTCATCATTATACGTGGTGGTGTAACGGAATCCACTTCTAATATAGGGCAAGTATATTTCAGCAACGAACCTTTCTTGAATCATTCGGCGGTCAATCCCGATTTCAGTTTGTTGTCTTCTATGGGTAAATCCCAGGATTTTGCATCAGAGTTCAATTTCTTTGATGAAGAGAAGCGGGCTGCATTGTTTGACGGACTTTATCCTACAACAGATGGGGATAGTATTATTCAAGTCCTGAATACCAAGCGTCCCAATATTCTTATTATTTTGATGGAAGGTTTTGGAGGTGCTTTTGTAGAACCTTTAGGCGGTCTTCCTGATGTGACACCCCACTTTAACCGTCTGTCAAAGGAAGGGATCTTTTTTACAAACTGTTATGCCAATAGTTTCCGTACCGACCGTGGAACAGTCTGTACTTTCAGCGGTTACCTTGGATTGCCTACGGCATCGGTAATGAAAATTCCTGCCAAGAGCCGTACGCTGCCTGCTATAGCTGAAGGATTGTCCAAGGCGGGTTATAAAACAGATTTCCTGTATGGAGGTGATATCAACTTTACCAATATGAAGAGTTATCTGCTGAGTACCGGTTATCAGCGTCTTACAGCCAATACAGATTTTTCATTGGCCGAACAGACCAGTAATGCCTGGGGAGTGAATGATGATATTACTTTTGAATATTTATATAATCAGTTAAGAAACCGGAAGGAAGAAGGGCCTTGGCATACTGCGTTTCTGACACTTAGCAGTCATGAACCTTTCGAAGTTCCTTATCACCGGCTGGAAGATAAAATTCCCAATGCCTTTGCTTATACAGATGAATGTCTGGGTAAGTTTATTGACCGGTTGAAGCAGACTCCCGCATGGAAAGATCTTTTAGTTATCTGCCTTCCCGATCATGGTTTCTATTACCCGCGTGAGGGGTCTAATGCGATGCCTCGTTTTTATCATATTCCCTTGTTATGGTTAGGTGGAGCGGTAAAACAGCCTATGCAGGTGGACAAGATTATGAATCAGACCGATTTGGCAGCCACTTTGTTGGGGCAGCTTGGGCTGGAACATACTGCATTTACGTTTAGCCGTAATGTATTGGGAAGTGATTATAAGTATCCTTTTGCCTTTTATAGTTTCAATAATGGGTTCTCATTCAGAGACAGTACAGGGGTGACGGTGTTTGATAATAATTCCGGCAGTATTCTTTTTGATGAGCCTGAAGCTGACGAATCCCGTCTGGATAAGGGTAAGGCGATATTGCAAACCGTTTATGATGATTTAGGGAACAGATAGTAAAACTTGGACGCGGACTATATGAATCAGTATGGAATTCATATAGTCCGCGTCCCAATCGGTGCAGAATCTGCCGGATATAACTATTTCCGTTTCTCGTTGAACTTGTACATGATTACCGTATTGCGTAAGTCGCAACTTCTGTAATCTGTATGGAAGACCTCTTCCAGCTGATACTTTGCATTGTAATTCTTTAAAAACTCCTCTTGTGCATTTGCAGAAAGTATGACATACCCTTCTTGCGGATTTTCCAGTGTGAAATTCCGCATTTGGTTATTCATATAATAATTTGTACAATAAAACCGTATCATTCTGTCTGTATATGAATAAACGACTCCTTCAGGCACCTGTTTTCTGATATCCTCTGCCAGATGCTTATCGGATTTTACAGCTAGTATTGTTGGCTGATATACCCCGTCTAAAGCGACAAACAGGCAAAGAACACAACCGGTGATTCCATAGAGGAGTGACCCCGTACTACTTTTTTTGATAACCAGCCTTAATGTACAGATGGCAGCCACTACCGGCAATACTATAATCAGCCATTTGGAAATAGAAAAGGACGTGCTTTCCAAAGCTTGCATAAACGCTATGTTTTCGGCAGCATGACGTCCGTTGCCCCATATGCTGTCCGGTATCATCTGACAGCGTACAGCAAAAAACACCACGGTGAGTAACAAACAGAGCGAGGCGAAGATATAAGCCGATATTTTGAACACTTTCGCCCCTTTTTGCATTAACGCCTCCAGATACTGGGCAATCAGTACAGCCATAAATGGATAGATAGGCAACAAATAGACGCTGCGTTTGCTTTTAGGAATACAATAGAAGACAAAAATAGCGATAATCACTATCCAGATAAACAGCTGTATGGGGGATTGTGAGCGGATGTTATCCCAAACCTTCCTGATGCGTCCGGTGAAAGAGTTTCCTGCGGGCAGCAGGTGCATTTCATTCCATTTCAGTCCGAATAGTGAGATAAGCAAGACCAATGTCCAAGGTGTCCACCCCCATATAATGGTCAGGAAGTTATACCATAAAGGGTTGTGATGCGACGGGTATGACATTTTGCCGACAAAGCGTCCGGTGTTTTCCTCCAGCATCAGGTCCATAAACGGCTGTCCTCCCTGTAGCCAGGCCGCATAAAACCAGATTCCCAATGGAATAAGGGAAAGCAGCCCGATTCCGAATAAGGAAAGGAAAGTCTTGCCGAATGAGCGTCCCCGTATCAGCTGGTAAATACCGATACACATACAGGGGAATATAGAACCCACAGGTCCTTTGGTCAGCGTGCCGCATGCCATCAGCACGACAGCCGTCCAAGGTATTCCCTTGCAGCCTTTTTCGTCCCAGCGAAATAGTAAGCAAAGTGAGATGACGATGAAGGAAACCTGTAGCATATCCAGCCTGCAAGCCACCGCCGCCCGGTGCACTTCGAATGAAGTGAGCAGTAAAAGGGAGGTAATGACTGCTGTCTTTGTATCCTTATAGCGGGCTACGAATCCGAAAAACACGAACTGCATAGCTAGAAAAGCGATAGCGGACGGCAGACGGGACGAGAATTCGCTCACCCCTCCGAAAATGGCGGAAATAGCTGCAATAGACCAATACAGGAAAGGAGGTTTATAGGCGATGTCTGTTCCGTAGTTCAAAGGCAATATCCAGTTGCCGCTTTCCAACATCGAGTATGCCACAATTGCTTCGCGCGGTTCCCCTTTAGAGTAAAAAATAGTTTCTCCCAAAAAGGGGATTATTACAAGTGTGCTTAGTAAGGCTATGAACCAAAATGCTTTTTTCTTGTCTGACATATATTTTTCGGTCTTTTATATTTACTGTCGCAAAAGTACGAATAATTCTTTAGTAATACCTAACTTTGCATTTTAAATCAATGAAAATGAATAAACTGAAACAGATACCCGAGTTCCTGCGATTTGTAATGGTAGGCCTTTTTGCTACAGGGCTGCACTATGGCATTTATTTTGTCTTGCAAAAATTCATTCAGGTCAATGTAGCCTATACCTTGGGATATGTGCTGAGTTTTGTTGCCAACTTTTATCTTACGGCTTATTTTACTTTCGGGCAGCCTCCTTCCTGGAAGAAAGCTTTTGGCTTCGGGGGGGCACATCTGACAAATTATCTGATACATATCGGATTGTTGAATCTCTTTCTGCGGTTGGGTTTTTCCCGTCCGTTGGCTCCCATCCCAGTGTTTCTCATTGCCATTCCGGTAAATTTTTTATTAGTGAGGTTTGTTTTCAAACAAAAGTAATATCTTTGAGGAGTCTTTATGATAGTGAAGAATGATATGAAGAAAGTGACTCTTTTGATTCCGGTATATAATGAGGAAGCGATGCTGCCCACTCTGTATCAACGTTTGATAGAGCTTGTCAACCGCAATGCCGTTTATGAGTGGGAAATCCTGTTTGTCAATGATGGCAGCAGCGACACTACGCTGGAATGCCTCCGCCGGCTGAGGCAGCAGGACAAGCGGGTGAATTATGTCAACCTTTCGCGTAACTTTGGTAAAGAGGTAGCCATGCTGGCGGGTTTTGATTACGCCACCGGCGATTGCTGCGTTGTGATGGATGCTGATTTGCAGGACCCTCCGGAACTGGTAGACCAGATGCTGGAATATTGGGAAGAAGGATATGATGACATTTATGCCAAACGGCGTACCCGTGGCGAGGAAAGCTGGTTGCGTCGTCAGTTCTCTCTGGCTTTTTATGGTATACTTCAGCGGATGAGCCGTATTGATATTTTGCCCAATGTGGGCGATTTCAGACTTCTGGACCGTCGTTGTGTGCTCACGTTGCGTCGTCTGCGCGAATGCGAGCGTTATACAAAAGGATTGTTTTGCTGGATAGGCTATCAGAAGAAAAGCATTGAATTTGATCGCGGAGACAGGCTGATGGGCCATTCCTCCTGGAACTTTCTCAAGCTGTTGAATCTGGCTGTCGAAGGGATAACCTCTTTCTCTATCGCCCCTTTGCGCATCGCCACGGTATGCGGAGTGCTCTGTTCAATCTCCAGTTTTATTTATGCCATTTATTTTCTGATAAAGACCGTGCTTTATGGTGATGAAACGGCCGGCTTCCCCACTTTGATCATTGTCATGCTCTTTTTAGGTGGCATCCAGCTTTTCTCTTTGGGAATTATAGGAGAGTACGTGGGGCGCATTTTCAAGGAGACCAAAGGCCGTCCTACCTACATAGCCTCTGATTATAACGAGGAGAAGTTGGGGTATGACCGTTAAGGAAGGCAAGGCGGTGAAACCCGTCCCACCTTATTGTCCGGTAGCTTTATTGACAGTCTTGTGCTCTTTTACCAGATACTCCGCACTCTGCAATGTGGAGAAACAGTATTTTTTCATCACGTAGAATGTACTGTCCTCCCCTGTTACAAGTTGCAAGGCATTTCCTTGCTTCTTATATTTGAATTCCTGCCGGTCATGTGGAGAATAAATATATAGGTGGGTTGTATCTGTAGCCGCTATCAAATTATCGGCGGAGAAATAGACATACGGGCGTTGTTCTGTTAACAAATTTATGCCGAAGTCGTTTTGGGTATAACTCATGTTCAGCAGTCCGAGTAAAGTCGGTGCCACATCAGTCTGGCCGCCCGGCTCTTGTCTGATTTCGGGCTTGATGCCTTTTCCGTAAATCATTAGTGGGACATGGTTGTAGGATTGTGGTATTTCACAGTCCGGACTTCCTACCAATTTCCCATGGTCACCCAGCAAAACAAAGATTGTATTTTCAAACCAAGGTTGTTTGCGTGCTTCTTGCATGAATTGCCGGATGGCCCAGTCCGCGTATTCCACAATCTGATCTTCAAGCTTTGTGCTGTGTGGTTTGAAATAGTCAGGTATCACATACGAGGGATGGTTGCTGATAGAAAGCAATACGGTAAAGAAAGGTTGTCTTTCTTCTGCTCTTTTGTTCAGAATGGGCAAGGCATATTGATATAGGAAATCGTCTTGTACACCAAAGCTGTTAACGACTTTATCCTTTGGGTAGTTTTCTTGTGCATATATTTCATCAAATCCGTTAGTGCGGAGAAAAGCGTTCATATTATCGTATTGTGATTCGTGCGTCATGAAGAACAGGTTCCGATAGCCATTATCCTTTAATACGGTGGGCAATCCCGAATAGACAGGTACCACTGCTCCTTTCATGGCATTCCTTTTCATGATGGCAGGGAAAGAGTAGAGGGTGGCATACATTCCGTGGTTGGTATGTATGCCCGCTGAATAAAAATGGTCAAAACTGAGAGATTCCAGATAAAGGCTGTCTAGGAAAGGAGTCAGTTTTTTGGTAGATCCGAAATGCTCCATCAAGTTGGCCGACATCGATTCCATGAAAATAAGAACAACATTCTTTTGTGTAGGGACGGCTGCGCATTTCACTTCACGTGCAATGGGGGAGATGCCTTCTATTCCTTTTCTTTGCAATATACTTTGCATATTGGTTATTGCCTCCTGTTCCGGCATCAGGTGAAGATAGCGGTTTTCCTTACGGTTATCATCCAGTGTGCTGGTAAGTAGATTAAAGACAGGATTAACCCCTAGCTGATTCAGGAATGGATCGGTACAATAGTATGCTTGACTTACCCTGATGGGGTTATATCCCATGCGTCCCCGTATTCCGAATAGACAAAGTCCTATACAAACAGCACCGGCGGCGAATATACATAGGCGGTTTATCGGGCTGATGGAAGTAGATTTCGAATTGATGAGATGATAGAAATAAGAAGATAACCGTAGTACACTTCCTGACAGCAGAAGAATAGATATCAGTCCTAGAAAAATAGGGAAATAGAACGATGTCTCACCCAATACCATTCCGGCAGTAGTGGCTCCATATCCGAACCAATTGTAAATGGAAGAATTGATTGTCTTAAAAAAATAGGAGAAATAAGGGATGTTGGCTGCCGAAATAATGAACGACAGTGAATAAAATAGAATGAAAAAGATAGAGATAAATCTGAATACCCACTTGGAGTGATAGTTGCAGAGAGCAGTTATCCATAAAATGACTAATGGTAACAGCAATATGTAGCAAGCTATAACATTGTCAAACCATAGCCCTTTTATAAATGCAGTGGCTTGCATGAGAAAGTTGTTTTGTATATCGGGAGGAAACTGATAATCTATTGAGGTGAACAGGACAAGCCGGAACAGGAAGAAAAAAAGTAAAGCAACTATATGTATGATTAATAAGTAAAGTAAAGAAAGAGTAAACTGTTGGATAAGCTTAGCCTGATTCTTACATGCTGTTACAGATTGCTGCATGAGTGAACGGAGATATTTCATTTGTTTTAGTAAAGTTTGCATTTGTTTGAATCAATCCGGATGATTGACAACAAAGGTAAACAGAATTTTAGAAATATCAAAAGAGGGTATGCCAAAAGTAAAATTGGCTGCCAATTTGTTCACTTTAGGGGCAGACATGTGAGTCCGCCCGAAAATATGGGCAAGCAGTTTCCGTTTCTTATCCTATTTCTCGGGAAGGAGTAAGGCGGTCTCTTTTCATAGTCAGAACAAAAGGACAGAATAGCCGTGCTATCCGGTTGAGGCGCTCCAGACGTCCGTCTTTCCGCGTTCCGTTTAATTTCTGCCGGAGGAGTTCCCATAATTGCAGTTTTACCCGGTCTGTTGTGCTTAGTTTGGCAATGCGGTTGTAAAGCATTCCCCTTCGTATGCACCGTTTGTATCTGCTCAGGTGGGTAAGGTGTTGTTCCATAATGCGTACTATCTCAATATCTTCGCTCTTACCCCCTCCGTTGTTTTCAGCTTTGACGGTAACTTTCTGGTTATGTTGTCTGAAGTAGTTCAGTACTTCATATCTTTCTATAATGTCTCCTTGCATTGCCATATAAAACCAGAACAGCCAGTCGCCGCTGTAGCGCATTTGCAGGCATTGTTCCATATTTTGGGCATTTACCATGCTTTTTCTGAAAATGGCCGAGCTTGCATTGGCTATATAGCTGCGCCAGTAAAGGTTATGTTCGGCATAAGTCTTCCCATTGAATACGGCGTATGGAGGTATGGCAGATTTCCATTTGTTCATGTCGTAACTCAGCACATTACCGTCTTTATCAATATACTTGGAACCGGCAAAGCATACGGCGGCTTGTTGGTATTTCTCCATTAAAGGAACTACTTTCTCTAAAAAAGTAAGCTCACACAAGTCATCGGCTTCGGCTATCCATATATATTTTCCTTTGGCTAATTGCATGCCTTTAAACCATTGTTTAAATGGATTTCCGGTGTTGTGTTCGTTTAATAGAATATGGCTCACTTTGGCATGGTCTTGATAGTCCGATAATACCTCTTCGCTACCGTCTGTTGAGGCATCATCAAGTAAAATCAGTTCGATATTCTGATAGGTCTGTTGCAGAATACTCTGAATTCGTAGATTGAGGTATCGTTTATAATTATAATTAGGTACCACTACACTGACCAAGGGAAGTGCATTCATGCTTTATTGTTAAGTTAGTTCTTGTTTTATTTCTACAAATGTAATGTTATACAGGTAAATAAACAAGTTGCTTCTTTGTTTTTTTTTCAAAAAACAGGAATTTTGTTGAACTTTTAAAAAGAAACGATAATTAACATTTTAGTATGCAGTCTTTCTTGTATCTTTGCATTATACACTACATAGCATTTGCTGTATTAAACTAAAAATTAAATTAGACATTAGACTATTGTTTAAATTCAATTAGTATGAGAAAGAAAATTCTTTTTATTATTCCGTACATTCCTTATCCGCTGGATTCGGGCGGTAATCAAGCTTTCTTTAATATGGTGGAATATCTGCGTCATAAGATGGCCGTATCTGTATTGCTTTATCCTGAAACAGGGAGACGTATGCAAGATGTAGAGTCATTGAAGAAAATTTGGGATAATGTGGATTTCTTTATTTATACTCCTAAAACTAAAACTGTCAGATTACCCAAAATTAAACATCCTTTTTATTATAAATGGCTGCAAAAGATACATGTGTCTGTAACCCGTAAAATGAACCGGCAACAGATATGGACGGATGAAACGGGCGAAGTTGTGGATTTAGTACGGGGAAAGAGTACTTTGTTCAGCTCTTGTTTCCAGCCGCTAGACCAGGGGTATGTGGAGTATGTTTCTCAGGTGGCTCATTCAGGTTTTGATATTATTCAAGTAGAGTTTTATGAACTGTTGTCATTGGGATTCTTGTTGCCTGAAAATGTACAGACTATTTTTGTGCATCATGAACTCCGCTACATCCGTAATGAAAAGGAGATTACTTTGTTCAGGGAACAGACTGCCGGTGACAGGATGTTGTTTCATATAGCAAAGGATTTTGAGCGCAGTGCATTATTGAAATATAAAGATGTTATTGTTCTGACTGAAGTAGACCGTAAAATTATGGAGGACTTCATAGGACGGAAAGACCATATCTACACTTCTCCGGCTGTGGTGCAAGTGGGTGACAGGCTGGAACAGCCTTTTGTTCCGGTCCAAAGCGGACGCCTGACTTTTGTGGGAAGTGAGGATCATTTTCCCAATCTGGATGCCGTGGCATGGTTCTGTCACGAAGTGATTCCGCATCTGCGTAAACGTCATTTTTCGTTTACATTGCAAGTAATTGGTAAATGGCGTGGAGAGTGTATCAATCGTTTGCAGTCCGAATACCCGGAATTGAAGCTGGCAGGCTATGTGGAAGATCTGGGCTCTTTTTTAAAAGGCAGTGTTGCTGTTGTTCCAATACGTATCGGTAGTGGTATGCGTATGAAAATATTAGATGCTGTATTGTCAAAAGTACCTTTTGTAACGACGGCAAAGGGTGTGGAAGGCATTGATTTTAAGGATGGTGAAGATTGCTTGATTGTTGATGACCCTGCCGGATTTGCAGAAGCTGTCATAGCCTTGTCAAGTAATCCGCAGTTGCAGAGACAGTTGGTTACCCATGCGGAAGACAGTTTGCGGCAAGTATATAACCCCGGACAGATGCAGGAAAGAAGGCTTGCCGTGTATGAACAAATATTAGGGGATAAAGTGGGGTAATCTTGGGTGATTATTTCTTTTTTGTTACCTTTGCGGCATTATATATAATTGATAATTATGCTGAAACAGTTCTTTAGTTTGTTGAAGCGGTATATTCTTCCATACCGCAAATATTTGACATGGGCATTGATACTGAACTTTCTGTCGCAATGGCTTAATGTGTTTTCGTTCATGGCGATTGTGCCAATTTTGAACATTCTGTTCAAAATTGATACCAAGTCTTATGAGTACATTCCTATGGATATTCATAATTTGGATAAGGATGTACTCATAAATAATGCCTATTACTTTGTGAGCAATTTTGTGGCTACAAATGGTGCGTTCTATACACTTGCCATGATGGGAGGAATACTTATCTTTATGACTATGTTGAAAACTGCCGGTTATTTTGCTTCTGCGGCTGTCATGGTACCTTTGCGTACAGGTATTGTCCGGGATATCCGTATTCAGGTTTATAATAAAGTGTTAAGTCTTCCTTTGAGTTTTTTCTCAGAAGAACGTAAAGGAGATATCATAGCCCGTATGAGTGCGGATGTTACGGTGGTGGAGAACTCGTTGACCAGTTCCATCGATATGCTTATCCGTAATCCTATCGCTCTTTTGGTTTGTTTTGTCACTCTGTTTTCGGTAAGTTGGCAAATGACGCTTTTTGTTATCTTTATTTTACCTCTGACAGGTTGGATAATGGGGGTTGTCAGCCGGAAGCTGAAAAGACAGTCCTCTACAGCACAGGCGCAATGGGGAGATATTATGTCCCAATTGGATGAAACATTAGGAGGTTTAAGGGTTATCAAAGCGTTTATAGCCGAAAGCAAAATGTCTGCCCGGTTCTCTAAAACAAACAATGACTTCCGCGATGCAATGAACGAGATGATTATCCGGCAAAGTTCAGCCCACCCCATGAGTGAGTTTTTAGGCACTTGTGTGATTGTGACCGTGCTGTTGTTTGGCGGTGCTTTAATCTTAAATACAAACTATGCTCCGATGGATGCGGCTACTTTCATATTTTATCTGATTATCCTTTATAGTATCATCAATCCTTTGAAAGAATTTTCAAGAGCATTTTATAATATTCCGCAGGGATTGGCCAGTATGGAGCGAATTGATATGATATTGAAAGCGGAAAATCATATCGTAGAGCCGGAGCAGCCTTTGCCATTGGACGCTTTCACAGATAAGTTAGAGTTTAAAAATGTAAGTTTCAGCTATGTAGAAGGGCGTCCGGTCTTGAACCATATCAATCTGACTGTTCCTAAAGGAAAAACGATTGCACTGGTGGGCCAGTCCGGTTCCGGAAAGTCTACTTTAGTGGACTTGGTACCGCGTTATCACGATGTATCGGAGGGTGCATTGCTGATTGACGGCAAAAATGTGAAAGATGTATCCATCCACAGTTTACGTTCTCTGATTGGTAATGTAAATCAGGAAGCTATTCTGTTTAATGACACCTTCTATAACAATATTACTTTTGGTGTAGAGAATGCCACTATGGAGCAAGTAATAGAAGCTGCCAAGATAGCGAATGCACATGATTTCATTATGGAAACGGAAAAAGGATATGACACGATGATTGGTGATCGTGGAGGGCGTTTGTCCGGTGGTCAGCGTCAGCGTGTCAGTATAGCCCGTGCAATTTTGAAAAATCCTCCTATCCTTATATTAGATGAGGCTACTTCGGCTCTTGACACAGAGTCCGAGCGTTTGGTTCAGGAAGCGTTGGAGCGTTTGATGAAATCGCGTACTACTATCGCTATCGCACATAGATTGAGTACCATTAAGAATGCCGATGAAATTTGTGTACTTTATGAAGGCGATATCGTAGAAAGAGGAACTCACGATGAACTGATAGCCTTGAATGGATATTACAAGAAGTTGAACGATATGCAGTCTTTGTAAAGTGGAGCAAATAAAGAAATTGGCAATTGTTATTCCTGCCTACAAGGGGCGTTTCCTTAAGGAAACGCTCGACTCAATTGCAGTTCAGGCCCATAAAGATGAGTTCGTGTTATATATAGGTGATGATGCAAGTCCTGAAAGATTGGATAAGATTGTGGAATCTTATCAGAATAAGGTAAATCTGGTGTATCATCGCTTTAGCGAAAATATGGGGGGCAAAGATTTGGTGGCCCATTGGGAGAGGTGTATCCAGCTGTCTGCAGAGCCGTTTATCTGGCTTTTCTCGGATGATGATTTGATGCCGGCTGATGGTGTGGAACGTGTCATGGAGGTTTTGTCGCGCCCACACCATCAGCGAGGATATTTCTTTCGTTTTCCATTAGCTGTCATTGATGGTGAAAACAAGCGGATACGTGCCAATCGTCCTTTGGAAGAAGGAAGTGTGTCTTGTTACCGGCTGCTGCTAGATAAGTTACAGGGAAAGATAGATTCGGCTGCCGTAGAGTACGTGTTCAGTCGGGAGATATGGCAGTCGGCGGGTGGTTTTGTTCATTTTCCTATGGCTTGGTGTTCGGATGATGCTACGTGGGCTGCTTTTGCCCGTCATGCGGGGGGTGTTATTTCTTTGCCGGGGCAGCCTGTATGTTGGAGGAATGTTGAAGGTGCAAACATCAGTAACTCTGCCGGTCATGACAAAGATAAATTGCACGCTACTATTCTTTTCTTGAGATGGATGAGGAATATGTTTTCCGATTATGTGGATGATCCGGAGCTGATTAGTGCATTGCAATGCTATATCCATACCATCCTTCGTATTTCATTGCATAAACATTATAATATATGTGGTTTGTGGGGGGTATCTATGGCTTTGGGAAGATTTAATAAAAGGGCGGCCTTTACTACGTTTTTCAGGAATTTTAGGTTGTTCTCTTAATTTCATTTATGCAGCCGCTTGCGATTTCTCAAGAGTGCCTGTATTTTCATAAAAAGTTTGGGTGCATATATGCCCTCACTTCATATTTCTGTCCTGTATGTATAGTCAGATGTATATCTTCCTGTCATATATTGTTTCACTTTTTTAAAGAAGGACATTGGGGAGTTTTTTCATCCGTAAGGAATTGTGTGGTTTTAAAATCAGATTCATCCTTAAAATATCTTATCCGCATCCCTAAACATTTCTTGCTGTATGGTTAAGGGTTTTCTTCCTGTTTGTTCTATCTCCGCAAGCCTTTGGAGTTAACTCCATAGTCTTGGGAGATAACTCCAAAGCTTATGGAGATAACTCCAAAGGCTATGGAGATAGAATAGATGCATATAAAAAGGTTTAATCTGGAGATAGAAAAAGCTTATGCAATAGGGCTGACTGCTATACACATCCATTCATTCCCTTATTTATTGGAAGAATTTATAGATAGCCTGTATTATTGATTGTCTTATTTTGAAGGAAAGATAATGAATTCTTTTAAACGTTTTGATCTTTTTCACCGTTGCCATGCCTTCGTTATCCGTCATTCTGTGAAAGTACACACTCTTTATTGCACTTTTGCAAGGAAAAAGTCTGAAAATGCCATACTTTATATCAAGTCGGAGCAGCTTACAGGAAAGAATATATAACTGACAGTAAGTAGGTTATGAGAAATTCTGTTTTAAAATGTAGTGAGGGCATGAGGGTATAAATGTTCCGAACTTTCTAGTGAGCTGATATATTAAGAATACTTTCGGATGTTATCCAAAGAATAAAATGATACTTTAAGAACAAAGGTTCTCCCCTTGATTTTTCAGGTGAATCCTAAAGGAAGCCAGGATTTTTTGAAGGGGGGGATAATGTTAAGACGGTATGAAATTTTATTTTGGATAGCGCTGATTATCTTGTAATTGCATATAAGAGAGCATGGAATTATTAGAATTTTGATTTGGTATGATAAAAATAAAAGTATTATTCATTGATCACTTCCATCCATTTCTTTATGATAATTTCGATGGAAAATTGCTTGCTACTTTCAATAGCGTTGGCAGACATTGATTTACGTAGCTTTTCATCTGTCATCAATAGCTTCATCTGTTTAATATATAGTGATATATCATCATTGGGGATAGCAAACCCATTGACTTTATCTGTTATTATGTCTGTCAATGAAGCAAAACTATGAAAAGCTAAAGGAACGCAACCATATTGTTGTGCCTCGGTTAATGTCAGCCCCCATCCTTCAAAAGATGAGGTCATCATAAAAATAGAAGCTTCATTATAATAAGGTTCCGGATTTTTTGTCCCTTCAAAAAAGACACGTTGTAAGCCATAATGTATGACTAGACTTTTGTACCAGCTTTCCATTTTCCCATGTCCTACTATTTTTAGCTTCCATTCGGATAGAGTATGGTCTGTTTCAATTTCCTTCCAAATCTTTAAAGCCAGAGAAATTCTTTTAGGTTCTTCTTCCAGTCTGGATACAATAAGTACTTCTTTCTTTTTGTGATTATAGTTGGCTAAATCATAGAAAGAGTGAAATGAAAGAGCATTATGGATTATTCTTATTTTACTATCATCTTTTAAATGAGAGTATTCTAGAAACGGCTTTTTGAAATGAGAAGATAATAAGATAACCTTATCGGCAAAATGATATGACTCTCTATATAAAATAGGTAGTTTTATTATTTTTCTTATCTTTTGATATGGAAAGGATAAAAATTTGCTGATGTTTTTCCTAATGTTCTTTCCTTCTTTTAGTTCTTTTTTAGGATTATCTAAGGTGATGAAATTAATTTCCGTGGCAGGACTTACGTGGAGTGCAAACATTAGCTTGCATTTTTTGTTTTGAGACTGGTTTAAAGCAAGTCTTAAACTCTTAGTTAACTTATGCTCTCCTTGATTAATAATGACGTCAATTTTATTTTGTTCTATAAATTGGATTAAATTATTGAGATTGTGATAAGAATTGATTTTAATTGTATTAACGAATTGCTGTTTAATAAAGGATTTGTCAATGTTGTATTTATAGGCAGAGTAACAGTTCACATTATAAAAAGTAGTTAATGCATTTGCAATATTAGCAGTAACTCTTTCAACACCTCCGTATTGTGGCGCAACTTCATTGGTAGTATAAAATAGTATATTCATTTGGGAACTTGTTTTAAATATAATTTTTGAATCTTGTAGACAACTCCCATCTGGTTTGAATTGAATTTCCGTGCAAATATTTTATTAGAGTTAATAAGCGTCTGATAATCATGGTCTTGCCATATATAGGGGCTGCCATGCTCCCAGTCAATTTCCCGCATACTACCGGTATTGGCATTGTTCGTACAATGCATTCTTTCTCGAAAAGGAGAGTTCCATAAAATAGTTTGAATGAATATTTCATCTGCGCAAAGTGTATATTTCATACGATTTAATACAATCTCTTTGTATTGTAATAGATACTTGACTGCGTTTTCGGTAATACTTATCCAATTTCCTCCTTTTTTGAATTCAAAAGTTTGTTTTCTGCGATAATGGCTTATTTTCTGTACTGCTAATATGAGGTTTCGGATTAATGCTGTAATTCCATGTAACAGATGTTCCTTATCTTTTAACCTTTTTGTAAAAAAATAGTATCGGAATACTTTGCGCTCCAAATCACGCTGATGAGCGGCATCCTGCCAAAAGCCTACAAATTCTTTACCGGCATTCTGCTGGAAAAAAGCATGAATGTAATCTTGGCTTTTTATGGGCAAATCCGTTCCGGATAATAAATGATAATAAGCATAGGGACCGTGTGATAAGGCCGTTTCAAAGAGAAGATATTCTACTTGTACTTGGCTGATATCACCCCAATATACTTTGATGGGATTTTCTATTAAATAAAAGCCGGCTTTCTGCATTTTGACTTTTTTTATTTGCTGAAACAGTTCTGTAGCCCGTTTGTCAATATGCAAATAAATGTCATTACGTTCATCGTCCAACATGGAAAGTAGTACCTCCAGTACCGGATATTCATTGTGGGCGATAATCAGAAATGCATGTTTCATTATATATCAGGTTTTAATCTTTTAAAGAAATTAGGAATCGTTACATCCGGAATAATGAATCCGTCTTTGCGAAGTGCTTCAAAATAAGCACTGCCGATAACACGTTCATATTCAGCCTCTAGTTTTCCTTCTTTATGTAACTGATAGAAGTAGCGCCAGTGGCGACCTCCGTGTCTGCCCTTGTGTTGCTCCAGTTGCTTGCCGCCATTTATCATCTTTTCCATAAACTGCTGCTTGCCGCGTATATTGTAATGATATACATGGATATGGCTGTCGGCAGAGTTTTGTGGGAACATGGTTACTTTATGGTTTCCCATTGAAATTTGCAGGTAACCGGCAGTCCGGTGAATGACTTTTTTGTTCTGACGCTCAAACAGCGAATAGAGTGACAAGTCATATTTTTCAGGTTCGGTTACCGCTTTTACAGTCTTATCCCATTGCCAAAAGGGCTTTTCTTCTTCAGGATAGACACTTCTCATTTCACAATTCAGCACATTGGCATTGGTGGCATATAATTCATCTTTCAAATTGCCGGTAGGGGCATACCATAATTCGTCGGCATCGGCATTGATAATCCAGTCGGCCTTATAAATGGTTTTGGCTTTCCAAATCATACGGTCTACCCAGTCCTTTTGTTCATAGTTGGTAGCCTTTTCTTCTATCACTTCTTTAATCCACCCTTTTTGTTTGTATTTACGGATAATGTCCGGAGTTGAGTCTGTGGAGTTATTATCAGTAATGATAAACCCGTCCACTCCCATCGCTTTATGGAACTGTAAATTCTCTTCCAGCATCCCTTCTTCGTTTTTTACCAGCAATGTCATGAATAATTTGACTTCTTTCGTTTGTTTAAAAGCCAAAGGAAATTCGGATATAACGTGCCCTATTTTGGATAGTAATAAATTGCTCATAAATAACCAATGATTATTGATTTCTACCTGTCATATTAGAGATAATTAATACTATTGTCAAAAGAATTTGTTTTATTCTGAACTCATTATAATAGATAACGTAATCCTTAGTTTTCTCATAATATTCTGATATCTAATTATATAACAAATTTACTCTTTTTCTGTAAATATAGTATATAAATGCTAGTTTATTATGAAACATTAACTTGTAAGAGTGTTGCCGTTTTTCAGCTCATAATTCCAAGTTTTTCATGTATTCCGTCGCAATAGGCTTTCCATAATCGGGGTATATCTTTCCATTGATAGGCTTTTGCAAACGGACTGGTGAACAACGCGATGAAAATATATCCCATTACTCCGTTGAAGCCGCGAAGATATTTCACTGCTATGTTGCGTCCGTAGTGATGGTTTAAATAAGTTGAATTACGGATCTGATAAAAGCGTTTCCACTTTTTCTTCTTGCTTCGCTCATTCCATGTGTCGTTGGAGAAGAATTTCTCTTTATCCATCAGGGCATCAGGTATATAGAGTATTTTGTACCCTGCCCGTATGGTGCGGAGACAGTAATCTGTATCATCACAGAAAATGAAAAGGTCTTTATTGGGAAGACCTATCTTCTCAACGACTTCGCGGCGGATGAACGGACCTTCGAAAGCTGTTCCCATAATTTCTGTCGGTGAGGTGATGTGCCGTCCTGCCAGTTTCTTGCTGTACATGGATACAAAAGGATTGCTCAGGTTGTATGCCTGGAAGTCATGGGTGAATATTTCTCCTTCGAGCAACCTGCGAGGGGCCAGTATGCCGATATCTTTCTTGCCGGTATACGGCAAGAGTTGTTCCAGACAGTCGGCCCGCGGAAATACATCGTCATCCATGCACCAAATCCAGTCGGCACCCGCCTGATAAGCGTATTGTATGCCTGTATAGAATCCTCCCGCACCGCCCACATTGGTCTGATTGATTACTGTCAGCCCTTCCTGTGCGGCAAGCCATTCCGTTGTACCGTCCGTGCTTCCGTTATTTACTATTACAATGGAAGATATCGGCTTGTTTTGTTGCAGACAACGAATATTTCTTTTCAGAAGTTCCATTCGGTTGTAGGTTACAACTACGGCTATAATGTTCATGATGCATTTAGTTTTTAGTAAAGGTTATCTATTTTTCCCGGCTGTACGCTTCTATAGGCTCTCATGAGCTCAAAGCATTTTTCCACATCAAAGTTCCGTGCCTTGGCGTATTCTTCTGCCATCCATCGGTGCATTTGTGGAGTTGCCGGCAGGCGTTCAAAGTTTTTGCAGCCGGTCTTCATATCTATGGGGCCGATGTACATCCGGTTCAAATCGACAATTTCTATTGTTATGCCATTGGGAGTTTTCTGAAACAGGATGTTGGCACGTCCGTAGTCTTTGTGGGCGTATCCGTGTTCGTGAAGACGGGCGGTCACTTTGCCTATGGCGCGGAATACTTCCTCGGCGTAGTCGAATTGCTGTGTGAACAGGTTGTCGTAAATGTAGGGGCAGGTGGAGAGGAGGCTGATATAATAACTTTTATCGAACAGCAGCCCTGAACGTATATTCATATATCCCACCGGTTGCGGAGTGTCTACACCTATTTTCAGCAGCATTTCTGCATGGTCGTAAGAGCGTTTTGCCTTGGATGGACGAAATATGCCATATACAAACCGGTTGATAAGGTGGGGGCTGTGAAAGGATTTGATAACATATTCTTTGCCATTGTATTCCATTTTCCGCAATTCATTGCGCCCTTGGTGAATAACAGTACCTTCATTCCTTTGGAAACGTTCGGGAATGGATACTATAAATTCTTCCAGATTTTTGAAATCAGGGTGAATCACTAAGGTGCGGGGATGAAACAAACGCTCTGTCTTGCTCATATCATTATAATAGTGTTAAATTTTGTCTAGTCCTTTGGTATATTTCAACCAGTAATATTTTAAAGGATTCTTGTATTTCAGTTGTTTCCACGGACGGCTGCTATGGGGCCTGTGCCATACGGGCAACGTGGTGAACAGGTAGTTTTGGAAACCTCGTTTCAGTGACTCGTGCGAGATGGTCACATCATACCAGTTCTTGCTTGGGTCTAATGTTTGAAAGTCAAATGCTTTCAGCAGTCCGGGGGTGAGTAGTGAACAGCAGAAGCTGCAATGCTTTTTTTCCGGGTACACTTGATTCTCGTGTCCCTTGGCGTGTAGGTAGGGGTAATTGATTACGCCTTTTTCATCGGTTGTCACAGCTGCTGCAATTCCGCATTGTTTCTGTTGCAATGCTCCATTGTATAGTGATTGCAATGTGTTTTTTTTGACAATAACATCCGATTCCACAATCAGTAATCCTGCATCTGCTTCGATGGCTTCTTTTTGTGCTGTTTGTAACACCAGTAGATAGTTGGGAGAGGGGTGGTCGGTCAGGTCTGATAAGTTGACCAGACGAAAATTCCATTGACGGGCGGCCTCTTCCAGCCGATGGGTATTTTCTTCCGTGCTGAAATCGTTATAGACAGTATAAGTGAAAGGAACCAAAATATCCGATTCCATGATTGCTTTTACGGTTTCAAGCGTGGAGTCAATCGAATCTTTTACGGGTGTTATGATATGAAGGCACTTCATTGGTTTGTTATCTATGTTGTTTGTCAATTTAGGAATATCATGCAAATTTAGCGGAAAACCTTGGGGAGTCCAAGGATTTCCTTTTATTTAAATGTCTTTTTGCATAAGGCGAGGGCGGCGGCTACGGTATCGTCCATGTCGGCGTATGCGTATTGTGCCAGACGGCCTCCGAATAAAACGTCTTTCCGCTCAGAGGCCAGTTTTTTATATTGGCTCATCATTTCGGTGTTCCGCTTGTCGTTTATCGGATAGTAAGGTTCTTTGCCCGGCGCGAAATCATCGGGATATTCATACGTGATTACAGTGGTGGGCTGTGTGCCGAATTCAAAGTGCTTGTGCTCAATGATTCGGGTATAGGGTACCTCACGTTCTGTATAATTGACTACTGCGTTGCCTTGGAAATCTTCTGTTTCCAGCTGTTTATGTTCAAAGCGCAGGCTTCTGTATTCCAGATGTCCGCATTGGTAATCGAAGAACTGGTCTATGCATCCGGTGAACAGGATATTGTCTGCCAATGCGTCCAGTTCATTGCGGTTGCTGAAATAATTGGTGTTGAGACGAACCTCGGTTCCTTCCAGTAACGCATCGATAAGGGCGTTGTATCCGCCTTTGGGGATTCCTTGGTAGCTGTCATTGAAATAGTTGTTGTCATAAATGAAACGGAAAGGAATACGTTTGATGATGAATGCCGGTAATTCTTTGGCGGAACGTCCCCATTGTTTCTCTGTATAACCTTTGATAAGGCGATGGTAAATGTCTTTTCCACATAGCTTTAATGCTTGCTCCTCCAGGTTGGCGGGGGTGGCGATATGGTCAAATTCTTTACGTTGCTCTTCTATCTTGGCCTTGGCTTCTGCCGGAGTCTTTACTCCCCACAGCTGATAAAAAGTGTTCATGTTGAAGGGAAGATTGTATAATTTCCCGTCAAAGTAAGCCAAAGGGGAGTTGGTGTATCGGTTGAATTCGACAAAGCTGTTTACATAGTCCCACACTTCTTTATTGTCGGTATGGAAGATATGTGCACCATATTTATGTACATGGATGCCCTCCATATCTTCACAGTAGATATTGCCTCCGCGATGATTGCGCTTGTCAATTACCAGGCAATGTTTACCTACTCGTTTTGCTTCGTGGGCAAAAACGGCGCCGAACAAACCGGCACCTACTATCAAATAATCATATTTTTCCATAATCACTTAGTTTCTTCCTGTTGTCTGCGCAGCCACTCTTCTTTGGTTCTTTTCCAGCGGTTATGGCTCCAGAGCCAATATTGGGGATGCGCTTTTATTGTTTGTTCCAATTCTCGGGTAAACAAATCGGTCAATTCAAAATCGGGTACTTGCCGGGGGGTGTCGCACAATGGTTTGAGCCGGCAGTGGTAGTATCCTCTTTTGACCCGTGTTACGTCAGCATAATAAATCAAGGCGTCCACTTGCTTGCCTATTTTCTCCGTACCGATGAAAACCGGTGTTTCTTGGTTTAGAAATTCAGTCCAGTGATGTATGCTGTTCCACTTGGGTGCTTGGTCCGAAATAAATCCGATAATTGCCTTTTGCTTTGTCCGTTTCAATTCAATGATGCGGCGCAAAGTCGTTTTCATGGGGATGCATTCGCCTCCGAACTGGTTGCGTAATCTTAGAAATAGTTTGTCGAAAGCCTGATTGTACAGTGGATGATAGATTTGTCCGCAGGATATGTCTTTGGAAATCCAATAAGGCAAGGATGCAATCCATTCCCAGTTGCAATAATGCCCTAAATAGATAAAACAGAAATCTTTGTTCTTTTTGTTCATGCTTTCCACTATCTCGTCCAGTCCTTCAAAAGTCATTCTTCTCATCAGTTGTTTTTTTGAAATGGAGAATAACTTGAGCGTTTCTACTATATAGTCGCAAAAGAAAGAGTAAAATTGTTTCTCGATTTGGACAATCTCTTTTAAATCTTTCTCGGGGAATGAGTTCGATAAATTATTGCGTATGATTTTACGTCTGTAGCGGATGCAATAATAGAGCGGATAAAAAAGAAGATCGGATATGAAATATAAGAATCGCAAGGGTAGAAGCGAAAGCAAATACCACAAAAAGAAAACGGAATAATATATGAGATTTATTTGTTTCATTTAACTGATGACTTTGTTTATGTGTTCTATTACCATTTCGGGAGTTATGCCTTGCAGACAGGCATAATCTTTTCTATAACAGTGCTTTTCTCCGGATAAGGAACAAGGACGGCAGGGCAGGTCTATCTGTATTGTGTTTGCCGCAGACTGATTCCATCCTGCAAAGCCTGCACAGGGATGCGTTGCCCCCCAAATGGACACAACCGGGATGTTCACTAATGATGCAAGGTGCATATTGGCGGCATCCATTACCAGCATGACGTCCATATTGCTCATGAGGGCCAATTCCATATTTATGGTTAGTTTGCCGGCTGTTGAGATGACATTGGGGAAATGTTGGGCCCATTCTTCCAATACTTTGATTTCTTTTTTCCCGCCTCCGAATAAGAAGATTTTTGTATGGTCGCGTGCAGATAGATGTTTGAGGATCTGCTCTTGCTTTGACAACGGATAGATTTTGCCTACATGTGTTGCAAAGGGAGCGATTCCAATCCATGTTTCTTGGTTCTTCTCACCGGTTAACGGAGCCAGGCTGGAAATATTGCCTTTATTCTTTCCGAAAAGGGAGAGGAAACTTAACCGGATGGGGTAACCTATCTGACTGAGCGTATGGGCACAGCGCTGAAAAAAGGAGTCTTGCTCTGTATATATTTTATGTTTCCGCCGTATCAGTTTTTGCAGTTCCCGCCTGTTCTGCTTGATGTGGGCTGCTTTTATGCCTGCCAGACGAAAACGCCAGCAAAGAAAACGGCTGCGGAATGTGGGCTGGAAAGCGGCTACGGCATCAAATTTTTCTTCTTTTAAATCATTGTACAGCCATCCCAGACCCATTAATCCGGCATGTTCTCCTCTGAAATCTGCCCCACGGAAAATAACATTGTCCGGCACATTCTCGAATAAGGGGGAGAATGTGTCTATGCTCAGCACCATGATTTGATGCTGGGCATATTGCGTAGCCAATGAGTGAATGACCGGGATTGCCATTGCCACATTATTGATGGATGAAAAGCAGATTACAAGAATCTTGGACATAACAGCTGTTTTATTGAATGTACAAATCTATGCAAAGTTTTCTAATCAGCCAATTATTATTCGGTAAAAGTGTCTACCTTTGTTCCCAAGCAAGTTTTTGAAAGATGAAAATAATTGTAGATAATAAAATACCTTATATACATGAAGCTGTCGAACAGATAGCCGATGAAGTGGTGTATTTGCCCGGCAGTGGTTTTACCGTCGGGGATGTACGGGATGCTGACGCATTGGTGATCCGTACCCGTACCCGTTGTAACCGTGAACTGCTGGAAGGAAGCAAGGTGAAATTCATTGCTACTGCGACCATCGGTTTTGATCATATTGATGTGGACTATTGTGATGAGGCGGGAATTGTATGGAAAAATTGTCCCGGTTGTAATGCCGGCAGTGTGGAGCAGTACCTGCATTCGGTATTATTATTGTTGAAACGCCGGAAGGGGGTGAGATTGGAAGAAAGCTGTCTGGGGATTGTTGGGGTAGGACATGTGGGAAGCCGTATCCAACGTATGGCGGAGGCATTGGGGATGCGGGTCTTGCTGAATGATCCTCCACGTGCGGACCGGGGGGAAACGGAATTTGTGGATTTGTCTGTACTGGCACGGGAATGTGATATAATAACCTTTCATACTCCGCTGAACAGGAATGGGAAATATAAAACGTTCCATTTGGCGGATGCGGATTTCTTTGCCGGTTTGCAACGGAAACCTTTTATTGTGAATACTTCTCGTGGAGAAGTAATAGAGACATTGGCTTTGCTTGATGCGCTGAAGACGGGCCGGATACGTGATGCGGTTATTGATACGTGGGAAAATGAACCGGATATTCACCCGGATTTGTTGCAGAAAGTTTTTTTGGGAACCCCTCATATAGCAGGGTATTCAGCTGACGGAAAGTCGAATGCTACACGGATGGCATTGGAGGAGCTTTGTAACTTCTTCCATATACAGGCTGATTTTAAAATAGTACCGCCCGCTTTGCCGTATATGGATTATTCTTCTGATCCGGAAGAGGCTTTTCTACAGGTGTATGATCCGACTCGTGACAGTGATGCATTGAAACGGCATCCCGAAGAATTTGAACATTTGCGGGGGAATTATCCATTGAGGCGTGAAATTTCTTTTTTACCGTAGGGGTACATTTCAATGTACCCCTACGGTGGCCAGAACTTTTAGTCTGCTTTTGCTGTTTGCATCTCTTCTGCTACAATCTGTTCGCAATCTTCAATGCTGTATCCCGATGCGGGTTCGCTCCAATACCATAAGGCGGGAGCTTGTTGTAATGTATCCATAATCAATTATTTTTTAGATGGGTTATTCAATGTTATAGTTGTTTCCGAATGTTGGTTGCCGCCCAGAATACCTGTTCCTCCCTCCACATTGCTGTAAACCCGTAGAGGTTCGGCTAGTCCAATGTTACCCAATCCTCCTTCTAACGTGCTTCCGGCAATTTTTTGTAAGGACAACAGGTATAAAAAGTAGGATTCGGAAAGGGAATAGATGGAAATGATTCTTTGTTCTGTTTCGTCTAACTCTGCCGTTGTCTCTTTTATTTGTAAAGTATAGGTTTGTCCGTTAATGCTTTGGTCGGTAAAGAGGGCTCCTCCTCTTTTTTCCAATCCGTTGAATGCCATACTTTCGTCCAATATGGCATCCTGTTCCTTGAATACAGGATCTATATAATCTATTTCTGTTTCGTAGTAACCGTAATAGCCCGTTTTTATTTGTGTGATTTTGGCCAGATAATAATTGTTCTTTTCCGGAAATTCATCAAACGTGACTTCATAGTATATTTCAAAATAGTCGGAAATTGTTCCTTGATAAACTCCGTTACCTTTTTTAATTGTATGACTGGCGTTTTTTATAGGTACTTTCTTTGGTATGATATCTTCTGCCGTTACCGTACCATATTCGGGGGTGGATGCAACAATTTTTATCCGGTCTCCTTCTGCCGGGATTGTATTTGAAAGGAATAAGGTATCCGGCTGGTCTGGGTTCCGGGGATTATTCAGTGTTTTCCATTGCATGGTTTCTATGTATTGATTGTTGATATAGAGCTCCACATGGGCGTGAGGGAGATTGACATAAGGCTTCTTGTCTGGATAGAACCAGGTCCGGGTGATGGAGGCCATTACCACTGTGTCGGGGGATACTACACTGTTTATTACTATTTTGGGCGTAGTGCGATATTCGTCCAAATCTATTTTTCGATAACAGGAGGTAAGGAACACTCCTAGAAGTAATGTATATAGCAGATGTTTCATAATCATTTAAAATTTATAAGTGTAAGAAACTGATGGTATAATGGGAACTATGCCCAGGGTATAGAAGCAGTCGTTATTATACCACCATCCTTTGCGTATGCTGACGGGTGCCATGTAGGAATAGACATTGTAGATGCTGATATTCCATATTCCCATCCGGTTCTTTTTCTTTGGCCGGTAAATATTGATGCCCAAGTCGAGTCTGTGATAGGCGGGAAGTTGGAAATTATTACGTTCCGTATAATAGTCTAATCCGCCTGGATCTATATAAGGAGGAACCAGGCTGCCTCCCGGAAACGGATGTTGGGGAGAAACGGCCTGGTAGTTTTCGAAAGAAACCGTGAGCCGGTTACCGGTTGCGTAGGTCCAGCTTCCGGTCAACTCCAGTTTGGGCTTGATTTTCCAATTGGCTATTATATTGAATTTATGCCGGTTGTCGAATTTGGCAGGAAAACGCTTGCCTTTATTTATCTCAGTGAACTGTCTGTCATTCCAGCTTAGAGTATAGCCTGCCCATCCGGTTATTTTCCCTTTTTCTTTGCGGGCAATAAGTTCTACGCCGTAAGAACGTCCTTTTCCTTGAGTCAGTTTGTCTTCCCAGCTGGTGGAAGGAGGGAGAAACTGGTAGTTGTCTTTATAGTCCATCAGATGTTTCATCCATTTATAATATCCTTCTATGGAGAAAGAGTAGATTTTGTTGCCGGTGGTGTAATAAGCTCCTACAGCCAGTTGGTCGCTCTGCATCGGTTTCAGCTTGCGGCTGACCGGTATCCATGTGTCTGTGGGCAGGTTGATGTAGCTTTCATTGACTTGATGTACATATTGGCTCATCCGGGTATAAGAGGCTTTGAGGCTGAGTTGCGGATTGATCAGGAAACGACTGGAAAAACGGGGTTCCAGGGAAGTGTACGTTTTCCCGTCAATGGTGTATAGTCCGAGGTGAACCCCAGCGTTCAAACGTATTCTTTTGTTCATTTTCCAGTCTTCTTCCATATATATGCCTAATTCATGTGCAGGTAGGGCAGTGTCGTTGTTTTGTCTGGTCTGGGTGGTCATGCCATTGGAAAAATGCGATTTTTCGTCTACGGGATGAAAACGGTGGTAAATATAATGAGTGCCGAAATGCAACTGGTGGGAAGCATTGGGGCGGAAATCGAAATTGGCTCGTATGCTGAGGTCGTCAATGCGGTTCCGGGTTGAACTTTCCTGTGATACGTAGTTGGCTTCTGTTCCTTGGTAGTAGTCTCCTTTCAAGGTGGAAGAATAGTGGGTAAAGGCGGCATTCACATTACCGAAGAGTTGGTTGTTGAATACGTATGACCAGCCGGTAAATGCCATGATGTTTCCCCATCGCAGTCTGCCGGTGTTTCTGCTTTCATATCCATTGTCACCTTCTCTTTTTTCTCCTCCCTTCAAAAAATCGTTTCCCCAGTAAAGACCGGCATATCCGCGGCTGCGGTCATTGAACTGGTGGTTGAGTTTAAAGTTCATGTCGGTAAAAGCGTATCGTGCCACTATTTGGGTTTCTCCTTTATTTCTGGTAGCGTTCCAGATGGCGATGGTTGGGGCCGAAAGCGCGTCAATCCATGAACGGCGTAATGCAAAGTTGAATGAGGTCCGGTCTTTGACCAACGGACCTTCCAGATTCAGGCTGCCTGAGGTCAGTCCCAGCATGGCGCTTCCGTGATATTCTTTCATGTTGCCATCCTTTGTATGGATATCGACTACGCTGGACAGTCTTCCTCCGTAACGGGCGGGGAAGGCGGACTTAAAGAATTCTACATCCTTTACGGCTTCGGCGTTGAAGGAGGAAAACAGACCGCCCACATGGTTGATCTGGTATAACGGATTCCCTTCTATCATATAAAGATTGTCGTCTCCATTACCGCCCCGCACATACATTCCTGCCAATCCGGCTGTGCCTGCCGATACACCCGGCAAGGTCTGTAGAGTTTTTATAATATCAGCTTCTCCGAATAATACCGGGGTTTGTTGGATCAGGTCTTTGTTGAGACGGGTATGTCCCATATCGGATGTTTGGACTAATGGAGAAGAGGTATATTCTCCGGTCACTACCACTTCGGCTAATTGCTGGTGGCTGTTCAGCAGAACCGGAAGCAGCGTGTCTTGTTCCAATTGTGTGAATGAACGGTGGAAACTGTCATAACCTACATAGGAGATGTTCAGGTATACATCGTTTCCGGCTTCCAGAGTCAGACTGAAAAAGCCGTCGGCGTTGCTGGTTGTTCCTTGATGGCTTTTGGCATCATAGATGGAGGCGCCTATAAGGGACTCTGAGGAGGATTTGTCTCGTATGAAGCCGCTGATTACAATGTTTTTCTGTTTTTTCTTGAGGATGATGTATTTGCCTGATTGTATATATTCTACGGGCAGTTTTTGAAACAGAATGCGCAAACAGTGGGATAACGGCTGGGCGGTTATTGTTATATCTATCGGTAACAGATGTTTTGTTAAGGAGGACTCATACGAAAAGGTTACACCTGTCTGCCGGGTGATTTCTGCCAAAACTTTACGGATGGGGGTTTGTTTCATATCTAATGTTACGAGGGGCTCATCATGTTCTGTTCCTTTTGCCTCAATACAAATGTGCATGAGGCAAAGGAGCAGAAGAAAAGAAAATTTAGAATGGAATTGCATCATTGGGTTATGTCTAGTTTCGTATCTAGTGTTTGGTTTATGATTTCAATTATGTCTTCTATCGGAGTATTGTCAAAGGTCGTGGTCAGATAGTACTCTTTTTGTGGAATTCCGCCGATATGGACCTTATAGACTTCTTCTAATTCTTTTACTACCTTTTTCAAGGGGGCTTCATTATAAACAAACACGTGGGTCTTCCATGCAAAAGTGTTGGGGTCACTTTGTTTGTTTATTTGCATTTGTCCTTTTTGGTTAATGAAGGCATACATGCCTTTTGTCAGAATAGCCTCTTTTTGTTCTTTGTTATAAAAACGGACTTTTCCAGACTCTACGGTTGCCGAAGTCTGATTTGCATTTGCCGTTACTTGGAATTGTGTACCCAGTACTTGTATGTTTGCCAGTTCGGTCTGTACCCTGAAAGGACATTGTTCTTGATGTGTGACTGAAAAATATGCTTTTCCATTTAAAGTGACGTTCCTGTTTTTTTTACCGTATGCCAAGCGGTCATACTGTAAGGCCGAATTCTCTGCCAGCGTAATATGGCTGTTGTCCGGAAGCGTGACTTCTTTGACAGCGTGTGCGGATGAGGCAATGACAATCCAGTCTTGCCTGTCGTATATCCACCACCAACTGAATCCGGCTATCAGGAAAGTGACAGCAGCGATAGTTATCAGTCTATATAATAAGATAGAGTTATTTCTTTGTTTGCCGATACCTAGTTTTTGCCAGGCTTGTGTTGTGTCCAGCCTGTTTTCCCGATAGAACCGGGCTACAAAACGAATATCTTTCTCTTCTTTCTCCATGCGATCTTCTTTCTTTTTATTGTTAAGACAGGGAAAAGACAAAACCCCCTATTCGCTTGCCGATTTTTTTATCCGAAGAAAAAAGTATATATTTTAATGGCTGTTTCTCGTAATGTTTTCAGTGCCTTACTGATTTGATGTTCGACAGTTTTTATAGAAATACCCAGTTCGGTGGCAATTTCCTGATAAGTAAGGCCGTCACGTTTGGAAAGCAGAAAGATCTTTTTCCGTTCGGTAGGAAGGTGGTCGATGGCTGTCCATAAACGCGCGTCACGTTCTGACCGGATGATGCGTTCTTCTTCTGTTAAATCTTCCAAGTCTGTCAGTTCGGTTGTTTCACAGTGTGTTTGTCGGTTGGTTATCAGTGTGAGTGAGCGGTTACGTACAGTTTGGTACATATAAGCTTTCAGGTTTTGAATAGATGTGCCTCCGACAAGCTTCTCCCATACATCAGAGAAGGCTTGTTGGACGATGTCTTCTGCGTCATCCAGATTTTCAGTATAGCGCAGGGCATACATATTCAGCGGACGGTAAAGACAGCGAAATTGGTATTCAAATTCCTTGGGTGATAATTGCATCCTGTGTTTTATTCTTTTTTGGAAAGCAAACTTACGGCTTTTCTTTTATTTGCCAAGCAACAAGAGATGAAAAAGTCTTTAATTTCATTTAGTAATGATAACAATTCGGGTGCGGGAGGTTATTGTATCGGCTTTTCGGAGGTAGTCATAAAATAGGGCAAACCTCACGGTCTACCCTATCCGAAACTTTAATATGGAATACCTATTGAAACAAAAATCACAGTCTTTACCTTAAAATATTGCCTTTAAAAGTTTCCTTTATCAGCATTATCCCACCAAAGATGTGTACCGCCTTTGTCGCCGGAAATACCGAATTTGCTGGAATTTTCTTCGTCCAGAAGCTTGATTCCGCCTTCTACTCCCTTAGCGTTGGCATCATAAGCCTGGCTGCTATAAATTACGCGGCGCACACCTTCTTCTGTGTTTACGGCTCCATTACTTTCATTGACGAATGCAGGGAAGAAGCGTGGATAGCCGGTGCGGCGTTGTTCTGCCCAGCCTTCGGTGGATAGAGGGAATAGGGCGAGCCATTTTTGGGTGATGATTCTTTCCAGCTTTTCTTCGTTGCTTGCGCTCTCATCCCATTTTACACTTAATTTATTTACAGCCGGAGTGCTTAATTCGGCTTTGATGGGATCTGTATAGTCTATTTGGGTGCTTGTTCCGTTGATGTAGGCATCTACTGCTCCTTCCGGATATTCTTTGATTCCGGCATAAGCCCCCCGATAAGCTAATTCATTAGTCATGGAAACACGGATTCCATTTTCATATAGGTTCTTTACACTTTCACTGCCAATATCCCATCTTAATTTTGCTTCAGCCAGTAGGAAATAGGCTTCCGCTGCTTTCATGATGGGCAGTGGCATGGAATAAGAGGAACCGTTGTTTCCTTGAATCCAACCGGAGAAGTTACCCCAACTGTTTGGTTTGGCAGGCAGGCCACTGGCAAAACGGATACCCAGGTATTGACTATTGGCAGCTACTGTGGTAGTACCGGCTTCGTTTTTGATATCTCCGGTATTCAGGGTCATATATAACGGTTGGCGCGGATCTTTGGTTCCACTCATAATAGTTACCAGATTGGCATTGAACCCACAATCACCCCAATTGAACATCAGCCACATTTCATTCTCAAGACTTTTATCGATCAGAATATCCTTGTTGACTGTTGCCAAAGTGTTTTGGGCAGCCTCGGTAGCGATTGCCTTAAGGTTCATTCCGGCGTTGCCGGCTTCGGTTTCCCGTTTGGACAGGCGTAACGCCATGCGTAGTTTCATCGTATTGGCTATTTTTACCCATAGGTCTTTGTCGCCGTTGCACCAACAGTCAAAGGATTTCAATTTGGCTATTTCATCTGCTCCCATGGCACTGATGTCAGTAATGGCTGTACTCAGATCTTCAAGCATGGCTTTATACAGGTCTTTCTGGCTGTCGAACTCGAAATACACTTCGTTTTCTCCCGATAGGATGGAGCTGTAAGGTATCGGTCCGTAGGCATCTGTGGTCATCAATGTTCCGTAAGCCTGTACGATACGCATCACGCCTGACAGGCCTCTTTCACCACTGGCGTCACATTGTGCGATGATGCGGCGGGTGTTATTGAAAATATGGAGATAATAGTTTTCGTACATACCACCGCTATGTCCCCGGTTCTCTCCCATATCACCGTTGGTGAAGTTACCGTTGGGAGTCATAAAATAACCTCCATAAAGGTCAATAGTCAGGTTGGTCCAAAACTGGAACATATTTTGCTGAGGAGGATAACAGTAGGTCATCGGTTCGGTACATTGTGCGGCAAAAGGAAGGTCTGCCGGATCTACCTGTATGTTACTGGTATTCAATTTCTCGAAGTCGTCTGTACAGGAAGAAAAGATGTTTCCTGTAGTCATGGGGATTGCCATTAAGAAGGCGTATGTTAATATCTTATTCCGTTTCATAGTTTCAAGCATTAGAAGTTAAGTTTTAAATTAAGACCAAAGCTGCGTGAGGTAGGCAGTGCAAACATATCTACACCTTGTATTCCATTACCTGTACCTGCCGATACATCCGGATCCATCGGGGCGTCTTTATGGAAGAAAAACAGGTTGCGGCCGATGATGGCTGCTGTCAGGTTCTTGCCTGCACCCAGCAAGTTACGGAAGGTATAACCGAAAGTCACTTCACGAAGACGTATATTGGTAGCATCATAAACATAGTTTTCCACAGCGTATGGACTGTTGAAGTTGTTGTTACCGGTGGTACGATAGTACTTGTCGGCATCAAATTTTACTCCGTCCACTGTAATACCGCCGGCATCACGGGCTTCACCTGAACGTTTCGATACGCCCCATCCGTCCAAGGCGGCTTCGGTCATACTAATCACTTTTCCACCGAATTTAGCATCAATCAGGAACGATAGTGAGAAGTCTTTGTAGCGGAATGTGTTTGTCCATCCCATATTTACTTTGGCATTCATATTGCCTGCGTATTCCAGTTCGTCCATAGAATCACCACTTACGATAGGCTCTCCTTTTTCGTTTTGCAAGGGTTTGCCGTTCTCATCACGCATCAGATGACGTACATACAGATCTCCGTAGTGGCCGCCTTCTTTCAATATAACTTTTGCACCTCCGAAATCGGTCAATGTCAGTCCGTTGGGAAGGTCATCTACCAATTCTTTGATTTTATTATCATTATAAGAGAAGTTCAGGTTGGTACTCCAGCTGAAGTTGTCAGTGAACTGCTCGTACCATCCGATATTGAATTCAAAGCCTTTGTTTTCTACATTACCGGCGTTTACATAACGGTTTCTCAAGCCTGATTCGTAAGGAGCCGCAACGGAGAAGAACTGATTTTTAGTGTTGGTTTTATAATAAGTCAGGTTGATATTCAGTCGGTTCTGTAAGAATGTACCGTCAAAACCAATTTCTAAAGAATGGGTTTTTTCCGGCTTCAATGTTCTGAACGGAGCTTTGTCGGGGGGAGTGATGGCACCTTGAGAACCTAGAGAATAGAGTAGATTACTCATGAATACAGGTACGTCATTACCTACGATAGAATAGCTTGCACGGAATTTGAACAAATCAATGTTCTTACCCATATCTACAAATTTGTTCAGCAGGACACTACCTCCAAAAGAGGGATAAAAGAATGAACAGCTTTCTGTGAAAGCCAATGCCGAAGACCAGTCATTACGTGCTGATATATCAAGGAATATGCCTTCACGGTAACCGAGTTGTGCGGTGGCGAATACTGAGTTCAGCCGTTTTTGGGTCATCCAGTTGTCATCTTTGCCCACGGTGGACATATTGCCATAATAGTTGTTCGGAGTAAAGATGTTCGGATAAAAAATGTTTCCGGAACCGGGCTGTGAGAACTGGGAACCCTCGCCCCATAGGTCTACATGAGAGGTTTTGGTTTTTGTAAAACTGGAACCTGCGGTAGCGGATAGAGAAAAATCATTGAATGTATGGTTGTAGCTTACTAAAACATCGCCATAAAGTTGGTCGCTGAAATAGCGGTTGTCTTTCATGCGTCCCATCGGATAAAGGTTTCCTACGCTGGATGCGTAAGCATTGTGTATCCAGTGTTCTTCTCCTCTTTCGTAACGCATACGTCCTTGGATATTCAGATCCGGAGTAATGTTCCATTTGATGCTTCCGCCGAATTCATAGCGGTTACGGTCGGTGATAGGGGTCTGTCTGTTCAACATCCAATATGGATTACCGAATTGCTGTTGTTGTGTATTTGTCCAGTTTTGGACATAGCAGCCTCTTGCGGGATCATATACCTCGAAGTTCTCTTTATAGCCATTCCAGTCTTCTCCTCTAGGGAAGAGATAAACACCGGTCAGCGGATTCCATAAGTAACCGGCAGCTGCCTGATTGGTGATGTGCTGGTTGGTAAACTTGGCCGTGAAATCAATATGAATGTCTTTCAGAATATTGAAACCTACTTTTGAATTCAAATTGTGGCTTCGGTAGTCATTCTGGGGAGTGATGCCTTGTGAATAGACATTGGCATAGGAAAAATAAGATTGGATATTTTCATTGCCTCCGCTTAAGGAGATGGAGTTATTCGTTGTAAATCCGGTACGGAAGAATTTTTTTGCATAGTTTGGAGCTTTGCTGCTTAGTTTCTCACCCCAGCTGAAAGTACCGTTGTCGCTCATTCCATAAGTAGTCTGGAATTCGGGTAGCACCATTGGGCTCTCCATCGTGGTGTTGCTGGATACATTAACGGAAACTTTACCCGACTGTGCTGATTTGGTGGTAATCATAATGGCGCCATTGGCTGCTACCGCACCATAAAGCGCTGCTGCCGATGCACCTTTCAGCAAAGTGATTTGGGCGATGTCGTCCGGATTGATTGTAGACATGGCGTCACCACCGTCTCGCTGGCCTCCGTAGTTGCTGTCTACTTGTGAGTTGGTGATATTCATCATGACAGGAACTCCGTCTACTACTACTAACGGTTGGTTGTTACCGCTGATGGACTTATTGCCACGGAACAGAATCTTGGAAGAACCGCCGGCTCCGGTTGAGTTCGGTGTGATCATCATACCGGCACTTTTACCTTGCAGGGAGTTAATCATATTGACGCTCTTGATGTCATTAACGTCTTTACCTCCTACTGTTTGCGCAGAATAGGTCAGTGTTTCGGATTGGCGTTTAATACCCATTGCCGTTACTACGACTTCACCCAGTGTTTCTGTATCCGATGCCATTTTTACGTTGATTACTGTACGTCCGTTTACAGGTTCCTCTATGGTTTTCATACTTAAATAGGAGAATACCAGAATGTCTTTGTCACCGGCTTGCAGGGTATACTTTCCGTCGAGGTCGGTCACTGTTCCGATAGTTGTACCTTTAATTAATACGTTTGCGCCGATCAGAGGTTCGTTAGCGTCTTTATCTATTACAGTACCGCTGACTGTATGCGTTTGTGCATACAATGCTGTTACAAACACTCCCAATAGGAATGTCAGGAAAAAAGTAAAAATTCGTCTCATAAGGTTAGATTTTGAGGTTCGTTCTTAATTAGATTTTTGTTTTCAGATTAAATAATAGGTTTGTTGATAATTGGGCATGTTTACCCAATAGGTTTGATTTGATAGTTTTTCGCATAGGCATTCAGTTTAAGGTTAACTTATCAAGGTTTATTTATTAAGGTTTCTGTTAATCTCTCTTTAAGTCGGTCAACATTATTAATACAAATATCATAACCGGGTTACTAAACAAAAACTTATATTTTTTGTATTTTATCTCATTCTTGTTTTCTTATTTTGAAATAAATACTTATGTTTGTGTAACCTTAAATTAAAAATGACCTATGAACCTTAATGATAACCGCTTAATTATTAAAACCTTGAAGTCGGGAGATCAAAAAGTATTTTCCCTGGTTTATGCTTCTTATTACAAGCCGCTATGTTTGTTTTGTTCCTCGTATGTTTCTCTTGAAGAGGCTGAAGAGATAGTGCAGGATTTGATGATGTATGTGTGGGAAAAACGTGAGTTGCTGGTAGAGGACTTGTCGCTGAAATCTTTCTTATTTACCAGTGTCAGGAACAGGGCTTTGAATTCAATCACCCGTTCCCATATTACCCGTCAGGTATATGAAGAATATCAGAGCCAACAGTTGAAATCTCTGCCGGCATTGGATTCTTGTTATGGTACGGAGTTGTTTAATGCCTATATGGAAGCCCTTCATTCTCTTCCTAAAGAACTGCAAAGAGTATATGTTATGAGTCGGTATAAACAACTGACCCATAAAGAAATTGCTGACAAGCTGGAGGTGTCGGTGCAGACTGTCAATTATCGGATAGGCAAAGCTCTTCAGTTTTTTCGTATTAGATTGAAAGATTTTTGCCTAGAATAGTCGCTTCAATCACCCGAGGGAAATATTCGTATTCCAACTGGTGCACCCGTATTGCCAATGTATCTGGCGTGTCAGTGGGCAATACCGGACAGGTGGCTTGGAAAATGGTATTTCCTTCATCATATCGTTCATTTATATAATGGATGGTGATGCCGCTTTCCTTTTCATGGGAAGCTATGACAGCTTGGTGCACGCGGGAACCGTACATACCTTTACCACCGAACTTGGGAAGGAGGGCCGGATGAATATTTACTATTTTATTCGGATAATCATGCAAAATGGCATCAGGTACTTTCAAGAGGAAGCCTGCCAGTACAATAAAGTCAATATGATATTGGTGCAGTATTTCCAGTGCTTTCCCGTCGGCAAAGTCTTGGGCTGTGAGGATAAGTGACGGAACACTCAGTCTTTCAGCTCGCTTGAGTACACCGGCCTGTGCTTTGTTGACGATAACCAATGCTACTTCAGCTGTTCTTTTCTCTAAAAAATACCGAATAATTCTTTCAGCATTCGTGCCTTCTCCTGAAGCTAAAATTGCGATTTTCTTCATGATGTTCTCTATTTTGGTGCACATAAAACAAAAAAATGTGCAAAATTCTGCATTTATTTGCCTGAATATTTGCTCAGCCCAAGAAATATTTATTCCTTTGCAACCGCAAAGAAAATAAAATAATTCAATTTATTAACTAAAAAATTAAAGTTATGTCTGAAATTGCATCAAGAGTAAAAGCTATTATCGTTGATAAATTAGGTGTAGAAGAATCAGAAGTTACAACAGAAGCAAGCTTCACTAACGATCTGGGCGCAGATTCACTGGATACTGTAGAGCTGATTATGGAATTCGAAAAAGAATTCGGTATTTCTATTCCTGATGATCAGGCTGAGAAAATTGGTACAGTAGGTGACGCCGTTTCTTATATCGAAGCTAACGCTAAGTAATTATCCTTATTTTATAATATGGAATTAAAAAGAGTAGTAGTAACAGGTCTTGGTGCTCTTACTCCTGTAGGTAACAATGTTGCAGAAACATGGGAAAACCTGGTGAAGGGGGTAAGCGGGGCAGGACCTATTACTCATTTCGATGCGTCTAAATTCAAGACTCATTTTGCATGCGAAGTGAAGAATTTCAATGGAACTGATTACATTGACCGTAAAGAACTTCGCAAAATGGATCTGTATACACAGTATGCCATTGCAGCTGCTAAAGAAGCGGTGGAGGATTCTGGAATGGACCTCGAAAAAGAAGATTTGAATAGAATAGGTGTAATTTACGGTGTAGGTATCGGAGGTATTCATACTTTTGAAGAGGAAGTAGCTAATTATACACTGAATAAAGATACTGTCGGACCGAAATTCAACCCGTTCTTCATCCCCAAAATGATAGCTGATATTGCATCGGGACAGATCTCTATCATGTATGGTTTCCACGGTCCTAACTTCACAACAACTTCTGCTTGTGCATCTTCATCAAATGCTATTGCCGATGCATTTAACTATATCCGTTTGGGTAAAGCAAATGTAATTGTGGCAGGTGGTGCGGAAGCTGCTATTTTTGAAGCTGGTTTGGGCGGTTTTAACGCTATGCATGCTTTGTCTACCCGTAATGATGATCCGGAACGTGCATCCCGCCCGTTTAGTGCAAGCCGTGATGGCTTTGTGATGGGTGAAGGCGCAGGCTGTCTGATTTTGGAAGAATTGGAACATGCAAAAGCACGTGGTGCCAAGATTTATGCGGAACTTGCCGGTGTAGGCGCTTCTGCCGACGCTTATCACTTGACAGCTTCTCATCCGGAAGGATTAGGCGCTAAACTGGTTATGTTGAACGCATTGGAAGATGCGGAATTGAAACCGGAAGATATTGATTATATCAATGTACATGGAACTTCAACTCCTGTAGGTGATGTTTCAGAAGTGAAAGCTATCAAGGATGTATTTGGAGATCACGCTTATAAACTGAATATCAGCTCTACTAAGTCTATGACAGGACACTTGTTGGGTGCTGCCGGTGCGGTAGAAGCTATTGCCAGCGTATTGGCTGTGAAGAATGACATTGTTCCGCCCACTATCAACCATGAGGAAGGTGATAATGATGAAAACATTGATTATAACTTGAACTTCACGTTCAACGAAGCTCAGAAACGTACAGTAAACGCTGCATTGAGCAATACCTTCGGTTTTGGTGGACATAATGCATGTGTAATCGTAAAAAAATATGCTGAATAATCGTGTTTAGCAATATAAAGGATAGGATAAGACTTCTTTTTCGTAAGGATAGGGAGTCTTATCTTCGTTTTTATAAGATGCTTGGATTCTATCCCAAAGACATTAGCATCTACGAACAGGCTTTGCTTCACAAATCTTTATCAGTGAAGTCTGAAAAGGGGCGTTTGCTTAATAATGAGCGTTTGGAATTCTTGGGGGATGCTATTCTGGATGCTGTGGTGGCAGATATTGTTTACAAAAGGTTTGAAGGAAAGCGTGAGGGTTTTCTCACGAATACCCGCTCTAAAATAGTGCAGCGTGAAACATTGAATCGTTTGGCTATAGAGATTGGTTTGGATAAGCTGATCAAGTATACGGCCCGCCAGTCTTCTCATAACAGCTATATGTGCGGCAATGCATTCGAAGCATTGGTAGGTGCTATTTATCTAGACAGGGGATATCGTGCCTGTAAATATTTCATGGAGCATCGTATTATTGGGCCTTATATAAATTTGGAGAAGATTTCCCGTAAGGAGGTAAACTTTAAATCCAAGTTGATAGAATGGAGCCAGAAAAATCGTTTTGAGGTTACCTTTGAGCTGATAACCCAATCACACGATCAGGGATATAATCCGACTTTCGAGAGTGAAGTTCTGGTGGAAGGTATTTCGGGAGGAAAAGGAACCGGTTATTCTAAAAAAGAGTCTCAGCAAATGGCTGCGCGTGTGGCTTTGGGAAAAATAAAGAATGATTCCGGCTTTATTGAATGTATTTTTGCGGCTAAGACTGCCCGTGAGTTGCCTCAGGAGGAGGTAACGGTTTCTGATAGTAAGCCTTCAGACAGTGGGACCGTTACTCCGGATCTTTCTTTGGAGGAGATTAAGAAAACGGATGTGGTCGAGCAGATAATCAGTGAAGCGGAAGAAAAGGCTTTTAAGGAAAACGCTTAGCGGATTTTATCGATATTGTTTATAATTTATTAATTAGCTATTCCGGTGGTTTTGGGTATGTCCGGCAGGAATACATAATACATTGGAATATGCCCGATTACATCAAGAAAATGTAGTCGGGCATATTTCATATACTGACGGGAATTAGATTTCATCAGGCCATGGGCAGGTTTTTCCTGTGGCTTTGAATGTGGGACGTTGTCCTCCTGTTGCTCGCAAATAGTTCCCTAATTCCTTGGAGAGCCGTTTTACGATGCCGGGATGTTGCTTTGCTACATCATTTTTTTCACTGATATCATTTGGTATGTTGAAAAGTTCTTTTTTACCGGTTTCATAATAATAGACCAGTTTCCATTCGTCTTTGCGGATAGAGCAGTCCAGATTGATGCCTGGTCCGTCATTACCCCAGATATTAGGGAAATTCCATACCAGTGCGCGTCCTTTGGACGGGTCTCCTGTACCTTTCAGCAGGGGCATAAAGCTGATACCGTCTATAGGGTTGACTGTCTCATAGTTTGTGATACCCGCCATTTCAAGTATGGTAGGATAAAAATCTTCAATTATAAGATATTTGTCACAACGAGTATCCGGGGTGACTACTCCGGGCCAGCTTACAATCATTGGTTCGCGTATTCCTCCTTCATATAAGGAGCCTTTGCCACTATTGAGAGGAGCGTTTTGAGTGTGAATTTGTCCGTCGCGCCATCCGGGTTCGGCAGCTAGCCCTCCGTTGTCACTCATAAAAATAATAACGGTATTGTCTGCTTCATCATTTTTTTCCAACCAGTTCATCAAATCCCCCAGACTTTTATCCATTCCTTCAATTAAGGATGCATATGCGGCTTCTTTGTCACTAAGTCCTTTTTTAATATACTTGGGGAAGAAGCGCATATCTTTGTCAACAGGAACGTGGATGGCATAATGTGCCATATATAGATAAAAAGGTTGATTGTACTTTTTTGCTTTGTCCAATGCTTTGATAGCTTCTTGTGTCAGGGCTTCTGTTGCAAATATACCTGTTCCCCAATAATCTTCCAAGCCGGGGATGGCCATTAGTGAATAGGGCTTTCCATCGCGGGTGTGCCCGTAGTTCTGTTCGCTCAGATAAGTAGCCAGACCACCGGCGGCATGTCCGGCTATATTTACTTCAAACCCCCAATGGGTAGGGTTCTCTCCCGGTGTGTCAATAGAACCGAAATGAGCTTTTCCGCAGTGGATGGTATGATAACCGTTCTGTCTGAGTAACTCAACGAAAGAAGTGCCGACAAAGGTATTGGGCGTTCCTGTTACTTGGCTGACTCCGTTGTAGTTCCAGTCTGGCAATTGTATTGTATTGCTTGGTCTGTCGGTAGCTTTGTTTTTTTCAAGTGTCCAGTTTGTTACACGATGTCGGGTGTTGTTAGCACCCGTTATCAGACTGCAACGGGTAGCGGAACTGATATTGCAGGCGTATGCTTGTGTGAACATCATCCCTTTCTTGGCCAGACGTTCCATATTGGGAGTTTCGTAGGCTTCATTATAATGTGTTTTCTGTGTCCAGAAAGGTAAGGATGTATCTTGCCAACCCATGTCGTCCACCATAAATAAGATGATATTGGGACGTTGTTGGGTTGTTTCTGAAGACATTTTTTCTTTTGCTTGCGTCGAGATTCCTGTTAAGGAAGCGAGAGCGAAAGATACAAGTAGTTTTTTATTCATATCGGCTGGTTTTATAAGTTATTTTTCGATTACAATTTTTTGGGGGGTATCTATGGAAATACTTCTCAGTTCTTGCTTGCCGGAATTTTCTATCCATACTTTTAGTGTACCTGTACATAGTACGTTTAGCACCAAGCGGTTCTCTGTTAAAGAGATAGTTTGGACGGTGGCCGGGGACAGATACTTTTCCTGTATGCCAATGACTGCCCATCCTTTCCGTATGGGGCAGAGATGAAACAGTTTGTCTGTAAATCCGATAAGTTCGAATGTACTGCTGTCTGATAGTTCTTCTGCCTTTTGTGATTCCCAATTATAAAGCAGCACGCGTTCTTCGGGGGTGGCAGACATTTTCTCAAAACTGTTCCGAAGAGAATAATCTTCTTTTTTTATAGTGGCCTGGACTTGCTGATGTCGGGGGGAAGCATTCAGGTTGTAACAGATTAATGTCATTGCTCCGTTGCCTGAGGGAGCTGCTACTCGATATGCTTTTCCACTCCATAATGGATTGGTCAGTATAGATTCCGGCATAGGTACGGCAGGAGCTTCGGGGCGGAACAGTTTGCCTTGTTTGTCAATTAAGGGAAAGATGTTTTCCTTGATAAAGTCCCCGGGGGCGTCCGACAGGTAGACCGGACCTCCGGAAATGGCCTTGGAACGTGCCATCAAAGTGCCGCAAACGGTATCGCAGGAATGAAACATATCATGGTCGGGCCATACGGTTTGTCCTAGTAGCAGGGTATTGGTATAAGACTGGAATAGATGTGATTTTGCCATATCCTCATCATATTTCTTATAGTCTATGCTGACACGGGTGCTGTTGCTGTATGACGTATGGTCGGTATTGATGACGTTCTGTGCCATACAGTTCATTAATCCCATATTTTGCCGGTGGATCTCGGCTTCCAGGCTTCGGTTACAGTCGGTTGCCTGGCGGATACTTTCATGCCCTCCCATGTAGAGTGGCAGCGTAAAAGCTTGGTTATCTACTTTCAGAAAATCGAATCCTTGTTCTTTTAAGGTGCTGATGTAGTAGCGATAGAAGGAACGGATGCGGGTGCTGTCCGTTCCTGGCAGAAGGCTGCCGGCGTGTGGGTATAGGGCTTGTCGGACGACTTGTGGAAATCCGTTTTCGGGGGATAATCCCATCCAGTATCCCGAAAGGCTGTACCACAGTCCGATCCATTTGATTTTATTTTCTTTTTTGTATGACATGATTTTTTTCCATCCCGACGGGAAACGTTGTTTATCCGGTATGAAACCGGTCAGTTGCCTGTTCTTGTGGGCGAGATGACCGTCGTCAATCAGTACATACCGGATAGGAATGCCGGATGCCTCTATCGTTTTCATATCGTTTATTACCTTGGATTCGTTTATATCATCATGATAATGTTCCCATGTACACCAACCGAGATAGCGGAAAGCTTCGAAATATTCCTTGGCTGTGCGGCTTTTTAAGTCGGCGGCTTCTGTATTTTTCATCAGCGCTTGATAGGCTTGCCGAATGGTTGAATAAATATCTTTTCCTTGTCGGATGAGTAGAAGAGGGACTTCCGGTTTCAGATAGTCTTTTCCTAAGGTGGATACATATAGGGTGACAGAGCCGTTATCGTTTACTTGCAGCCAGCTTAAACTGTTACGGCCGGCAACAGCTTTGGCAAACAAGTATTCTCCGTTTGTCAGTTCCAGCAGTAATGCATCTCCCAACGTAGATGGGGTTGCATTGGAAGGTATTCCCGGATAGCGGGTGTCGGTTAATTCTTTTAAATCGTTGAACACCCAAGGTAGGAGCCGGTTGGTATTGTTGGGCCATTCAAAATCTACCGGACGGGAGTCTCGGCTGAAGAAAATACCTCGGACGTACCCGGGTAACCGTACCGGACAGGCAATAGTCTGGGTTTGTCCGGGTATGGATTTCTTATAGGATATGGGAGAAGAAATGGAAGTTAAATCAATCGTATCTGTCATTGACAAAGCGTTTGTGTTCTTGAATGACTTTCCTTTTTCATATGTGTAATCTGTTTGCCCGAAGGATTTCGGACAAACAAATACATTGCAAATCAGGATACAAATGAATATTGCTTTATATTCTCTCATGATTTTTTATTTGAGGGTTACGTTATAGGCACTGAAATGTCTGATTTCGGGTAAGGCAACGGATTGGGTTACGGTGAGGCGCAAGGCGGTGGTTTCTACCGGTTCGAAGTGTGCAATGCGTTTGTGTCCCACAGACTCGCCGGAGCACACTGTCTGCCATTTTCCGTTGACTTTCGCTTCTATCTTGTATTGGCGTATTCTTTCGCCTTTGGCAATGTCTTCTTGGATGATGCAGTAGTTGACCGGTTGTTTTTCATTCAGATTCAGCGTAAGCCGTTGCCTCCGGCCTTGGGTTTCCGCCAATGGTGTACCAAAGCGCCGGTTTATTTCTTCTCCCCATTCTTTTAAACGCTGTTCGTCACCTGCCGGCAATAGCCCATCGGGATCGGGGGTCAGCCCGATGATTAACGTAGCGTTGCGGCCCACTGATTTTTCGTACATATCCATCAACGTTGTCAATGGATAGATATTATTCTCGTCATCGGGTTCCCAAAACCATTCGTGGCGGCCGTTGGCACCACGCAGGGGGCTGTCTGCCATAGCTGGTACCCAGTATTTGCCTTCGGGATCACCTTGTTTTAATAAGGCTATTTGGTCTTTTTGGCTTTCAATACGTTTATGATGTGAACAGGGGGCCGGAAAAGTGGACCAGCAGGGGTATCCCACTGTGCCGGTTTCTGAACCTCCCCAGCGGAAATCAGCACGGTCTATGTTGTGGTAGAACAGGCAGTTGGGTTGGTATTTATTGACGATGGGTTCCACATCAGGACCGTCACCTCGTGGGTCATCGGCTCCGCCATCAAACCAAATCATATATAAATCTCCATAGCGGGTACAAAGTTCTTCCACCATTTTCTCGCAGAAGCGTTTATACCACGCCTGTCGGTTGGCGGCAAATTCTCCGTCACCGGCTACCTTGAAATTATGGATACCTAGAAGTGAATTCCACCGGATGCCTACATAGATGCCCGGCTGGATACCATACTTACGGCAGGAGTTGACAAAGTCGCGGACAATGTCTCCTTTGCCATCACGCCATTTTACAGCTTTCAGGCAGTATGGGTTTACGTCACTTTGCCACAATCCGAAGCCGGTTTCATGCGTGGCTGTGAGTACGGCGAATTTGCAGCCTGCGGCTTTGGCTGCCTGAATCCATTGGTCAGTATCCAGTTGGGTAGGATTAAATATATTATAATCTTCAATGGGGCTGATACGGTTATTGCCTTGTCCGTAGCGGATGCCGTCGAATACGTGGAGGTCATAATGAAATACGGCTCCCATTTCCGCTTCGTGCCATTTCAATTGATGCGGTTTGGGTATAATGACTTCCGGTTGTGCAACACTCAGTACACAGTTCATAAGGAAGAGAAGGGATGTATATAGTATCTTCATAGGTTATAAATAATTAAAAAATGGATCTTCTGTTTTTTGCAGCCATGTTTTTAATTGGCTTTTCAATCGGTTTACCAGTTTGGGATGCTGCATAGCTATATTATTCATTTGGTAAGGGTCTGATCTCCTGTCGAATAGAATAATCTTATCTACCTTACCATCGGTTGCATGGATAGTAAACGTATGTGTAGCGGTGCGTAATCCCCGGTAGCCTGTTGCCGGATTGGATGACTGTATGTAATAATAGGGTTGGACAATGCGGTTGTTTTCTTTTCCGTAGAGGAGAACGGAAGCAAGGTTGAATGTTTGTACTTCTTCCGGTATTTGTTGCTGAAAGCCCATGATGGAAAGCAGGGTCGGATACAAGTCGGCAAAAGCTATCATGGTTGTTCGGTCGGTTTTCGGCTTTATTTTTTCCGGCCATGAGATAAGGACTGGAATTCGCATGGATTCCTCATAAAAGATATCTTTTCCGGCTTGTTCATGAGCCCCCATGCAGATGCCGTGGTCAGAAGTGAATACTACAATAGTATTTTTAAATAAACCCAAACGTTTCAATTCGTTGATTATCCGACCTATATTTTCATCGACTCCGGTCATGCAGGCATAGTAATTGCGGATATTGTTTCGGAAATAGTCACCCATTTCAGTGCCTTTGGCGGGAATGTCGGGACGGTTGGCACATAATGCCTCTACATTCAGGTTTTTATACATCTCCTTGTATCGGTCGGGTACCAACTCGTAACCGGTGTGTGGAGGGTTCATGGATACGACTAAGGCAAATGGCTGCGTTTTATCTATATGTCCGTTGAGGTACTCAATCGCTTTGTCGGCTTCATACTCCGGTCCCCATTGATTGACATAATAAAAACTGTCCCGGGGAGCGTCAGTGTCCCAGTACATGGGTTTTAAATGGTAGTCGTAAGTACCATAAGCGGTCCAATAGTCAAAACCGTGCCGGCGTTCTTTTGGACACCATTCGTTCCAAGCAACTGTACCATGGTTGTTGTAAGTATCTATGTATGGTTCATGAGGAGCATCCAGATGCCATTTGCCGATATATCCTGTTTGGTATCCATTGGCTTTAAGTATATCACTCCAGCAGCGTGCATCTTGTGGAAGTTCTACTCCATAAGGAGCGTTGGCAGAATTGCAATTGCCTGTTACTTTGTTCTTATGCGGATACATGCCTGTCATCAACATGCCTCGTGCCGGTGAAGATACGGGATAGCTGCTGACAGCATTGGTGAAATTCACACCTTCACGGGCCAGTTGGTCCAGGCAAGGTGTTTTGACAGGTTCTTTTCCGAGACAACCTAAAGCATCTCCTCTCCACTGATCTGCCATGATGAAGACCAGGTTAGGTTTTTCTTGAGCTTGTAAATAGATAGAAGTCAAGAACGGAAAGATGAAAAATGTTTTTTTATATAAAAATTTCATATTAATTCGGTATGATATTGGTAAAGGGTGTGTTCAAAGGTACAATAAGAATACATTGTAACGAATTAAACTACACCCTTTTTGAGTTATTTTATCTAAACCTATTGCAGAGCATATTGATTGGCACCGACAGGCCAGCCTGGATTTTGATAAACAACGGAAGTGGAAATATCGCCTCCTTTCTCAGGGGTTGAAAGACGGAATACGTCATAAGAGATAGGGGTCAGGTAATTCGCTTCTTCAAAGTTGTAGCCATTGTTGGTAATGATCAGTTCGTTGGCAAAATGCGGACGTAAATATTTAGAATTACTAACCACTAAGCCGGCAGCCAATTGTTTCACATAGTAAGGCTCTTTTTGATACTCTTGCCAATTGAATCCTTCTGTTTGATAGTTTTTCATTTTATCTAGTGAACGCCAGCGTAAAAGATCATCTTTACGCATGCCTTCTGCTATAAATTCGCAACGTCGTTCACGGCGGATATTATATAAAGTTTTGTCTATCATCTGACTTCCGGACCAAACAGCCAGATCGTTTTCTTTACTTAGATCTGTTGCATCGATAGTTTTTTGGAAGTTTTCTGATACGCCGGCACGCTTTCTCAAAGCTCTCCAGTATTTTTTGCTATAATCATCTAGATTTTTGTTTTTCATATAGTCAGCTTCCATATAGTTGAGATATGCTTCGCTGGCGCGGAATATCATATAAGCCAAAGGTGAATTATCCGCTGGAGCTACATTGCTGTCTCTCCATCCTTTACGAACTAAATATCCTGTAGCTGTTCTGCTTAAGTTTTGATAAGCTTGTAGTAGATTTGCATAGACCATTCTTCCGTCTTGGTCCATATTACCACCTCTCCAAACCATATCACCCGGTTTGAATGTTGATTCTACAAGGCGTAAATCACGATTCTCCATTACATCGGGGATACTCTTGTCGCCTTTGTATTCTGTATTTTCTGGTGCATAAATAGGCAGGCCATTGGTAGTTAGGAAAGTTTCAACCATGGATCGTGTATAACCTCCACCTTGTCCCACACAGCCTTCACCGTTTTCATTGTATATGCTATGATAATTGCCTTCTACTAAGCTATTCACTTTGGCATCCGCACTATACATACGCCATAATAATACCTCTTTGTTGGAAGAAAGATCATATTGATTGAACATATTCATATAATCTTCTATTTTATCAGAGATTTGTATTGCTTCTGCCACTTCTTTGGCAGATGCCATCGCTTCAGTCAGGAAGAAATCTATTTCAGTATTAAGGTTGCCATTGAAAGTACCGCCCGGCCAGCCCGGACCACCTGGTACTCGTGCGGTTCCTTGATGGTAGGTTTCCCAACTTGCTTCATACAGGGCTACACGTGATTTAAATAGATAGGCACACTCTCTGTTCAGACGGTGATTGGTCAGATTATTACTGCGCGGTAATAATCGGGCAATGGCTTCGTTCAGGTCTTCTAGAATAAATCGGGCCACTTCATTACGTGGCTTACGTTTGTTTGCTTCCACATTGGCGGCATAATCATCTGCGCTAAGTTCTGATTTGATAATGGGAAAATCTCCGAATTTCCTCAAATATTCGAAATAGATGTAAGCTCTGAAGAAGTAAATCTCACCGATATATTGCTGAGTTTCGCGGGTATCTTCCAGTTCCCCTTTTTGGATATTTTCCAAAGCGTAATATAACAATCGGTTACAGTCGCGCAAATGTCCTTGCCGATTATAACTTCCTGTGGCGGCAACTTTGATACGTTGCGGTAGAAAGAAATCTACAGGATCTGTTCCTGCTTGGTTATCACTGGTTTGATCGTTGGTAAAAAGATTGGTGTCTTTGAAATCGGGCAATAGTTCGTATTTCTTGTTACAATAAGCCTGCAATTGGCTTGGTTCTGTGAAAAAACCTTCATTCACATTGTCTGTCAATGGTTCTCTATCTAGAAAATCGTTACATGAGCTTATAGCGAATGAAGTTGCTATTATAGGGAGTATGATGTATTTTAATTTCATGATTATGATTTATTTAAAGTTTATAATGTAATATTAATTCCACATGATAGAGTATAGCTTAACGGATAACTCATACCGTTTTGGTAAATTAGTTCTGGATCAAAATTTTTACTCATCTTGGTACCAGTCCATAAATTATCTCCGGAGAAGAATAGTCGTACTTTCTCCAGGTTAGCTTTTTGTATCCATGCTTTAGGCAACGTGTAACCTATTTGTATGTTTTTCAAGCGGATGTAAGCTGCATTCTGCAAGTAACGACTTTGTACCTGCTGGTTTTGTTTACTTCCAATAATGGGGCGCGGATAATAAGCATTGAGATTTGCTCCCATTTCATCTCCTTCAGGACGGAAGTAATCCATGTGTTCTTCGTATCCGGTGGAATCCCATTGCCCCCCGTTGATACCCCAGAAAATCATACCTTTAGAATAAGCGGTTCTGTCGTCGCCTCCTACCCAAACGTCACGTTTGGCTACGCCCTGGAACATTAGATTGATATCAAATCCTTTATAGTCAGCTCCTAATGAGAAGCCAAAACGAAAGCGGGGTGTGTAATTTCCAATAATGGTTAAATCTTTCGGATCAGTGGCAGACGTACCTTTTTCTATGGCAGGATTGTCATCCAGGTTAGCGTACATGATATCACCGGCTTTCCAAATATTGTTTCCTACATTGGGTAATTTGCTTTGGTCATGTTGGGCTATCCATGATTGCATTTCTTCATCGGTTTTTGCTATGCCTACTGTTTTGAATCCCCATATTTCGCCTAATTTTTTCCCTTTCCAATAATTTTCAATGGTGTTTCCGTCTCCATCTTTGGTGTAAAATGTTTTATCAGGATTGGGATATTCTGTTACTTCTGTTTGAGCATCAGATAGATTGAAAGAAGCATGATACCCTACTTTACCAATTCTGTCCTGCCAAGTTAGTTGTAATTCCCAGCCTTTGGTTCGTAAAGAGGTATTATTCATTTTGGGAGCTGATGCTCCTACTAATGGAGTTATTTCTTCGGCAGGTCCTACCATGTCTTTGGTATCACGAATGTAGTATTCAACGTATCCGTTCAGACGATTGTTAAATGCACCAAAGTCAAGTCCTGCATTATAGCTGGTGACACGTTCCCATGTGAGCAAGGAACTGACGAGACCGGGGGAAGATGCTATATTGGACTTGTTGGCTAAGTCAAGCAGCCAGCGTCCGCCGGCATCTACGCTACCTACAGTTATATTTTGAATAGAATAAGTAGGATAATAATTATCTGTATTCTGATTGCCTAGGCTACCGTAAGAAAAACGTAGTTTTAACAGGTTGACATATGCTTCTGCCGGACTCCAGAATGCTTCGCGGGCGATGTTCCAACCTATAGAAACAGAGGGAAATGTGCCCCATCGTTGGTTACCGCGGAAGCGTGAAGTTCCATCGCGACGAATGTTTCCTTCTAATAGGTATCGTCCTTCGTAGTCATAATTTAAACGGGCAAAATATCCCATTGTAGCCCATTCTTTTGAGGAGCCTTTCAAATCACTTGTACCAGTGGCCGTATTGATACTGGGGACATTTTCGTTGATGACATCATAGCGTTTGCCGATTAATTCGTTGATGTAATAATATTCGGTATTCATACCTGCTGTAACTTTGAAATTGTGCTTGTTCCAGGAATATTCATAATCTGCATATAGTGAAGTTGTCATCATGGAAGTTTGCTGTGTTTGACTTTGCACAAATGTCTTTCCTGCTGCTAAATCGGGGTCTCCTCCTAACCATGCTTCTTCCACGGGTTGGTTGTCACGGGTATAGAGATAGACTTTATTTACATTATATTGGTGGCGGTAGCTTTCTGTCCGTAGAGTCGCCTGTCCGTGAATACCTAATCCTTTTAATGGAGTCAGATGGAAACCTCCGGAAGTGAAGTAGGTGTCTTTACTGCTGTTTGAACGCCCTCCAGAAGTTAATTGCATTAATTTAGGATTACGTGTATAGTGTCCGTTGTTGTCATAGAGAGGCATCATGGGATATAATTTGGTCGTTTCTGCAAAGAAACGGTCGCCATAGAGTTTCACAAAAGTTGGCATTTCTATATCTGAACGTATAAAACGAGCGTTAAAATCTAAACTTAGCCATTTGGTGACTTGTCCTGTTACCTTTCCACTGATGTTATAACGTTTCTTGCTTTCGTCAGAGTAATTCATCTGTCCGTCTTGAGAAAGGAAAGCTCCCGATAGATAGTATTTAACTTTCTCACCTCCTCCGGAGATACTTAGATTATGTTCTTGTCCGAAAGATGTTTTGTCAATGAAGTTTCTTGGCCAGTTTTGATTATCATTGGAAGCGACGTTGAAAGGGAAAAAATTGTTTCCTTGTGAACCATTGGGGTCTGAGGTGTATGGGTATTCACCCGCCATGTATTTCTGAATGCGGTCTATCGTATCATCAGTGAAAATAAAAGTGGTGCCGCTTCCTGAATTTTTTTGTGCTGCATTGAAATACTTGGCAAAGCGGTAGGAGTCGAGCATGTCAGGAATGTTGGTGGGGCGTGACCATCTGAAATTGTTTGAATACTGAATGGTGGCTTTTCCTGCTTCTCCTGATTTGGTTGTAACCAAGATTACGCCAAATGGAGCGCGTGAACCGTAAATGGCAGATGCGGCAGCATCTTTTAACACGGAAATGTTAGCGATATCCTGCGGATTTAACGAGTTTATGTCTCCTTCGGCTCCATCAATTAAAACTAAAGGTGAGGCACTGGATCCGGTATTCAAATTTCCTGTTCCACGAATATTCATGGTGGGATTATAGTCTAATCGTCCACCTTTGTCATTCATGTCAATGTTCAATCCTGGCATCACTCCTTGAAGAGCTTGTGAAACTGAAGTGACAGGACGTGATTCCAGTGTTTTTTTATCCACGGTAGCAACTGCTCCTGTTAAGTTCACTTTCTTTTGCGTACCAAAGCCTACTACCACAACTTCGTCCAGCGTTTGCGTATCTTCCGCTAAAGAGATTTGATAAAAAGTTTGGTTGCCATTGATTGTAAATTCTTGGGGGGTATACCCGATAAAGGAAACAATTAGCACACTGCTTTTTGAGGCTTGGATTGTGAATTTTCCATCAAGGTCTGTCACCGTTCCATTGGTTGTCCCTTTGACAATGACACTGGCACCGATAATAGGCTCTTTGAGCTTTTTATCCGTGACTACACCGGTGATGCTGAATTGCTGGGCGTACAGGAATGTACAGTTGCAAAGCAATATCAAAAATAGAATTGAGATTTTTTTCATGCTTCTCTGTTTTTTAATTAGACATTAGGTTAATACATTGCAAATGTATGTTAATCAGTGACGTGGCTTAATACACGTTTATTTCATTCAGCATGCATGTTTAATGCATCTCTATATTTTTTGGTGAATCTTTGTTGTTATCTCTTTTTTATTTTATTCCTTTGCTACAGGTAATGAATTAAATATGAACCTTAAAATCTTATCACTGGTTATAATTGGAGTATGTATATTGCTGCCGGATGTGTGCTATGCTTTTTTAAGCAAAGATGTGCATCTGCTCAATATGCAAAACGGATTGGCCGACAATACCGTATCTGCTGTTTATAAGGATAAAGAAGGCTTCATTTGGTTTGGAACCCGAAACGGGTTGAGCCGTTATGACGGTAGGCGGATTACAAATTTTGAAAGGAGTAGGAGTTATCCTAGTATTTCAAACTTAAAGGAGGTTTTTGACGGGGTGCTGGCATTTGTGGATAATGGTGTCTTTTCTGCATTTGATTTGAAAAAAGAACGGTTTTTGTCTGTGGTTTCTTCTTCGGGACAGGGTATTCCATCTCGAGGGATGTTGCAGAGGAATGATTCGTTGGTTTGGGTGATTTCCGGGAGTGAGCTGCATTTAATGAAGCGGTGCGCATCAAAAGAGGGTGAGCTTCGGCTCCGGGTTCAAGAAAAATATACAGGCTGGAATAACCAGGATAATCTTTTGGTTGCCATCACTTATTCTTCGGATAAAAAAAGTATCTGTCTGATTGATGAAAAAGGTAGAATTATCTTGCTGGATGCGACAAACCTGAATTCCTTTCGGGTGATTGACCTGGGGCGTACCGGTAGTCTGTCTGTAAATTCTGTTTTGTATGATGATGGTCGGATATGGATTTCTACAATTGCTCATGGGGTTATTTATTACAATGAACGAACCGGGAAAATCAAGCAGTTGACTTATCATGTGGCTCCGGTATCCGACAGACTTTCTCATACAGATGTTTTCGGTGTTATCAGATTAAATGAGAATAAATATCTGGCCGTAACGTGGAATGGATATACGGTGATGACAATAGATAAAAATAATCAGGACGAGATATTGACAGAAGTTTATAGTAACACTTCTTCTTTGATGTACCGCAATCTTGAAACGAGGATGATTGCGGCTTATTACGATTCACATGGTATTCTGTGGATTGGTACGGATGGTGGAGGAGTTATCTGGTCGGATTTGCGTATGCAGTTTTATAATTGTTTTTATCAGGACAGGCATAATGAGATTTGTTCTATTGTAGCGGATGACGATCATTATCTTTGGTTGGCAACATACCATAAAGGAATTATGCGGAGCCGGACAGCGTTTGGTACTTCGGAAAAAATAGACTTCTTTCAAGTAGGAGATCAAGATGTGAAAAAACAACAGACTGTGTTGTGCAGTCTGAAAGATGAGAAAGGGAATTTATGGTTTGGGAATTCAGATGGTTCATTGACCTGTTATTATAAAAAAGAACGCTCATTCAAGATATTGCGATTGATCACGGAAGATGGTGACCTTAACAAATCATCTGTCTGGGCCTTATTTCTTGATAGCAAAGGTCGTTTTTGGATTGGTACACATAAAGGACTTTGGTTATTCGACCGTGAAACGAACAGGGGTAAGAAGATACATTTCAAAGTATCCGGATTACAGAACTTGTCTCCTCTTTATATTCGTGCTATGGCTGAAACCGACGATCATACGCTTTGGCTGGGCACTGCGAATTATGGTATATGTAAAGTGATAAATGAAAAAGAACTGCAGACCGGCTATGAAAAGAAGTATGGTATGGCTGAGAATTCCGTTCGTTCATTATTAGCTTCGTCCGATGGTAATTTGTATGTCGGATACATGGCCGGTCTGGCAGTTTTCTCTCCCGGACAGGATGCGATAACTCATGTATATACTACCCGGGATGGATTGTGCAGTAACTTTATTGGTTGCATGACTGAGGATGCGGACGGGCAAATCTGGTTGGGCTCTAATTCAGGTATTTCCCGTTATAGCCGTCATCAGCATTTGTTTTATAATTATTACATTGCGGGCAGTAACCGTTCTGTCCTGCATTGGGAGGATGTCCTGTTTTGGGGAAATAATAAAAATCTTACTTATTTTAACCCCGATGACATTAAAGCGTTTACCACTTCCGAATCTGTCGTGATTACCGGATTGGAGGTAAATAATAAACCTGTAGAGATAGGAAGAGAGGTCAATGGGCAGACCATTCTTTCACAAAGTATTTTCTATACGCCTTTTGTCCGGTTGAATCATGCGAATCGTGACTTTGCGCTGACGTTCAATAACCTTTCTTATTCTGAAAGCCAGCAGAAGTATAGTTACAGGCTTCGTCCTTATCAGCCTGATTGGCTTGTGGCCAACGGAGGGGAAAAAGTTTCGTATGCTAACCTTCCTGCCGGGGAATATGTTTTTGAGGTGAAAAATATTTATCCGGATGAAAGAGACAGTAAAATAACCTCGTTGAGAGTAGAGATTTTGCCTCATTGGAGTGAAACTTTCTTTTTCCGCTTCTGTATGATGGTGCTGGGAGGGATAATAGTTTATATGGTTATGCAGCGTATTAAATTACGGCAAAAGAGGTTGGAGCATGAGTTGCGCTTGGAACATGAGATATTTGCTGCTACTGTAGAGCGTGACAAGGAGAAGCAGATTCGGATGGAACGCGAGAATTTCTTTACGAATGCAGCTCACGAGTTGCGTACACCTTTAACTTTAATCTTATCTCCCCTGCAGGAATTGTTAGGAACCGTCCGCCCTTCAGACACCGTCTATACTAAACTGGCTGCCATGTATCGCAATGGAACCTCTTTGCAGACATTGGTCGATCATTTGCTTTATGTGCAGAAGATTGAAGCAGGTATGATTAAACTCCGGATTTCGAAAGTCGATATAGTGGTATTGGCAAAGCAGATAACCGATCCTTTTCATGAACTGGCAGAAACAGAAGGGATTAACTTTACGGTTGAATCGCTGAATGAGCCACTTTTGCTATGGATAGACGTGGAAAAAATAAGTTCGGCTATCCGTAATTTATTATCTAATGCGTTTAAGTATACATCTCCGAATGGAAAGGTGATTTTTAAGATGAACCGTATCGAGATAGATGGATATTCATTTTGCAGTATAATCATATCGGATACAGGTAAAGGAATACCGGAAGAGTTACGGGGGAGGATTTTTGAATCATTTATTACCGGAGAAAATACACCTTTGTTTTCTAATAAGGTAGGTATAGGCTTGCGTATTGTTAAAAATACGATGGATCTTCATCATGGCACGGTGAATTTGGACAGTACTCTTGGAAAGGGTAGCACTTTCACATTATTGATTCCTGAGGGAAATGCACATTTTGCAGAGGACCGGTATGAGATTGTTGGTGCTCCGGAGATGGAGGAATATGCTCTTCCGTTACCGGTAATGCAGGCGGAAGGGCAGGAAGACAAGCCTTCGAATAAAAAAACATCTCTTCTTGTTATTGAGGACAATGAGGAAATCCGGCATTATGTCTGTTCTTTATTCTGTAAAGATTATGCCGTATATGAGGCGGCAAACGGTGAAGAGGGGGGTGATGTGGCAATGAGTAAAATTCCGGATTTGATTATTTCTGATATAATGATGCCTGTAAAAGATGGGTTTACCTGTTGCCGGGAATTGCGTGAGCAGCCTCGGACAGCACATATCCCTATTTTGATGCTGACGGCAAAGGCTGAGGATGCGGATGTGTTGCAGGCTTCAAAAATAGGTGTGGATGATTATATGATGAAACCCTTCAATCCGGAGGTATTGAAGGCAAAAGTCCGGAACCTGATACTCCAGCGGGAACGCCTGAAGAGGATATATACAAAGACGTTGATGTTGAAGCAGCAGGAAAGTGAACCGGAAGCGGATGGGAATAATGCTCCGGATGATTTTATACAGCAAATTATTCATGTCATAGAAGCTAATCTGGCGAATGAGAACTTTAATGTAAAAATGTTGGCGGAGCAATTGAATATGAGTCAGCCTACCCTTTATAGAAAAATAAAGCAACGTAGCGAACTGGCTGCTATTGATATGATTCGGAGTGTACGGATGAGCAAGGCTGCCTCCCTTATTATGGAGAACAGGTATTCCATTCAGGAAATAGCCGAAATGGTAGGATATAGTGATACACGTACGCTCCGAAAGCATTTTACCGAGCAATTCGGAGTGTCTCCATCCAAGTATATGGAAAAGGATTGAATCTGCTTCTTATCCGAAGCAGATTCCCATCCGTTTGCCTTGTACAATCAGGTCATGGTTCTCATTGACAAGTTTTAATTTACCAGCCACTTCATTCAGAGGGATGGAGCCAATTTCCGCACCTTGCAGAGAGACCATTCGTCCGAATTGTCCGGAAGCAATCAGTTCTGTGGCATGTCCACCCATACGAGTGGCCAGATTACGGTCGTAGGGAGTAGGAGAGCCGCCACGCTGGATATATCCCAGTACAGTTTCACGGGTCTCGAATCCGGTTTCATATTCTATTTCTTGGGCTATATATTCGGCGGCTTTTTTGCCGTCCATGGTTTTGATGCCTTCTGCGACAACAACAATGGAATAGGGCTTCCCTTTTTTCAAGCGTTCAATGATGGTATTGCCTATATTATGAATATCATAAGACAGTTCCGGAATAAGAATCACGTCACCGCCTCCCGCCATTCCGGAATAAAGTGCAATCCAGCCAGCTTTATGTCCCATCACTTCAATAACCATGACACGTTGGTGTGAACTGGCTGTAGAATGCAGCCGGTCAATGGCATCGGTAGCAATGGTTACGGCAGAATCGAATCCGAATGAAACGTCTGTTCCCCAAACATCGTTATCTATTGTTTTAGGTACGGAAACAACGTTCACACCTGCTTGGGCCAGTTTGGCTGCGGTCTTTTGGGTTCCGTTTCCGCCGATACATACGATACAGTCCAGACCTAGATCATGGATATTCTTTAACATCAAAGCCGGTTTGTCCTCCGAGGCTGCCGACAGGCGTTTCTTGAATGGCTTTTCTCTGGAAGTGCCTAGTATTGTCCCTCCCAGATTTAACAAGCCCGATAATGATTTTTCTGTCAATGGTTCTACGTCATTGTCCAGCAATCCCCGGAATCCGCTATGAATTCCATAAACTTCCATACCGTAATGATTTATCGCTGTTTTGCAAACTCCTCTAATTGTGGCGTTTATTCCTGGACAGTCTCCTCCTGATGTCAATATTCCTATCTTCATAGCCTTTGATGTTAAGTTGTAAGCGACCGTAAAGATAACAAAAAATAAAAGTAATGTAGAAAACTATAAAAAAAATAATGTTATCAGCCATTATAATATAGAAATAAGCTATTTTTGCAAGATATAACGAATCGTATACTAAGACAAATGAATTCTACCAGATTAATTAGTACGCTATTCAAGCCCAGACAAAAAGCGACAGCCTTGTATGCAACTCAGGCTGAGGCGCTCCAACATAAAGTGTTTTGCCGGCTGATGAAGGATGCGGCCCATACGGAGTGGGGATTGAAATATGGCTATAAAGACATAAAGAGATATCAAGACTTTCAACGTGTACCTATACAGACTTACGAAGAAATCAAGCCATACGTGGAACGGATGCGTCATGGAGAGAAAGATGTCCTGTGGCGTGGAGAAGTGCAGTGGTTTGCCAAATCTTCAGGAACAACTAATGACAAAAGTAAGTTTATTCCTGTCAGCAGGGAGGGACTTCATGATATTCATTATGCGGGTGGTATGGATGCAGTGGCGCTGTATCTCCAACAAAATCCTGAGAGTCGTTTTTTCTCTGGAAAAGGTCTGATTCTTGGAGGAAGCCATGCACCAAACTATAATGTGAAACGAAGTCTTGTAGGAGACCTTTCTGCCATATTGATTGAAAATGTGAATCCGTTGGTCAATCTGATTCGGGTGCCCGATAAAAAGATTGCGTTGCTGAGTGATTTCGAGGAAAAAGTAGAAAGGATTACTCGTGCCACAATGAATCAGAATGTGACCAATCTTTCAGGAGTGCCGTCATGGATGATGGCTGTACTGAAACATATTCTGGAAGTGAAGGGAACGGATAATTTGGCGGAAGTATGGCCTGATTTGGAAGTTTTTTTTCATGGAGGGGTTGCTTTTACTCCTTATCGCGAACAATATAAACAGCTTATTCGTAGCGACAAGATGCATTATATGGAAACATACAATGCCAGTGAAGGTTTTTTCGGATTACAAAATGATTTCAGTGATCCTTCCATGTTACTGATGATTGACTATGGGGTATTTTATGAATTTATTCCGATGGAAGATGTCGGTACTGAAAATCCTCATATTGTTCCGTTAACAGATGTGGAGTTGAATAAAAATTATGCGATGGTCATCAGTACTTCCTGCGGATTGTGGCGTTATATGATTGGTGATACCGTGAAGTTCACCAACAAACACCCCTATAAATTTGTTATAACAGGGCGTACCAAGCACTTTATTAATGCATTTGGTGAGGAGTTGATGGTGGATAATGCGGAACAAGGGTTGGCAAAAGCCTGCGAGGCGACCGGTGCACAGATTATTGATTATTCTGCTGCTCCTGTTTTCATGGATGCACATGCTAAGTGCCGTCATCAGTGGCTGATAGAATTTGCCGTTATGCCGGATTCTTTAGAGAATTTTAGTCGGGTTCTTGACACTTCTTTACAACAAATTAACTCCGATTACGAAGCTAAACGCCATAAAAACATTACCTTGCAGCCGTTGGAAATAATCGTGGCGAGACCTAATCTGTTCCACGATTGGCTGAAAGAAAAAGGCAAATTAGGCGGACAGCACAAAGTGCCGAGATTGAGCAATACGCGTGATTATATAGAAGAAATGCTAAGCTTGAACCAATAAGAACATGAATTGGAAAAAACATAAATTACCTGCTTTGTTGATGCTGATGATCGTGGTGTATTCCTGCGCAAGCATGGGAACACCGGATGGAGGTCCGTATGATGAGGAGCCGCCCAAGTTTATCAGAAGCTCTCCCAAGCCGTATGCAACAAACAATAAGAATAAGAAGATTGCCATTGAATTTGATGAGTTCATCAAATTAGAGAAAACATCGGAGAAGGTGGTAGTGTCTCCTCCTCAATTGGAACAACCTGATATTAAGGCAAGCGGCAGAAGAGTATTGGTTAACCTCATGGACTCATTGAAACCCAATACCACTTATACCATTGATTTTTCGGATGCCATTGTGGATAACAATGAGGGTAATCCGCTAGGTAATTATGCTTTTTCTTTTTCTACGGGAGAAGCCATTGATACACTGGAAGTTTCCGGAAATGTATTGGCTGCTGCTGATTTGGAACCTGTCAAAGGTATGATGGTGGGATTGCATGCAGATCTGAGCGATAGCGCTTTTGTCAAGAAACCGTTTGACCGTGTATCCCGTACTGATAGCCGAGGGCGTTTTACCATCCGCGGTATCGCACCTGGTAAATATCATATCTTTGGTTTGATGGATGGTAACCAGAATTATTTGTATGACTCCAAGACCGAGATGATTGCTTTTTGTGATTCTATTATTATTCCTTCCATGGAGGCTGCTGTGCGTCAGGATACGTTGTGGAAGGATACAGCGACTATCGATACGATTAAAACAGTGGGGTATACCCGTTTTCTGCCGGATAATATTGTTCTAAGAGCATTTAAGGGAATAAATAACCGCCAGTATCTGTCCAAGAGCGAGCGTGATAAAGAGAATCATTTTATATTATCTTTCAGTGCGCCGGCCGATACGTTGCCTGTTTTGAAAGGATTGAACTTTGATGAGAAGGATGCGTTTATTATAGAAACGACTCCACGAAACGACTCAATTTGTTATTGGATCAAGGATTCGTTGGTTTATCAGATGGATACGCTGGAGGTTCAGTTGGATTATTTATATACGGATACACTAAACCGGTTGGTTCCCAAAACCGATACCATTTATCTGGCTAATAAACTGACAAGAGAGCAACGGGAAAAATTGCAGAAAAAAGCGAATGAGGAAAAGGAGAAGGAACGTAAAAAAAGGGAGAAAAAAGGAGATACCATCAGGGTGGAACCAACTAAATTCCTGACTATGAACGTCGATGCTCCGTCAGCATTCGATATATACAGGAATATCTATCTATCTTTTGAAGAACCTGTGGCAAGCATAGACACGGCGGCCATTCATATGGAAGTAAAGGTGGATAGTGTGTGGCAACCGGCTCCTTTCTTCTTTATGGCTGACTCGTTGATGCCACGTCAATATCAGATATTGGCAGATTGGCAACCGGAGCAGGAATATCAGTTGACTATTGATTCTTTGGCGTTTATTGGTATTTATGGGCTGCATACGGACAAAGTCCAGCAAACGGTGAAAGTGAAGAAAATGGACGAGTACGGAACTATCTTGTTGAATATAAAAGGAACTGCTCCCCATGCTGTTGCCGAGTTGTTGGATGCGAATGGAAATGTATTGCGCCAACAACCGGTAACGGAGGAAGGAACGGCGGACTTCTATTTCTTGAATCCGAGTACGAAATATTATATACGTTTGTTTAACGACCATAATAATAACGGAGTTTGGGATACGGGAGATTATGATAAGAAGATTCAGCCTGAAGAGGTTTTCTATTTCCCGAAAGTTTGGGAAATGAAAGCTAACTTTGAATTTGAAGAGAATTGGGATGTGAATGCTATTCCTATAGACAAGCAAAAGCTGGATGAAATAAAGAAACAAAAACCGGAAGAGACCAAAAAGGTGCAAGATAGAAATAAAGAAAGAGCTAGAAAACTAGGCCGATGAAAAAAACTATTCTCATATTATTGTGCGGCTGGTTTGCCATTATGGCAACCAGGGCGCAATGTGCGGCACAAAACGAAGCTATCCAGGCAGGTGAAGAATTAGTGTACGATTTAAAGTTTAACTGGAAATTCATTTGGGTTGCTGCCGGACAGGCAAAAATGGACATGCAGGCTATTACTTATCAGGGGAAACCTTGTTTTCGTAGTAACTTGATTTCTGTCAGTAACAGACAAGTTGATTTCTTTTTTAAGATGCGTGATACATTGACTTGTATTACCAGCAGTCGTCTGGAACCTGTTTATTTTCGTAAAGGAGCCGAAGAGGGCGACCGCTATACGGTGGACGAAGTATGGTTCAGTTATAAAAACGGGAAATGTATTGCCGATCAGCGTCGTATGAGGAGGGAACGGGATACGGTGAAATCGAAAGACCAAAGTGATGAGTGTATTTTTGATATGCTGAGCATATTGATGAGGGCACGTTCATTTGATGTAAGTGACTATAAAGTCGGCGATAAAATATTGTTTGATATGGCTACAGGTACTAAAGTAGAGCAGCAAACATTGATTTATCGTGGCCGGAAGAATTTTAAGGCGGAGAATGGTGTGAAATACCGTTGTTTGGTCTTTTCCTTGGTAGAGTATAAAAAAGGAAAAGAAAAAGAGGTAATAACCTTTTATGTAACTGATGATAAAAACCATTTGCCGGTGCGTTTGGATTTATATTTGAATTTTGGTTCGGCAAAAGCATTTCTGAGAGAGATAAAGGGGAACCGTCATCCTCTAACTTCCATTATAGAAAAGTAGCGGTTTGTCTTGATATAGTAATACCGCCGGGCCTTGGCAGATGCCGGGTCGGCGGTTGTGTTGTTGTATATTCATTATGAATGGTATGTTATTCATCGAACAGTTTGGCCTGTCTGGAAATAAGTTTCAAGGTCTTTCCTTCATTTAATGCAGTAAGAATAGTTTCACCCCCTTTGTTCACTTTGCATAAAGAGATTTTCGGTCCCATGATTTCGGTAATCCGTATTTCACCGATTTTGGTTTCTATATTATGTCCTTCCAGTATGCCATCTTCCACTACATCAAAGCGTAATCCTTCTTTGATAGGATCATCATATCCCAGGTTGATATAAATGGTTTTTGCCTTGTCTCTTTTGGTAGATACCACTTTCAGTATTGAACCGTATACTTTGAAGTGATTTTCTACAAAAAGTCCCATTTCGTATGGCACATTGATTAATGAATTCTCTAAAGCGCTATATTGGGTGGCATCTTTACCGGATGCTGAGCCTGTCTCTTCATAATTGCGTGTGCTGATAGTTACTCCGTCACTGGTCCGTATTAAATCAAGGCGCAGGGTGAATTTCTCTTTATAACTGTTCTCACGGCTGTGGTAACGTCTGTGAGAGCTTCCGTCATCGGTTGCTTCCCTTTGTATCAGGTTTCCTTTTAACAGGTACTCTGCTCTGAAGCGGCGTGCATCTTCCAGCGGGCTCAGACTGAGATCACTTCCAGCCGAAACGGCGTCCACTACATTGATGCGGTTGGTGTTGCGGATACCATCGATAAATGCGAGACGAATCAGGTTGATCGCCCTGTTGGGTATTTTGATCTCACTATTGAAGTCATCTACATAAATCGTATATTTTTGTCCGGATGCTTCTAAGGATATGACTGTCAAAATTATTAATAATAGGATATTACGTTTCATGGTTATACGAATTTGTAAGGTTTGTAATGTAGTTCTTTTACGAAAATACACAGTTCGCTGTTTATTTGCAAGTGAACTGCGTTAAAATAGATTTCGGGCATTGATTATTTATTGCCGGTGTTTATTTTTTCATGTTTAAGTATTTGGTATTGACAGATAATGATTATCTTGGTGCATAAATTAAAAGGTAGCTTGTATATGGGGAAGATTCAAGAGAATGATGCAAGGTTGCAGCAGCTTGTATCAATGGCACGCATAGGATGGTGGGAGGTGGACTTTGATGAAGGAGTTTACTATTGTTCTGAGTTTGTAGCCGATTTGTTAGGAATAGAAGGGAATAAGATTTCTGCTAAAGATTTCGCGAATCTGATTTGTGAGAATTATCGGGAGCGTATTTTGGAGGAATTTCGCTCTTTCCGGATGATGGAGATTTATGAGCAGGTTTTTCCGATACATTCCAAATATGGGATGATGTGGGTCAGTACCAAGGTCGGTGAGAAGCGTATTACCAAAGAAGGTCATGTCCGCGTCATGGGTATGTTGCAATGTATTTCCCGGCAACGGATGAATATGCAGGAGCAGACGGTAGACCGGTTGAACTCTTTATTATCTCGTTTGAACGGCATTTCCAAGTCATTGCTTGATTTTTTGCATTCTGATGATATTACCTTGGTTATCAATAAGATTTTAAAGGAGGTATTGCGCCAATTTCAAGCAGATCGTACTTATATTTTTGAATTGGACAGGAAATTGCATACGGAAGTCTGTACCTATGAAATAGCAGTGGAGGGTATAAAAGAACGTAAGGTTTTATTGTCGGAATCTTCTATTGATTATGCCTCCTGGTGGACAGGACAGATATTGGCTGGTGATCCAATCATTCTTTTTACATTAAATTTGCTTCCTGATTCAGCCGGGGCGGATAAGCGTAGATTAGAGGAATATGGAGTGAAATCTACTATGGTGGTGCCTTTGAACTCAAAAGACGGAGTGTGGGGGTATATAGGGGTGGATATGGTGCGTGAGCACCGGAATTGGTGCAATGAGGATTATCAATGGTTTGTCTCTTTGGGTAATATTATCAGTATTTGTATGGAATTGAGACGCTCTGAATCTGAAGCCCGGCTGGAAAAAGCTTATTTGCAGAATATTTATAAGAATCTTCCTGCTGGTATCGAGTTGTATGATAAGGATGGGTTTATGACAGATTTGAATGACAAGGAGATGGAAATCTTCGGTCTCCGGCATAAGGAGGATGTGATAGGATTGAATTTATTTGATAATCCTTTGCTGCCGCAGGGATTGAAAGATAAGTTGAAAGCAGGAGCACCTATTGATATGTCGTTTAATTATGATTTCGACCGTTTGGACGGCTATTATTCTACTTCTCGTACCGGTACTATCAGTTTGATCTCGAAATTCGCTCCACTTTATGATGCTTTGGGCAATCTGATAAATATATTGTTGATCAATATTGATAATACGGAAACAACAAATGCATATAGCAAAATACAGGACTTTGAGGAGTTTTTCACATTGATTGGTAACTATGCCAAAGTAGGATATGCCCATTTTAATGCCTTGAAATGTGATGGCTATGCTGTGAATAGCTGGTATCGGAATGTAGGTGAGAAAGAAGGAACTCCATTGAATGAGATTATCAAAGTGCATTCTCATTTTCATCCGGATGATCGCAGGATGATGCTTCGCTTCTTTGATCAGGTATTGATACGGGAAGCCAGCCATCTGAGGCGTGATGTGCGTATATTACGTGAAGATGGCACGTATACATGGACAAGAGTCAATGTAATGGTACGCGATTTTCGTCCGGAAGACGGGATTATTGATATGGTTTGTGTCAATTATGACATAACTGAACTGAAAGAAACGGAGCGGAAGTTGATAGCGGCAAGAGATAAAGCGGAAGAGCTGGATCGTTTGAAATCCGCTTTTCTGGCTAATATGAGTCATGAGATCCGCACTCCGCTGAATGCTATAGTGGGGTTTTCCAGCCTTTTAACGGAAACGGAAGATATGAAGGACCGCAAGCAGTACATGGCTATTGTACAGGAGAATACGGAGTTGCTTCTTCAGCTTATTTCAGATATTCTTGATTTATCGAAGATGGAGTCGGGAGCTTTTGAATTTGTCAAGAGTGATACGGATGTCAATCTGCTTTGCAGTGAGATTATCCGTTCTTTACGCATGAAAGTGCCGGCCGGTGTGGAGCTGGTGTTTGAAGAATGCTTGCCCGGATGTCATGTATGGGCAGACAAGAATCGTTTGAATCAAGTCATTTCCAATTTCATTAATAACGCTTTGAAGTTCACTTTTTCGGGCAGCATAACGTTAGGATATTATAGGCAGACAGATGGGTATCTGCGGTTTTATGTTCGTGATACAGGAATGGGAATCCCGAAGAATAAGATAAAAACAGTATTTGACCGTTTTGTGAAACTGAACAGTTTTGTTCATGGTACGGGACTTGGCTTGTCTATTTGTAAGAGTCTGGTGGAACAGATGGGTGGAACTATCGGTGTGGAGTCAGAAGAAGGAGAAGGCTCTTGCTTTTGGTTTACTTATCCTTATCAGGAAATGGCTGGTAGTATTCTGGTACCGTAGAGGGGTTTGATTAATAAAGGTTTATAGCTGTAGGGGTGAATTGAGTTCATCCGGATACATTGATTTTGTGGTATCGGGTGGGAGCATTTCACCCCTACAGTGAACCGGGATTATATGTTAGTCTAGTTTCTTCATGGCGCTGTGTACGGAACCTGCCCAATAATTGCGTAGTCCGAAACCGCGTGCTTTGCCGTTAGTCGGTGCGCTATACAGAATCTCACGGGTTTTCGTGTTGAAGAATACAATTTGATAGGTCGCTCTTGCATCAGCCTTGTTTAAAAGCATGGCAATCATAATCAATCCTGTTTTTTCTTCTTGAGAGAGGATGGGAAGTGTCTTGATGACTTCTTCTATCTGTTTTTCATCCAGAGTGTATCCGCTGTTGGTCGTCATGATCTCATCGGGATTGATGGTCTTGTTGGCATCGTTTACTGCCTCCAATGAGGTTACTTCTACATTGACACCCAGTCTTTTGCCAATATCATACTTCTTCGGCTCAGTGATGAAAAGCTTGTTGATGTCATCAAAAGTATATTTGAACTGCATGGGGCCTTCTTTTGCTCCGTACACTTTGGCACGGGTAAAGTCTATGCCATAAAATGTCACGGAAGAGATGTCTTTCAATGCGTCTTTGTTTTGCCCGAAGCAAGCCATGCTGCTTACAAGGAACAATAAAACGAGTAACTGTTTCATATTAGTTCTTTTTTAAGTGTTGTTTTGCTGCTGCCAAAGGTAGAAAAATATTATCTCAAATCAATAAATTTAACTATTTTTCGACTCATGGGCGGCATTTGTATTTTCGCGATATACTCTGCCGATTCAAAATTGATACTCGGAGCCACCCGTACTTTGGAACGGAACAGGTCTTTGATTTCTTTAGCGAAGGCTTCGCTGCGGTTTTCACTTCCGATGCGGATCAGTATTTCATCCGTTCCCAGTTCATTGGTATAAACCTCTACAATGTAATTCTTGATATGGGGGATGTTATCCAGAATATCGAATAAAGCGGGTGGGTAAAGGGTCGTACCTTTATATTTTATCATTTGTCCTTTACGGCCCAGTATGGAGCTGAGACGGATGGTGTTACGTCCGCAGGCACAAGGTTCGGTATAATGGTAACAGATATCTCCGGTCTTGAAGCGGAGCAGCGGCATTCCTCTTACTCCCAAAGTCGTAATGGTCACTTCGCCTGCTTCCCCTTCTTTTACAGGTTGGTTGTTATCATCCAGAAACTCTACGATAATCAGTTCCGGCTGGAGGTGGCCACCGTGAAATTCATTACATTCGGTAAACGAGGATTGCATTTCGGTAGATGCGTAGGTGGAGTAAAGTTGCAGGGAATCCCATTTCTCGTGTATCCGTTTACCCAGTGTGTTCAGGGTGAAATCGGGATTGCGGAGTGCTTCGCCTATGCATACACATTTCTGCATGGAGCAGTGATGGTAATCAATATGGTTCTTTTCGGCAAATTCAATCAGTTTGATCAGAAAGGAAGGGACTACCATGCCGCAAGTGGGATGGATGCGCCGGATAGTGTCCCATTGCAGTTCGGGAATGCCGTTTCCCACACGGGCTACCCCCATGCCCAGCTCACGGGCTCCCATATAGTAGGCGAGGCCCGCCATGAAACGTCTGTCTATGGTGGTCATCAGTTGTAGTATATCCTGTCTGCTGCATCCGGTGGTGGTGAATGACAGATATTCGTTGTAGGCCAGCCGGTCAAGGTCCTCGGAAGTCAATACGAAAGTGACGGGGTCGCCCAAGGTTCCCGAAGTGGTGACATAGTCAATAATTTCATCGCGGCTCACGCAAATAAAATCTTCATTATGAAGTTGCAGGTCTGTCTTGGTCGTGACAGGTATTTGTTGCAAGTCTTCTATGGTTTTTATCTGTTGTATATCGATGTGATATGCTTGGAACAGATGTTGGTAGAATCGTGAATGATTCTGCAAATAAAGCAGTTCCTCAGCCAGCCGGCTTTCCTGATAGGCTTTGATTTCTTCAGGGGAGCGGAATTGTATTTCCGGATTCTTATTCATTTTAGTTGTTTATTTTATGTTCTATACGTTCTGATTCACTTCGCTTGGGGATAGGAAGCAAGAGGGCTTTCTTCCAATTGCGCAGGGCTTTGTCCTGCTGTCCTGTGGCATGATAGTAATCTCCCAGCAACTCGTACACATAAAAGAAATGAGGGTTGGCATGTTGGAAGGCATGCAGGGTCTGTTCGTCCAGCCGTTCTTTCTTTTTAATCTGCTTCCGTAGTACAGGAGCCAGTCTTTTGTAAGTCATCAGCTGTTGGTATTCCTGTTGTTGCAGGAAGGAGTCCGCAGGCACTGTCAGGTTTTCGGTATAGATTTCATGGTTGAAATCGATGGAGTCGCTGAAAATCCTGTTCAGGTCGTATGCCACGTACTTGCCGCATTGCCAGGGAGCGGTGGATACCCACATCCGTTTTTTCTCGGGTTGGAAAATGACGGAGTGATGGGCGATGAACTGGTTGATGGCCATTTCATTGGCAAGGCCCAGTTCCGCTTCTCCCACTCCTTTCCGGTTGCGCAGGATAGAGGCGGCTTTGGGGGCATCTATCGGTGCGTTTTCTTTCAGCAGTTCCTGCAAGCGGGCAAAGCGGTAGGGGCTGTCCGAAGTTTCTATGTTTTCCAGGTTCCGTTTGTCATGGCCGAAGGTTTCCGACTGGTAGTGGTTGGTACAGATGATCTGCTGCCCGTTTCCTGTGAATAAGGCTATTTTCTCCGGCGATTTCTCGATAATTGCGGCTCTGCCGTCCTTGGCCGAACCCACCAGTATGGACTCCGAGACAAATGTTTTCCGTTTCCGGGCGATAGCGTATGCTTCCTCAATGGTAGAAGCATATTGCAATATTTCCCTGGTCAGAATGGAAATAGGGGTGGCGGATGCGGCAGGCAGATCCGATTTGGCGGCATTGATGGTGACAGTCAGCCCCGTTTCATTCATGCCGGAAAGGACACCGGTCATTCCGGCCCATCCCACGGATGCGAAGCGATATCCGTTTTCGGGTTGGTAAAACGAAACGAGCTTGTTGCGTGCAAAGGCGTCACCCATGTAGAAATCGAAATTACGGCCGATGATAAGGGAAGAATCGGCACTGTTCTCACCCCAGCAGGCAAATGAACTGCATCCTACCAGCATATAGTCCTGCATGGCATGTCCCAAGTCGTGGGCGGAGTGGTAATTCAACTGACGCTCGTAGGGGGTGCCGATGAAATCATACTCATGGGTGCAGGAGAGGGAGATGCCATAAATCTCGTCCCGGTACTCTTCCGGCACATTTTTCCCCAGATTCCGGTTGAAAAGGACAATGAAGAAACGGAGGAATTTAAGATAACTTTCAGAGGGGACTATCTCTTTTATCTGATCCACAAATACTTTTTCCTGAAAATAAAGTAAGTCGGAAGTCAGTTGGCCGATGGCTTTGCCTCTTTCGTAGGCAGGTCCGCTGACTTTCAGTTCCCAAAGTCCGCTCTCACTGTGCCGCAGGTAGTTTCCGCCATACTGCCGGAGGCTGTCTTTCCGTATCACACGATCCGTTTCAGGGGTAGACGCAAATTGCGGAGTCATCATATCGGCAGATAGATAGAGATAACTCATGCCTATCATGATCGCCGCTATCAGAATCAACAGGGCCATCCCCCCGTACTTTATTGTTTTCTTCCAAATCTTATGCATTGCCTACTTTTTTTGCTAAATATTCCTGACCTACAAATTCCGAACAAGTGAGCATGGCTGTCAGCGTCACGCCCAAAGCGCCGTGTACATTCAGATTCTGCCCCGTGAGGAACAGATTCTTCAGTTTGGTGCGTGTGGAAACAAAACTGATTTGCGGATACTGGTAGTTTTTGACAATGCCGTATGCCGAACCGTCTATGGTTCCGGTATAGTCCCGATAGCTCAGCGGAGTCGTGGTATGGATCTTTTCAATGCAATGATTCCAGTGAAATCCGAACCGCCTCAGGAACTGCAAGATCTGTTCCGTCTTTTCTTCTTTGAACTGGCGGTATGCCTCGCCACGGTGTTCGGGGGTCGTATCCGTCCATTTGCTGACCTCATCCATATACATGGGGGTCAGTATGGAAACCACCTCTGTGAATTTGCTGTTGCCGCGGGGTACTTGCATGGAGATCATGCAACTGGGGGTATTCCCTTTGTGCATCTCTTTTTCATACCATACATCCTCATTGCCGTGCAGGTATATATTATGGTTCTGATAGGGGCAACAGTCTTTTTTCATCATCAGATTCAGCGTGAATATCCCGTAACTGTTTTCCAGTGACTTGATGCGAGACACAAAAGCCGGTTTGATGGAATGGTTCTTATCCAGCAGGGATAAGGTGAGTTGCGGATGCAGGTTGGATATGACGTAAGTACTTTCCAGTATCTCTTCATGGTTCACTTCCACTCCTTGTATGGCTTCATCCTTGACAAGGATACGGGTCACTTCTTTCCGGTTCAGCACCGTACCGCCGTTGGCACGTATGATATGGATTAATTCCAGACTGACTTGCATACTTCCTTCCGTGAAACGATAGGCGCTCTCCAGATAAGAGTTGTTAATCATGGCGTGTTCATAGAAGGTAGATTTATTTTTGATCCCGCCATAGAGCAGGGAGGTTGCGGCAAGTACATTCTGTAAATCCCTGTTCGTGGTAACGGATGCTATCATCCCGGCTGCTGAGGTGGCAAAGAAATCCATGCCTTCTTGGGACAGGCGGCCTTTTTTCAGGTGGTCTGTGCTGATCAGGTTTCCCACCGATCGGATAGCTGCCACATACCGTTTTAAGTTCTCCCGTTCATGGGGGAATGAGTGGCACAGGGTTTCCATGAACCGTTCATGCCCCATGGCGTAATCATAGATAGCGTCTTTATAATAAATCCGGTCGAACACTTCTTCATCCATCCGTTTGATGGATAACTTGTCCATGATACCGAAATAACGGAAATACTGATTCATGATTTGTCCTTCATCCAGACTGCCGATATAGTGAATGCCGGTATCCATCCGGTGCCCGCCGCGTTGATAAGTCTGGAAGCAGCCGCCAAACAGTTCATTCTTCTCCAGCACACAGACGTGGTAGCCCTCTTTGCTCAAGATGGCTCCGCATTCCAGACCGCCCAGTCCGCTGCCTATGATGATGATATCGTACTTACTCATGTTCCGGTTTGTTTTTTTGGAAGATATAAATCGTATTCGAGGTATATCTGTCATTAGGTAAAATCTCCAGCTGCATCCCACCTTCTTGCGCGATGCTCCTTATTTGCGCTTCGGATGTGAAACAAAGTTGTTCTGTCGTCTTGTTGAAACTGAAAATGCCGGTAGACAGCAGTTCCGTGAAACGGGTGAGGCGGTGTTTCCGGGTGTTGGCGGCATTGCCGTCCCGCACAATCAGCTTTCCTTCCGGGCGCAACTGCTCCATGCATCTGAGCAATAAGGTCCGCTGGTGCTCATAGTTCATATAATGCAGGATATCATTCAGTATGAATGCGTCACTTTCCGGCAAAGGGTATTCCAATGCATTGGCGTATACAAATTGCAGGTGGGGAGTGCGGAGCCAACCCTGTTGCGCTACTGCTATCTTGTCCTCATCATAATCAATCCCTGTAATCTCCCGTTCCTCGGAAAGTTGGGAAAGCATATAGCAAAGCGGTCCGAATCCGCAGCCGATATCTGTAATCTGTCCTTTGACAGGAACCAGTTGGTTGAATAACCTGTAGTTATCTTCCATTTTCACCTTGATGCGTATGTACCATTCCTCTACCGGTCCTTTATAGATATAGTTCTGTACCAGATTTTCGTAGAAGACGGGATTGTCCGTTGTGCTTTGTTCCCGACAGATACGGGCATATTCTTTTTTCATCCGCGCGGAGATGTTTTTGGTACGTTCCTGATAAGTGGTTCCGTACGTAGCATCGTTGGCTGGGATACGCGGTAGAATCTCTGTCAGCATGATGCCTTTCCGTACATTGAACGGCTGTGCCTTGGCTATGATCTTGCAGTTGCCGTAAAGGATGACCGGAATAATATCCAGTTGCAGTTTTTCCGACAGATAGAAAGCTCCTTTATGGAAACGCTTCATCCGTCCGTCGTAGGTACGTGTTCCTTCGGGGAAAATGGCGATGGAATATCCTTCTTTCACCTTTTGGCGCATCCGTTCCACGTAAAGCTCGTAACCGTCTCCTACGTAATAGAAATCGGCATAGCGGATAATGGCTCCGAAGAAAGGAGAGTGCCATACCCAGTGATTGGTAACCATGACCAGTTTGGGAGTCAGTGCCAATAATACCAGTATATCGATGAAAGACTGATGATTGGCTATCAGGATGGCAGGCTTTTTAAACGTTTCTCCTGTCCGGTTTATCCTTTCTTTATGTACAAATGTGGCTATATGGATCAGGCTTTTGCAGGTGACATGTATCAGTTGGCAAAGTACTTGTTTCTTATAGGCTTTGCGGATAGGAAGCAAGGTCATGACAGCTATCAGCAAGCGCAGGAACAGGCATCCGATAAAGAACAGCAGGAACAGGCCGCCGGTTCTTGCCAGTCCTGTCAATGTATAAGGAGGCAACCCTTTGGAAGCGGGTGCTGTGATGAAGAACCGGAAAAGAATGGGTTGCAGCGTGTAGGCTACCAGTACGACGGCAATCATTCCCAAAATGGAGATGAGGGAAATGGACTGCAATGCCGGATGGCGTGCGAAGACCAACGTACCCATACCTATCACGGTGGTGAAAGCGGAGAAGAAGATGGCTGTTTTGTGCGAGTTCAGCAACTGCCGTCCTGTGCGGTACTTATTCTGCAATCCGTCCATAATGAAGATGCTGAAATCATCCCCGATTCCAAAAATAAAGGTGGACAGAATGATGTTGATGATATTGAATTCAATACCCAGCATGCCCATTAACCCCACAATGATAATCCAGCTGACCAGCATCGGCAGGAAACTCATCAGAGTCAGTTCTATGCGTCCGTAGGAGATCCATAAGGCAAAGAAAATCAGAAAAGAGGAGATATAAAGAATCAGATAGAAATCCTGATTGACGGCTGATACCCATTGGCTGGCGAAATAGCCGCGGTCGAAGATAACCACCTTCTCTTTTGGTTGGAAAAGGGGGTACACCGCTTCCTTGTCGGTTTCGTTCATCCGTACCTGAGTAATCAGCATGGTCAGGGAATCGGCGGAAGTCTGCCATTCGTTCAGAAGCCGGGTAGTGATTTCATTCTGGTAGTCCAAAGGCTGGAACGGACGGTCGAGCCATTGGAAAAACGGCTCGAATGCATGTTCACGAAAATGATAACGGGCAGCCTCTGTCCGGATGGTTTCGCGTAACCGGGCTTTCTTTTCCGGAGTCCAGTAGTTGTGCCATTGTTTCAACCGTGCTTCCTGCACCTCTTCCGGTATCAGAAACTGTCCGGCAGAGGCGTAATCTTTTATTTTTCCTTCTTCTTTCAGTTGGGCGAGCAGCCGGTTCGTTTCGGCGTATTGTCCGGTAGCGTCTCCCATATCTTTGCCTGTACTGACAAAGAGAACAGTCTTTTCTTTCTTGTCAAAGAGTTCGGCCAGCTTGTTTTCCGATTGTTTCAAGTGGGCAGGCTCATAGTTCAGACTCATCATATCCTCGTTGAAACGCACGTTCTGCGAGGTGAATAAACATATTATGGTCAGCACGAGAATGCCCCCTACCAAGCCTTTGTTCTTTTCGTATGGATAAGCGTTCAGTTTCTCGATAAAGCGTAGCACCGCCCCTTGTTTTACATGCGCCTGCCCTTTCAGGAAATGCGGCAGATAGACCAGGCAAAACAGCGTGGTTCCTATCAAGGCAAGCGAGGCGAACAGACCGAAATCCCGTAACAGGTTGGAACTGGTAAAGAGGAGGCTGAAAAAGGCGCCGATGGTAGTAAAACTGCCTACGGTAAGCGGATAGGCGATTTCTTTGATTAATTGTTGTACCGATGATACATGATTCTGATGCGCCAGCATGTGTATGGAGTAGCTCAAGGCAATGCCCATTACGGCGGAGCCCGCACCTACGGCAATGGCTGAAATGCCGCCTTTGATAAAGTAGATGAGGCATAAGGCGAATAAAGCTCCGAACAGCACCGGGGTGATGATAAGCGGAATGGATTTCTTATGCTTGAATACCAGAGATATGAAGACAATGATGATAATCAGCGCGATGGAAGAAGTGACCAGCGTATCTTTCTTTATCTGTCGTGCATTGTACACTCCTACGGAAGGACCTCCGAAATATTCGGCAACCAATTGGGGATGTTCCTTTTCCGCTTTTTGCAGCTCATTTTCAATCAGCCGGATGAGTTTGTCATTTTTGCCCGTGCTTCCGGTGTTGAATACCGGGGTGATGAACATCAGCAGGGTGGAACCGTCCCGTGAGAAGATATGTTCATTAATCAGTTCGTAATTAGCTTCCAACTGGAAGTCTTGCAGATGTTTCAGCGTCTGGCTGCCCAGTCCCAACGGGTCCCGCATAATGTAGTTCTTCAAGGCGAATCCTGCCGGAGATATCAGGTTGGAATAGTTCTTCTGCATCAGGGCGGCAATGTTTCCGGCGGTAAGCAAGGTGTCCAGCCGTTGGTAGGCCTCGTCGGAAAGGAACAGGGGCAGGTTGTCGTAAACAAAATCTCCGACACTGTTGATCAGGTTTTCGTCGGCTTTTGAGAAGATCTCTTTAATCAGGGTTCCTTCCGCTTGTTGCTGTAAATCCTGTTTAATGGTTTCGGCAGCTTCAATCAGGGAATCCGCATCCGCCACACCGTCCTTGCCGGACAGCATGATCATAATTTTATCCTTTATCTTCAGATTTTCAAATACGTTGATGGCATTTTGGGAGTCCTTGGTATCCGGAAAGAAACTGGTTACGTTTTCCTCGAATCTGACTTGGGCGGCAAAAAGGGCCATAAAGAGGATGCATACGCTGAGGGACAGGTAAAACAAGACTTTATGCCTTTCAAAATAGTTATATAATCCAACAAAGAATTTAGTCATATCCGTTTTTTCTCCTACATATAGCCAGCAACACGGTGGAGATTACTCCAGACAGCAGACTGCAAGCCATTGCAAAGATAATGCTTCCTATTAAATATTGCTCTAAAACTGATTTGACATTTTCAAGAGAAAGGTCTCCGAGATGCAAATCGGGAGGATTACCCAGTACCATGCAGCCTGTCCGGTAACTGCCGTACAGCAATAGGGGAATCATGGGTGGAATACTGATATTGGCGGCGACAAGGGCAATCACTTTATTCAGTCTGAACAGATGCGCAAGAAAGAGGGTGATCAGCATCTGATAACCCCATAACGGAACGATACCCATAAAAATCCCCAGCATGATGGCGAGTACAATCTTCAGGTTGGATTCCCGTGTATTCAGCACATGGTCGGTGAAGAATCGCTTGCAGTTGCTCCATGACAGTTTGCGGAGCAGGTTACGGGGAACAATCCAAAGGCAGGTAATCAGCACCAGCACCGTGTTCAGCACACTGATACGGGTAAAATCCCGGAACGGCCGGAAATGGGATACCCGTTCTGCTTGCGGGGGATAATACACGTGGATGGGAATGTTCTTCACCGCTACATCTCCCCATGCGGCAAAGACGATGGCTTCCAACTCAAATTCGTATTTGGCGGTGTACCAGCAGCTTTGCACATTCATTTTGCGCAGAGGGTAAAGGCGGTATCCCGATTGTGTATCTTCCAGTTTCAGCCCGGTTTCCAGTCTGAACCAGAAATTAGAGAATTTATTGGCAAAGGTATTCTTGCCCGGCATATTGTCGGAGGCTAAGTTTCGGGCGCCTACCAGCAGCGTGTCGGGCTCTTTTTCAATGGCTTCGATAAAACAGGGAATATCGGAAGCGAAATGCTGTCCGTCCGAATCGATGGTGATGGCATAGCGGAAACCTTCTTTTTTTGCTTGGGAAAGACCGTGCTTTAAAGCGGTTCCTTTTCCTTTATTGACAGGATGGGTAATGGTGCGGATAGCCGGATATTGTTCCAGAATGTTGGCCGTATCATCCGTAGAGCCGTCATTGACGACAATGATATCGTCTGCATACCTGCATACCTCCTCAATGACTGCCGCCAGTGTCTTCCCGTTGTTGTAGGTGGGAATAACGACGACAATCTCCAGTTCCTTTAGTTTCTTCCGCCAAACCGATGTTGTGTTTGTACTCATCTTGTTTTTCAGTCAAACTATTCAGATACGTTTGGGATGAATGTTTTCGTACCTGAACTTATGTGGTTTCTAATGGGTGACAAAGATAGTATATTTTCGGATGCGGGCATTCTGGCGTTAATTATTTATTTGGAGATGCATTTTTAATTTTAAAGCAGGTAAACACCAACTTGTTCTCGTCGAATTGCGGATTTTCCAGATTGTTCTCGGATATATACAGTCCTTCCCTTCCCACAAAACTCTTTTTATAGAAATATTTCTTTCCGGGGAATTTTGTTTCTCCGATGATTTCAAAATCCGCGTTCAGTACAATGACGGAGAACTCCTTTCCTTTGGGTTCGTCATAGGGGCTTTCGTTGGAAGCCAGTTTGTAAGGCATTTCAGCAAAACGGTAGTACACATTGCGGTATTTGTCATACATGATATGCCAATATCTAGGATTTTCATTGAGTTTTATAATAGCATTAATGCCTTCCATAGAATTACCCAGTTTGGGCTTCATGCTTTTCAGATATCTGCTTTTGGCGTTATACCATCGGATATGTTTCAAGTCATCTGTAACCATCAGGCTGTCATATCCGAAAAATCCACAGACCAAACGGCTCTCTTTGTAGTTGTAATCATAACTAAAACCGTATCCTCCTGCGATATTGTCATATTCCTCTTTAAAGATGGGTGGATAGAAAATAGGAATCCATTTAACTTCTCCTGTTCTCAGATCCTGTGAGGCGAACATATGGGTTCTAGGCCAGTCTTCCTTTTTCATATCGGGTTTTAAAATTTCTTGGCGTAGAAATATGCATGAGTCTTTGATAAAAGCAGGTGCATTGTAGTAACTGCCAAAAGACAAGGGTGTAAATCTGCCTTCAGGAGTTTGGAAATTATAGTTTCGTATTATTTCCCCTTGAGAGTTTATGGAACTGAGCCGACTGATATTATTCTGTGCAACTAATATATATTGAGAATCGGGGGAAGGTCTACTGCCGAATACAGCTGGTAGCCCGTTGGGACCTGTCTTGTGAAGAGGTATCCGTTTGGCTATCTGTTGATTCTCTATATCAAAAATGACAATGTCATATAATGATTTTTGTGTATTCTCAAAGTGAAGGTATTCTTTCCCGTTTTCTTCGAATTGGAACATGGATTTGCTTAAGTAATAGGTCTGTTCGTCTAAAGGGAAAGCCAGCTGTTTTTCTGCTACCAGTTCTACTTCGTTCTGTTTGCCAGCTTCGTTTTTTGGGGAGGACTGGCAAGATACGAGGGTAAATATAGAAAAGAGTGATATAAAAAGGAGTGTTCGATTCATAATATTTTCGGTTTTATGATATTTGTAATTCATGTGGCCGGTTAAAAATCCAGCCACATGAATTGTTGGTTGTTAATTGGTAGGAGCACCATGATTCCCACCTTCTCCTGAACCTTCACCGGGGGCACCTACCTCTACTCCGGTGCCGCATTTACCATCTTCACTGATACACACTGTGCCTGTAGCAGCCATTTTGCAATTTTCCCATTCAGCTTCGAAAGCACAGTACTTTGGACCCCCTCGTGGCATTTGCACGGCAGGTGCTCCAAACACTACTTCCTCATTAGAAGAGTGGAGGTTCAAGCTTATTGCAAATGTTGCAATAACAGCCATAATCATTGTAAATTTTGTTTTCATAGGTGTCATATTTATAATTGTCTGAATATAAGATGTTTAATGGGTGTTGACAACTATAAATGGACTTATTGTTCTTGCTATTATGGATATTTAACAGAAGGACTTGCTTCATTGATACTTACTTGCCATCAGTACCGCTTTCAACTTGATAAATTCTGTTCCATTACAAATGCCTTCTGCCTGCAACTTGAAAAGATGCTCTTCTGTTTTTTCTAATCGGATAAACAGCTGTAGTAGCGGAGTCTCCAGCGGGTTGATGGCAGACAGGAATTTGGAAGAAGCAATCTGTACATACTGCAAAGGTTGGTTGGCGATCTGTTCGGCACTTTCTTTTATTATCTGTAAGGTACAGACGCCCGGAACCACCGGCTGTCCGGGGAAATGACCTTGATAGAGCACATGGCCGGGATTCAGCTCTATCTCTATTGCCTGTTTTCCGTCTTCTCTTTCCTTTATATGAATGATTTTATAAAAGTTCTCCAGCAGCATTTCAAGGGTTGTTTATGTTCAGTTTATCCAATTGGATTCTTAGCCGTATCAGCGGATGCTTGATTTGTACTTTCTCCGCCTGTCCGTTTACAAAGCCGGACAAGGTGAATACCGTCTTTCCAAATCCTTTGCCACTGATTCTTTGCTCAAAAGTACTACTTTTCTTTTTAATACGTGCTTTTTCACTCTTTAGAAATAGATTTTTGAAATCAGTTTCCAGTATTTTCAGCATCTTTTTCTTCCTCATCGGTTCAATGCAACTGTTTACTATGAAAGTGTCGCGGTGCAAGGAAAAGTCAAAAAGGCTGAGGCCAAAGTAAGTGGATCCCAGGATACGGATTTCGTTATCAGGCATTTGGCGGACAATGAGCATTCCGCTGAAATGATGTTTCATGAAATCCAGTTGCAAGTTGTACTTTTGCGACTGTGCTTCTGCCTGCAGGATGGGAGGCAGTGCCGTAGCTTCCCCTGTCACCCGGTGTGAGCAGGAGAGCAGGATAAACAGCAACAGCAGCCAGCTAGCGTATCGTAAACTTTGCCTCATCTTTCAAAGAATTGAATTTCTTGTCCGAGAATTCGTATTCGGTATAGTTGGTTGCGGTTTCCGATAAACGTAGTTTGTGGACAGACATGTCTTTTTTGTCTAAATAAATTTGAATCTGGTTGATATATGCCTTTACCGCTTTGCTGACGGGCTTGATTTGAATGAGATAGTAATGGGCGTCTTCAAAATATTCCAAAGCATAGCCGGGCGACATGTTGGACAGGTCGCCCACCATGCAGGCGGTAAGCATATCCTGCATTTGGTTCATCATCTTATTGGAGTGAAGGTCCATGATGCTTTTCTTTCCGTCCGATACTATTTTCAGTTGGTTGTTGTTGATCACGATAAGGTAGTTCATGGGCTGGGCGTAGTCCATGCATATCTTATTGCTCTTTTTATAATAGAACGTTCCTTTCGAGGTTATTTTCTCATCGAATACATCCAGATATTTTATCTGAGTGAAATTACTTTCGATGGACTCTATATTTTTAGCCTCTTGCAGCAGACGGGCTTCAAAATCTTTCAAATCAGTAAGTTTCTTCATCTGTTGGGCTTGCATCGGCAGGACTGTACAGAACATCAAGAGCAAAAGTATTTTCATGTAGGTCATACTTTATAGTGGTTTATCTGTTTGTAATGGGAGGCAAAGATAGTATATTTTGAGAAACCATTGAAGTAGAAGGTGGAATGTTTGATTTACCTTACATAAAAGTGTTTTGGTTCTTCTTCAGATTCCGTGCTGTTTCATGTGCTAAATCCATTAATTTTA